>CAYPNM010000156.1:0-1579 GCA_964412105.1 uncultured Ignavibacteriaceae bacterium | reverse complement strand
GCCTGAAAATAGACGGGCGACTAATCGTTCTTGCTTCTCTTGGTGGCGGAAAAGTAGAAAACTTTGATCTCAGGAAAATACTGACAAAAAGATTATCAGTGATAGGTTCAACATTAAGATCACGATCGCTTGATTATCAAATAAAACTTACAAAAGAGTTTTCAGAATTTGCACTTGGTAAATTTAAAGATGGAAAACTTAAACCAATTATTGATTCAGTGTTTAATTGGAATGAAGCTGCAGAAGCGCACAAATATATGGAGGCGAATAAAAACAAGGGAAAAATTGTTCTTGAGATAGATTAAACCAGTTTTCAGATCAGAATAAAAACAGTTGATTATGATATACATTAATTCATAACTTGTTTTAATCTTCACTAAGAATATATAAGGAATAATTTTATTAAAGTAGAATCTCTTATGAATTTATCAAAGGTAAAGGGTAAAAATTGCTTGGCAGGGTATCTGTTAAGCATAATATTATTCGCTATACTTTTTTGTAATAATGCAACGGCACAGTCTGCAAATCCATCCGAAAGAGAGGTGATATTTAAGAACGGCTCAATAGAGCTTCACGGAACGTTTATGTTGCCTTCTTCTGTAAAGGGTGCTGTGCCTGCAATAGTTTTTATTCATGGTTCCGGGCCAATGACCAGGGCGGGTTTCAAGCCTTACGCGGAAGAATTTGCAAAGCTTGGTTTTGCCAGTTTGTTTTACGATAAAAGAGGAACGGGTTCATCTGGTGGATCTTGGCTGAGAGCTTCACTTGGGGATCTTACGGGCGATGCTCTTGCAGGGGTAAATTATCTTAAATCACAGAAAGAAATAGATTCCAAACGAATAGGTCTCTGGGGGATCAGCCAAGCGGGATGGATAGAAACTAAAGCAGCAGCCGAATCGGGAGATATCGGATTTATGATTGTTATCTCTGGGGGAGGCGCAAGTCCGAAAGAGTCTGAATTATTTTCTTATGAAAAGGCTTTCGAAGATCTTGGTTGGTCTGAATCTGAAAAGGACGCGGGGTTCAAAATAGTTGATCAGTATTTTCACTATTTGTCATCAGGTAAAGATCGAGACAAGCTGGTAACACGGCTTGATGATATACTTGGACCAGACAACAATTTTTTAAAGCCTCTTGCAAAAAGACTTAAACAGATTACTCCTTCACAAGCTAATCAACAGAACTGGAGCTGGATTGTTAACTATAACCCAGCTCAGGATATTGCAAAGGTGGGCTGTCCTGTATTGCTTATGTTTGGTGATAAAGATAAAGAGAATCCGACTGAGTTAGCAGTAAAAAAGTGGAAAGAGGGATTAAAAAAGGCCGGTAATGATAAGGCAACAATTATGGTCTTTCCGGGTGCCGGACATGGGATAAGAATGAAAGAACATTATAAAGAAAAAGGCCGTGCACCTTTTGCAGACGGGTATGTTGAAGTAATGGTGGGCTGGTTGATATACCACATCATTCAAGGGAATTGATCAGGATATTTAATACCTATGATCTCATTTTACCGGTTTAAACTCTTGGTTGCTCACCGGTTCTGATGTTGGAACCTTTATTACATTGAATTGATAAT
>CAYPNM010000155.1:0-1588 GCA_964412105.1 uncultured Ignavibacteriaceae bacterium | reverse complement strand
CCTTCTACAGTAACTATTCCTGATGTTGTAACTTTTTCCGGTTTAGTAATCAGCAGGCTGTCAGGGATAAATTTCGAGCCTGCAGAATTATGTTCTTTTTTATCCTGGGCATGAACCGCTATGATGGTACAAAAGAATATTGATACGATGGTCAGAAGAATTGTTTTTGCAGCAGTTAATTTATCTGAACTACTTATTTGTTCCTGTTTCATCACCTACCTCCGTAAAATTTATACTTTCGCCGATCATTTTTTACCTTCATTAATTAATCCCTGCCAATTTTGTATATAAGTTAAAGGAGGGAGTGTCTGCTGAGTAGAAGTAAATTCGACAAGAAAATATTTATTGTCCTTTGTAATATCGAAAACTCTGCTAATTCCCTGTTCAGCAATATTGAAAAGATAATGCGGCAAATCCGGATTCAATGACTGTCCTGAACTATTTACACTTACCTCACTCATATTATAATCACCCGATAGATAATAAATGCTCCTGCCACTATTATCCCATCCCGCCCATAACACACCATTAGTTGTTATCTGCCATCTTCCGGTGCCTTTAGAAAAGGGGCGAACATATGCCTGGGCACTTCCTGATTCATTGCTCGAATACAAAATCCATTTCATATCTTTAGAGAGTCCAATGCAGTGTTCATTAAAATTGCTATTAAGAAAAACACTAGCGCTCTTATTTTTTAGTTTTAAAACATCTATATCGAATTTAGTACCTACATTATCAATATCGAAAAACAAATAATTCCCATCAGATGACCAATCGGCTGGTATTTTCCTGTAATCGGATTTATATAACAGGGTATCATCTCCTGTTCCGTCCGCATTTTTAACATAGATGTCTCCAAACTTGTTGCGATTATCATAAAATGCAATTTTTTTACTATCGGGTGACCAAACCGGTGAATATCTAAAATTCGGATTGTAAGAAACCCTTGACATAATTTTTCTTAAAATGTCATATTGCCATATATTGGAGTTTTTCGATTCATTATCCAATTCGTCAAATGCTATTTTTGTATTATCCGGAGATATCCTTGCAGAATTATAAATTGATTTTTCAAATAATATTTCCTTAGAATTTCCGTTTCTGTCAACAAAGCCAACTTTATTAATTATTTGATTGTTGCTTTGGTAAACAAGATTGCCCGATTGTGAAACTGAAAAAGCCCCCTTAATTCTCGGAGCAAAATAATAAATGTTGGGTGAAACAGATTGAATGTCATCTTTCAGCTTGAAGTTATCAGCATCAAACCCCTGGCACATTAATGTACCCTGCCTTAAATAAAATATTTTTCCGTCTGAGTATTCGGTATTTGTTGAACCTGGAAATATGTTAACATTAACATCGGAATTAATTGATCCAACCTTAACCAAATCATCCGGGCTTGGTCCAGAAAATAAATTCTGGACGCTATAGATAAAATGTTCCCCATCAGGAAGAAAAAAAGGAAAACGAAGGCTCTGGTCCTTAATTGTTTTATCCTGCTTTACTATCTCATAAGGACTGCCCCCGTTAGCCGAAACCAAGTATAATCCGCCTGTAGAATTTGGTGCAAATACAATTTTATTATTTT
>CAYPNM010000154.1:0-1589 GCA_964412105.1 uncultured Ignavibacteriaceae bacterium | reverse complement strand
GTAGGTGGATTTTATATTTTCAAGCACGAATATATTTTCTTATTTCAGAAAGTTTGATAAATAATATAGTGCTAAAGCCCAATCGCTAAAGTGAACTGCAAGTAAGATTTAAATAATTATTATGACTTGCAGTTGGCTTTAGCCAACTGATATATTGAACAATTACTACAGGTATTTGGGCTTAAGCCCCTTGCAAATTCACAAAAATAATTGGGGAGAACAAATGAGCTGGATAAGCATTTGGGTGCATTTAGTCTTTTCCACTAAAAACAGAGAGCCATATCTATATAATAATGAAATCAGGAAAAAAGTTTTTCAGCATATAAGGGATAATGCAAATGGAAAAAATATATGGATTGATACGATTAATGGCTACCAAGAGCATGTACATTGTTTAATTTCTTTTAATAAAGAGCAGTCCATAGGCCAAATTGCTCAACTAATAAAAGGAGAATCATCAAATTGGATCAATAAAAATAAGATTACAAAAACAAGATTTTTATGGCAGGATGATTACTGGGCAGTGAGTGTAAGTGAAAGTCATCTTAAAGAAGTAAGAAAATATATTTTGGTTCAGGAAGAACATCACAAAAAAGTAACTTTTAATAAAGAAGCTGAAAGATTTATGGATAAATATGGTTGGGGGTATTTAAGATAATGGGGCTGATGTCCTTTTTCTTTGTGTGTGCTTTCATTTTGTCATTTGGCTAAAGCCAACTGCCATTGATTAATTTTATCATAACTTGCAGTTGACTTTAGTCAACTGCTAACAGGTACAATTAGAAATAAAAGGGGCTTTAGCCCCATATGTAAATGAAAAATTTAAATCTCACACAAATTGAAACTGAATTAAAGAAAAGACTGGACTATCCCTACAAATGGGGACGTAAACAAAACAACTACTTCGATAAGCAAACAAACTTCATCTACAATACTCTTCGATTCGATGATCTCTTAATCGAATTAGATAAGAAATTCAAATCAGATTCTGAGTATGATAAATATTTTAACTATGCCATGAACCGCTGGTACAACTTCTGGTCCGCACAGGCAGTTGAACAAATTTTCTGTACATTTCCGGATGTAAAACCGGCGCTTGACAGCAAAGACCGTCTGGTGGACTTCACAATTCAAGGAGCTGCATTCGATCACAAAACATCAATCTTTCCTAAAAATTTTCCATTTGAAATAAATGATGCAATTAAAAACACACCTGAGCTAATTAAGTGGTTTTACAGAAATCAATCACAGCAACAGAGAAAACATTTAAAGAATCGATTGTTTATTGTTCTCTACAATTCATCAGGGCCTCACTGGCAGCTAAAGGCAGAGATTTCCTGGCTAAAAGAAAAAATAGATCATTACCTCCTTGGTTTTCATCCCGATTTTCTTATTAAATTTTCCTTTGAAGAGAGCAAGACTATTATATCTGATGTCATCTGGGCTATTCGCTGACCCCCCACAAATCAATAAATCTAACATTATTTTATTGATTACTCTTGACGTATTAAATATCATTCCTTATATTGGTTTTAAACAAGGGCATTGTCTCTTCTGAATTACTCGTAGCCTTTATACTCCTTAAACAA
>CAYPNM010000153.1:0-1719 GCA_964412105.1 uncultured Ignavibacteriaceae bacterium | reverse complement strand
ATGAATTTTGCGGCAATGTTTGTGAAAAAATTAAATCAGTAGTTAGAAGGGAGATTAGCAATATTGAATATACTTTAAGAAAACTAAAGATTTTGGGAAAGTGTGTGCTGGTCATCTTATTACCCTGCATTAATAATTTTAAAGAAGAGTTAAGTCTTAAGCCAAAATTTAATATACAATTATTTTGGTAAATGATGAATGAAAATATGATATAATTAAAAAGATGATATTAAGCCTGTTCAGACCATTAGTTAGTTATCTTGAAATATCTACACCAAACCAATATGGAGGTTATTGTTAATAATTTAAAAACAAAAAAGGCGTTCGATTAGTTCGGGCGCCTTTTTACTTTTGAAATAACAAGATTTTAGTTCTACTAAGCTTGAGGGCAATTTAAATATGAGGTTGTTTTAGTTGCATTTAAGAAAAAATTATTATAAAATACAGACATCCTAAATCAAACCTGTTAATGTGGGGGAGCAATTTGACAAAACGATTTAAAATATTTTCCTTCATTCTTCTTTCATTTTATCTGTTCTCACTTACACAATGCAACAGCCCCACAGGACCTCCACCAGTAAAACCAATTAAAGATCCGAGAACTTATACCTGGACGATCGATACAATAAAGACAAGTTTCCAGACAGATTTAGGGAGAATTTGGGGAAGTTCACCGAATGATGTTTATATTGGCGGACACGATGCAGATGTGCCGAGTAACAGCCTCTGGCATTTTGATGGGAATAAATGGAGTGTTGTTAAACTACCAGTAATCTTACCTTACGATATCAACGGAATTTATGGTTTTTCAACAACGGATGTTTGGGCTGTAGGAGCTAAGTGGTATTACGATACTTTTTTTAAGGATTCAAGTTTAATTTGCCACTATGACGGATATTCCTGGAAAGAATATGGCGTTACTAATGGAAAGATATTACAATCACTTTGGGCAAGCTCGTCTACTGACGCTTGGGCGGGTGGATGGAATACTCTGTTTCATTTTGACGGGATTTCCTGGAAACATTTTCCATTTTTTATTCCACGGCAGGGAGTACAACTGCTCAGCATAAGCGGACTGAGTTCAAATGACGTTTATATGATTGGTGGAAGAAACGATGTTGTACAGCCTATAGATACTTCCTTTTATTATTTATATCATTTTGACGGCAGCAGTTGGTCTGTCATTGATTCGTCTTATACTACTCCTTCAGAAGAGGCAAGGAAATTCGGTGTGAGATTAAGAACAATTGATAATGCATTATATAGTGCAACTTATGGTTTATATAAAAAAGAAAGCCATAATTGGGCTTTGGTAAATGATGATCCTAATATTTTTATAGCCGGCGGCAACAATTTAAATAACATATTTGCGGTCGGGAATCTAGGTATTGTTTATCATTTTAACAGCATAGATTGGAAACGTATAATGATAATGGAAAACTTCCAGGAACCGATCTATGATGTCTGGACAGACGGAACGGAGGCATTTATGGTAGCTACAGATGGAAGCAGCACGTTTGTTATTCACGGAAAATAAAAAACATGCCGCTTAATGCGGGAAATAATTAAAATTAATTCATCAATAATTAAATGGGGTGTTATGATGAAACCATTAAATTTTTTCTTGCTTTCACTTTTCTCATTCTATCTTTTATTTCGGGGTGATATCTATCCTCAGTGCAACACAAACGATGACTTGGGTTATTATGAAGAAAATAA
>CAYPNM010000152.1:0-1736 GCA_964412105.1 uncultured Ignavibacteriaceae bacterium | reverse complement strand
TGTTTAGTTTTGCTATATAATTCATTGATTGTCCGCCAATTGAAGTAAAATCACCCCCAGCATAAATATCACTTCTGTTTATGGCAATTGAATTTATCCTTTGATTCGCATTAGGGTTCCAGGATGCATCAGCTTTTCCGTCAGTGTTATTTAATTTTGCAATGCGATTTCTTGACTGTCCACCGATTGAAGTAAAATCACCTCCCACATAAATATCACTTCCGCTAATGGCTATTGAGAAAACACTAGTATTATTTGCATTTGGGTTCCAGTAAGCATCAGCTTTCCCATCTGAATTATTTAATTTTGCAATTCTATTTCTTGTACGTCCTCCGATTGTAGAAAAAACACCTGCTGCATAAATATCATTTCCGTCAATGGCTATTGTATAAACCCTTCCATCTGCATTTGGATTCCACGATGCTTCAGCATTATCATCAGCGATGTATAATTTTGCAATTCGATTTCTTATCTGTCCGCCGATTGAAGTAAAATCACCTCCGACATAAATATCACCTCCAATAATAGCTATAGCATAAACTGTATTATTGGCATTAGGATCCCAGTTTTCATCCACTGTTGCATCAGAGTTTATATGAGCGATATGATTTCTTGTGTATTTTCCAACTTCTGAAAACCTTCCGCCTATAATCCATCCACCGCTTCCGTCGGGAATACAAGCTTCTACACGGCCATTCACTCTAGGGAAAGTCAAATTTGGTAAGGAATTTGAAGTCGTTAATACTGCACCGCTACTGATATTTGGTCCCACGTAAGTAAAGTTGCCACCGATATAAGTATAATCACTATCCACTGCAATTGCATAAACAGAAGCATTTGTCACACACATATCAGTGTTTGGTTCACTAGTTTGTGCGAAAGTTAAACTGGGAACAAAAAGAGATATAATAAATAAAAGTCTCTTTATTATTGAGATTTTCGGTATGGAAAAGGAATTATGTGTATTTGATTCTGCATGTTTCCATTGCAAAATAACAGAAAAAGAAATAATCATTTGAATAAAAGGATGGTACTTTAAAATTTTTCTCATTTTATCCCCTCCTTTACTAATTAGTCGTTCCTGAATTAATCTTTACTTCCTATTTAGTATAAATGATATAGTGTGCTTTTAGAAATCATTTCACTAGATTAAGATTTTAGCTATTCAGGACACAAAGATTCCTAAAATGCATTTTTGCAAAGACTTTTCAGAACTAATGAATCTTTAGATTCATTAATATGTTTGAAATATTTTTAGCCCCTTTTCTCAGCAGATCTGCTTCAGGAGAGTTTTAAGAAATGCAATCCCCTATAATTATAATTAGACGACTCCAACTCTTCTCCCCTCAGAGTAAAGGAATAATTATATTTCAATAAAAAATATTTTGCAATTAATGTCAAGAAAAAAATAAGAGATATGCAATAAACGTTTAGTTTTTCAACACAAAATTCTAACAACGCGACGTTATAAGAATTAATCGCATAAGCTATACAAGTAGCGGGAAGACTGACTAATTAATTATAGGAAAAATATATAATTAAAATTATGGGCTGATTATCAATTGCAATCTAAAATAAAATTTATTTTAAGAAATTCAAACTTCAATGATAAAATAAGATCCAATATCATTCTTCAATTCAAAAGGGTATTCAGATCTTTGCGACTTCATCTCAGATCATTATGAATATTCTAAACTCCTTATTGACAATTCCCAAAAATAAAATGTCCAGCCAAA
>CAYPNM010000151.1:0-1793 GCA_964412105.1 uncultured Ignavibacteriaceae bacterium | reverse complement strand
TTGCTTCGACGTGATTATCTTCATAGAAGTCCATATGAAGATCAAAATTCCTGCTGGATAAATAATAAAGATACTTTCCGTTAGAGTCGAAACTGGGGTTTATGTTGTCAAAGAAGTCATCGGTAATCGCGTATTTTTTATTTTCTTCTATATTATAAATAAATATCTGGTTGTTCTTGTTGTATTTTGTAATACTGTAGCAGATCCATTTGCTGTCTGGTGACCAGTTATAATCACTTTCTTCCCAGTAGAATTCATCATTTTTTAACTGGTTGGATTCATCAACCAGCACAAGCTTTTTAGTTGAAACATCTATATAAAAGATTTTAAAGTCTTTATTACCAAACAAAATTTTCTTCCCATCAGGCGACCACACGGGGTGATAAATAAAATGTTTAAGATTTGTGGTTAGTTGCGTCCAATCACCACCCGCAGTTTTTTGGATATATAGTTCATACTCTCCTGATTTATCAGAAAAGAATGCAACCCATTCGCCGTCAGGAGAAATAGTTGGATAGAGTTCCCTTGATCCTGGTGTCCAGGAAAGGTTTTGCGTTTGACCTTTGTCGGTGGGAACAGTAAACACATCGCCTCTAGCTCCGAAAACCACAGTCTTTCCGTCATTCGAAATATCCATATGGTGAATATAGTCCTTCGGGTTAATATACCTGTCTCGTAAAGCCCAGCGGTCTGAATCCACATAAACCGTCACCATTGTAACCTTACCCGTATTTAAATCAAGAATATTAATGTAACCATTGTGCATAAAAATTATCTTCTGACCGTCTGTTTCGGGCATCATTACATCGACGTCACTGTAATTTGTTACCTCTGTAATATTCTTTGTTTTTAAATCTTCCTTATAAATATTTGAAACGCCGTTCGTTCTGTCGGATACAAAATACATTGTATTTTCACCAATCCACATCGGGTAGGCATTCTTCCCTACATAATGTGTAATTGGAGTAAATTGATTTGATGAAAAATCATACATCCATATATCTGGATACTGCCCGCCGTGATATCTTTTCCTCTGATATTCCTCATCGCCTTTTCTCTGGTAAACCATTTTTTTACCGTCTGGTGAAAAACTGCAAAGTCTTCCACGATCAATTGGAAATCTTTCGGGAGCCGAGCCATCTTTATTGACGAAATATAAATTTGGATCTCGTCCATTTACATTTTCCCAGTAAGATCTGAATATTACCCTGCTGCCGTCAGGAGTCCAACCAACCGACTGAGCAAAATCAGGAGTGTAGGTTATTCTTTTGGGTGTACCTCCATCAACAGGCATCACATAAACATTATAACTTCCATCATAATCAGCTGTAAAAGCAATTAGTTTTCCGTCAGGTGAAAACTTAGCGGATAACTCATTTCCTGGAAAATTTGTAATTCTCTTTGCATCGGAACCATCAATATTAGCAAGCCAGAGGTCGCCTTCATAAGTAAAAACCATTTTATTTTTATATATATCAGGATATCTCATGAATCTGGCTTCCTGTTTGCCGAAAAGTATTCCGGTAAAGCAAACAAGTAACAGGACTAGGAAAATTTTTCTTCCTGCAAAGCTGGATATTCCCATTTTAAACGGAACAGGCATTTCATTCAACACTTTGTACCTCATCATTTAATTTAATTGTTGAAATTACTGAAATTTATTTTCAGAATCGAAATTAATGGGATGAAATTAGAGTCCCAATCTATAAAACGGAAATTACGAGGCATCTAAACTGAGCTAAATTCATTCCAAAACATCCACGGAAGCTGCCCAAAGTTGTGCTCTCTTTCTT
>CAYPNM010000150.1:0-1871 GCA_964412105.1 uncultured Ignavibacteriaceae bacterium | reverse complement strand
ATCGAGGACACCATTTCGCATGCATTTCAACGTTTCTACTCTCCCGGTCATTTCGATACACCCCGACAAATTATCTCTATAATTTGTCGGGGTGTACCTGTCCGCCGAAATGAAATGTAGGCTGGTTGAAGCCACCGCTAAACGTCATTTTATTAAGGTATCAAGCGCATCGCGGTGTCATCAAAATGACAGTTTAATATCCGCCTATTTTTTTCATATAATTCTGCACATCGCGTATGCTTAGATACCAGAGCTTGCCTTTTTTCTTAGCCGGTATCTTTCCGTTATTTATTAATTTTCTGAGATAATCCTGTGAGTAATCGAAAATTTTTGCTGCATCTCTGAGCGGAATCAATGCATCCTGATTCATCTCCACAAATTCTTTTCTGCTTAACCGCTTCAGGGCATCCTGCAGGCGGTTTACTATTATTTTTTCCAAAAGATCGGCATCGCTATTTTCAGCATATGAATTAATATCTTTTGCTGCTGCCTTTTTACCTTTTTCAATCTCCCTCAGCATAATTTCAAACCGGTCGTCTCCATATTCCATAGCTTCATAATACCTGTCACGATCGTATTTTTGCGTACCTTTAATTGCAATATTTACATAACCACATCCCACCAGCATATAGGAAAGCAAAATTCTTCCAGCCCTTCCGTTCCCATCCTTAAAAGGATGTATTGTTTCAAAAAGGATGTGGCTCAAAGCAGCAAGTTTTACCTTATCATACCCGGGATCTTTAAGTTTTTCATTTACCCACTTTATAAATGTTTCCATTGTTTCACGAACATAAACATATTCAAGCGGGGTAAAATTTGCTTCATTCACTTCAACAGGTTCCGGCCGGAACTCTCCCAGTTTGCCATTAAATGTACCAACTTGTTTTTCATATCTCATTAACAATGTATGTATCTGCTTAATATCAGATATTCTTAAAGTGAACTCATTCTCTTTGTAAAGGTTATTCGCGTACTCATAAAGTGTACTGGCTGCCTCAAAGTATCCTAGTATTGCAGCAGTTTTTTCATCATTGGTTCGTTTGTTTTTGCTTAATACATCCAGCAATTCATTTCGGTTGGCAAAAATTCCCTCAATGGCAATCGAGTTGCGTATTTCGTCCCTGAAAAGAGAATACCACTCACTATTGGATACTGCAATAAGATTTATATTCTTTTTTCTTAACTTTTCTAATTCTTTGAATAGTTCAGTCTTTTTATCCATTTTTCCGAACCCTCCGGGCCACTGATAGAGATAAAGCTATACAATTAAAAGAGTTAATAATTTATTCCATTTAATGGGTACGGAAATATAGGCATAATTTTTGACATTAACCATAATAATTTCCGAACCTTTCGAACCCTCCTAATCCGCTAAGTCCTTTTTTTATAATTAATTAATAAATTATAGTGAGCCATAGGTACGGAAATTAAAGGCTGGACATGCCTCCAGAGGAGGGGACTATTCGCTTATTGGTATTTATGTCCTGACATTTTGAAAGTTAAAACAATTTATGAAAAGTTCTGTCTTTAAATTATTTCATAATTAAAATTATGCCTGGACAATAATTGCAATAAATGGTTTTATTGTTTTTTTGTAGGGACACGCCATGGCGTGTCCCTACATAGATATTTGAGGTATAACATTCATTTTATTTACTCCACCCACGGTCATTTCGATACATCCCGACAAAGTCCTAATGGACTTTGTCGGGACACTCAATGACCGCAGCACGCTAATATTAATTAAGAAATATAAACACCTATCGGTGGCTGAGTGTCCCGACAAATTATTTTTATAATTTGTCGGGGTGTACCTGCCCGCCGAAATGCATATCCCGCATTTATGCGGGGAAGTGAATGAAGTTTTCCCT
>CAYPNM010000149.1:0-1877 GCA_964412105.1 uncultured Ignavibacteriaceae bacterium | reverse complement strand
CACTAAATAAAAAACCCACAACTCGGCAGAATTATGGGTTTTGAGAATGGTTAAACATCAGGGCGACTGAAGTTTAACCGAGCAATAATTAATTTATATGTAGGTTGCTTTCCAAAACAGACTTTGAGATGCAAAAGTTCCCATAGTTAAATAATAAAAAGCCCACAAATCAGGGAGTGATCTGTGGGCCTACCAAATAACCGCTTTTGGTCAGAAGGTTCCAGCGTCCAATGATTAAGTTAAAATTTTGGGTTAAATATCAAGGATTCTATTTCCTAAAAGCTAATAGCATTGTAAAAATCTAACTTTCAAATTAGAACACTGCAGAAAGGGGAGATCAAAGAATATCGCGGCCCACTGCAAATAATTAGGTAAAAACCTTATCGGCTTAAGGTTGAAGAAAAAAATAATGCCCGCTACAATCTTGTTTGAGGGTCAGCTATTTATTTAAGATTTCCAACCTGTGAATATCAATCCTTATTAAATAAGATTACCAGTGATGCGGCTCCTGCAATCAATAATCCGATATCCTGGTAAATTCCTAATTTAATTGCGGCTCCAAAGCCTATAATTGACCAGAGAATAGGTATTATAAATAATGTTTTCTTACGGTTTTCAAGCAGTATAATTAGCCCAAAAGTAAATATGGTAGTGGGACAGGGTAGTCCAAATGTAGGCATTTCCGGGTATCTGTTCCCTAATGCAAAGCCAAGTAATGGATAAAATATTAAAGCATATAAAAAGAATACTATTGAAATAAAGCCAATTATATTTTTTTTGTATTTAAATTCCAGATTATGTTTTATAATGCCATAATAAATAAACAGTACCGCCTGAATGATAAATAATGCCCCGAATATTTTAGCTGCCGGATTGATTTGTGAGAAAAAGATCAAATGATATACTATTCCCATCCATAGCCAGAATAAGGCAAGTCCTGCAGAGATTAGGCTGTTTGAGTAAATCTTTTCGCGGAACAAAAAATAAAGTAGTAATAATGCAATAAGTATTAATATTACCTGTGTTGGCCAGACGCTTTGATTATATTCCTTAAATACAGATAAAAACTGATCAGTTGTGAACGGTAAGTTCATTTGTTCCCGCTAATTTGTAAATACGAATAAGTTAAATTTATGAAAATTTTGCAATTTTTACGTAATTACAATTATAAAAGCGAACCATCCATAATCTTATGCTTTTATGCAAGATTATTTTTAATAACATTTCCTTTTTGGTTTAGTATTTGTAACTTAAATAAATAATAGCGGGGGCATTTATGAACAATTGAGGGTGGTTATTTATGTCCTCACCCGACGATATCATTTCCGAATATAAAGATGTAATTGGGTGGATCAATAATCGTATTAAGTCGGATCCCGTTGGCACTTCCAAAATAATCAGCTCATATATAGATTTTATAAGCTTTGCATTTGACAAGCCGTACAAGGACATCCACGACCTTGCTTATCTTACCGAATATGATTCCTTAAATGAAGAGGAGATTAAAATATTAGAACTTTATTTCTCTCTTCTTCAGAAACGTCTTCAGAAAGAACATCAATCTTCATCTTTTTAACCTTACCACAGCAGCGCAGCTTTTGCAACTTTTCCTGCTAAAAAATGGTTATTTAATCTATAGAAGGGGAGAGGGCAGGAATAATGAATAGAATCGACTTTTCTTATAAATATATAGATGTGCATGCCTGGCTGAAAATACTTGCCTATAAATCTTATAAAGAATATTTATTAATTACTGATAAAGCAATAGCAAAGACATCAGAATATTTTAAGATCCCTTTTGGCAGGGTAGAAAAATTGACAGTATTAGAAAAGGTTCATTTTAATAAAGAGCAGGAGACTCTCTTAATTTATTATTT
>CAYPNM010000148.1:0-1967 GCA_964412105.1 uncultured Ignavibacteriaceae bacterium | reverse complement strand
ACGCCTACAGCGATGTCCAGCGGCAGGCTCTCTTTTGTTGAATAATAAGAGCTCAGCTCAGCGCCGGCATTCAGGATTGAGAATCCTAGATCAATTCCTTCGGAAGGAATTGTGTAATGTAATCCAACATCCATTGCAAGAGCCGATGCAGATACGCTGGCAATATTCGAATAAATAAATTTTCCGTTTATACCATAGTAAAAATTTTCATACAAGGTATTTGAGTAACCTAAGAGAAAAGCAAACTCACCGGCATGAAATTCGCCTGTTTTATCTCCATTTACATTGGCCTCAGTGAATGTTCCGTAGTTTATATATTGTACTGCCGTACCGAATCTACCGAGATTTCCAACTTGCTGCGAATAGGCAAGGCTCGCCAGATTTATTCCAACTATATATTTTACAAATGAAAATGATGCAGGATTGCCGGTAAGCATTCCCATTCCCGCAGGGTTGTAAAAAATTACATCTATATCGTCATTATTTGCTACAAAGCTTCCGCCAAGGGCTGCCGCTCTTGCGCTCATATCTATTCTTAAAAAGTCGAATGTATTATCCTGTCCGTAAATGTTGGAAATGCTTATTAGAAACAGTAAAATAAGACCGGGAGCGAATCTTTTCATAAAATTCCTGAAAATTCTTCACCTTATTTAAGGATATTATAAAATAAAGGCAAGAGAGGAGATTTGGGAAAGCGGTAACCGGATATTGCCAATTTCAATTATATGGATATCAACCGGCAAATGCCGGATGATATCCTTTAAAATTTTTATTATTTATTTCATCAGCAAAAGTTTTTTACTGGCAACAAATTCACCTGACTTTATCTGATAAATATACACTCCACTGGCAAGGTTTGAAGCATTGAAGGTAACAATATAGCTGCCTGCCGATTTATATTCATTAACTAATGCATTAACTTCACTCACCGTGAAGTATGTAAGTAGTCCAGCCGTCATTTCCTACAATAAATACCTCGCTGCCGTCTGTCCAGATATTGTAAAGTGTCACATTAAACCCCTGTACAGGTACAATATTTTGCCAGCTTGTTCCGTTATAATAATATATTATACCATCTAGACCACAAGCATATATGTTATTAGTTCCTGTTCCTCCGAGGTAAGCTATTTTATTATTATTTAATTCTACCTGCCAATCAGCACCTGCTTTTTTAAAGACACCCTGTCCAGAACTATATAGAATATTATTAAATTTATCTAAAATGACGCCAAACTTTGATAAATGAGAATAAGTTATAAAATCTGTAGTATCTACCAGGTTTACATTATTTCCATCATAATGATATAATAAATAATATTCTGTATATGGAGATTGTGAAAGATCCAAATTAGATCCCGCTAAATAAACATCACTAGCTGAAAAACCTATTATACTAAGGAATTGAAGTTCGTTAGCCGAACTTTTAAAAGGGACTTTTTGCCAGGTAGACCCATCATAATGGAATAAAGTCTCTTTACCTCCCGTCCATATATCTGCAGATGAACTGCCCCAGATAGAAGTTAATAGTTTCGATTGACTTAATTGCGTCCCACGCCAAACATTTCCGTCATAGTGTACCACATAACCAGTTTCGTTAGGAGGACTGCCGACATACCCAATTGCCCAAATGTCATCAGCGCTGAATCCATAAATATTTCTTAATTTAATATTAGTTGCAGGTAATAAATTAATCGGGGCCCAATTATTACCGTTAAAATGCCACATTCCGCCCCCAGGAGAACTACAATAGCCGACTATGTATATATTATCTTTTGATGAGCCCCAAATCCTAACCATAGTTGTTTGGTCTATAGAAGAAAATTGTAAAGTATCTACAGTCCAATTTAATTCCGAAGGGTTTTTAATAACAGGGGGCTTTAGCGGAGGGGGTTCAATCGGGTTGTTACAATGAATTGAAGTAAAAGCAAAAATAATTAAGGTGATATATTCAATAGTTTTCATTTTTT
>CAYPNM010000147.1:0-2022 GCA_964412105.1 uncultured Ignavibacteriaceae bacterium | reverse complement strand
CGTACCATTTAGTTTCCTGTTCTGCACAAAAATATGGGCCATAGAAAAGCTCCTGAAGGCAAAGTATCTGCACACCTTTCTTAGCAGCTTCTTCTATCATCTTCATATGTTTATCAATCATTGCTTGTTTTATTTTTTCGATAGGCTGTTCTGTCGAAACAGGAAGTATTGCCTGGATCAATCCGCCTCTTACTGTTTTTGGCATATTAATATTCCTTATAATATTTAACTCATCCAGTTTACCATAGATTCTGGATTCCATTTAGTTGTAATTTTCTTAGGTTTGGTAAAAAATTCTATTGAGCTTTTTCCGGTAATATCCCCCACCCCAAATTTTGATTCATTCCATCCGCCAAATGAAAAAGGTTCGCGCGGAACTGGCACACCAATATTCACACCGATCATTCCTGCACTTGCGTGCTCAGCAACATAATTTGCGGCGCTGCCACTCTGCGTAAAAACTGCGGCCGCATTTCCGTAAAGAGAGCTGTTCTGAATTTTCATCGCTTCTTCCACGGTATTAGATCTCATAATTGAAAGCACCGGACCAAAAACTTCTTCCTTTGCTATTTTCATATCCGGGCTGACAAAATCAATAACTGTTGGTCCGACATAAAAACCGTTCTCCTTCCCTGCTACTTTATAATTTCTTCCATCAACCAGAACTTTAGCGCCATCCCTTTCCGCCTCAGTAATATAATTTTCAATTCTTTCCTTTGCCTGCTTTGAAATCACGGCTCCCAGATTCTCACCCGGAATTATCTTTTTTGCTTCCTCACATAGCTTCTCTATTATATGATCGACTGCTCCAACACCAACCATTGCGGAGGCAGCCATGCATCTCTGTCCTGCGCAACCCGACATCGAGGCAGCAATATTGGAGGCTGCCATTTCAGTATGCGCATCGGGTAATACTATTAGATGATTTTTTGCGCCACCAAGCGTGAGTGCTCTTTTTAATTTTGATGTAGCTCTTGAATAAACAATTTTTGCAACCTTCGTGGAACCAACAAAGGTTATAGCTTCTATTCCAGGATGATCACATATTGCCTCTACTATTTCCTTATCACCGTGAACAACATTGAAGACCCCGTCAGGAAGTCCCGCTTCCTTTAACAATTCGGCAATCCTGTTTGCACTTAAGGGAACTTGTTCGGAAGGCTTTAAAATCATTGTGTTTCCAAGACATAAAGCATTCGGAATTGTCCAGTTCGGAACCATATTAGGAAAATTGAAAGGAGTAATAGAGGCAACAACACCAACTGGATATTTTTCAATTCTGCATTCTACACCTTTACTAACTTCAAGAACTTCGCCTGAAGTAAGTTGCGGAAGTGAGCATGCAAATTCTGTTACTTCAATACTTTTCTCAACTTCAGCGCGGGATTCGGAAATTGTTTTTCCATTTTCGATATGAACCAGCTCGGTAAGCTCTTCTATCTTTTGTTCAAGCAGATACTTGTATTTGTAGAAAACCTGTACTCTTTCTTTTATTGGCTTATTTGACCAGGAGGGAAAGGCCTTCTTTGCTGCCTCTACTGCTTTGTCAAGATCAGACTTTGTAGACAAAGGAACGGTTGAGATTACGGAACCATCAAGCGGGGAAAACACTTCAAGCTTGCCGTTTCCACTTGCAGTCAGTTTCCCTTCAACATAATTACTAAGTGCCGGGTACTTCATCGCTAACTCCGCTATTATAAATATATACCCTAGGCTCAATTAGGGTTTAGAAAAGATATATAATCTTTTAAATAAACAAAAGCAATAACGATTTAGTAGTGCCCTGATTTCACCCCTAGCTAAATAATATTAACTGATATTATGAATACCTTGATAAAATCTACCTTTGTAATTCAATACTTCATGCCCGGTATTATCCTTTTCTTCGGCATTCTGATACATTAATCTTGTGCTTATCTGCTGCTATTGGGATGCTATTGTACTACTATTGCACAGCTATTGCGCTACTATTGGGCTGCTATTGCGCACTAAATAGCTTTTGCCTCTGCATCTGTCCTATAT
>CAYPNM010000146.1:0-2047 GCA_964412105.1 uncultured Ignavibacteriaceae bacterium | reverse complement strand
TTATTATCAGGGGTCGTTTTGCCTTGCCTTTTATTCTCTCACATCGGCAGGTTCATCTTTTTCATAAATATCGCGTAACGCGGGTCTTTTACTATTTCGCGAAGCAGAGGATCGCCTGTTATATTTGTAAGACCTCCATCCCGCTGTTTGTAAGCCCGTTCCAGCCACTCGAATGCTTTGTCCTTCTCATTCCTGTAAGCATAAATTTCTGCGATTTGGAATGCTGAATCATCCCCATTACTTTTAATTATCTCTTCTAACTTCTTATCCGCCTCATTCATTTTACCAAGTGCATAATTTATTATTCCAAGCCCGAATGATTTCCAAAATGGATCCTTTTCCTTCTCAATCTCTACCAAAGCCAAATCCGGTCTTCCTTTTTCAAGATAACTGCGAGCCAGGGACGAATGAGCTGACGGGTACTGCGGATTTAGCTCAATGCATTTTCTAAAGTAGGATATTGATTCATCTGGCAGGCCGGCATAAAAGGCATAGGTAGCGAGCCAAAGGTATCCATCAGCTTTCACCGGGTCAATGTCAATTGCACGCCGTTCTAATTTTATTGCCTCGTTCAACCGCCCAAGTGTGTATGCTAAACCAGAAGATCCATCAATGACATTAACATTATCCGGCTCCAATTCCAGCCCCTTCTTGTATGCATCATGCGCTCCCGTCCAGTCATAGTCGTAGTTTCTCTTAATCAATCCGATTTGTGCATATGCGTCCGCAAGATTGGGGTTAAGTACTAGAGCTTTTTCTGCTTCTCTTAGCGCCTTTAGGTATCCGCTGTCAATGGGTATATGTCCGGTTCCAGCCAGACGACTGTGAACAGTAGACAGACCCACCCACGCAGGGGCATAAGTGGAATCAAATGAAAGTGCCCTCTCATAATAGCCTTCTGCCTTTTTGACATTTTCCTTACCATGCAAATTATAAAAATGATTCCCAAGCAGGTAATTGTTATAAGCTTCAGGGTCTGTATTCTGTTCCGGCTTTGCTGCCTCTTTACCAAGCAGTGCTGCTTTTAATGCTTCCGCTACATTGTCTGATATTGAATCCTGCAATGCAAATATGTTATTCATTGTTCCGTCATAAGTATTAGACCACAATGTAGCTTCAGTTTCGGCATTTACCAGGTCTGCTGAAATCCGCAGATTATTGCCTGACTTTCTTACACTCCCTTCAAGTATATGTTTAACGTTTAATCTTTGAGCAATAGTTTTGATGTCTGTATTTGTTCCCTTAAAATAGAACGAAGAAGTCCGGGCAGTCACCCTGAGCTTTGGATTCCTTGATAGCGTATTTATCAATTCTTCCGATATTCCATCTGAAAAGTATTCCTGGTCTTTGTTTGGGCTCATATCCGTAAAGGGAAGGACTGCAATCGTTTTGGTAGTTCCAGTTTCTATGGCACTTTTTAAAGAAGGCCTGTACAAATAAATTGCGACGGCAATAGTTATAACTACAGCTGCTACTACAATCCAGGGAAGTTTCGACTTTTTTGCTTGTGTGCCATTAACCTCTCCGCCCTGACTTATTTTTCTCAACCCTTCAACAATCTCTCCAACGTTTTGATATCGGTCATCAGGATTCTTTGCCAGTGCTTTCCTTATTATATGCTGAACTCTTTTATCGATTTCAGGGATAGATTCAGGTTCTGTATTTAAGATCGAATAAATCACTGCCTGTTCATATTCTCCCTCAAACGGTCTTTGACCTGTTATCATCTCGTAAAACATCACCCCAAGTGACCAAATGTCTGTTCTCCTGTCTGTTGTATTGCCTGTCGCCTGTTCCGGCGACATATAATCCACCGTTCCTAAAGTTGAGCCCATTTTTGTCAGTTGTGTCTGTCCTTTTGCCTTTGCCAGTCCGAAGTCAAGTATCTTTACTACTCCATCATTGGTAATGAAAATGTTTGCTGGCTTTATATCCCGATGGATAATTCCTTTTTCGTGTGCAAGCTTCAAACCTTCTGCTGTCTGTATAATAATGCTAATTGCATCATCAACTTTTAATGGGGAAACATCTATTTTTTCACGAAGCG
>CAYPNM010000145.1:0-2051 GCA_964412105.1 uncultured Ignavibacteriaceae bacterium | reverse complement strand
CCGCCCGCATCATCATTACCAAAAGTAAAGCTTCCAAGGCCAGAGGATACCGGGCTTCCACTATAGTAAATATCTATGTTTCCCTGATCGCCAAAGCTCATGTCGGATGGAAGGTTTATCCAAAGCTCTGCCTGGGCCGCCGGTTGTGTAAAATTAATCCTGCTTCCATTCATTTTTACCGAATCCACAATCATTGTGTTTTGCAGATCAAGGAAAAAAGAGGTGAGTTTTGGTGATTCACTCCTAAATGAAACGGTTACAATTCCATTCAAATATTCTGCTTCATAATTCAACGTAAGGTTCAGCTTATAGTAGGTTACATCAATAGTTGAATCACCAGGATATTCGACCTTCGAGAATTTATTCATTTTTTCAAAATAAGCTTTCTCTGATTTTATAAGGTCTTCTCTAAAATCCTGAGAATAAATCAGTGAGGCCGGAAGAAGAACAAGCATTAAAACCTGTAAGATATTTTTCATATAGAATACCCCAATGTTTTATAGGAAGAACTAAATTTACAATAAATACAATGGATATTATAACATCTGAGAATGATTGTTAGTATAGTAAATTATTCATCTTTTTGAAGTTTACAAAATTTACTAAAGACTGGAAACATATTTTTTATCTGTTAAGTATTTTCTCAATTATATTTTTCTGTGTTTATCAAAGATAACCTATCGATTTTCATAAAATAATCTTATAACAGACGAGCCTCCAATTGGAAGCGACGAAAATGTACTGAAAGATTAATTGAAATTGCTGTCTATTTATAGTTATACCTTTTGAAATCGGAAGAAGAATTCATTGACAGATAGATGCAATTTTTATTCTGCCAAAATGGCAGACTTTGGGTGAAATTTTGATGACTGACGAGTCATTTAAGGCCACCTGAAGGCCAGTTGTAGGCTGGTTGTACCCCAGCTGTGTATGTCTGACAATTTGGCAGACATTATTGGAAAGAGGGAAGCACAAACCTGGTTGAATTGCAATAGGACATAAAAGCAAGAAAATGGAAGTGGAAGATAAAGCGGATTGACCGGTGGAGGGGATAAAATAATGAGTATTGATCGGTTCTTTATGGCTTGGTCTCAGCTCGCTGAGAGAGAACATTTTAACTAATATTCATTTTACTAATTGATTCTCATTTCTCAATAAAAAAACTAATGGTATATCCAGTCTCTTTGCCCACGATTTTTCTGAATGATTTTCACCTACAAATTTCAGTGTAATCCAATTCTTATTTGTATAGCCTTTGCTAATCATTACCGAGTCAACCCGTACTTGATATTTTTCATATAAAGTGTCAAGAGTCTCAGTGCCGTAATCAAAATATATTTTATGGGCAGCCGGCTCAGGTAAATTTTCTTTAAGATATTCGATGATTTTTGCAGGGATAGGATTATTTTGATCAGTATAAATTCCTGTCCAGTGAGTAGAGAGGCAAGCCGCACCGCCAAATATGTGAGGATATTCACAGATCCCATAAATTGAAATCAGTCCACCCATGCTTGAACCTGCAATAAAAGTATTTTCTGCATCTGTGTATGTTGAATAATTCATATCTATGAAAGGTTTTAATTCCTTAACCAGGAATTTAAGATAATTATCAGATTGAACGGGTGTGGGGAAAAGCGGTATTCCGCCATATACTTTAACATTATTGAGCAAGGAATCGCTATAAGATGAGGGCAAGCTTTCGAAAGGTTTTTGAGGAAAGTATTCCGAATGTCTATCTTTTGTATTCCAGATCCCTACAACAATGGTTTTTCTAATTTTATTCTCTTTTAGTAACTTACTCATTGTTTCATCCAAACGCCATTCCTGCTTATCCCAAGTTATAGTCGAGTCGAAAAGCATTTGACCATCCTGCATGTAAAGCACCGCATATTTTTCATTTTCATTATAACCTTCCGGCAACCAGATATCCACATTTCTTGGGGAAACATATTTTGATGGGAAATTATTTATATGCTTTAATGTTCCATTTGATACTTTAGGATAATACAGATCTGTTTGGCCAAAGGCATCCGCAAATATTATTAAAAAAC
>CAYPNM010000144.1:0-2166 GCA_964412105.1 uncultured Ignavibacteriaceae bacterium | reverse complement strand
AAGAAGTGCTCGAAAATCCCGACAGGATTTCAAAGCTGGTTCTTTCGAAAGGACTCGACTCTGGTACAGCTTTTGAAATTCTATCAATTGATATAGCAGACGTTGATGTTGGAATTAACATTGGTGCAAAACTCCAGGCTGATCAGGCTGAAGCTGATCTGAAGATTGCGCGCGCGAAAGCTGAGGAGAGAAGGGCTGCCGCTGTTGCTCTTGAACAGGAAATGATTGCCGAAGTTGCAAAACAAAGAGCAAAAGTTGTTGAGGCAGAGGCAGAAATTCCGAGAGCAATGTCGGAGGCTTTCAGATCAGGAAATCTTGGAGTTATGGATTATTACAAACTGAAAAATGTCCAGGCTGATACGGATATGCGTTCATCAATAGCAAAGCCAGAAACAAAGAAAGATAAGGGTAATCCGAATGGATAATTTTTTTGAACTATTATTTATCCTCTTTTTGATATTCAGTTTTCTCGCTCCATTGTTTAAAAAAAAGACTGAAAACAATAAACCCGCAGAAAAAAAGGGACCCCAAGATAATAATTATCAGACTGACTCTCAGACTGCAAATTCATATGAAGAAAAAGATCAGGAGGACTACGATATACTCCGGGAAATTGAAGGAATGTTCAATAAAAATGCTGAATCGAGAATCCCTGAAGAGAAGGAAATGACTGTTACGCAGCAGCCTACAGAGGCTGATGAAAATGCCGGACTTGTAACACCTGAAGAGAAAAACCTGCAAAAAGAAGAGCATACCGAACAAACAGAATGGCACAGGCTAACTGATAAGACAGATTATTCCCGTGAAGACGCCTTGCTGCAGGAGGAAGCGGAAAGATTTGAGAAATATCTCAATCCAAATAAAGAAATTAATATTGTAAAACAGAATATACTCGCTACAATAAAAAATCCTGAATCTTTGAAAGAGTATTTTGTCATTTCAGAAATTTTAGGCAAACCAAAGGGATTTGAATTTTAATTAAAACCCGATTATCGCCCGTGTTTATTAAAGAAACACGGGCTTTTTTTGTTTAAATTTGAAAAAAGATATTTAGGCTGGCTTGTAAATGGTAATAATTCTTTTCATATCCCTTATTTATATTATCATAACTTCTCTTCTCCTGAATTCCATTAAAAGTATTTTTTCTGCCCAGTGGCCGGATTCTACTCCAAAACTTAAAATTTCCGTAATTGTGGCAGCAAAGAATGAGGAGCAGAATATCTCTACGTTAATAAATTCACTTTCCAAACAATCCTACCCTTCAGATCTTTTTGAAGTTATAATTATAGATGATAGTTCCTCTGATAATACCTATGGCAAAGCATTCGAACTTTCAAAAGAATCCCAAAACTATACTGTTTACAAAGCTCCGAACAAAAGGTTTCCCGGCAAGAAGGGCGCCCTGCAGTTTGGAATTGAAAAGGCTGATAATCCCTTCATCTTAATAACTGATGCTGATTGCAGACCTGAAAAAAACTGGATTAAATCTTTCGCCGTCAAATTCGATTTGGGATCAGAATTTATTATAGGGACCGCGCCTTTAGTTCAGCATAAAACCTTTATAAATAAGATTAGCTGTTTTGAAAACCTTCGCACTCTATTACTGACGCTCGGAGCTGCAAATCTTGGAATGCCCTATTCTGCCGCTGCCAGAAGCTTTGGATTTAAAAAAGAATCCTTTGAGAAACTGTCCGGATATGAAAATACACTTGACACAATAAGCGGCGACGATGACCTGCTTTTAAGAGAAGCAGTGAAACAAAAAATGAAAATTGATATTGTTGCGGAAAAAGACTCATTCGTCTATTCGGATACACCAAAAAGTTTTTCAGAATATCTAACCCAGAAAACACGTCATATAAAAACTTCATTTCATTATATTTTTATTCACAAAGTTTTTCTCGCGGTCTGGCATTTAATAAATATATTTATGCTTTTTTCTCCGCTTTTAATGATTATAAGCAGTAAATTCTTAATATTATTCTTTGTTAAGATCTTCGGAGATATATATCTGGTTTCTTCCACCAGGAAGTATTTTAATTATAAGTTTAACTTCCTTGAAATAATTTTTTATCAGGCTGTTTACGAAATTCTCCTGATCATAAATTTTTTAAATGGAAGCTTTAGAAAGGTTAAATGGAAGTAAAAGATAATTACAATGTTGCC
>CAYPNM010000143.1:0-2214 GCA_964412105.1 uncultured Ignavibacteriaceae bacterium | reverse complement strand
TCCAGATTTATGCAAAAAGTGGAGCTGGAAAGTTCAAAGACAACAATCCCCGGAATCCTTTCGTAGGTTTCGATCATATTATATAGTATTTTAATTCGAAAACAGGAAGGGCAATTAGAATGCCAAAGACGAAATTAGGAATATTACATTTTTTGAGATGCTTTTCAGGTAAGCTGAGTTATAATAGTTTAATTATTAAATTCATTTTTCCATTATTTGGATCACTATTTATTTATTAAGCATAGAACTAAAAATAATTATTATCCGTAATTATTTTTTGATATACTATAAGATTCTATTTTATTGTATAATGTTGTTTTTGCTATTCCTAATATTTTACTGGCCTTGATTTTATCCCAGTTAACTTCATCGAGGACCAACTTAATATATTCTTTTTCAATCTCCGCAAGGTTTTTATTTTCGCTGATTAAGGGAAATGATTCCTTTCCCGTAGCTAATTTTTGGATTAAAATTAATTCCTTTTCTAAAACATCTCCCTTGGCCAGTATTACCGCCTGAGTAAGAATGTTTTCCAGTTCTCTTACATTTCCCGGCCAATCATAATTCTGAAGAGTTTCCATAACCTCATAGGGGATTTTATTGACATTCTTTCCCAATTCTTTATTTATCTTCTTTAAAAAATGAACTACTAATGCAGCAATGTCACTCTTCCTGTCACGCAATGCAGGAAGAGTAATAGGAAATACCTTTAGTCTATAATAGAGATCCTCTCTGAATTTCCCTTCCTTTACAAGTTGATACAGGTCCTGATTGGTAGCTGCAATTATTCTTGCCTTCATTTTTAAAGAATCCTCACCACCAACTTTTTCAAATTCCCTTTCCTGAATTACCCGAAGAAGTTTAACCTGCATGTTATTTGAAATTTCAGAAATTTCATCGAGCAATATTGTGCCTTCGCCCGCCAGCTCAAACTTTCCTTTTTTATCTCTCAATGCGCCGGTAAAAGAACCTTTTACGTGGCCAAACAATTCACTTTCCAGCAATGTCTCAGTCAATGCCGAACAGTTCACAGCTACAAAAGGTTTTCCTTTAGTTATTCCTGAATTGTGTATGACTTTTGATACCAGTTCCTTCCCTGTCCCGCTTTCTCCCTGCATCAAAATACTCACGCGGTTTGAAGTAACTTTCCCGATCATTTTATAAATTTCATAAATCTGGGGACTGTTACCAATTATAATATTATCAGTATTATCTTTATTCAGCAAACTTTCGTTTTCAATTTCAATAGTCTCTTTTTTATTAAATTCTCTCTTCTTCAATAATTTATCTACTGTAACATTCAGCATTTCGGAATCAAAAGGCTTTTCTAAATAGTCAAATGCGTTATATTGCATTGCGCGGATTATGCTTTTCATATCTACCAGTCCGGTAATTATAATTACCTGAATTTCACTGTCCAATAGCTTTGCAACTTTTAAGACCTCTATCCCATCCATATCCGGTAAATGCAAATCAAGAAGAACCACGTCGGGCCTTTCTTTATCCAGAAGTTCTAAAGCTGATTTTCCATCTGAAGCGATAAATATATTGTTGTTAATTTTAGAGAGAGAAATGCGGAGAAATTCCCTGAATACTTTATCATCTTCAACAATTAATATTTTTCCCATCTTTGAATATAATTGTAAAAGAAATTGTGGATTTATAACTTTTTAGAAATCATTTTCCTTATTTGATTACCTGACAAAAACTGCTGGTGTTTTACCTATTTCAAATAAAGGATTTATAAATAACCTATTTAGATGGTTATTTTGAAATATCTCAACAACTTTGCTGCCAGATAGAAATATCTTAAAATCCTTTAAATTTTTAAGAATTTCGTCGATTTGTGATGATCAAAAAGATCTGATTATCCCAAAAGGTATTATTATGAGACACTATGCAGCCGTTTAAATAGGATTCTCATTCAACGAGAACGTATTTGAATCGACAAGGACTTATTGACATAAGCCTCTTACAATAAATCTATCTTAAAGATTAAAAATTCTATTTAAGTTCATAAAATGGGCAAGCCAAACACATTTGAATTTGAAGCAGATTCCTTACATTCCTGCGAGCAAAAATTTCAATACAATTTATTTTTATTTAATTTATAAAACTCATTTATCTATATTTTATAAAAATAATCAGGGAATAGTGATAGTTGGAAAATCGATATGATATAATAGTTATCGGAAGCGGACCGGGCGGTGAAGG
>CAYPNM010000142.1:0-2234 GCA_964412105.1 uncultured Ignavibacteriaceae bacterium | reverse complement strand
AAACACAAAATGAACTAACACAATTTAACTAAATCTCAAATACCAGGTAATAAACCAGGGGTACAATTGCCGTCCATATCAATATTAATATCCACAATCTGCCCTTAAAAATATTATAATCCCTCAGCAGTTTTTCCCAGCTGTGTTTTGCGACAAAATGTCCGAATAAAAATTCAAATGCAAGAGTTAAAGTCAGCCATAAAATTCCGACCAGTATTGCCTCACTTTCCGAACTTAATTTCCAGCAGCCGAATACAAAATAGCAGTAAAGGGACATTAGCAGGAGAAGTGTAATTGTGGAAACCTGGTGAGCTTTGTGCTCGCCTAAAATTTTTAAGTAGGTAAAATCTCTAATGCTTCCATTAATTATTGCAAGGAGCAGTAATCCGAACCAGAGTAAAATGAATGTTACCATGATCTCACCGGGTCTTAAGATTTTAGGGGCCTTTTTTTAATCATCCCGCCCTTTGTATCCTTTATACTGGTCATAATCACGAAAGCATTAGGGTCAATTTTTTCAATTTCAGTATTAAGCTTACGGATTTCAAGTCGAGTAATTACAGTGTATATAATTTGTATGCTGTTTTTATTGTCATCTTGTTTTATTAGCCCTTTTTCGCCATTATATATTGTAACACCGCGTTGTAATTCATTAGTAATCATTTGGCGGATTTCTTTATAATAATCCGAAACAATTGTTACCCCTGTATATTCTTCAATTCCTTCAATAATAAAATCAACTGTTTTGGAAGCAGCAAGATAAGTCAGAATAGAATACAAAGCAGTTTCGATTGAGAGAAGATAAGCAGCAACGGAAAAAATCATTATATTAAAAATTAATATTATGTCGCCTACAGTAAGAGCGATTTTTCTATTTAGATAAATTGCAAGGACTTCGGTGCCGTCTATAACTGAACCGCCTCTTACGGAAAGTCCGATTCCGGCACCAAGAAAAAATCCGCCGAAAACTGCCACAAGTAACTTATCATTGGTTATTTGCGGGTAAGGAATAATTGCTACACAGGCAGAAAGTCCAATAATTGCAAGCGCAGTTTTGATAACAAATAATTTCCCGATTGCTTTAATACCAAAAAGAATAAAAGGAATGTTTACGACAATAATAAAAGCCCAAAGTGGAATGCTTGTAATTTCTGCAAGTAATAGAGATATTCCAGTAGCGCCGCCGTCAACAAAATTGTTTGGCAGTAAAAAACCTTTTAATCCGAATCCTGCCGAAAAAATTCCGGCGATTATTAATAACACATCAAAAATAAGATTTTTAACTGTTACAGCTAACTTTTTGATCTTACTGTTAATATCCTTTTTTGTATTCTTTTGCTTTTTGCTTTTTTGCTTTAGGAGCATTTCAGTAATTATATATGTCCATTTAGGATTCATAACATCTATTACTAACACTGTATTAGAATGAAAATATGAGCGAAGGATCAAAAATATTATTTAAATCTTATAAGCAAAACCAAATAGGAATGTCCGCAATGTTCTTCCGGCATTAAACCAATCGTAATTGGAATTTTTTAAAGTATTAAATCTGAATTCAAGCTGGAGTTCCAGGTTATCTCCAATATCATGACAGGCACCCAGACCTGCGCCTGCTCCTATTAAAGTTTCATTTTCACTTGTCTTTGGCCCTTGAAGGACTGATTCAGAGCCGTCAGGATTTGTTACTTTTTGCAAATTATATGAATTAAAGGAAAGATAATTAATTCCTAATTCAAAACTTACAAATGGTCTGAATACTGATGAATTATTAAAAAAGTATCTTCCGCCAATATATAAAGGAATCATACGATGATTGTCTTCAGAAAAGGTTTTTGCCAGTTTCTGAGGTAGAATTCGACCGGGCTGAAAAAGGCTAAAATTCACAATATTATTATTCCAGTAAATGAAACCGGTATAAGTATAAACAGTGAAGTTGTTATTAATTTTGTAATTGTACTGAATAGAACCGAGTAATCCATGATGTGAATCTATTGCGGACATCAATCCGCCATTAATCTGAATTGTATTTTTAGATTGCGCAAAAAGTTGTAAATGCAATGCAGTAAAAACTATTAACGAAAGGATTATGCTCTTTTTCACTTTACATCTCCTCCAATTGTTGGTGAATGAAGAAGTAGCAATAATCGGAATGGGTCTCCCTTTTTAATATAAATAATACGGAAAGATCATATAAAAACTATTTCAATCTAATAAATGGTAAATATTTTATCAAT
>CAYPNM010000141.1:0-2248 GCA_964412105.1 uncultured Ignavibacteriaceae bacterium | reverse complement strand
ATCTTCAAAAATACTTCAGCAATACAGCAGCCAAAGTAAAAGCAACTGAAAACCCTGTCGAGAAGCGTCAAATACTCAACGAATCATTCCAGAATATGTCGAATGCCCTCGATAAAGTTCAAAACTTCTGGTTGATCTCTGATAATGATCGTGCCGACCTTGCTCATTTAAAAGCAATAGTGCAGGATAAACAAGATGAACTTACAGGTATGAACGGCTACGAGAAGGTATCGGATTCGCAACTCAATAATTTTTCTAATTACGTTGTACAGTCTATGGAACAGGCAGACACGACAATAACCATAAGTCTTGTTGCTGCTCTGCTTATAGTCATTCTGATTGTGCTCATAGTTTAAAATTTTCTCTACAACCGGACCATACATTATGAATCGATCTCACATCCGGTCGGTTAAAAGTACCAGATACCTGACACTCCTTGCGAGTGGTGGTTTTTTGGTACTTACTTTATTTCTAAGTTCGTGTAGTGCCAATCTTCCTTTGCAGTATGAATCACAGCAGGAAGCAGGAAATTTACATATAACGAACTACTCATTAATATTTATCATTCACGGTGACGGTGATTATCTTTATCATGACAACAACGGCAATGAATTAGATGCAGACAAGGAAACCCTGGCAGGCGCAATAATGATAGCGCAGCAAAACCCAAACGCTGAGGTGTTCATCTTTTACCAGAAATCCCGCCAACACTTCTTGTTCTTTTTCCCACTTAAGGACGGGGAGTTCTTTTATTACCGTAACGGTCAGCTCATTGAAAATGAATCATACTGGCGCGATCAGGAAAAATCAAACCTCGAGCCTGAAGCAGAATTGTATAACCGCTTTAGTGTTAATAATAACCACAAGATGGTAAAGATGTTCCTATACTTTGGCCACGAAATTCCTGAGTTCGGCGGTGCCGGTTACGATGATTCATACCCGGAACGTGCTTTCACTGTTGATGATCTTGCGGATGGTATGAAGAAATTCCTGCCTGATTCCTCAAAGTTCGATCTTACAATACTCTCCACCTGTTTTAATGGTACACCTTATACTATTAAGACACTTGGATCACTTTCACGAACCATCATCGCGTCTCCCGACAACCTTCATTTGTCCTACTTTGATCTTCATCCGCTTGAATGGCTGGACATCAATTTGAAGAATGGAGATGTACCGCTTTTCGCAAAAAAATTTGCTATGCAGTCATTCGACAGGTTGACAAAGAATGTGCAAACCGCGGTTAGCGTTGTGGTCTACGATGTAGCCCGTACTCAGAAATATTTAAATTCTGTTAATAAGTTTTATGAACATACGCTTGCCGGCTTGAAAAAAGATAAACAAGCTTCCGTCTCGACGATAAAGCACTGCGATTGTTCCGATATTCCTCAGTATGTTCTGCCGGATATGAGCCAGGGCGTAGATGTATTTTTCCGATCAGCAAGATTTGGACGATCAAAAAACAAACAAAGCCATTCAGGATGGGAATGCTGGAAATATGAAGTTCACGAGATGCAATCTCAAAGAATGCGGTAATAATATTGTCTATAGTTATTTACCGCTATATATTTTGGGAAAATATTTGAATTGGTTCTAACCTTATAACATTTGCAATCTGAATAGATTTTGTTTTCGAGGGAGTGAAAAGATGTAATTAATAGAGAGTTAAGAAATACCCCTTCGATATTTAATACCTAATTGCCATTCCCATTAATAACTCACCTAAATGATCTAGTACTTTTTTCATCCCTTCGGCCGATAATTTTAAAGACAAATCTTACTTAAATTTTTATCAATTAAAGGCAATTATAGTTATGAGAAAGTACTTACTGTTTACTATGGTTTTGGATCTGTTGATGATCTTAACAAAACCAATTGCAGCACAGGATCACGGGTTTGGGATGGGACTTATTTTAGGAGAACCAACCGGATTAAGGGCTAAGATATTTCTTTCAATAATAATAAATAATAGTAATTAACAAATTAGAAAGAGGTTATAAAATGAAAAGAATGAAAGGCATAATACTAATTTCAACATTAGCATTGTCCGTTTTTATTTACGGCTGCGGAACAAGTAATGCCGTTAAAGGCGGAGTAATTGGCGGTGTTGGTGGTGGCGTAGTAGGTGGAGTAGTTGGCCACTATGCAGGTAACACTGTGCTGGGAGCAATAATAGGTGCAGCGGTTGGAGGCACAGCAGGAGCTTTGATCGGAAACTATATGGATAAACAGGCGGAAGAAATGCAGA
>CAYPNM010000140.1:0-2300 GCA_964412105.1 uncultured Ignavibacteriaceae bacterium | reverse complement strand
GGCTATGGAAATTTTGAATGGATAAAACGTGATCCCGATTTTGAAAACATTCGTAAAGAACCCGGTTATCTTGAATTAATTAAAAGCAAATAATCATAGTTTACATTTATTAAAGAAGAAAAATGAATGATTTATTAGGACAGACGATTTTGCACTATAAAATAATCGACAAGCTTGGTGAAGGCGGTATGGGAGTAGTGTATAAGGCTGAAGATTCTAAGCTGAAACGTGAAGTAGCCATTAAGTTTCTGCCTAATATTATTTCCAAAAGCAAAGAAGACAAAACACGATTCGAGAATGAAGCACAGGCAGCTGCTTCACTCAACCATCCGAATATCGCAACCATTCATGCTATTGAAGAGAAGGATAGCCAGATTTTCATTGTAATGGAATTTATCAATGGCCCCGAGTTAAAAAGCAGAATTGATGAAGGCCCGATTACGCTGGAAGAATCATTAAATATAATTAAGCAGATCGCTAATGGGCTTGCTGCCGCTCATCATAAGGGGATTATTCACAGGGATATTAAAAGCAGCAATATCATGCTTACACAATCCGGCCAGGTAAAAATAATGGATTTTGGCCTGGCAAAAGTTAAAGGTAGTTCTCAAATCACTAAAGTCGGAACAACAATAGGAACTGCTGCATACATGTCTCCCGAACAGGCGCAGGGAGTTAAAGTTGACAACCGTGCTGATATTTGGGCTCTGGGAGTAATTTTTTACGAATTATTAACCGGCCGGCAGCCTTTCAAAGGTGAGTTCGAACAGGCAGTCATTTATTCCATATTAAATATTGAGCCCGAACCTGTTTCAACTATTAAACCAGACGTTCCTTTGAAACTCGAACAGATTACAAAAAAACTTTTATCTAAGGATGTGGATCTTCGATATCAGGATGTAGCTTCTTTTCTGGATGACTTAAAAGATTTCAAAAATAAGAAGGTAGATGCAAAACCTGATATTGAAAAAACAATTGCAGTTCTTCCATTTGAAAATATCAGCCCCGATAAAGAAACAGATTATTTTGCTGACGGCCTCGCTGAAGAATTGATAATTAATCTATCAAGGATAAAAGAAGTAAGCGTTGTCGCTAGAACAACATCAATGCAATACAAGGGGACAAAGAAAGATGTACCTACTATTGGGAAAGAGCTTGGTGTTCGCTATGTGATAGAGGGAAGCGTCAGGAAATTTAAAGATGATTTGAGAATTTCAGTACAATTTATAGATGTTTCAAAAGGTACACAGCTCTGGGGTGAAACTTACAAAGGAAAACTGGAAGATGTTTTTGACATACAGGAAAAAGTCTCAAAGGAAATTGTCGATGCCTTAATGTTAAAGCTCTCCCCTGTCGAGAAAGTTGAACTCTCAAAACGGCCGACTCTAAATGCGGAAGCTTTCGATTGTTATTTACGTGGAAGAAATTTCCTTTCAAACAGAACTAAGAGCAATCTGGACTTTGCAATTCTACTATTTCAAAAAGCGGTGGAACTTGATTCGAGGTTTGCTGCGGCGTATGCGGGTTTAGGGGAAGCATATGGCACAATGTACCGCGATTTCGACAGGCAGGAAAATTGGCTCGATAAAGCACTGGATGTGAGTCTAAAAGCTTTAATGTATGACCCTTCCCTTTCGGAAGCTTATGCCTCGATGGGATTAGCTTACTTCGGAAAAGATCAGCTTGATGAAGCTTTAACCGCTAGTAAGAAAGCAGTTGAACTTGACCCAAACAATGTTAATGCTTACTGGATACTTTCAAGAATTTATCAAACAACTGATAGGGATAAAGAAGCTGCAGAGTCGCTTGAAAAAATAATTAAGCTTAATTCAGGTTTTCTTTCTGCTTATCCCGATCTCAAAATGTGTTATGAAAGGATGAATGACAATGAGAATTGTAACAGAATCGTAAAAGAAGCATTAAATGTATATCCTGAATATTTGGTGTTACATCCCGAAGATGCTTATCGTAGAATGTCTCATGCAGTTATGCTAGCCGTAAATGGAGATAAAGAAAAGGCTATCAACGAGGGTGAAAAGGCCCTTGAGCTCAGTCCTAATGATCCTATAATGATGTATTATGCTGCCAATTTATATTCCAGGTTAATGGAAAAAGACAAAGCTGTAGAGCTTATAACTGCAGCGGTTAAAAACGGCTATGAAAATTTTGAATGGATTAAACGTGATCCTGATTTTGACAATATTCGTAAGGAGCCGGGTTTCTTGAAACTAATTCAAGGAAAATAATTATATGAAAAATTTCGAATTAAGTTATATGGTCTCTCAATGCAGCAGTCTGCT
>CAYPNM010000139.1:0-2333 GCA_964412105.1 uncultured Ignavibacteriaceae bacterium | reverse complement strand
GCTATTGGGCTGCTATTGCGCTGCTATTGGGCTGCTATTGCGCTGCTATTGGGCTACTATTAGCCCTCAATTAGCTTGCTATTACCTTGCAATCGAACTTCTGGGCTAATATCGCTTGTACTTACGCTTTTCTTGGAGTTATTCTTCGCAGGGTATTCGCATTATCATCTCAGATATCAGAGGTGAAATGATAAAATGTGAAATCAGGATACTACCGGTTCCTAAAGACTTTCGCGGCGATTCTAACCCGTTTTCAGACTTGTTTTTTGCATACCGGAAGCTTTATCCGGTTGCTTATTAGCAACAACAAGACTTGTGATAATTAATAAACCGCCGGCAACTACTTGCCATGTTAATTGCTCTTGCAAAAATATTACACCCAGCAATACCCCTCCCAGCGGAAAAATATATGTTATCATACTCGTTCGTGTCGGACCAATTTCATGTATTAGCCAATAGACCATTAAGAATGCAAATCCTGAACCTAGTATTCCCATAAAAAGCAGAGCTGTCCAGGTAATTCCTAGTTGCGGTAATTTTAGAGGACTTTCGAAAGCAAACGCTGCAATCCACATTATAATAGTGCCTGATAATAATGGACCAGCACTTCGCAGAATTCCTGGTGTGTTCTGCGTGGCTTTTCTGACAATCACAGCACTGACCGCATAAAAAAATGATGCAAGGATAACGGCGGCCTGCCCAAGAAGCGGGCTGGCGGAAGCACCAAAATCTTTGCTAACGAGTACAAATACTCCAGCAAAGCCTATGAGTAAACCTGAAATTTTTGATAAAGTCATTTTATCATCGCTGACTAAAAAATGAGCTATGATAATAGTAAACAACGGAACTGTAGAATCCAGTATCGATGCAACTGAAGAATCAATTGACTGCTCTCCCCAGGCTATGAGAAAAAATGGAATAGCAATATTTGTTACCCCAAGTAAAAAGAGAGGTCTCCACTCCTTAAATGTCTGTGGAAGCTTTATGCGCTGGATTAAAATTACAATTGCACAAAACAAAACACCAAAGAGCGTACGAAATCCTACCAGCATATCCGGGCCGATTTCTCTTAGGGAAATTTTTATCCACATAAAAGATGAGCTCCATATCAGTCCTACCAAAATAAAAACGGACCAGTGTTTTGCTTTCAATTTATACACCAATAAGATAATTTCCAGGATATTGTGGTTCTTATTAAGGCTCTTAAATATTACACTAAACTACAACAGGCACAACCGCTAATTTAGCAAGTAATTCCAAATTTTCTCTATGTCTTAAAGAAGATTATTAGATAGTGTTAAAATAGTTTGATAAATAGTTCTGCTATTTTAGGCGGAATTCCTGCTGGCGTTTATATTTCCATATAAAGATCTTTTAACGATTTTTTCATAGGCATTTTTGAATTCTGTATTTTGTTCAACCTTCTGTAATGCATATTGCTGTATCGCGAGTAAAGGTAAAACAATTCTTTCGCGTATCTTAATTGAATCCCTCGAAACAGGCGATTCTTCCATCAACTCATTATAACCTGTAATAAGCAGCAGCATTTCTTTTGACAATTTGTATTCGTCAAATAATATTTGCCAGAAGTCCCTGAACTCTTCATCCTTTCTAAAATAATTTGTCAATTCAAAATAACATTTCGACAACGACATCATACTGTTAAGTATCAAGGCTTTGAAGAAGGGAACTTCGTTAAATAGTTTTTTCAGGTCATCAAGTTTTCCATTATCAACCAGCGTTTTCACTGCTGTACCTATCCCAAAATATCCCGGCACATTTTGCCTCAACTGGCTCCATGAACCAACAAATGAAATCGCTCTGAGATCCTTCAAATCAAGCTTTTCACTTTCCCCGCGTTTCGCGGGTCTGCTGCCTATATTTGTTTGTCCGTAATATTTTAATGTACTTTTATTTTTGAGATAAGGAATAAATTTCGGGTGATTTTTAAGTGCACTATATTTTTCAAAGCTAAGCTGTGCCAGTTCATCAATAATTTTCCTTGACTCTCTTGGAATGTGATTTCCTTCTGTATAAAATTTGTTTGACAATCCTGCTGTCAGCAACTGCTCACAATGATGCATAAAATGTTCTTTTGTCCCGTACTTGCTGGTAATCGTCTGACCCTGGATTGTTAACTGTATTTCGTGATTAGCTATCTTTTCACTTTGTGCCGCGTAAAACTGGTATGTTTTTCCGCCTCCTCTAGCGGGTGGGCCGCCACGCCCATCAAAAAATATAGCTTTTATTTTATGTTTATTGCAGACTGTCGTCAGGTTTTCCTTTGCTTTAAAGATTGACCAGTTCGCCTTAAGGTAACCGCCATCCTTTGT
>CAYPNM010000138.1:0-2337 GCA_964412105.1 uncultured Ignavibacteriaceae bacterium | reverse complement strand
ATTTTGGTCTGGCCAAAGTTAGCGGTGGAGCCCAGCTGACAAAAATGGGAACTACTGTTGGAACCCTTGCATATATGTCTCCCGAACAAGCCAGAGGCGAAGATGTTGACCAGCGAACGGACATCTGGTCATTCGGGGTAGTTCTTTACGAAATGCTGACAGGCAATATGCCGTTTAGTGGAGAGTACGAACAGGCCGTTGCATACTCTATACTTAATGAAGAGCCTGAAGAAATTGAAAAATCCAGGGAAGATATTCCCGGTGCACTTTTGCAAATAGTAAAAAACTCGCTTGAAAAGAATATTGAGAATCGCTATCAATCCGCTGAAGATCTGCTCGCTGACTTAAGAGAACTAAGCAAAAGCGGTTCATCGGGAATAAGTTCGACCGTAAAAGCAAAATCAAAAAGCAATACATTAACTGAAAAGGTATCATCCCCTCGCAAAAAAATAATTCTTGTCACTGCTCTCGTTTGTCTGCTTGCAGTAGCTGTTGCAATTTATTTTAACCTGATAATAGATAATTCCCCTCCACTTACAGTAAATCAGAACAAATCTCTTGCTGTAATGTATTTCGAAAATATCCCTGACCCGGAAGATAAAAACCACACGGGCGATATGATTACTAATCTTCTTATGACTGCTTTATCGCAGACAAAAGCAATGGAGGTAATAAGCAGAGATCAATTATATAGGGTGTTAGAGGAGATGGGTCTATCCGATAATAAAATAATAACAGAAAAAACAGCGATAAAGGTTGCTCAGTATGCAAATGTGTCAACAATATTGGTTGGCAGCATTGTACAAAGTGAACCATCTCTTGGGGTAACAACACGATTAATTGATGTCCATTCCGGAACAATTCTTGGATCACAGAGGCTGGTCGGTTACAAATCGGATCAAATATTTTCTTTTGTAGATTCTCTGGCGTTACTTGTCAAAATTGGTTTACATATTACGCAAACTGATACCTCCGGAATAAAACCGGTAGCCAAAGTTACAACCGATTCTCGGGAAGCATACCGTGCATATGTGGAAGGTCTGAATCTTAAAGAAAAAGTCTATATGAAAGAAGCGGATGCTGCATTTAAAAAGGCAATTGAACTCGACAGCACATTTGCAATGGCCTATTATTATTTGGGAGGCAATGAAAATATTACAAAAGCAGTTGAGCTGGCTGATCATGTAACAGAACGGGAAAGACTTTTAATATTTGCTATGAATTATTTGATACAGAACAAGCGTAAGCAAGCTGCTGAAATATATAAACAAATAATAGAAAAATACCCGCACGAAATAGATGCATATGAGCTTCTGGCTTATCTGTCGGGGGATGTTAGAATAAATTTATTATTACGCGGCGTACGCACAAATCCTTACTCTAAAATTCTTTGGAACGACCTTTCTATGAGTTATGCAGATAATAATCAAAAGCAGAAAGCATTGGATGCTGTAAATGAATACATCAAGTTGGCACCTGCGGAACCAAATCCATATGACACTAAAGGCGAAATATATGCAATGTTTATGGATTATGATTCAAGCGCCATATACTATAAAAAAGTTCTGGAAATTCGGAAGGATTTCGAACTTGGCACGGCTTTGAAACTGGGTTCTTATGATGTAATTAAAGGCAAGTATAAAGAGGCACAAAAATATTTCGATATGTCAGGTCTTTCACCGCTTAGATATCCTTCAATTGATATCCATCGAGGGAAGCTTAATTCAGAATTAAGAAGACTAAGGGAAGCTTTAAATTCAAAACTTACCCAAATTGAAGAATTTTACACGTGGGCTTTTGTAGAGCATTTATGCTACGAAACAGGACGTTTCTCAGAAATGCTCAGGATCGCAAAAGAAGGGGTAATAAAAGCGGGAAAGACAAATCCCCATGCAATATATGGACGGGATTATCTTGCGTGGGCGTTGGTGAAAAACGGCAGGTCCAAGGAAGCCAAAAATCTCATTAACGATATTATAAAAGATGCTGATAAGTATTATCCTTTTGTAAAATTGAGGGCATTATTTGCTTCTGCACTAATTTCATTTGAAGAAGGTAAATATGAGCTTTCAATAGAAAAGTTCAAAAACGTTTACGACAAGATACGACCTAATCACGAACCAAATTTATTTTACGCTATCTGTTTAATAAAGACCGGATCGATCTCTGAGGCTGTTGAAGAGTTAAACCGGCTAAAAAACTGGCCAATGGATTACAACCTTTATTGGAATCCGTGGGCTACTGGAGAATTGTGTTACGGTTATATCCCTAATGTTAAAGCGCATTACTGGCTTGGTGTGGCATACGAAAAACTAGGTGAAAAAGAAAAAGCAATCA
>CAYPNM010000137.1:0-2401 GCA_964412105.1 uncultured Ignavibacteriaceae bacterium | reverse complement strand
GTTTTCGCCGAACCTAAGAGATTTTCTGTACTGATTTTTTTTATAAAGGCAGGTATATCAATATGTGTTGGACATGCTTTCGTGCAGGGGGAATCATAACAATACAGGCATCTGTTTGCCTCTGCTGTTGCCGAATTTGCTGTAAACGGAGGATGCAGCTCCTCAAAATTCTTTTCATATTGGTCATGAGAAAGCTTTGGTGCGAGATTATTCATAAATCCAACAATTAGTTTGTGAATGGATTTTAGTTTCTTATTTCATCATCTGCAATTTTTAAAGCTTCGTCAAAAACTTTAATTGCAGAATCAATTTCTTCTTTTGTTATAATCAAAGGAGGTGCGATTACAAAATGACTAATCCACCCCTGCATATAAATTCCATTATTCATCATTTCAACAGTTACCTTGTTAACAGTAAGTGGTTTGCCTACAACTTTTTCTTCCTTAACGTTAAAAGGTTCTTTAGAAGTTTTATCTTTCACAATTTCAACCGCCCAGAATAATCCCTTCCCTCTAACGTCACCAATTGATTTATGTTTTTCTTTAAGATCATTTAATTTTTTGCCAAGATATTCGCCCATCTCGACTGCGCGTTCTATTAAGTTCATTCTTTTTATTTCATTTATTGCTGCGATAGCCGGGGCAAGCGTTAACGGATGAGCTTCATATGTATGACCATGTGCAAAGAAATGATCGTTAAAAAAGTCAGCTATTTTCATATTTGTTGCTGTCAGGCCAAGAGGCACATAAGCTGAAGTAATGCCTTTTGCTGTTGTTAGAATATCCGGCTTTACATTCCAGTTATCTACAGCAAACCATTTTCCGGTTCTTCCCCAGCCGCTCATTACTTCATCCGCAATTAATAAAACATTATTATCATCACAAATCTTTCGTAGCTTTGGTAAATATTCATCAGCAGGAACAAGTACTCCATTTGTACCTACCACAGGTTCGACCATTACAGCTGCTACATTACCTTCGTTTCTTATCATATGTTCAATGTAATCTGCACAAGCAATATTGCAATCAGGATAATTTTGTCCAAGCGGACATCGATAGCAATTACATTCCGGCGCAAAAATAACTCCTTCAATTTTTCCTGCAGGTTCAACAGCCCATCGCCTGGGATCTCCAGTTGCTGCAATTGAAGCTGCGGTCGAACCGTGATAAGAGTTATAACGCGAAATAATTTTATACTTGCCCGTATACATCCGTGCAATTTTTATTGCAGCTTCGTTTGCTTCGGTACCTGAAGTTGAAAAATAAAATTTCTCCAGGCCCTTTGGCAAAACTTCTAAAAGTAGTTTGCTTAATTCCGCACGTACATCCGTTGTATACCCGGGAGCAACATAACAGAGCTTTTCTGCCTGTTCGGCAATAGATTTTATGACAGCTTTGTTTTTGTGCCCGATGTTCACACACATTAATTGAGCAGAAAAATCAAGATATTTTTTTCCTGTTGAATCCGTGAAGTAACACCCTTCCGCATCTACAATATGAAGAGGCTTCCATCCCTTTTGATAACGCCATGTTCCGTAGGTGTGATCAGCAGTGATTTTAACTATTTCTTCAGATGTCATTTTTTACCTAATAAATTTTAAGAAATTTAATGAACGACGATGAACACTGATTTTAATCAGCGATAATGTGCTCAATCAGCGCACTATTTTTTTTATTTATTTACCTAAAGCAGTAAGCTCCCCATACGCTTCCGGTCTCCTGTCACGGAAGAACTGCCAGACATTTCTCACTTCTTGAATTTCATCAAGATTTAAATCGGCTACAACTATTTCGTCTTTATCACGGCTTGCCTGTGCAATTATTTTTCCTCTCGGATTGCAGAAATAACTTTTACCATAAAATTCCCCGATGTTCCATGGAGCTTCTGTCCCAACACGATTTATTGCACCAACAAAATATCCATTCGCGACCGCGTGAGCAGGTTGTTCAAGTTCCCAGAGATATTCAGAGAGTCCGGCCACCGTAGCAGAAGGATTAAAAACAATTTCTGCTCCATTCAAACCCAGTGCACGAGCCCCTTCCGGGAAGTGCCTGTCATAGCAAATATAAACACCAATATCAGCAAACGCAGTTTTAAAAATAGGAAAGCCAAGGTTGCCCGGTTTGAAATAAAACTTCTCCCAGAATCCGGGATTGCAATGAGGAATATGATGCTTTCTATACTTTCCTAAATATTTTCCATCTGCATCTATCACTGCAGCAGTATTATAGTACACACCTGTCATTTCTTCTTCATAAACAGGAACGATCATTGCCATTCCATGTTTCTTTGCAGCTTCCTGCATTAATTTAGTTGTGGGACCGTCAGGTACTTTTTCAACAAGGCCGTACCATTTAGTTTCCTGTTCTGCACAAAAATATGGGCCATAGAAAAGCTCCTG
>CAYPNM010000136.1:0-2412 GCA_964412105.1 uncultured Ignavibacteriaceae bacterium | reverse complement strand
AAAAACTTAGGTAAAAATCACAATAATATCAATATGACTTCTATAATCAAAACAATCGAAGTAAAAGGGAAGTTCTCAAAATGTCCCATCGTTCCGTAAATAAAATACCCCTCTAAACATTGAACCCTGAACGCTACAAAACTACACACTAATTCATCCTCTCCACTCCTCCCAACAACATAACCACCCAGCGCGATCTGCATTAGCAGCCCGGTAATAAAAAACCCACAACTCGGCAGAATTATGGGCTCTCCCCTCATCACGCCTCTTGGGAGTTTAGCGGATGTGGTGATATAAAATGTAGAATAATTCAACACAATATCAAAGGCTTTCCAGAAATTCATTAAAAAAATTCCGCATCAGCAATTTGGGGAACTTTCTTAAATCAGCCTGTGTTTCGATATAAGTTTATTTGAAATACTCATATAGCGGGGCTGTTCACTATTCTCTTTAAAATTTGCTTATTCTAACCCTCAAAAAAACACTAACGAATAAGCATTACTGAAGCCTAAGGATTCTCCCCGATCCTTAGGCAATAATATGTGGTGGAGCCGGGTTCCCTATTCCCGGCTTCTTTTCCGGATGTAAATATTTGGGCATCTATTAATAATTGATAAAGGAACTTTATGTCACCATCAAATGAAATCACTTTAGAATACATGAATGTAATTGACTGGCTCAATAAAAATATGAAATCAGATCCCTTTCGCACCGCTAAACTCATAAGCTCGCACATAAATCTTATGACCTATGCATTTGACAAAACATATAGGGATGTCGACCAGCTTGTTAATAGTACTGACTATGATTCTTTGAATAAAGAAGAGATAAAAATTCTAAAATTTTATTTTGAACTTCTTGAAAAGCAGCTCCTGATGAATTAATTCCGAATTCTAACTTTTTAGCTTTGCAAAAATCTTCTCTCCAGATCTCCCAACCACATAACCACCCAGCCCGATCTGCAATAGCAACCACGTTTATCCCGCATTGCGGGGCATCACCACTCAGCCGGAAGGAGAGTAGCCCGAAAGAATCCATTACCACAAGAAAAAGAAACGTAATCATAGTAATCGGACGCCAGTTCCTCTGCAGCCAGCTCTGACCCTTAACTTCAGCCTCGATCAGCCTGGCCTGTGAATCCAGCAGCTTGCTCTGATGATCAATAACCTTTACTGCAACATCATTCTGCAGCTTCACCAGCTCATTTTTAATTGTCCATAATACATCGGGGTTAGAAAAGTACAAAGGATTGATTATATTAACTAATAAATATTATATGATGAATACCTACGATAAAATAGTAACATATTTACAGGAGAATGAAATTAGTTTCAAATCAGTTCATCACGAGGAAACTCATACTTCTGAAGAGTCGGCTAAGGCGAGAGGAGAAGATATCTCGGTAGGGGGTAAGGCAATCCTGATGAAAATTGAGGATGAATTTGTCTTGCTTGTTATCAGCGCATCTCGCAGGATAGACACAAAAAAAATAAAGAAATATTTTAACGCTAAGAATACAAGATTTGCTTCGGTAGATGAGCTGAAGGATTTAACCGGACTGGTCCCTGGCTCTGTCCCTCCGTTTGGCAGCCCTATACTATCATTCAAATTGTATATTGACAAATCTATTGAAGCCAATAATAAAATTGCTTTTAACGCCGGCTCATTAACCGATTCCGTAATAATGAGCGTGAGCGATTATGTAAAAATCGCCAATCCGATTGTTTTTGATTTTTCAAAGGAATAATCTTAAGATAAAAACTATTACGTATAATGCTCCACAGGCTACTGAAGGATGTCATTTCGACCGCGACAAACTTGCCCGCATAAGCATTGGTCGGGGGAAAAATCTTTTCTAGCATAAATAGAAATATCTCTCACTCTAACACTTAATTTGTGACAGACAGATTGATCTGAAATGACCATTGCATTCAGAAAATATATTGTAGAGTATGCTTTAACTGAATAGATATAAAATCAGTATTTATATAAGATTACATTAGTTATATCTTACAATATATAGCTGTTTTTAAACTCCCATTTTACGAACAATATCATACGAAATTCTCGAATTCTTCTTGTCCTTCTATTATGCAATTATTGCACACATATAGGATTCCTATTGTGATGATATTGAGTTACTAATCCGCACCTGTTTGGCTGCTATTCACATTTAATCGGTGGTATATAAGCTTGTTCTCCATATAATCTCTGCCATTTTGTCATACACTAACAACTGGGGTATAACTGGTGTACAACTGGCCTTCACCTGGCCTTAAATGACCCGCTGGTCAGTAGTATTTAGGCGCTGAGTCTGCCAAATTGGCAGACATTCTCCCTTGGTTTTCAGAGTAATGGATTTAGCGAAAGGAAAAATTTAAGGAATGAATCCCTCAAAGTTAAGGTATTTGG
>CAYPNM010000135.1:0-2418 GCA_964412105.1 uncultured Ignavibacteriaceae bacterium | reverse complement strand
CACAATTGGTAGGCGACCCGCTAATGCGCAATATAGTCAAAGACCCACGCTACGCTGCATTTATGAAAAAGATGAAACTGCCGATAAAAGGGTAAACTCAAAGAAAATATTTTTAACAGACTGTGTGAGGCAGCTATTGCTGTTAAACCAGCCAGAATCTTTGTTGGTGGGCTATATGTAACATCGTTAAGTAGTTAAGAAGTCATTATTAATGTTGGGAGGTTTTATATGAAATCAGTCAAACGTTTTTTCACTCTTCTTAATTTGTTCTTCATTTTATTTCTATTTCTAGGTTCAGCTGCTGCACAGAATTCTCGGGTTGACAAAACAGCAGAATACTTACTACTCAAGCATATAGATGCCTGGTCAAAGCACAATGTAGATTTAATAGATACTGTATTTGCTGAAAACGGGATTTATGAAGATGTAGCGTTTGAAATCGTTAGTCACGGCAGAGAGGAAATAAAAAATGGTCTTAAGGAGAATTTTGCAGCAGTACCTGATTTCAAAATTGAATTAACTGATTGGTTTTCATCAGGAAATAAGTTGGCTTGCCAGTGGATTATGTCGGGCACTCAAACCGGAGATTATCTTGGACTCCCCGCAACCGGAAAATCATTTTCTGTGCGTGGTGCTTCAATTGCTGTTATAAAAGATGGAAAATTTGAGCGATGGACTGATTACTATGATGCTTATTTATTTCTTAAGCAGCTGGGCGTTATTCCTGTTAAGGATTCAGAAAAAGACAATTGAATTATAATGATGATGAAGTACCGTGTTCGTGGCTTTTTAATTATTCAGCCTATTCACCGAGTTCAACAAATCCACAGCCCTTAAGTGAGAACAAATCTCTTGTTGCCTAATTTTCAGGAGTTTTATAAGTTAGAATTACTTAAATATGTTGTGCCCTCCGAATGGCAATTCTTGTTAGGGGAGCTTGGGATAGATAATATATACCTGAATTAGCGATGGATGATATGTATGCCGAGCATATTAGTAAAAGCTTTGATTATTAAGCAGGAATGCAGTAATTGGTATTTATGTGCACAAATATATTCTTTTAGGCAAATATATGTGCAGTATAGGTAGTAGTTATAAGCTCAGTAATAAATCAATTTTTCTTAGTATTTTATTTTAAATTTTCAGAAAGGAAATAAGATGAAACAAGTTACTATTTCTATTTTGATGTTCTGCGCAACTCTTATGTCATCTATAACCGTTTCAGCGCAGAAGGCATACTGGGCATCATCTGACGATAGCTTAGCCAAGAAAATTATTGCAATGGAAAAAATGTGGGCTGAATCAGACTGCAATCCACAGCCAGAACTTAAAGAAATGTTCGCTGACGAATTTCAGGGGACTTGGATAGACGGCAACCGATATGGTAAAGACGAAGCTATATCAACGCCTAAAGATCGATACCGCCAATGCCAATTAGGGGACGTTAAGATTCAATTCTTTGGCGAGACGGTGGCGATCGCTTATGGAAGTGAAAGCAGCATTCTCAAAAGTGCTGGCGGGAAGGAAAATAAACGTTGCTTAGTATGGACAGATACCTGGTTAAAACGGGATGGAAAGTGGCAGATTATAGCAGCACAAGATAACGTTGTGGAATGCCCTAAATAAGAAATTATAATAACGCCTAAGCATAATAAATGTTATAGTGCATGCGGGTTTTAGAGGTTTGCGAGGGTTTGTGGCACATAAAAAAAGTCAGTGCATCAGGATAAGAATACAACTTCGAAGTCCCGCACTACATCATACCACCACCGTTGCCTGTGAATAAAGATAATACTAGTTCGCTTATAACAAGCGCATCAACCCGACCGCATAACCTGTGTGGGATAAAAATAATTTTAATGGTATTTTTTGATTATTCAACCTATTCACAGGATTCAGCAAATCCTAAGCTCTCAAAGTTTGGTAATGTCCTAATTTGAAAGTCAATTTTTCAAAAGTTCTTGATTCTCGCTAAAATATTGTCTTGCTATTCTACTTTAAATTATTAATTTAGTTCTAGCAAGCTGGAACCTTATAGCTACGCGAACTTTGTATTAAGCCTGCCAACATTCCTGTTGGCGGGCTTTTTAATTATTTAACCTATTCACCGAATTCAGCAAATCCTCAGCTCTTAAGTAAGGATAAATTTCAGTTTCTCTTATATCTGAAAATCCTAGGGCCGGTGGTTTCCCGCATTATGCGGGATCACTGCCCACCCAGAATGAAAAGCCGATTACCGAGTCACCTTTTTTATTTTTAGGAGATTCCTTCGACGCGCTTCTACTTTTTGGTATGGTGATGTTTAAATAATAGTTCAGCGGTGTCCTCGATATCCCGCCTTCATTTTATTGCGGCGGGACAGGCATCCAGACAAAGTTCAGTAGAACTTTGTCTGGACACTCGGACACCGCTGAACTA
>CAYPNM010000134.1:0-2485 GCA_964412105.1 uncultured Ignavibacteriaceae bacterium | reverse complement strand
ACTGCTGATTCTGTTTCAGATTTTTTTCAGCTTTCACCTTATTATAATCAACCTCCAACTGTTAAAACAATTGCAAAAGTATTGACAACAGATGATGCTATTTATGCTTTAATGGTCTGTTACGATGATGAAAAAAACATACAAGATTTTACTGGAATGCTAGATGCTTTTTCAGGAGATATTGTTTCAATAATGTTCGATACTTTCGGTGATAACAAAACTGCTTATAAATTTGCCGTTAATGCGTCTGGGGTAAAGGCTGATTGCAGGTTATTAGATGATGCAAGGAATAGAGATTATAATTGGGACGGAATTTGGTTTTCAGGAACAAAAATATATCCCTGGGGATTTGTTGTGGAGTGGAAAATTCCGTACAAGTCTATTCAGTATGATGAAAAACTAACTGAATGGGGTCTGGACTTCGACAGGTACAGGCCAATAAATTCTGAAGATATTTACTGGAATGAATATAACAAAGCAGAGGGACAAAGAATTTCAAAGTTCGGAAAATTAGTTTTTGAAGATTTCCATCCTACCGTACATGGTTTGAATCTGGAAGTATACCCCGTTGCGCTTACTAAAGCGAGTTACATTAGTAATGGTAAATATAAAATTGATCCTGAAGCGGGGCTTGATATACTATATAATCCATCTCCCAAATTGAAATTTCAGTTAACAGCAAATCCTGACTTTGCACAGATTGAAGCAGATCCTTTCAATTTTAATATTTCGCGTTATGAGACTTTTTTCGATGAAAGAAGACCTTTCTTTACTGAAGGGAATGAAATTTTTCAAGCTTCAGGTCGAGAAAGGAACACAGGTTTTTACGCACCGCTTGAACTTTTTTATTCGCGAAGAATAGGAAAACTTTTGCCCGATGGATCAACTGTACCGTTGATTGTCGGAGCTAAGGCATTTGGAAGATTTGGTGATCTTGAATATGGTGGATTTACTGCCATCACTGGTGAAAAAGAATATACAGATAATAGCGGGAACAGACAGACAGAAAATCGGGCATACTTTGGATCAGGAAGGATCAAAACAAATTTTTCTGAGAATTCTACCATAGGTGTTTTGTTTGTAGGTAAAAAAACCGATACAGATACCTATGGTGTAATGGACGTTGACGGAGCCTTTAGAACTCCAAAATGGCAGCTTTCATATCAGCTTGCAAGATCGATTAAAAATTCACAGGGTGATTATGCTGCATCAGCCGGTTTTGTGAATTTTGGTGATAGCTGGGTTAATCTTGCCAGATTAAGGTATGTCGGTCAGAATTTTGATATAAGCCAGATTGGTTATGTACCCTGGATGGGAACGGGAGAATTAACTGCACTGGTCGGACCAATCTGGAGACCGGATAAAGGTTATATTGACCAGATATTATTACTCTGTGGCTTTTCAATTACTAATAAAAAATTTGAAAATGATTATACAGATCGCAGTGCAATTATTGATTTTAACATGCATTTTCGTGACAACTGGGGCTATGAGATTTCTTACAGTTACGGCAAATCAAGAGATCAGGGAATAATTTATGATTCTTATGAATTTGACTTGAGTTCCTGGTACAATATCTCGCCTCGTTGGAGTGGAAATCTTTACGGAGGATATGCCAAGACTTATAATTTTTCAAGAAATTATTTAGCATCATATTCCTGGGGAGGAATTTATGTAAGTTATAAATTACTAAACACTCTGGAAACCGGAACTTCCTATGATATGTTTGTCGAAGGAAAACCGAGTGGTGGAGTTGAAGCTATAACTTATAATGCCCGTCCTTATTTTTCATTAACGCCGGTCAATAATATGAACCTGCGTGTTTATGTTGATAATGTATTTTCAAGTGAAACTGATCATCTGGAAAGAGTTTTACTCGGCATACTTTATTCATATAATTTTTCGCCTAAAAGCTGGATCTATTTTGCTTATAACCAGCTAAGCGACAGACGGCCCGAGTTCGATCAGAATGGTGTGCAACTTCCCATTAGAATGCATTTGACAGACAGGGTTTCCGTTTTTAAAGTTAAATACCTGTACTACTTCTAAGTTATTTAGGTAGAGACACATAATCCTGTAGATGAGGAACAAATTGCTGTGTCTTTATATCTTAAAATTCCAAGTCCAGCTGTTCGGAAACAATCTTTGGATTCTCATGATTCAGGTTTGATAATCCAACTCCAAGAAGTCTAACAGGCTTAAACGGTTTTTCAGGTTTGTACAGCAATTCTTTAATTACCTCAAAAATTTCTTCTTTACTATCAACAAATATCTTTAAGGTTTTGCTGCGGGTTGTCAGCTGGAAGTCATGATATTTTATTTTGAGAGTAACTGTTTTGCCCAAGGTTTTCGTTCTTTTCATGCTTCGTTCGAGACTTTCAGTAAGTCTTTCAAGTTCATCCAGCATAATGTTATCGTTATCAACGTCATCACTGAATGTGTTTTCCACACTTATTGATTTTCTGATCCTGTCAGGAACAACCGG
>CAYPNM010000133.1:0-2686 GCA_964412105.1 uncultured Ignavibacteriaceae bacterium | reverse complement strand
GAAGAGCCTGAGGAGATAGAAGAATTGGAGCAGGATATTCCGGATGCTCTTCTGCAAGTTGTAAAAAACTCACTCGAGAAAGATGTTGTGAACAGGTATCAGTCTGTCCAGGACATACTTATCGATTTAAAGAAAATAGGTCAAAGCAGTTCATTAGGAACTCAATCCCCTGTCCAGATAAAATCAACAAGCAAAGCTTATCCCGTAAAAGTACCATACTTCCGAAAAAAAATATTTATTGCTGCTTCCTTGATTTGCGTTCTTGCAGCGGCGATCTCAATTTACTTTTTATTATTTAACAATAACATCGCTCCCCCATCTCTTGCTGTAATGTATTTTGAAAATATCGCTGATCCAAAAGATGAGAACCATACGGGCGATATGATTACTAATCTTCTTATTACTGCTTTATCGCAGACAAAAGGAATGGAGGTAATAAGCAGGGATCAATTATATAAGGTGTTAGAAGAGATGGGTCTATCCGATAATAAAATAATAACAGAAAAAACAGCGATAAAGGTTGCTCAGTATGCAAATGTGTCAACAATATTGGTTGGCAGCATTGTACAAAGTGAACCATCTCTTGGGGTAACAACACGATTAATTGATGTCCATTCCGGAACAATTCTTGGATCACAGAGGCTGGTCGGTTACAAATCAGATCAAATATTTTCTTTTGCCGATACACTGGCGTTCCTAGTGCGGAATGATATGAATATTTCCCCTGCGGATACTTCAGGCACTAAACCTGTAGCTGAGGTAACTACTAATTCTCCCGAAGCTTACCGTGCATATATAGAAGGTTTAAACCTATATAATAAATTTTACGATAAAGAAGCTGCCGCAGCATTTAAGGAGGCAATCGAACTTGACAGTACTTTTGCGATGGCATATTATTATTTATCAGACCTGCTAAGAACCTCCGAGGAGCGAAAAAAAGCTTTCCAAAAAGCAGTTGAGCTGACTAATAAAACGACCGAGCGTGAGAGGCTCTTAATCCTCGAAAAAAATTATGTTGATAAAAATGAACCGAAGAAAGCGGCAGAATTGTGCGAGCAATTAATCAAAAAATATCCACGCGAATCTGAACCATATTTATTATTGAGCGATCTTTCTTCTAAATTGCTGAAGGATGCAAATAGTAAAGAGTTGCTGAGACGGAACGTAGAAATATTACGACTGGGGATAAAAAACATTCCTTCGGACAGGCTAAAACTAATATGGAATAAACTGGCTTATACTTATGCTGCACTTAATCAAAAGGAGGAGGCGCTGGATGCTGTTAAACAATATATTAAGTTATCTCCCGCTGATGCCATTCCTTATATAGTTCAAGGAGACGTTTATGCATTTTTTATGAAATATGATTCCAGCCAGGCATGCTTTGAAAAAGCACTGGAATTTCCAAGGGATTTTCATTCTCTGAAACTAAAGCTAGGAAATTATGATGTTATTAATGGCAAGTACAAAGCAGCGCAAAAATATTTTGAAACTTCGGGTATTTCACCACTTTTGTATCCTTCTATAGATACTCATCGCGGGAAGCTTAACTCGGATCTCAAAAGACTCAGGGAGGCTTTAAATTCAAAACATACCATAGGCGAGAAGTTTTACATCTGGTCTATTGCAGAGCATTTATGCTACGAAACGGGGCGTTTCGCTGAAATGCTGAGGATCACAAGAGAAGGTGTAAAAGAAGGAAAAAAGATAGACCCAAAAAATATGTATGGACGGGATTATCTTGCCTGGGCGCTGGTGAAAAACGGGAGACCAAAGGAAGCTGAAAGTCTCATCAGCGATATAATAAAAAATGCTGATAAGTATTATCCACATGTAAAATATGCAGCATTATTTGCGTCTGCTATGATTTCTTTTGAAGAAGGGAAATATGAGCTTACAATAGAAAAGTTTAAAAATATTTTCAGCAAACTTAGACCTATTCATGAACCAAATTTATTTTATGCTGTTTCCTTACTTAAAACCGGATTGATGCCTGAGTCAATCGAAGAATTAAATCGAATTAAAAATTGGCCTTTGAATGCCGTGCTTTATTGGAACGAGTGGGCTACCGGAGGTTTGTGTTACGGTTACATCCCTAACGTAAAGGCTCATTACTGGCTTGGAGTTGCATATGAAAAACTTGGTAAAAAAGAAATAGCAATTAAAGAATACAAAATATTTCTCAATACATGGAAAGACGCAGATTTTAATTCACCGGAATTAAAAGATGCAAAAGTAAGACTTCAAAAATTAAATATTTAATATGAAATGATCGGCGATACGGTATTACATTATAAAATATTAGAGAAACTAGGTCAGGGGGGGATGGGTATAGTGTATCTTGCGGAAGATATAAACCTCGAAAGAAAAGTAGCCTTAAAATTTCTTCCGTATTCTCTTTCTGCAAACTCTGAAGACATAGAGCGATTTAAGATTGAAGCCAAGGCTGCAGCAACATTGAACCATCCAAATATCTCGACTATATATTCGATTGAAGGAGCAGAAAATTCCCGGGGAGATAAAGAATTGTTTATTGTAATGGAATATGTGGAAGGCAAAGAATTGAAGGATATTGTAGAGACACGCCAAGGAGTATCTCTACCAATTAATGAAGTAATCAATTATGCGACGCAAATCGCTGAAGGACTTGAAGCCGCTCACAAGAAAGGCATCGTACACAGGGATA
>CAYPNM010000132.1:0-2700 GCA_964412105.1 uncultured Ignavibacteriaceae bacterium | reverse complement strand
AACCCGTGGAGTTCATTGCTAAAAGCAAAGAGGTTGAACTTCCACACTCAAGACTAATTCCTACAGCAGTTAAATTAGAAGTTTGGGCGAGGGACAAAGGGCAGTGCGTCCTTTGCGGTTCAAAAGAAAATTTACACTTTGACCACGATCTTCCCTTTTCTAATGATGGTACAAGTTTAACAGCCGATAATGTCAGAATTCTTTGTATGAAGCATAGCCTCAAAAAATCCAATAAATTATTAACTATTCCCCCAATATTTCTTTCCTAAAATTTCCCTTCCCAATCTCATTTATAGTCCTTAACTTTATGGTGCAAATTTGTTTTTGCAGGGGCAATACAAAAACAATTAAGGTTCGTATGAAAGGCGGGGATTCATTCAAATATATCTTCTTATTTATACTGCTTGCAGCCGCAGCAGCATATCCACAGGAAAGAAAAATAACCATAAAGGCAGCAGGCCCCGTAGTGCCCGGCGATTCGGCCCTTTACATTTGTGGCAATACGGAAGCTATGGGCAACTGGGATTTTATGCAGGAGATGAAGAGAGAACCGTCCGGCTTGTGGAGTTACGTTGCTTCGGCAAAAACGGGCGATACACTGGAGTTCAAATTTACACGTGGCACCTGGAATAAAGAAGCAGTGGATACGAACGGAATGGAGTTCCCCAATTTTGTCGTCGTTGTAAAAAACGACACAACAGTGGAATATAAAATTCCCGGCTGGCGCGATATAGATCAGCATAAAGTAATTATTTCACAGGAACGTTATTTAAACAAAGCTGCCCGCATTGACCTGGCTGAAGGATGGAAATACAAATCCGGCGACGATTCAGCTTGGGCAAAGAAGGGATATGATGACAGCGGCTGGGAAAGAATAAAACCGCGTTTGAACGATGAAGAGCTTAAAAAAATAAACTGGACGGGAATCGGCTGGTTCAGAAATCATATCTATGTCGATTCAGTTTTCAGTAATAAACCTTTTGGTTTTTATTTTCTCTGTACCGGTGCTGCAGATATTTATCTGGATGGAAAGTTCTTATATGCTGTAGGAAAAGTCAGCAAATCCAAAGAAAACGAGATAATTGATTTAGATTATACGCCTAAGTTCATTCAATTTGGTCCCGGCACAGATCACGTGCTGGCAGTGCGTTATTCAAATCATAATGCAGATGAACTTTCCAGATATGGAGTTTTTGTCGGGTTTGTTACGGAGATAAGGGATTTAAATACAGCAATAAATGATCACGTTGCAAATGTAAGAGATACGACGGTTCATCAGTTTCTTTTTTCCGCTTTCATTCTCGCTTTTGCGATTATGCATCTTTTGCTTTTTCTATTCTATCCGAAGGCTAAGGAAAATTTATTCTATTCAATTTCTATGTTTGCTTTTACTGTGGTCATTTACACCGCAACACAGGGGTATTTTACAGCATCAGTTTTAACAATTATAAAAATACAAATCATCAGCTCAATTGCTGTTCAGACTTCATTGCTCTTCGGACTGCTCACAATTTATGCGAGCCATTACAAACAAATGCCACGGCAATATATAGTGTTTTTAATATTGGCCATTTTGTTTGCTGTGGAAACTATATTCTTTCCTCAGGTACACGGTATAGCGGATTATTTCTTTTATGTGTATGCGGGCATTGTGATTCTTGAAATGATTCGGGTAGTGATTTTTGCAAAAAGATATGAACCGTTTGGCTGGAAATGGGTTATAGGAGCGGGATTTATTGTTGCTATGTTATTTATTGCTTACCAGGTTTTGATTCTTACAAATGTTGTAACGCACCCGCTTTTCGGATTAAGAATAGTTTACATGTATGGAATTGTAATACTTGCAGTAACTGTTTCATTAAATCTTTCCAAGATGATTGCGGATACAAACAAGAATCTTGAAAAACAGCTTGTGCAGGTAAAAGAGCTATCGGAGCAGAAAATTGAACAGGAAAGAAAAGCAAGGGAGGAAGAGCTTGCAAGAAAAATTCTGGAAGCAGATAATGAAAGAAAAACAAGAGAGCTTGAGGAAGCGCACAACCTGCAGATGTCAATGCTTCCGCTGACCATCCCTTCATTTCCTGGATTGGATATCGCGGTTTCTATGAAGCCCGCTACTGAAGTCGGCGGGGATTATTATGATTTTAAATACAACAATAACGGGGAGCTGATTATCGCCGTTGGTGATGCTACAGGCCACGGAATGAAAGCCGGAACAATGGTTGCTACTATAAAAGGTCTTTTTACAGCAGAGAATATCCAGACGGATATTGTTTCATTTCTGAATAAAAGTAACTCTGTTATAAGAGATATGCATCTCGGAAATCTTTATATGGCTATGATGCTCGTGAAGATTGATAAGAACGTAGCAACTATCACTTCAGCCGGAATGCCGCCTTCTCTTATTTACAGGAAGAACTCAAAAAGTGTTGAGGAGATCAGGCTGAAAGCTATGCCCCTTGGCGGTGCTACCGATTTCAAATACGCAAAGCAGGAAACAACGCTTAATAGCGGAGATACTCTACTGCTAATGTCTGATGGTTTCCCGGAGCTTTTTAACAAACAGAAAGATATTCTCGACTATCCGAAAGCGAAGGAAATTTTTGGTAGGGTGGCTGATCTACCCCCCGCAGAGGTCATTAACGGATTATATAGCGAGGCGGAAAGCTGGAGAGCCGATGCGAAGCAGGAGGATGATAT
>CAYPNM010000131.1:0-2709 GCA_964412105.1 uncultured Ignavibacteriaceae bacterium | reverse complement strand
GGCCTATCAAATTCTTTTAGATCTCCTCACCGCACAATTATTGACACCGGATCCTTTATCACCATATACTTCTTTGCTGCACTCTTAACATCCGCGAGGGTGACTTTCTTCAATGCATCAAGAAACTGCCTGTCATACTTATAATTGTTTTCGAAATAGAGAGAGTTGCCGAGATAATACGCCTGGTTGATACTCGAGAGCCTCCTGAACATCATTCTGCCCAGATACATATTAATAGACTTTTCTAATTCGGCCTGCGTCAGCTTGTCAACCATCGTCTGCTTAAAGAAGCCTGGATATTGCGGCATAAGCTTATCGACATTCTGCGGACGTGTTCCCTGTGAGATAAAAAATTGAGCTTTGTCATTTATAACATCAACACCCGCACTCATACCATAAGCCATACCCTGCTTTTCCCTGATATCGAATACGATTTTATTTGAGAGCACTAATGAAAGTGCCTGCAAGGCAGGTGCGTCTTTGGGATCTATTTTTTGTTCGAATCCCCAGAACAGGTAGGATCGCTGGCCTCCTCCCGCTGTGTCGATGGTAACAGGTTTATTATGGTCAAGCCATCCAGGATTATAAACCGGGTATTCATTTGTAACCGGCGTGCCTGCAAAATCAGCAAAGAGTTTATTAACGGTTTCAGGATTACCCGGAGATACTACAGAAACGATCATATTTCCCGGATTAAAATATTCCTTTGCGAATTTCAGCAAATTATCGTAGGTAAGCTCAACCTTGCTGCCGGAATAAGGATCAGGCTCAACGACGAGTGAATCGTACAGCTTATCGAAGAGTTTCCTGGATTTATCACCGCCCATCGACATCATTGCTATGCCTTTGAATTTCTCTACCGCTTTTTTATACTCTGCTTCAGTGGGCACAAAATCTTTTATCTGGCCGTTGATAAATTTTATTGCGTCGGGCAGATCATCCGCCAGGCCTTCCGCCCTTATGTAACCGAAATCCGGATGCAGATAAATGTTATCCATCGGTATGTACGGGTTGTCATTTACCGTGTATCTGAATCCGTATTTATTGCTTATTGCCCTGATGGAATCGGAAGTTAAACGCTGGCCGAGACAATCGTGCAATATTTTTGCAGCGTCTTTTCCATATTTAGCTTCAAGGGGCGCTTTATGTTCTACAAGATAGTGAATAGCTAAAAGATCGCTGGCTTCATTTTGAACGACAATTAAATTTTTGCCTGTTTTGTCATCCTTAAAATATTTTGTGCTTTCGGCTGCTTCGTTTTTATCCGTCTCTTCATTTGCTACAGGCGACTGGATAATAATTTTAGCAGGAGCCGTGAGCTTAAGTCCGGCAATTTCCTTTGCGGCCTCAAAATATTTTTTGCCGCTGAAGGAATCAAGAAATGCTTGCAGACCGTCTTTTACGATATCATCGGAGTAATAAATTCCGAACATATGAGGCTTTTCCATATTTTGCAGCAGCTCGGTACGCTCATTTGTTGCTTCTGATTCAACTGTGCCTTCCGGTAAATTAAAATCGAGTCCCGCTATTTTTTTCTCCATTGAATTAATAATCGCGTTTATATCGGCATCTTTTTTATCCATAGTTATTTTTGCTTCCACATAATCGACAAGGGGAGATGGGCGGACAGATAATTTTATCGACTTAACAGATTCGGGAAATTCCTTTTTTACAGCTGATTGAAATTCTATCTGCTTTTTCTCAAATATGGTCCCCATCAGATCAAAGCATTGTGACGATTCATCTTTTGGAAGCTTATAAAACAACTGCAAAACCCTGTCGCTACCTTCATAGAAACGATGATAAAGGAAGAGATTATTGTTTTCAAATCCTTTCGGAGTTTGAAATCCCGTAGCCCAGTCAGGGCTGTCATTGCGGATTACATTTCCGGGTTTTGCTTTGCCGTATATCTCTTTGACGAGCTTCAGCATTTCCACCGTCTTAAAATTTCCGATTACACTCAAGATCATATTGTTAGGTACATAGTTATTTCTGTAGAATGAATAAACCTGGTCGCGTGTCATAGATTCAATTGTCGAATATGTGCCGAGTGTTGGAAGTGAAAGGGCATGACCGGGATACAGGACTGAAATAGTATTCCGTTCCAGCTGCTCATCGGGATCGGCAAGACTTTTGGAGATTTCCTCCAGCACAATGCCTTTCTCCTTCTTAAATTTTTCTTCGGGCATAGTTGAATTGAAAAGCATATCGGCCTGGATCTCCATACCCTTCTTAATATTTTCGGCAGGAGTAACCATCATAAAATCAGTATAATAATTATCTGTATGAGCGTTATTATATCCGCCGATTCGGTCAACGTCGTCATATAATTTTTTCTGGTCACGTGTTGTCGTGCCGTTAAATAAAAGATGCTCGAGCATATGGCTCATACCGCTCGTGGAAAAATTTTCATATGCCGAACCGATCTTAATGTCGACATTGCAGCCTACCATAGGAAGAGCGGGATTTTCGATTAACAGCACCTTCATGCCGTTGTCCAGCTGGTAGATTGTCATTCCTTTCGGCAGAGTTTTTACGGGCGTGCCCTGTTCAGTATTTTGAAGGTTTGTTGAAGAATAAATAACCGGTGCCTGGAATATCAGTCCGAACAGCAGCACGGCATAAAGCAGGATAGAAATATTTTTGCTCATTTTGGAGTTCTCCCTTTTCTACGAAAAATATTTAAGCATTAGGTAAATTTAGGGAAAA
>CAYPNM010000130.1:0-2716 GCA_964412105.1 uncultured Ignavibacteriaceae bacterium | reverse complement strand
TAGGATTGAGTAAGCGCAATAATATGAAGGCAAATTAATAGGATGTTCAAAAGTCTCACTGATTCTCAATTTTTTGGGAGACCCTCGCTACACAGCATTTTTGAAAAAGATGAAACTGCCGATGTGAGGGAATAATTTTCACAAACCGTTAAAAAGTCTCTCGCCTGCCTGAGGCTACTTGCTGTTAGTCTAATAGCGTACAGCGAATAGTTTTTGTGCCTAAAAATTCTTATTGCCTTAACTTAGCTAATTCTGTAAATTGTTATGTAAATAAGGGTACCATCCTCCAAAATAACTTTCTTGCATTGGGGCCCGGGTGATTCATTCAGATATTTCCTTTTTGGGAGAGAGGAAGGTCAAAGATGAAAGAGATATTTCCCGGTCAGACAATTTCTCACTACAGAATCACTGAAAAGCTCGGCGAAGGGGGGATGGGTGTTGTTTATGAAGCACACGATACAACACTCGACCGAAATGTAGCATTGAAGTTCCTTCCTCATTATCTAACGACCGACCCTAATGAAAAAGAACGGTTCTACCACGAAGCACGTGCCGCCGCCGCATTGATGCACCAGAATGTTGCTGTTATTTATGAAATCAGTGAGTATGAGGGACAAGTCTTTATCTCGATGGAATATGTCGAGGGTGAAACAATCAAGAAAATAATAGAGAATAAGAGTGAATCCCTCACAATTAAAAAAGCGCTGGAAATCGCAATCCAGGTTTGTGAAGGTCTGGCCGCCGCACATAGAAAGAACATAGTCCACAGAGACATAAAATCAGATAATATTATGCTGAACGCGGATGGACAGGCAAAGATAATGGACTTTGGACTGGCTAAGTTAAAGGGTGCAACAAAGCTCACAAAAGAAGGCTCTACTGTAGGAACGGCAGCATATATGTCACCGGAGCAGGCACAGGGTGAAGATGTTGACAGTCGTTCGGATATATTTTCCTTTGGAGTAGTTCTATATGAGATGCTCACTACTCATCTTCCATTTCCGGGAGAGCACCAGGCTGCACTAATATACTCGCTGTTAAATGAAACCCCACAACCTGTTGCCCGTTTCAATGATAAAGTATCGCAGGAATTAGAAAGAATCGTCTTCAAAGCTCTTGAAAAGGATAAAGATGAGCGCTACCAGCACGCAGATGATATGCTGGCAGACCTGAGGAAAGAAAGAAAAAACCTTGAATATGCAAAGTCAGGTTATGTCAAGGCATCAGCCATAAACCAAATCAGTAAGGAAAAGACTTCCGGCATTAATATTAAGAATTTAAGGATTGTCATTCCTGTAGCAGTAGTTGTTTTATTAGTTGCCCTTTTCCTAATTCTAAAACCATTTGGACTTTGGGAAGGACAAACAACTTCGTCAAAAACCATCAAAGAAACGGAAGGAATCAAAACAATTGCTGTGCTGCCATTTGTAAATATGAGTGCTGACCCTAACCAAGAATATTTTTCAGATGGAATATCGGATGAATTGATAAATGCGCTTACAAAGAATCCAAAGCTCAGAGTAACTGCCCGGACTTCATCGTTCTATTTTAAGGGGACAAAAACAGACATCAAAACAATTGCTCAAAGACTAAACGTTAAACATATACTTGAGGGGAGTGTAAGAAAGTCAGGTAATAATCTTAGAATCTCTGCAGACCTTGTAAATGCTGAGACTGAAGCAACACTGTGGTCTAATACTTATGACGGAACAATGAATAATATATTTGCTCTGCAGGATTCAATATCAGGCAATGTGGCAGCAGCCTTAAAGACGGCGCTGCTTGGGAAAGGAGCAGCAAAGCCGAGACAAAAGATAGACCCTGAAGCTTACAATAATTACTTGATTGGAAATCACTTTTATTATTTGTGGGGAGGAGAGGATATTCTTGTGAAGGCTGTAAGCTACTATGAAAAAGCTATCTCGATTGATTCAACCTATGCTCCTGCGTGGGTAGGATTGTCACAAGCCCACGTTCGTTTGGCTGATAGGCTTTACATACCTCATAAGGAAGGTTTTGCCAGAGCGCGCAGAGAAGCCGAGAAGGCACTCGAACTTAGCCCGAACCTTGCAGATGCATACGCACAAATTGGATGGATAAAGACAGTTTATGACTGGGACTGGACAGGTGCAGAAGAGGCATTAAAGAAGGGACAGGAACTGGAGCATGAAAATCCAAATGTCATTACTAATGCTGCCTTTTTGGCAGCTACACATGGACGATTTAATGAAGCAATAAAACTCCAGCGTCGTGTAATTGAAATTGGACCCGTAGGTCCTGGAGGATACAATGACCTCAGTTTATTTAGCTGGTATTCCGGGTTACTTGATGAATCAATAGCTGCTTCAAGAAAAGCTCTTGAACTGAACCCGCAATTCACGCAAGTGCACATGTTTATCGGTTGTGATTATCTCGAGAAAGGGGAACTGGATTCGGCTCTGGTTGAAATGCAGAAAGAAAATGACCCACTCTGGCGAACCTTTGGGCTTGCAATTGTTTATCACGCACTTGGGAAAAATAAAGAGGCTGACGAAAAGCTTGCAGAGTATATCCGGACCGATTGGGCATATCAGATAGCAGAAATCTATGCATACCGCAATGAGAAAGATAAAGCATTCGAATGGCTTGAAAGGGCTTACACGCAGAGGGATGGTGGACTTACACAATTGGTAGGCGACCCGCTAATGCGCAATATAGTCAAAGACCCACGCTACGC
>CAYPNM010000129.1:0-2719 GCA_964412105.1 uncultured Ignavibacteriaceae bacterium | reverse complement strand
CTTTTCGCCCGTTCAATGGGTCCTGCAGTTATTGTAGGAAAAAATGCAACAAATAATGCGAAATTAACAAAAGACTTTGTTGGGGTTAGAGTTTGATAATAAATATCGAATATGTAAGTCAGTGCTTGAAAAGTATAAAAGGAAATTCCTAGTGGTAATATTATATTCAGATGGACATAATCGAGTTTATACCCAAATAAAGACAACATGTTACTGGTTGAATCAACAAAGAAATTAAAATACTTGAAAATTCCAAGGATAGTTAAGTTTATTACTAGAGCAAATATTAAAAAGTGTTTTTTAGACCTTATCTCTTTAAAATCATAAATTTTTCTGCCGGCATAAAATGTAGTAATAGTTATTATTAATATTAAAGCAATAAATCTAACGTCGCTATATGCATAAAATGAATAACTGACAATTAGCAGAAAAATATTTCTAAACCTTCCGGGTATTAAATAGTAAAGCGGAATTACTACTATCAGGAAAATTATAAAAATAAACGAATTAAAGGCCACAGTGATTTACTCTCTTACTTATAGGTTATCAAAAGAAAATTGAATTTTGGCTATAATGAATTTTTATATAGCCAAAGATGTCCCTTGAACTACATTATCCCAGACTCTTTTGGACTAGATTATAGAGATCCCCAATATTATTGCACTTAATAATATCATAACTATTTAATTGAATATTAAATGCCTCTTCAATCGCCAAAATAACATTCAGATGATTTAATGAATCCCAACCGGGAACTTGATCTGCTGTTGTATCATCATTTATATCAAAATCATCTAAATTTAGTTCTTTAAGAATGACCGATTTGAATTCCTTTGAAATCATTCATCAATCCATTTTTTTGTTCTAAAATTCTTTCTCTATTAGCCTTTCTACTAGGTTTGCCTGCTGAACTTTTAATTAACCACCTTGGAGGCACTAAATAAATTCCAGAAATATTTAATTCGTTTTTCATTCCAGCCCTAACAATACTAAAACGCAAATCTGCTATTTCCTTTTCATCGTCAATTTTTGTTTCAGCGATGATACTAATCATTTCAGTACCTAACGCTTCATCATCTTCCCCAAATGCCACCACTCTTCCAGGAATTACACCCGGAACATTACCAATAATATCTTCAACATCTTCCGGATAAATATTCTTGCCCGCTACAATTATCAGATCTTTTTTCCTCCCTATAACAAATAATTCACCATTTAAAGAAAAGCCCAAATCTCCGCTAAAATACCATCCATTATCAATAACCTCAGAGGTTTTCTCCGGATAATTTCTATAGCCATCAAACATGGATACGGATTTGATTGCTATTTCCCCTATAATTCCTTCAGGAAGATTTTTTCTATTTTCATCAACTATTCTCAAGTTACATCCTGAAATAATTCTTCCCGATGATGCCAAAGTCTTAGCTTCCAAATTGTTATCAACAATTTCTATACAACCTTTAGTAAACCCCTTTCTGTTTATATTGATTGTGTTATATCCTTTGGAAGAGATACTTTGGGTTACTGCAAAAGTCGTTTCTGCCATAGCATAGCACGTAGCGAGGCTAAGAGGATTCAGTCCATATTTAATATATTTACTCTTAAACTTTTCGAAAGAATCGGGTCTTATGGGCTCGCTGCAATTTATAAACATTCGCATTGAGCTTAGCGAGACATCTTCAAGTTCTCTTTCAGATATTTTATCAGAAAGAATATTGAATGCAAAATTAGGTAAAAGAGTCAAAGTTGCTTTTTCAATTGTAATGGCATCCATTAGAATACGAGGGGCAAGGACCCATTCAAAAGGATCAATTTGAATTGAGGTGATTCCGAAAGCCAGTGGAATATGAAAAGCTGCAATTAATCCCATATCATGATAAAGCGGCAGCCAACTAACTACCTTATCTGATGCCGTTAAATTAATTGAGTTTGAATAATTCTCAACGTGGTTTATTATTGCCTTATTGGAAAGTACAACAGGTTTTTGCAATCCGGTAGTACCTGATGAATGTTGGAGCAACACAGGGTCGTTTTCTTTTATACTTTTGCGATAATTACTAATTTCATTTTGCAATACTTTATCTTCACTTAAATCGAATTCTAATGGGTAAAAAGTTCCTTTAATTGTGGTTTTTTTTGAAGATAAGATAGGTTGCAATATATTTTCTAACGACCTTTCAGTCAATATCCAATCTAAACCTGACCGCTGTGACATGCCTTCAATTCCTTGCCTAAATTTATCCTGGTGCAGTCTAGGATTAGGATAGGCAAGAACTGCAGGAAGTGCTCCAATTCCGACTATCCCAAGATAAAGTGGGTAGAATTCCGGATTATGTCTTATAATAATTGCACAAACTTCACCAGCTTTAATTCCATTTCTCTTTAGTGCTCTCGAATATCCATTAGCTTTCTCAAGCAGTTTTTTATAAGTAAATCTAATAGGAACCTCTCCAGCCCGCCAAAATACTATAGCATCCCTGTCAGGAAAGGCAGCGGCATTAGATTCCCAAATATCCCATAGTGTATTAAGTTCTTTTATTTGCTGCAATTTTTTCGCACCTCTTCTAATTTTAATATAATTTGTCCTTTTAAAAATATGCCCCCTTAATCGCTATAAATAAAGACAAAAATATGCCAAATCCTATTCTTTACCACAATGCATATTATTATAGTTTAATATGCCTCATTATGATAAAGTGGTTCAATTAGTGATATATTA
>CAYPNM010000128.1:0-2750 GCA_964412105.1 uncultured Ignavibacteriaceae bacterium | reverse complement strand
ATTAAAATCATTATAATTCCAATTACCAGGAGAATATGAACTACACCGCCCATAGTGTATGAAGTAAGTAATCCAAGTAACCACAGTACGATTAAAACTACAGCTATTGTATATAACATTGTTTAAGCCCTTTATGTTAGATTTTTATTGACAAATCTTCATATGAATTATGTTCTAATTATTAAAATTCAATGATTCATTGATTCAGCAAAACTTATTATGAAATTCCTACTTAGCCAACCTGACTGTTTTCCCATTTTGTTGGCTGTTTACAGAAACTTTTCCACTGGCACTGCAGCTGTAAATAAAGAGTGATACAGCAAAAGCCAGGACTAAAAATATTACGTTTAGTTTTTTCATGGAGCTTCTCCTATTATATTATATTTACAAGTCATTCAAGTATTTAGTTAATGCTTGTGAGAAAAAGATATTACTAAAGGAATTGGAATACTATCAGGCGAAGGGATGAAAAAGGAACTACATCTTTTAATGTAGATTCGATATACTCTAATTTCCGAAATTCTATATTGTATCCGATTAATTCTTAATTTTTGGTTTAGGTTTTTCTTCCTGTTCCGGTTTACCTTTTACAAATGCTTTCATAGTTTTCCCCTTCTCTTGATAAGATAAGATTGGACTTCTGTTACTTACTCTTTCTTTCCCCAAAATATTACCCAAACTAAAATGATGCTTAAAATGAGTGCAACTATCGTTGGAATCCACATCCAGTTAATGTTGTTCATCATTCCGTTACCATTCATTCCGCTATTCATCATTGTCATTGTAATTGCTCCACCGCAAAAGAGCAGGAAAATTATACCCACTATTATAAATGCCAGGGTAAGAAGTTTATTGTTCGTTGTTATCACGATAATCTTTTCTTTTATGAGTTGTGTTCATTAAGCCACCTTAGCATTTATTTAATATTGCCGGTATCCAGGGCAACTTATTTATCTGCTGAAAATTTCAGCTCAGGTTCGGATTGTTTCGTTATACGATTCCTTTGATTTCGTTGACGCCCACGGATGCTTTCGATCATACTAATTAATTTATGGATGGCACCGCTGAGGGCCTGGTTCAAAGTGTCAGCATGGTCTGTAACAACGATGGGCTGACGTCCTTTGAGATGGGCTTCTATCATGCATCGTTTGTCGTTCTTTCCTTTTTTATCGCCATCTTCATCTTTCAGATGGATTACCACTTTAGTTATATGATTGCTTATTTTACTTAATGCGCTCTTAATTGTGCTGCTGAACTTAGCAATTAGTGCTTCATTCCCCTGGATATTATGGCCGGTATTGATTTGGATATTCATAGTTTTCTCCTGTTGTGATTATGTACTTTCATTAGCTGTGTCTATTAGAATTTGTGTGTTCATTTTGGATTACTCCATTTCCAGTTGCGGATTTCGGGCAAGTCCTGTCCATATTTATCAATATATTTTTTGTGATCCAGCAACTTATCGCGGAGGAACTGTTTAACGTAAGCCGCCCGCGAACCTAAACCCGGCACACGGTCAATCACATCGCCGACTAAGTGAAAACGATCAAGCTCATTTAATACAACCATATCAAATGGTGTAGTGGTCGTTCCTTCTTCCTTATACCCGCGCACGTGAAACCGCTCCTGGTTGGATCTTCGATATGTTAAACGGTGGATCAACAGTGGATAACCATGGAAGGCGAAGATGACATGCTTGTCCTTCGTAAAGAGTGTATCAAAATCCTTATCACTGAGTCCATGTGGATGCTCACTCTTCGGTTGAAGTGTCATTAGATCAACCACGTTTATAACCCTTACTTTAAGTTTTGGAAAATTCTTTCGCAGTATTTCAACGGCAGCCAATGTCTCCAGTGTAGGAACATCACCGCAGCATGCCATAACAACATCAGGTTCTTCACCTTTGTCGTTACTAGCCCACTCCCATATGCCAAGCCCGGCAGTGCAGTGTTTAATAGCGGACTCTATGTCCATCCATTGAAGCGCAGGCTGTTTGCCCGCGACAATAACATTAACATAGTCGCGGCTGCGTAAGCAATGATCGGTTACCGAAAGTAGTGTGTTGGCATCCGGCGGAAGATAAACCCGAATAATGTCGGCCTTCTTGTTAACTACATGGTCAATAAAACCGGGATCTTGATGACTGAAACCATTATGATCCTGCCTCCAAACGTGAGACGAAAGCAGATAATTTAAAGAGGCAATTGGTTGACGCCAGGGTATATCGTGGGCTACCTTTAGCCACTTTGCGTGCTGGTTAAACATGGAGTCAATGATGTGGGTAAACGCTTCGTAACATGAGAAAAACCCGTGCCTGCCTGTAAGCAAATAACCTTCAAGCCATCCTTCACACTGATGCTCGCTCAACATTTCCATCACACGTCCATCCGGTGCAACGTGATCGTCAATAGGAATTACTTCCGCAGTTGAACATCTGTTCGTTACCTCGAACACATCTCCCCATCGGTTCGATGCAGTTTCGTCCGGGCTGAAGACACGAAAGTTGTTTGTGTTTTGTTTCAGCACATCGCGTATGAGCTGACCTTGAACGCGGGTGGCTTCTCCTTCAATAGTGCCGGGTTTATTTACCTTTAATGCATAGTTACGAAAGTCCGGCATTTTTAATTTTTTAAGAAGCAGTCCTCCATTGGCATGCGGGTTGGCTCCCATGCGCCGCTCTCCCTTAGGTGCTAAATCGGAAAGTTCAGGAATAAGTCTGCCGCTTTTATCAAATAATTCTTTAGCATTGT
>CAYPNM010000127.1:0-2760 GCA_964412105.1 uncultured Ignavibacteriaceae bacterium | reverse complement strand
ATGGGCGAAGTCTTCAAAGCCCAGGATACAAAACTCGACCGCTTTGTCGCTCTGAAATTTCTTCCTTCAAATTTAACTGCAAATGAAGAACAAAAAGCGAGATTCATACAGGAAGCAAAAACTGCCTCCGCTATGAATCATCCTAACATCTGCACCATATTTGACATCCAGGAAAACAACGGGCAATTGTTTATAGTAATGGAGTTTGTGGATGGTATAACCCTAAAAGAAAAATTAGGCAGTCTTTCCGAAAAACAGAAACTCGAAATTAGTGTGCAGGTTGCAGAAGGATTGGCAGCAGCTCATGAAAAGGGTATTGTCCACCGCGACATAAAACCTGAAAACATAATGATCCGGAAAGATGGAATTGCGCAGATTATGGATTTCGGTCTCGCGAAATTGTATTCTGATAAAAACGCTTCCCGGCTTACTAAAGTCGGAACAACAATGGGAACGCTTGGTTATATGTCACCCGAACAAATACAGGGACTGGATGTGGATCACAGAACAGATATCTTTTCTTTAGGAATTGTGCTTTACGAAATGTTTGCTGGCGAGTCGCCATTTAAAGGAATGCACGAGACTGCGATTATTTATGAAATTGTAAATGTTGAAGCTCCTCCCCTCTCAGCAGTCAAACCAGAAATTGATCCTGAACTTGATGAAATAATCCTGGAATGCCTTGAAAAGGATAAAGACGACAGGTATCAATCTGCTAAGGAACTGGCAAAAGATTTGAGGAAAATTAAAAAATCCACTGGACATAGAAAGAGCAGAGTTTATAATGCAAACTCAAATTCATATATAGCAAAATCTGGATCAGCCGCTGCTGCTGCATCTTCTGGTTCATTAACTGTTGAAGTAATGAATCGTAAAATAGATCTCACAAAAATTATTCGTTCAAGAATTATCCCCTGGATATTTTCTGTTCTGCTTTTAACTGCCCTTATTGTTACCTGGCTGATGTTGAATAAACCGGTACAGGAAAAACTTGTTACAAAGTTCTCTCTGGTGTTAAAAAATGATTTAATGCTTGATGTAAATTCATATCCTGCTCTTGCAATTTCGCACGATGGAAAGACTATAATTTTTAAAGCAAACGGCAATTTTTATTTGCGTAAAATGAACTCCACGGAACCGGTAATGATAAGCGGAATTGAAAATGCAGCAAGCCCTTTCTTTTCACCGGATGATAAATGGCTCGCATTCTTTAGAAATGGCAAACTGGAAAAGATTTCACTTAGCGGCGGAACACCTGTTACATTAGCTGACGCTCCCGATAATAGAGGAGGAACCTGGAGTAAAAACGGAATGATTGTTTTTACCGCTTCAACTACTGAAGGCTTATCCATGATATCTGAAAACGGCGGAACAGTAAAAAAAATAACTGCTCCTGATTCAACGAAAAATGAAAGAACTCACCGCTGGCCGTCTTTCCTTCCGGATGGAAAGCACGTTTTATTTACAATGGGGACAATTTCAAGTCCGGATTACTATGAAAATGCAGAAATTGATGTTGTGAATATTGAAACAGGTGAAAGAAAATCTTTAATAAACGGGGCAAGTACTGCCAGATATATTTCTACAGGACACATTTTATTTTCACGCTCAGGCGTTCTTTATATAGTCCCGTTTGATGCGGACAAACTTGAGATAAAAGGACAGCCCGTTCCGGTAATAGAAGGTGTCTATAGTGAACTTACTACAGGTATAACAAACTACATGGTTTCTGATAACGGTACTCTCGTATATATTCCAGGTGCTGTTGAAGGTGGAAGCAGAAAAATTGTAAGAATAGATTCAAAAGGTGAATCTGTTACATTGGACTCTGTTGGCCATGCATACCTCGAGCCGGAACTTTCACCCGACAATAAAAAAATTGCTGTGGTAATCCGCAACGGAGAAGATTTTGACATCTGGATTTTTGATATCCTCAGGAAAACTTTAAGCAGGTTAACCTTTGGTGGAGTAAACCGGACACCCCACTGGTCACCGGATGGGAAAAAAATTGCGTTTATTAAACGCACCAAAGATGGTAAAATGGGAATTTTTATAAAGCCTTACGATGGAAGCGGAGAGGAAGTTGAAATTTACAGAAGTAATACAAGAATGTATGTGGATGAATGGACAAAAGATGGGGAATATTTAATTATTGATAATTTGACTCTTGGTGCACAATCAGATCTACTTGTAGTTCCTCTAAAAGGAGATAAAAAGCCATGGAAATATCTTGACTCAAAATTTGATGAATATGAAGCAAGTGTTTCGCCTGATGGGAAATGGCTGGCTTACCTGACTAATGAATCAGGCACATACCAGGGATACGTGCGTTCATTTCCTGGCAAAGAAGGCAAATGGCAGATTTCAACCGATGTTATTGAAGAACCACGTTGGTCACCTGATGGAAAAACCATTTACTATCGAAAAGGTTCTCAATTAGTTTCCGTTTCGGTATCTACCTCCCCCACATTTTCAGCAGGGATCCCCAAATTATTAATTTCCGGATTCCCCTCAATGAATGTGGATAGCGGCATCAGTTACGATATTACATCGGATGGGAAATATTTTATTACTACAACACCTGTTAAAGGATCAACCTTAAAAAGTATCTCTATTGTCCTTAATTGGACTGACGAAATTGCAGCTCTTACAAAAACGAATAAATAAATTTACAGGAAGTTAAAAAATGATCGGCGAAACAATCTTACATTACAAAATTATTGAAAAGCTTGGCGAAGGGGGCATGGGCGAAGTCTACAA
>CAYPNM010000126.1:0-2789 GCA_964412105.1 uncultured Ignavibacteriaceae bacterium | reverse complement strand
ACTGGCTGTGACAAAAGTCCGGAACAAAAAGTTGATGATGCTGCTAATACTGTTAAGCAAGCAAATCAGGATTTAGAAGATACACAGGCTCAGTATGAAAAGGAATGGCAGCAATTTAAGAACGAAGCTGAGATGAAAATTAGTAATAACGAAAAAAGGCTCAATGAATTTAAAGAGGAGATGAAAAAAACGAGCGCAAATTTCAAAGCTAAATATGAGAATAAAGTGCTGACCTTAGAACAAAAGAATATTGAGCTTAAGAAAAAGTTGAATGACTATAAATATGATGGGAAAGATAAATGGGACGAATTCAAAGTTGGTTTTAATAATGACATGGATAGTGTTGAAAGTGCGCTCAATGATATATTCCTAAAAAAGGATTAATCGTTAATTGATCTTTTTAATACAGAAATGATTTAAGGCGAATGTAGGCCTTAAACTATTAATTACCTAAGGGGATAGTAACTAAATAAACATTGGTGAAAATTAACAATGGGTGATGATATGTTTAAAAAAATAGTCATTCTGATGGTTTTATTTGCAGCCCCGGCAATACTTGCACAGGGTACTGATGTTAAGCACGCATTTGTCGGTGCTGAAACTTGTGGTATGTGCCACAAGACCGAAAAACAGGGCAAACAGTTTGATATCTGGAAAACCAGTGCTCATTCCAAAGCTTATGAAACTCTTAAAACTGTAGAAGCCGACAGCATAGCCAAAGCGAAGGGTCTCTCTACAATTGCAGCAGTAAGCGAGGTTTGTTTAAAATGCCATGTCAGCGGTTACAATGTTGATGCTACTTTAAAAACTGCAAAGTTCAAAATGGAAGATGGAGTTCAGTGCGAGACCTGTCACGGTGCAGGTGCAGACTACAAAAGTCTTAAAGTAATGAAAGATCCAAAAGAAGCAATTGCAAACGGTCTCAAAATCTTTAATACCGAGGAAGAACGAGTTGCCTTATGCAAAGAATGTCATAATTCAGAAAGCCCAACATTTGATTCAACTAAAGCTGACTTCACGGAAATGTGGTCTAAAATCAATCATGATATTCCAAAGAGCGACAAGTAATTCTTATCGTGGTAATGATTTTTTATAATTAGAATTTGAACAGGTAGTTAAATTTAAAAATAATATTTTTACTTTTTGTTATTGTTGTATCTTTTATTATAAACAGCAGTTCTGTAAGCGGAAAAGTTTCGGTTGATACACAGCTGGGTGGAAAAATTGTCAGGCTGGCTAAATAAGAAGTATAGTAGGTAAACACCCAATCTTAAAGGAAATAAAATGTTATACACAATAGCGGTAGTATTAATAGTTTTGTGGTTACTTGGGTCCATCACTTCATACACTATGGGCGGTGTAATTCATATTCTCCTAGTAATTGCAATTATAATGATTTTAATCAGAGTAATTAAAGGACGAAAAATAATCTGATGATTTTTTGCTCTAATATCCCAGAGTAAAAAAGTTTAGTAAAGCAAGTGAAATAAAATTTGTTCGAAAGCCTGTAAATCCTTTTTTCAGTTTGTATGGTTTGCTCTTGGAAGCTGTGTTGCTTATGTAGTCTGGTTTCCTCCTGAATAATATCCAAATAAGTAAATCTATAATAAATATATTTATTCTATGTATACCAACTCTTAGAATGTAACAGGCAAGCCAATCAAAAGTATTAGTCCGTTTTTCATTCCTTTGCCCGATAGTATTATTATTACCGTTTTCATAGAATTATAAAGTAGAGTATTAATTTTTAAATCCTAAAGTAATGGAGATAATTTATGTCACTAATAAGTTTAGTAATCGTTCTGGTAGTCGTCGGAGTGATTTTATGGCTAATCAACAGTTACATTCCGATGCAGCCTACTATTAAAAAAATCTTAAATGCAGTAGTAATTATTGTTGTAGTTCTTTGGCTGTTGAGTGCATTTGGAGTTATCAATAACATCAGTACAATTCATATAGGATAGTATACGAGAAATATTGTGGATGTTCAGATATAGCAGTTAAATCAAATTTTGGTCCGGGATAATCCACTCTATTTTTTATAGAAGTTTCAGTCTATTCGGATCAGAAATTGAAATTCCTGTGTGATAGTTATCGTGAATGCTAAATCCCGCTGCCAATAATACCATAGCAATAGGAGTTCAGAATCCATAGATAGGATTCTGGACTTATTTTTTTTGGCAAAACATATTAAAAATAAAATGCAACTGCTATGAAAACAAAATTTGGACTAATTGCTCTGACCCTGGCATATTCTCAATTGATCTTCAAGCGGGAGTAATTCTGAATGATGTTTTTTAGTCTCTGATTTTAATTTTATTTATTCTGGTCGTTTAGAACTTTAACAATTGTAAAATAAACTCACCCAAAAGATGTAGTCCCTTTTTCATCCTAAGAGTCTATTTCTTTGAGGCAAGATTTACGATACTTTCTTTCAGCTAATTGTTTCCAAGGTTAAATAGCTGAAACTACATTTTAATAATTGCGTTAAAAAAAATTAACTGTAACTGAACAATGGCTGTAGAGTAAGATTTTATGACAATGCGTTTTGTTTTTTCTTTGGTTCTGAACGATATAGATATGTTAGTCGAAAAAAGACATCCACTTTGTCATATTTTTAATCAATTTATTAACAACTTAATGAAAGGAACAACAATGAAAACAAAAATTGCTCTTCTAGCTATGATAATGATTTTTGTTACGGCACTTCCGGTAAATGCTGGCGGAAAGGGTGATCTTCAAAAATACTTCAGCAATACAGCAGCCAAAGTAAAAGCAACTGAAAACCC
>CAYPNM010000125.1:0-2912 GCA_964412105.1 uncultured Ignavibacteriaceae bacterium | reverse complement strand
CGTATTAAATCCGATCTCGAATTTAAAGAATTAGAACGCCGGGTAAATGAACGCAAGCCTCGTTTTAAGGAAGTGCCGGGATTGGTTCAGAAATTCTATGGCCTGGACAAATCGACTGGAGATGTTTGTGGTATATACTTCTTTGAAGATCAAAAATCACTTGCTGCTTATCGCGATTCAGAGCTGGCAAAAACAATTCCCACCGCTTATGAAGCAACAGAAGTTCGCAAGGAAGTTTACGAAGTGCTCTTTCCTTTATATCCCGATCGCGGACCAGTCATAGAATAACTCTTTAGTCTTTTCAGCGGGCTAAGAAAAGGTATATTAACAATGATTTACTCAATTGAAAAAAGGAATTAACCTATGACAAGATTCTTTAGACAAAACAGGAAAGAGCAACTATCCGAGAGAAATTTCATTAAATATCTGCGTTATGCATTCGGAGAATTTATTATTGTAGTCTTAGGCATTCTGTTTGCGCTTTACATCAACAATTTGAATGAACAACGAAAAGCAAATGACAGAACAGTTGAAATTTTAAAAGAAGTTCAAAACGATCTGGGCAAAGACATATTAAATATAGATGCAACGATAAGCTACTATAAGCAAAAAAAATCAACAATCGACCTTATCTTAAATGATAAATTACCCTATAAATATTATAAAAATAATCCGGCCCGATCAAAATATTTAATTATGACTGCACATCACATTAAGCTTTATGACAATGGTTACAAAAATCTTATGCAAAATTCAAACGATATGCCTGATAAATACAAGGCTATCATCAATCCTTTATATGAGATTTATGTTTATAATAAATACGAAGTTGACCTGTTCGATACAAAAATGGATAAAATAACAGATGATTTTAATCATATACTAATGATAAAATTTGACTGGTATTATTCAGAAATAAGCAGCACAACTATAAGCAATGAAATGATAGATTATTTCTCAACTCCTGAATATAAAAACCTTGCCAGTAATTATGAATTGGGCTCGTGGACATCCCTTTCATCTCATCTTTCGCATTTCAGGTATAATGCAGTTGATGCTTATCTAAAAATTGCGAAGCTTATCGGTAATGAAGATAAGGTGCCTGAATATGTTGACCATAATTTTATTAAGATTGATTCGACAATTCTTAAACAATACACAGGTACTTATAGATTAATTCCTGTTGATAATGAAAACTCTTCAACTTCGGAATCAAAACTTAAAATTTCAGTAAAAGGAAATCATCTCCTTCTAAGTGATGCATCAGACAGCTCAAAAACCGATATTGATATTTATTTTAGATCGATTGACAAAGGCTATGATAATTATACTCATGAGCGCCAATATCATTTTACAAAAGATAATGATGGTACAGTTTCAGGTTTTGTAAGAACAATTTATTTTACATTAACGAACGGTTATCCTAGCCAATATAAAAAGATTGAGTAAAGAGAGTGGTATTAAGGGAAAGAGACTTAACAAATCACTGCATCTGGACAAAAAAAAGCAAATTGGTATATTAATAGTTAAAACTCGGGGGTTTAAATGCAAAAGAACGATCTTATTAACCGTCTGGCAGCCTTGCCGAACCTGGGAAAAATTCCGCGTCAGGAACTGGAGTGGCTTGTGGCACACGGTAAGTTTGAGGTGCATGAAGCAGGAAAGATTATCGCTCCCAAAGGCATACCAATCAAACATATTTGGATTATGCTCAGTGGGTGCATGGCCGTAAAAGTAGATCGGGGTGTTGGGCCACGCTTGGTTATAGAATGGCGCGCAGGTGATGTTAGCGGAATGCTGCCATACTCGAGGATGAAAGGACCACCGGGAAGTAACTATTTTGAAGAAAAATCTGAGCTTCTTTCAATTGAGGTAAAGCATGTTTCAGAAATGATTAATAGATGCCCTAAGTTTACTGCCTACACCGTACACCTAATGCTTGACCGTGCGCGAAGTTTTAATGCTAGTGATCTGCAGGATGAAAAAATGGTATCGCTTGGCAAACTGGCAGCGGGTCTGGCTCATGAGATTAATAATCCCGCAGCTGCCATAATGCGCGGTGCCAAACTACTGCTGAAGAATTTAGCCGATGTAGATATCGCTTCTCGAGCACTTGGAGCCGCACCTATTACGGGCGAGATGTTCCTTGCTGTAGAACAGTTACGCTCGACATGTTTAACAAAGCCTGAAAGTACTAAATTGTCTGCAATCCAGCAGGCCGAAAGGGAGGACGAAATAGTTGACTGGCTTGCATCTAACAAAGCTGATATTGCAAATGCTGAACCGCTTGCTAATACTCCGGTTACGATCGATATGCTAGAAAAACTGAAAGACAAATTACCCGGTGAAACTCTCCATTTTGCTATCGACTGGATAGCAACCTACTGTACTGCTAACTCAATTGCCGTAGATATCGAGCAGGCTGCATCCCGAATTAGTGAACTCGTTTCGGCTATTAAGAAATTTACTTACATGGATAATCTGGCTGGCTCAGAATCGGTGGATGTGGCAGCAGGTTTGCGTGACACAATTAAAGTTCTGGTCGCAAAGTCGAAGTCGAAGAATGCTACGATCACGTTTGATGTTCAGGCAAATCTGCCGCACGTTCATGCAACCGGTAGTGAGTTAAATCAGGTCTGGATGAATCTTATTGACAATGCACTCGATGCTATTTCCAATTCAGGAAAAATCCACATAAGCGCTTACGAGGAAACTATCCATCTTATAGTAAGCATTGTTGATGATGGTCCCGGTATCCCGAAAGAAGTTTTGCATAAAATTTTTGACCCCTTTTTCACTACCAAGCCACCCGGAACAGGTACAGGCCTTGGATTGGACATTACCCGGCGGATTTTGCGTATGCATCATGGTGATATTACCGTTCAATCCCGGCCGGGTCGAACAGAATTCCG
>CAYPNM010000124.1:0-2990 GCA_964412105.1 uncultured Ignavibacteriaceae bacterium | reverse complement strand
TGCAAATGCTGAAGAAATCGGATGTAAGGTCAGTGTATGGATATGATTCCGAACCTGAAGAATAATTGCTGTTGTTTTCAAAATCAAAAACGTGATAGTGTAGTGTTCCTAACAGAATAAAAGTAAAATAAACCGAAAGGAATAAGAGACCTATTTTTTTGTTATATCTGTCTGCTATCTTAGGCATATCTAGTCATTCAATATAAGATAACTCATACTACAGTTCAATACAATTATGATAAATACACTGATTTTTTTGTGAGTATAATTGCGATAATTTAATTTATCTGATCAAAAAAAAAAGAGACGCCTCTTCAACTAATTTGTCCGGAGGGACGACTTTATTAGACAATAAGTAATCGGAAAAATAGACCTACCGAAGGAAGGCCCACTAACATCCACTGTTGGTGGGCTCTTGTATTTTATTTCACACCACTGTTGCCATAAATGGTTTATTTATTTAAGTTAAAAGCATCCACTAGGTAGCGCGAGTCACAGATGATTGGTTCAACAATCCTTCATTACAAAATATTGGAGAAACTTGGCGAAGGCGGAATGGGTATTGTGTATCTCGCTGAGGATACAAAGTTGGGACGAAAAGTCGCACTGAAGTTTCTCCCACAGCACATCTCTGCCGACTCCGAGATAAAAGCAAGATTTGCGATTGAAGCTAGAGCCGCTGCCGCACTGAACCATCCAAACATTGCTACCATCCATAACATTGAAGAAACAGATAAAGAAATGTTCATCGTTATGGAATACATAAAAGGGGTTGAGCTGAAGGATAAAATCTCCTCTGCCCCTGAAGGAATGGAAAAGAACGAGATTATAAAGATAGCCACACAGATTGCAGACGGCCTTGAAGTAGCCCACAAGGAAGGGATAACTCACCGTGACATTAAGTCAGGTAACATAATGATAACCGAAAGCGGAATAGTTAAGATAATGGATTTCGGACTGGCCAAAGTAAAGGGAGGCAGCAAGGTAACACAGATGGGCTCAACAGTTGGAACAATTGCCTATATGTCACCAGAGCAAACCAGGGGTGATGAGGTTGATAGCAGGGCAGACATCTGGTCGCTGGGAGTAGTGATATATGAGATGCTAACGGGAAAGATTCCGTTCAGGGGCGATTATAATCAGGCGATAATATACTCTATACTAAATGAGGAACCACAGCCTTTATCAAAGACAGAGGAAGGACTTGAGCATATCATCAGCAAGGCACTTAAAAAAGATCCTGAAGAGAGATACCAGAGTGCAGGAGAGATAGCAGAGGAGCTGAGGACAATAAGTCAGGGAGGAGAGGTAAAGAGAGTAAAGGCAAAGGGTTCAAAGCTTCCGTGGATAGTGGCAGGAGCAGCAGTAATAGTAATTGCAATAGCACTTTATCTTTTTATGCCAACCTCAAAAGGAGGAGAAGAAACAACAGCAACAGAAGTAAAAACAATAGCCATTCTTCCATTTGATGACCTTAGCCCAAAGAAAGACCAGGGATATTTTTCAGATGGACTGTCAGAGGAACTGATCAATGTTCTCTCAAGGAACAAGAAGCTTCGTGTAACTGCCAAAACATCTTCATTTTCTTTCAGAGGAACAAACACCGATATTAAAACCATCGCTGAAAAACTAAACGTAAAAAACATACTTGAAGGAAGTGTTCGCAAGGCAGGCAATAACCTCCGCATATCGGCAGACCTTGTAAATGTTGAGACAGCTGCAACGTTGTGGTCAAATACTTTTTATGGAAAGATGGATAATATATTTGCACTGCAGGATTCAATATCAAACAAAGTGGCAGAAGTGTTGAATGTAGCATTACTTGGTAAAGAATCAGTAAAGCCTGCACAGAAAACTGACCCGGAAGCCTACAATTATTATCTTCAAGCAGAACATTTTAACAATCAGTTTAATAAAGAAAGCTGGGAAAAGGCAATTCAATATTATAATAAAGCACTGAAAATTGATTCGAGTTATGCACCGGCCTGGACCGGACTTGCATATGTTCATATGTACCAGGCGGGTAATGGTTATTTAACTATTGCTGATGGGATTAGTAAAGCACATCTTGAAATTGAAAAAGCACTTTCCTATGATTCTGATTTCGCAAAGGCATATGATGCAAAGGGATCATTATTGAGAAATTTTTACTGGGATTGGGATGCCGCTAATAAAAGTAACCGTCATGCTTTGGAATTAGATCCTGAAAATGCAGATTTAATGGTAGGAGCCGCCCAGTCAGCTGCAACAGTTGGTAAGTTCGAAGATGCATTAAAGCTTCTTCATCATTCAATCGAACTTGATCCTGTTAATGCTATGTCATATTACTCTCTAGGATTTAATTCTTATAGATTTAATTTAATGAATGATGCGTTAACCGCTTTTAAAAAGACTCTGGAGTTAAATCCTCAATTTCAAGTTGTTCACACATATATTGGTCTTGTTTATCTTGATTTAAGTAAACGTGATTCGGCGCTGGCAGAAGTATTAAAAGTTGAGGAACCTTTTTGGCGAAAATACGGGTTAACATTGGTATATAATAGTCTGGGTAATGAGAAAAAAGCCGGCGATTTGTTGAACCAGCTTATTGAAGAATATGAATCAAACGCAGCATGCCAAATTGCAGAAATTTACTCTTGCCGGGAACAACCAGATTCAGCTTTTTATTGGCTGGATCGGGCTTACAAACAACGAGATCCCGGACTTGCTGATATCTTAGGTGACCCGCTTCTGCGCAATATAATTAAAGACCCGCGCTACACAGCTTTTCTTAAAAAGATGAATCTGCCGCTGTGAGGAAAAATATTTAATTATTCAATTTGTTCACCGAATTCAACTAATCCGCAGTCCTTAAGTAACAATGTATAATTTAAAAAATCAATTAAGTAATTAAGACTGTCGGCTGTTTGTTGGCAGTCTTTTTTATTTATTAATCTTGAAATGCTTCAGGAACTTCTCCAGCTTTTCTCGCTCTTCTATATGGCCTAAGC
>CAYPNM010000123.1:0-3042 GCA_964412105.1 uncultured Ignavibacteriaceae bacterium | reverse complement strand
TGAATATAAAGAACATATTACGGCTGTAATGAAAAAAGAGATTTAAGATTTTCTAATTGAGGATGTATTGGAGATTATAATCCCTCAGGGAATCGGGATACTTGTCTTTCTATCCGAATTTAATGGTATAACAATTAAATCAAAGGAATTTTAAAGGACGATGGAGATAAAAGACTTATCATATCATATGTTCTGGGCAGATATGACAATCTGGCTAGAAGTGAGAAAAATAGAGCAGGATAAGAACACAAAAAGTATATTTGATCTTTTGTTTCACCTGCATTCGGTTCAGTACGCCTATCTAAGCATCTGGAATAATGAATCGCTCAATTACCTTAGAAATATCAAATTTAACAAGCTGGATGAAGTCTATGAATGGGCTCTGGATTTCCATAAAAAGTATCGCATTTTCATAAATGATCTTGACGACAACAAACTGCAGATGGAAATAAAAATACCCTGGACCGGACAATTAGAAAGGAAACTTGGAAAACCGCTGAAAAACTCAAACCTGATTCAAACAATCTACCAGGTAATAATGCACAGCACCTACCACAGGGGACAAATAAATAAGGAGATTAGAAAAATCGGCGGAGAACCTCCATTAACAGATTTTATCTACTGGATATGGTCAGGGAAACCCGATGCAGAAACTATTATAAAATAAACTGCCGGTGGTGTGCTTTCATTCATCAAATAATTACTGAATTTGATTTTAATACCACAATAATATTCACCTTTGATAATTGATGAGAGGCATAAAAAATGTTTTAATGCTACTAATAAATTATTAACGGTTAGGATTTCTGGATATAAATCTTATATTGCCGGAAACTACGACTATATATCAAGAGATCATATGAAAACCATAGGATGCACACAGGTATATAGATGCAGCGCACAAAAGAGGAAATATTGTTATAAAGCTGGAGAATAAATGCATAATCTGAACAGCTCTTCCGGAAATTGCATTTTAATGTATTATTTGTTAATAGAATATTAGTTGAATTAATAACTATTGCTACCTGGTAAATTATTTTGTGGGAAAGCAATAATAGGGCGATAATTTTAACCAGCGGGAAATTCAATCTACCTGCCATCTCCGATACGTATTATAGAATCCCGTATATAAGGAGACATAATGAACTCATCAAACAAAAACAGACCCGGATTTTACCTTGAAGATCCTTTCTTTCAGAGTTCCCTTTATGGAAAGCTAAAAAAGATAACCCTTTCAATAATAATTTTGTTTATCCTGCTTATTATAAACTTCCGGGTTTACGGACAGGATAATTCCGTTCCGGATGTCAGTCTGCATATGGCCGTTTTATCGGGAAATCTTGATGCTGTTAAACAACATATTAGAGCCGGTTCAAACCTGAATGAAAAAGATGCCTGGGGTTCAACTCCTTTGAGCATCGCCATTACATTTGACAGGACTGAAGTGGCTAAAGCCCTCATTGATGCAGGCGCCGATTTAAAAACCAAAAACAACGAAGGCTCGACACCACTTCATATTGCTGCACTGTTTTGTCGTCCTGAAATTGTAAAAAAATTATTGGACAACGGCGCTGACAGATATATAAGGAACATTAGTGGTGCTACTGCTTTTGATTTAGTCGCGGCTCCTTTTGAATATGATAAGGACCTCTATGATAGGATAAGCGCAGGACTTAAGCCTTTAGGATTGATTCTGGATTATCAAAAGATAAAGAAATTACGTCCACAAATTGCAGAAATGCTGCGGCCTGACATAAGGGAACTAAAATCAGTTGTTTATACGCCGGAAATCAGAGACGATTGGAAAACATCTACGCCTGGAAAGCAGGGGCTGGATCCAATGCTGGTTGCGGAACTGTATAATGATGCCGCTCACATGCAAACTTTGTATAGTCTGCTTGTTATTAAAAATGGATATTTAATTGCTGAAGGTTACTTCAATGGAGCATCGGTTGAACAGTTAGCCAAACGGGCATCGTTAACAAAGAGTTATACTTCGGCATTGGTCGGGATTGCATTGGATAAGGGCTATATTGAAAGCCTTGATCAGAAAATGATCGATTTCTTTCCGGAGATTAAAGATCAGATAAAGGATCCTAGAAAAAAGTCAATCACAATTAGGGAGATGCTTCAAATGCGCGCTGGGTACCCGTGGGAGGAAACTGATACCGTTTACTGGAATGCAATTTGGTCAGGAAAGTATATTCACCAAATTGTCGACATACCTCTCACTAGCAACCCGGGAACACGCTTTCAGTATAGCAACCTGACCTCTAATTGGCTGGGAATTATTACGGCCCGTGCTTGTAAGATGGATCTGAAATCATTCGGTCAGAAAAATCTCTTCTCCCAACTTCACGTGAATATTGGAGATTGGAGCCAGGATCTGGATGGTTATTATATAGGCTGCGGAGATATTCAATTTACTGCTCGCGATTTGGCTAAGTTCGGTTTGTTGTATCTCAATAAAGGTAAATATGAAGGAAAGCAGCTCGTTCCTGCCGACTGGGTAAACCAATCGTTTCATAGATATTCAGGAAATATTAATTCCGCGGGTATAAATTCCAGTAAAGTTGGAAGATACTTTCACAATATCGGTTACGGCTATCAATGGTGGTCGGCAAATGCAGGGAATCATTCTTTTAATTTCGCCTGGGGACATGGCGGGCAGCTAATTATTCTTTTGCAGGAATCAAATATGATTATTGTCGCGACTGCTGATCCATTTTACGGTAAGAAAAAACACTTTGATGCATGGGAATATGAAAAGTCGAATATCAATCTTGTAGGGAAATTTATAAAATATCTTCCTGCTGATCTCGAATAAAATTAAGTGTAATAAATAGTTGAACAGCAAGCGAATGTCTCCATACTTTTTGGGGGTGCTCCTATATAGAACATGAAATGCTCTAAACTTTCTGATTATCCTGTTTTTACCAGTTTTTGACTGACACCTTACTAAATGATTATTGCTTCCCTTACTCGAATTTGGTAATTTTCATTAAGAAAAAATTATAGTTTTCTTCAGTTAACGATTCTAAT
>CAYPNM010000122.1:0-3206 GCA_964412105.1 uncultured Ignavibacteriaceae bacterium | reverse complement strand
AATGCAAAGAAAATACTTTAATATATTTTTACAAGTATCCGCTTTTCTGCTTCCGGTATACTTTATTTTTTATCCAAAGCTAAATGATACTCCACGAGACCCGTTTACAAAATATCTTTGGCGGTTTACAACTGCAGGATTTTGTTTTTATGGAATTTTGGCCGTAGCAATATTAGTTATAAAGTAATGATGGAAGGATACATTATTTCCTAACGAGGAGAATATATATGCTCAAAGATAAAAATGTCATTTTAGCAATCGGGATGATTTCCCTTGTATTTGCCGTTCTTTTAGGACAATATATAGAACCCACGCCGGTTATTTCTTTTTTAATGGGGTTACTCTATGGTTTATCTCTCGTTATGAATATCTACACCTTAATCTTAGCAAAAAGAAAAAATTGATAAATTTATCGGGTCTTTGACTAACAAAAGTTAGGCAGGATCAATATCAGACGTAAAATCACTCTATCCACTAGCGGAAAAGACGGAAATTAAAATTCAGGATTTTTTTATCTTCTTCCGACCTAGCTTTTAATTTTTCTCTATGCCCCGGAAATAGTAGCTTATTTAGCGTCCGCTAGCGTACATAAACGTCTGTTACCGGACAATCTAAAAAATTTTGAGCTGACCTGGCCATAAAAAAACCCGCTTTTTTGCCCATAATCGTCATATAACTGCAGCACTTCGAGGCATCATATTTGATTTCTGGTAATGTAATTATCCCGGTAAGCTTCAGAAATTAATATTACTAAAATAATTCAGGTCGTTTATGCTAAGAAATTATTTAAAGATCGCGGTACGAAATATTACTAAGCAAAAAGGATATTCATTTATAAATATCTTTGGAATGGCTGTCGGCCTTACCTGCGCTATTTTAATTATTACTTACATTCAAAATGAATTGAGCTATGACAGGTTCAATAAAAATGCTGATCGAATCTACAGGGTAACGCGTGAATGGTTCAACAACAACGGCGAAAGCAATTTTCATTTAGCGAGAGTCGCTCCTCCCATAGGGCCGTTGTTAAAAAATGATTATCCGCATATAGTTAAAGAAGAAGTCAGGTTTTTGCAGGATGATAATGTGTTCCTGGAAATAAATAATAATCCTGTTGTCGAAAACCGGTTCTTCTGGGTAGAACAATCTGTATTTAAGATTTTTACAATTCATTTTATAGAAGGTGATCCGGAAACAGCGCTTAAAGAACCCCTGAGCCTTGTGATTACAAAATCCGCTGCTGAAAAATATTTCGGTGACATTGATCCTCTTGGTAAAACCATTAAATATCGGCACGAATATGATTTAAAAGTTACCGGTGTCATTCAGGATGTTCCCGAAAACTCACATTTCCACTACGATTTTTTAGCTTCATTTATAACTTTATATAATCCAAAAGCTATTGGAAGGAAGGAACTTGAAAATAACTGGGGAAGCAATAATTATATTACATATTTATTGTTACCTGAAGGCTTGTCAATTGAACAACTTGAAAATAAAATCCCGGCTTTTATCGATAAATATGTCGGACAGTATTATATCAGAAATAATGTAAAACCTCCTCCTTTCCCGCTTCATAAATTAACTACTCTGCATTTTCAAAAACTTACTGATATACATTTGACTTCTCATCTTACTACAGAAATTGAACCAAATGGTGATATCGATACTGTTTATTTATTAGGAGCGGTAGCTCTCTTTTTGCTGCTTATTGGCTGTATCAATTTTATGAACCTGGCAACAGCCAGGTCGGCTAAGCGGTCTAAAGAAATAGGAGTGAGAAAAGTTATGGGAGCTGATAAAGGACAGCTCATTAAACAGTTCCTTGGTGAATCAATGATAACAGTATTTATTTCTCTATTCTTCTCACTTATTATGGTAGAACTCACTATAAGACCTTTCAGCGTTTTTATGGAAAGAGATTTGCATTTTAATCTGATCGGAAATTTACCCTTGGCGGCTGTTGTACTTGGCATTACTTTATTTGTGGGATTAGTCGCAGGTATATATCCTGCGTTTGTTTTATCATCTTTCAATCCTGTTAAATCTCTTCACGATAAACAACTTTTCAGCAGAAAATCTTCTCTAAGGTCTGTGCTTGTTGTTCTTCAATTTGTTATTTCAATAACCCTTTTAATATCTATGGGGGTTGTTTATTTGCAGATGCAATTTGTACAAAATAAGGATCTTGGTTATAACAAAGATCACCTGATTATTTTACCTTCCAGTGGAAAAATAAAAGATAATCTCGATTCCTTTAAGAGTCAGCTTCTGCTGAATCCAAATATTAAAATGGTAGCTACTTCACGACTTGTTCCTTCAAATATGCTGCTGAACAGTTGGGGTGGTCGTATATACAAGGAAGGTAAAGTGGAACCTTTAAGCTTTCGACTGGCGGTACAGGAAGTTGATTATGATTTTATTGACACATATCAACTCAAAATGGTGGCTGGAAGAGAATTCTCAAAAAAATATGCCACCGATGACAGCGCTGCGTTTATACTTAATGAAACAGCCGTTAAGCAGATAGGCTGGACTAATGATGAAGCTATAGGCAAAAGAATGAATTATGGCGGCAACGATGGTAGAGTGATTGGTGTGGTTAATGATTTCAATTTCGAAACTTTACATAATGAAATTATACCTATTATTTTTCTTATAACTAATAGAGGAAATAACCAGGTAACGGTGAGAATAAGCGGGAAAGATATTCCTGCCACGTTAAGTTTTCTAAAATCTAAATGGGCTGAGTATAAGCCCGGTTATCCGTTCGATTATGAATTTCTCAATCAAAAATTAAATAGCTTATATAGAAAAGATCAGAAACTTGGAAGCGCTTTTGGAATATTTGCCTTAATTGCAGTAATAATAGCCTGTCTTGGATTATTTGGTCTCGCTTCATATACGTCTGAAATTAGAACAAAAGAAATCGGCGTTCGCAAAGTATTGGGCGCCTCTGTTTCGAATATAGTGCTTTTAATTTCCAAAGAATTTATGTGGTTGATCATTATTGCAAATATTGTTGCCTGGCCTATCGCTTATTATGCTATGAGTAAATGGCTGGGTGAGTTTGCTTACGCAACTGGAATAAATATTTGGTTGTTTATTTCTGCAGGTGCTCTGGCGCTTTTCATAGCAATTATGACGGTTAGTTATCAATCAATAAAGGCTGCTTTACAGAATCCGGTTAAATCATTGAGATATGA
>CAYPNM010000121.1:0-3287 GCA_964412105.1 uncultured Ignavibacteriaceae bacterium | reverse complement strand
CTAATTATTCGCACAAATCTGCCGATTATAATTAGGATGAATAAAGAAATGTGGGATTCTCCTCTGGCACCGGGAGAATCCCACATTCTATATTTAATTCAATTAATAAATAGTCGGAAAAACCATTACTTCGGAAAAAAAGCAAAATTATTTTAAGGATAATCAAGGATTTATGCCTGTATTTAATCAGAAGCTTTCTCCCCGCAAAGCTTCTGACAAAATTGGTCTTAATTTTTTTACGGTTATTCAAAGGTCTCGTCACCATCAGCATGCGTAATCTTCTTAATTACCTTGTCAAACCATTTCTCTTTAGTCCTGGCTCCGATTTCGGATGGTACCTGTGTTTGATACATTTTGCAGAATCTGCATCTTATTGCGTGTTTTTTAATCACTTTTCCGCAGTATAAACATTCTTTCTCGTCTTCAAGCAAGATCAACGCACCTATTTTTATGAAGAAATTAACGTTCCAAACTTAACCGGCGGGGGTTAAAGGAAGGGTTAATAAAAGGGTTAACAGCAAAAATTAATGATATTTTTTTATGATGAGATCATTAATTTGTCTTGTGTAGGGCTCATCATACAGTCTATTATATTCTTCAACGAATTTGTCATATGTTTTTTGTATCAGCGCCGTTTGATTCATCATAGAGAGCGATGTGAGTTTATATATCAATCCCGTTTCATTTACTGAATCTATATTTAAGATAGCCTCCGATAAAGATAACAGTAACTCAACGTCTTTATTATTTTCGTTTCGTTCATACAAATGAGCAAGAGTCTTTATGCTCTCTTCGTCGACACTAATTTTTACAGGATCCAGCCAGTGGTAACTTTTATCTCTTAAAAATCCGCCGTTATTAAATAGATTAATTAACATTAAAATATCGTTTCGCTCATAAATTCCGGATGCAAAGCGCTCTTTTATATTTAAATAATCCAGCAGATCTAATTTTGATTTATCTGAAACAGATATTCTCCAGGCCTTATCTTGATATAAAATCCCGATATCTGTCGCCCCGTGCAATATTTCCCGAAGATGACTAATTGTAACACCGCGTATATTCTTTGCATTTTCCTGAGAAAAATCCGGCCATAAGGTATTGGTTAATTTATCAGTGGATATTCCCGGTCTGGCATTGGAGGATAAAGGATTAAAAGAATGATAACATAAGAGAAGAAACAGTTCGCAGAGTTTGGGACTAAATTTATATGTAATGTCTTCCCCTCCGGTTGTCAAAAATGAAAATTCTCCAAATAGTCTTATGTTATAATGTTTGTCATCCTTAACGGCAGAAGAAATTTTAGTTTTGCTGTCTAAACCGTCTTTAATCTCTTTACGTTTTCTATATTTAGTTAAAAACAGCCAGAGAAATATTAACAAACCGGATAAAATGGCGGACACAATGATCAATAAATTTTCACGCCTGTTATTGGCAATTTCCTCCTGTCTATTTTTTTGGCTGCTGATTGCTTCATTATAATTTTCAGGAGGATACAGCAGACTAAAAATATTGGCATAAATTTTATTTGCTTTGTCATTAAGCAATACTGCGATAAGCTGTTTTTCATTTTTATCGAAAAAAAATGATATAAAAGAAGATGATGGAAGGTGCTCCGAGATTTTTCTCATTACAGAATCAGATATTGAAATTCCGTAAAGACTTGCAAAGCGATTTGATTCATCGGAGGAAAATTTATTAAATGCAAGGAGATATAATACATTCCGGGTTGAATCAAAAATCATCCTGCTGCAGGCGAGCACCGGAGCAATATTTTGATCTCTTATTTCCAAAAGCTTTTTGAGGCTGTAATTTCTTAAATCAAGCTGGTATAAATCCTTAAGTTCCTTAAAACCCAGACTTTGTTCTCCTGTACGGTTTCCGAATCCTCCAAATATGTATATATGCCAGGGTTCCATTCCATAACCAATTGTGCAGCCCGACCTTGGCCACATATTATCACCGGTTGGCTTTATTTTTTCCCATGATTTATTTGTGAAATCATATTTCCGCAGATCATTTTTGTCCGTATAATGACCATATCCTCCAAACGTAAGGAGGTCTCCATTTAATGGATTAATGAATGGTGAGTGAAAGTAATAATTCTGCAATGAGTCATTATTCTCATCAATATGAGACCAGTTACTAGAACCTGCATTAAAAACTGATACCTGCCCCTCACCTCCTCTATAATATGCTAATAATTTTTTAGTTACAGGATTAAATAAAAATTCATCTGCACTGTTTGGGGGGTTGGATTTCAATTTTATGATTTTGCTGCTTTTATCCTTCAGGTAATAGAGTGTGATATACTCTTTATTTATGAAATATAATACGCTGTGTTCTTGATCGAATGCAACGCCGGGTTTTTTGTCAAATTCCAGACTATCAATAGAGTTCCAAAAAATATGTTTTTTTCGCAACCATTTACCATTCTGCTGAACTGCTTTTCTGTAATTTATTGAATCTAAAGCTATCGTGCCCTCAACTTCGTCCAATGGCCAATAATATTTAAGATTTCCATCAATTGAGATCCTGATATTTCTGATATACATATCAGCAACATTTAGTCCTAATGGATATTTGCTCTCCGGCGTTAGATAACCATAGCGTATATATAAGTCTTTAATATTATTCGTCCTAAGCTTAATGGAATACACCTGCAATGAATCAATGAAAAGATTAAAGCGTCTATTTGACGCAGTAATTTCCATCTTAATTCTTAACCAATCGGGAAACAGCATTTGATTCTTAATTATATGCTTAAGAATATGTAGAGAATCCCCATTAATAGACAATATTAAATTCGAACTATTATTTTTATCATTCCGCGAGTATATCAAAGCAATATAAAATCCATTATTGTTTTGAATATAACTTATTAATCCATACTCTTTATTGTTCCATAGAGTAAAATCATATTGGAGCGCCAGTTCATTTTTGAAAGCAAATGGTTTTTCAGGATTAAGATTTAAATACGTGCTGTGGGTACTTGAGTAAGCTACATGTGTATAATTAAAAAATTGCAGGCCGGAAGTATTATTACGCTGTGGATATAGTGAACAATTATATAAAATCAGCAGGCTTATAATCAGAAGCTTAACAATAATACTAAGTTTCAATTTACTTCATATAATAATTAAATCAGTGTATTAATTTGAAAATTAATTAGCGAATATACAATAAAATAGAAATATTTATCTTAGCAATATTAACGCGGTAAATAAGATTAATGATTGATCAGCTTACGCCTAATTGGAATCGGACATTATATTCGGGAAAATATA
>CAYPNM010000120.1:0-3315 GCA_964412105.1 uncultured Ignavibacteriaceae bacterium | reverse complement strand
TAGTACAATGGATCCAAATTTTCAATTTGGAAAATCTATTTCCAATATGTTAGATCTGCATCCAGATAATATATTTTTAATAAAGTTTACATATTGGCTAAATATGTAATAGTTCCTAAATCGTGGTTGGTTGGCCCCGCCGCAAGGCGGGGTTTTATTTTATAAAATATTTTTTATTTCTTACCTGCATTATTAGAAAGCTTATTTAGCGCATCCTGTAATTTTCCCAGTTCCCTGGCTGCTTCATTAAATTTTTTCTGTCCCGAAAATTTCAAATAATTATTGAATGCTTCATTAGCCTGTTGTATAAGATCATTGTTTGATGTTGTACTCGTACTAGTTTGAGTTGTTGATACCTCCTGTGGCGGTGGATTATTAGTTGAAGAAGCATTAAAAAATTTGTTCAATGCCTGATCGAACGTCTGTGCATAACTCATATCATCTCCATGCATTACTACTACTAACCGCAATTCCGGGTAAGCTGCGGTTTCGGCCTGCAGGTAGATTGGCTCGACATAAAAGAGTGTGTTGGCAACCGGAATAGCAAGCACATTCCCGCGAATTACGTTGGAACCTCTTTGATCCCACAGAGTTAACTGACCGGATAAATAACTATCCTGATCAATCTTTGTTTCAACTTGTTGTGGGCCGGTTATCATTTTCCCCTTAGGGAACTGGTATGTTATTAATTCCCCATAGTTATCCGGATCACATAAACCAGCAATCCAGCCAATGAGCACCTGCCGTTTTTTAGGAGTAAATGGCAGAATAAGAGAGAACTGCGGCTTGTCTGATCCGGGCAGTTGCCAGATGATAAAATATGGCTCAACGGGCTGTATGCTGCTGTAATATTTTTCAGTTGCCCTGACCCAAATATCTTCCTGGTTGTAAAATACAGTTGGATCAGTCATATGATATTTCTCGTATATTATTCCCTGGGTTAATAACATGTCTTGAGGGTATCTTATATGCGCAAGCAAACCTTTGGTTAATTCAGATTCAGGTTTAAATAAACCGGGATAAATCTTACTCCAAGCTTTTATTAGCGGGTCATTTTTATCAAAAACATAAAAATTTACCGAGCCATTATACGCGTTAACCACAACCTTTACGGAATTCCGGATATAATTATCACCATTAAAAATCCCACTAATGGTGTTATATAAATTGCCGCTGCTGCTTCCTTCACCATAGCCTATAGATTCATCTGAAGCAAATGGTTCACCATACGGGAAGTAATCTGAAGTTGTGTAAGCATCTATCATCCAATAAAGATTGCCATTATCCAGAACAATGTATGGGTCGTTATCGAATTTCAGAAAAGGCGCCAATAACCTTATTCGTTCCCCAATTTCTCTGTGAAACATTATTCTACTATTGTCAGTTGGATAATCAGAAAACAATAATTGCGTACCATCATATTTCCAACCAAATAGAAATTTTCTCCACAGGTTACTTAACCGTACGCCACCCTTACCGTTATATCTGTTGTAAACGTTTTCATTTCCATTCGGGTAATCGAATTCCTTTTCTTTTGAATTGACAATCACAGGAGTGTTGGTAAGTTCGCCATAGTAAATTCGCGGCTGTGTAACGTCCAGAGTTGAATCTTCGCTCTCAGTTGGTATATTTTTTATTAGAAGATGAGGCAGCCCCTGTGGAGTAAATTCGTTTACGGTGGACATAGTAATACCATATCCGTGTGTATATTGAAATCTTTTGTTAACAAAAGTCTGACTTTGCGCGGGAAGATTGTTGATATCCATTTCTCTTGCAGATACCATTACCTGCCTATAATTTCCATTAATATTATATCTGTCTACATCCACGTGGGAGAATTGATAATAAAGTCTGAAACCCTGGAACTGCCTGTAAGTAGCATCAAGTGCCCGCCAATCCCATAACCTGATATTATTAAAGATAACCGGGTTGTTTTTGACAGTATTCATTGTAAAAGTTCCGTTTTCAGGAAATTCCTTTGTTTTAACTTTATTTAATCCAAACCCATAACGGGTAAATTTTATATTATTTGTGATGTATGGTCTTTCATAAGTGATTTCACTTGGCTTTACCACCAGAGCTTCAAAAAGGCCTGGAATGGCAGTGAGACCAAGGAACCATATTAAAATTACAAAAACACCAGTTCCACCCATTATGAATATTGGTGAATTAGTGGCATTAATTCTGAACCTGTTGAATAAATTTTTGTACTTATTTCTCAAGTAGGGAATAATTATTACAATACTCATAAGAACCATCAGCACTACGATAATATTGAAAGCGGGAATAAGTATATTCGTGTCTGTCCATCCAGGTCCAAAAACAACGCCACTGCTTGAGTACATCAAGTGATACTTGCTTAAAAATTTTCCAAATGCCAGTACCAGTAAGAATACAGATGAATTTAAGTATAAAGAATTATGAAGACTTTTAGTCGACTCAGAAACAGACGGCGGCAGATAAAAGAAAATTCCCTGCGGGCCAAGTCTGACGAATGTTGCAATGATTGAAGCAGCAATAGAAAGGAAAGAGATTGTAAAAAAAAGAACATATATAATATCGAGGAAGGGTAAGGTGAATAGATAAAATCCTATACTTTTGCCAAAAATCGGATCCATCATATTTGTAGGAACACTGTTCAGAAATTTTAGAATTACATCCCAGTTTGAATATCCCCACATTCCTCCAGAAAATGTAGCAACTAATATGGTTACCCATTTTATGTATTTGAAATTTTTCGAAATTGGAAGGGTCAGCAGATAAGTTCCCCCAAAGGAGATCAATATTCCTGCTAAGGCACAAACGCCGCTGTAAATAATTTTGAGCCAGAACCTGTTTTCGTAGCCCAATGATCTAAACCATAGCGCCTCACCCCAGAAACCCATGAACCAGAAAAATCCTAATGATAAAAGCCCAATAAAGATACCCCAAAACACATTGGATTTATTTCTCTTTTTGAGGCCATTTAAGAAGATTACGGCAGCAATAGCCAGCAATACTAATAGTAAAATTGAATACATTTTAATTTCCCTAAGTTTGAATTCTTAAAAAAGTTAAAGCACAATAAAATCTTTTAAACCTAAACATTCCTGAGAAATTAAACCAACCAATTAGAAATATTTCATGTAAAATTTTGTTGTTTTGGTTTAGTTGTTATTAATTTTTATACGAATTGCTATCTTTTAAGTAGAAAAAAAGTTGATTATTTTTAAACCTGAAACATCAAGTATTTGCCCATATCCGAATATTTGTTGGTTACTTGCCCCCGTAGCTCAGTATGGATAGAGCAGCGGTTTCCTAAACCGTTTGTCGGAG
>CAYPNM010000119.1:0-3593 GCA_964412105.1 uncultured Ignavibacteriaceae bacterium | reverse complement strand
ATATAATCAATAATCTTTACCAGCAGACAGAGTTAACAGGAGTGATGTTTCTCTGTTACCTCTGTTATAACTCTGCTGCCTCTGTGGTAAAAAAATCCTTAGAATTAAAAAAGATGATTTCCCTCTGTTACCGAATTACTGAAGTAGTATACGACAGATGCAGTTAGCGAAAATAGTTTTTTTGTTACCAATATTTGAAATAGCATGCGGCAGCAGGCTGATTGAGAATAACTATTTGGATTCATCGCCCAAAATATAACTGGGTAACAAATGACCAACTGGAAATAAATAATTTAGATTCTTATAATTAATGGTCATATGACAAAAAAAATAGAGGGCTAGATATGGGAGAAGGTATTTTGGTAAAAAGAAAAGATAATGAACCTCCATTTGCAATTTCTAAAAAAGGAATGCGTTTTCATCATTTAGGCATTCCGACAAATGAGCGCAAACCTAACGAAAAATATCTGAAACAATATAAGTTTTATGTCTCCGGTTTTGATACAAGCGAATTTGGCATTGAGTGGATGCGGTTTGAAAAAGATAGTCCTATTTCTGAAATAATACAGAAAATACCGCATCTCGCTTTTGAAGTGGATGACCTTGATTTTGCAGTCAAAGGGAGACAGATGATCGGAGAAATTAGTTCCCCCTCTAAAGGAGTTAGAACTGCAATGATAATTGAAAATGGTGCCCCGATAGAATTTATAGAATTTAGAAAAGATTAATAAAATATATAGATAAAAAAATAACCTACTTGTTTGCAAATGCAGGGACTTAAAAAAATACAAGACAAAAAAGTTCTGCCTCCGACTTATTTTATGTCTTCAATTTTCCTGGTCGCCATCATTCATTTCGTATTTCCAATTACAAAACTAATATTCTTTCCATGGAATTTGCTGGGACTGCCCCTGTTAGCCATCGGTGGCATACTCAATTTATTGCCTGATAGAGATTTTAAGCGTTTCAACACTACCGTAAAACCTTTTGAACACTCAAGCAAACTTATCACCTCCGGTACTTTCAGATTGAGTAGAAATCCCATGTATCTTGGAATGGGTATTTTTCTGACTGGCGAATCGATGCTCTTTGGTTCGCTGGGACCATTTATAATCCCGATTGTTTTCGTAGTATTAATGCATTTTATCTTTATAATACCGGAAGAGAAAATGCTGTTGGAAAAATTCCACGAAGAATACAAGGCATATACGAATAAAGTCAGGAGATGGATTTAGCTATTGTTAGATTAGACAAAAAAACTGGCATCCGTCAGCCGACGGAATCGCATTTTAATAGCTAAAGAAATCTTTCCCCAAGCTATCCCGATCATTCTTGCTTTAAGCTTTTCATCTATTGGCATAACTATAACAAGCTGCCTGTTTTCATAAATAGCCTTAATCTCAAATTGGCCGATATTTTCACTAATTCCGAATCTTCAAAAATAATTTCTAATCATTGGCTTTTCAGCTTGCATATTATAAAAAAGTCATATATATTGACCCTAGATATATAGATAGTCTATATATAGCAATTCTATATATAACAGATTGTAAGGAAGGATTATGAAAGACTCGGATTTAGGTATTCCAAGTTTGACCAAAAATTTCAATGAAGCGCTTATTCTATCAATTCTCTTCAATGAACCGAAACATGGTTATCAAATAGCATTAGAAATAGAAGATAAAAGCGGGAGTTTATTCAAGTTTAATCATGGTACTCTTTATCCCATATTACACAAACTTGAAAAAGAAGGATTAATCAAAGGGTCCTGGGAAAAAGAGAGTCCGAAGAGAAAAAGAAAATTTTATAAGATCACCCCTGAGGGGAAAAAATACATAAGAAATCAATTCATGGAATGGCAAAATATTTTCAAATATTTCTTTGAAATTATGGGAGAAGTATCGAAATGACAAGATTCCAAAACCTTTTAACTGAAATAAACGCAAAACTGGAGTTGCCGCAGCCTCTAAAGTCTCGTATAATTTGGGAAATTGCTGACGATATCGAGGAAACCTTTAAGGCTTATATCAAAAGAGGACTTAGCGAAGAAGATGCTGAAACTAAGACAAAGGATAAGTTTACCTTATCAGAAACAGCTATTATTGAACTTACTCAAATTCATTTAACACCTTATAGACGGTGGTTGGATAAATTCTCACGGGGCGCACAATCCAAATGGGAAAAATTTCTTCTCATTATCATTTTTACCTTGATTCTATCAAGTCTTGCTAAGGTCGTTTATTCAACCCCATTCTTTGTAAACGCAAGTTATTTTATTTATCCAATTCTTACAGCCTTATTATTTGCAACAATTTTATTCATAGTAAAATTCTATCAACTGTATATAAAAAAAGATCATCATATTAAGAAACTCCGCAACGGCCTGGATTGGATTTTATACTCTTGCGGTATGATTTTATTCCTTGGAGTCTTTGGCTATTTTGGAGAACTATATGTATCCAGTCAGTCGGTAAATTATCTTGGACCATTTTTCTTTTTGAGCTTTCTAAGTAATAGCACTTCTCTGCATCTTTCTGTGGAATGGCTGGTAAGAAATTCATCAATGATGATGACTTGCCTTGGATCATTGATGATAACATTACTGTATTGGTATATGTTAATTAATAAAGCCGGTAAGATTGAACAGGCTGAAGCATCAATCTTATTGGATATTTAAATCAAATAAAATAGGAGGCTGAAATGAACTTCGTTCAACAAGGTGGAATCTTTATGATTCCGCTTATTTTAATTGGAGTAGCAATTTTGGCTATCACAGCCAAAAAGATTGGCGATCTTTACCTTAGAAAAGGGCTTTCACCTGCCCAGCTTGAAAAAGGCATTAATGCAATTATTTTCTGGGGATTCTTCGGCATTATCCTTGGCTTCTTTGCACACTTTTCTGGTCTTTATCATGCGATGGTTATTATTTCCCAGGCCGCCGATGTATCACCTAAAATTGTTGCCATGGGATACGCTGTATCCTTAACAACAATTTTAACCGGATTATTCATCTTTATGATATCAGCAATTCTTTGGTTAGTACTTAGAGCAAGGTATAAGAATCTTACAATGTCAACTAAATAAGTCGAACCGAATTCTTAAGATGGGGTAATAGGTATTGCTGGTGACGCTAATCAGAAGTATACCGTTACTCCATTTTTTAATATAAGAATCCGGTTCTTATAATGTTAGAAATCACCTATCGTTGTTTAGTAAATATACATTTCTTATTTATATTTTACGAGGGCATACCAAATTATGCGGATCGTAATTTTCCCACAGTCTTTGCATTTCTTCTTTTATCTGTAGTATTAATATTCTTTTAATTACTATTTATCCATATCACATTCTAATTTAAGAATAGTAAAAGTATTACCTATTTATTCCCAAATTTTTCCGCAGAGACAGTCTATTACTCAATTCGTAAATTATTCGACACATTAAATAAAAAATTCCTCTTTAATTTATCTCAATCATTCTTGCTTTAAGCTTTTCATCTTTTGGCATAACTATAACATGCTGTCCGCTTTCATGCTTACCTTCTATCTCCGATTGACTTTTAATTTCACTAATTAAATCGGCAAAAATAATTG
>CAYPNM010000118.1:0-3649 GCA_964412105.1 uncultured Ignavibacteriaceae bacterium | reverse complement strand
TTATCGATACTAAGATAATCCCACCACCCATTTCCTCCTATATTTATTGTCCCTGCTATGCTGTAACCCGATGCTTGTGCAAAGGAAAAAGGGGCAATAAATAAAAAAGATGCGAGAGCCAGTAATATAATAATTAATTTTTGTGCCCTCATATAATTCTCCATTTATTAGTGGTAAAAATTTACTGCTGCAATAGTAAACAATTAATCTGATAAAAAAGTTTTCTTATGTAAAAAAATATGATAAGTGGATTAATTATTTTAATTACGCAGCGGAGCTTATTTTCATCTTCATTTCATCTTCATTTTTTAATTTTTATGGATAAACATGAATAAGTCCAAAATTAAAAGGAGAAATGAAATGAAATTGACAGGCAATCGAATATCTATAATAATGCTCATTTTTGTCACTATCTTTGCAGTTTCCAACCTTTTTGCCCAGGAAAAAAGAATCACAGAAAAAGATCTACCTGCTGCTGTAACAAAGGCCATTCATACAGAATATCCTGCAGCTAAAATTATTGGTACCTCCACGGAAGTTGAAAAAGGTGTTACTTATTTTGAAATTGAAAGTATGGATGGGAAAGTAAGACGCGACCTGCTTTATACGAAAGAAGGAAAAAGAAGTGAGATTGAAGAGACATTAGCTCACGATAAAATTCCTGATTTTGTGAAAACCAGCATAATGAATAAATATCCCAAATATGAAATTAAAAGAGCCGAACTAGTTACTAGCGATAATAATAAAATCACCTATGAGGTTCAGATTAAAATGGGACACAAAAGAGCGGAGGTTGTTCTCGATAAAGATGGAAAGATTATAAAATCTGAAAATTTAAAAAGAGAAAATGAGAAGAAGGAAGGTAAAGAAAGCAAGGAAGAAAAAGAAGAAAACGATAATGATTAAATTTCCTAAATTCAATTAATTTTATTATGAGCAGAGGTGGTATACTTTAATATGGTAAAAATGCTTGCAATAATCGCTATCGATGTTAGCTTATTATATTGCATATCCATTTCTGCTCAACCAATAAACTCAGGATCAATAACTGGATTCGTAAAAGATTCCTCAACCACAAAGCCTCTTGTATATGTTAACGTCTTGCTACAGAATAATACTGAAAGTCTGAAATCTGCAGGAGCAATAACAGACCATAACGGCAAATTCGAATTTAGTAATGTAAAATTTGGTCAATACCTGATAAAAATAAGTTACATTGGTTACAGAAATAAAATTACACAACCATTTAGCGTAAATGCAGAAAATAAAAGGATTGATTTTGGAACCATTTTTTTAAGAGATACAACTGTCACACTTGAAGAAGTTCTTATAACCTCTAAAAAAGCTTTATTTAATAACCAGATTGATAAAAAAGTTTATAATGTTGATCAGGATATTATGAGTAAGTCTGGTTCCGCCAGTGATCTTCTTCAGAATGTGCCTTCTGTACAGGTGGACATTGATGGGAATGTATCTTTAAGAGGCTCATCGAATGTTTTGGTCATGATAAACGGTAAGACTTCGCCTTTGATGGGCAGCAACCAGGCAACTGTTCTACAGAGCATCCCGGCAAATACAATCGAAAAAATTGAAGTAATAACAAATCCATCGGCCAAATACAGACCGGATGGAACTTCGGGAATTATTAACATAGTCTTAAAGAAAAACAAAAGTACCGGGTTTAATGGATCTGTTAATGGCAACTTAGGCCTTGCAGGCCGTCATAATGCAGGCTTTCATCTCAATTATAATACCGGTGATTTAAATATTTTTGGAGGATATAATTTAAGAAAGGATAATCGGAAAAGAGTAGATACCGATAATAGGCAGCAAATCGACAGCTCTTTCAATGTTATAAATTATAATCAAAATAATAATGGTCTATATTATCCGTTATCGCATTTTGTAACTCTTGGAGCTGACTATTCATTGGATAATTCCAATCAATTTGGACTGTCCGGAAATTATTTTTATAATAGTTTTACAAGAAATGACTTTACCAATAACTTTTATTCGGATGGTTCAGGAAATGTAATAGAAAATTATAACCGGAATCGCCACGACAATGAATTTGAAAAAGAATTAGACTATACGGCTTATTTTGAACATAGATTTCTCGCAGATGATCATAAATTAAAAATAGAATTTACGGGTTCACACTCACCTGAACAGGAAGATAACCATTTTACTAATATTTATTATTATCCCTTATTCCCAACTACCTATGATAATACCTTAATTAAGCAAACTGAGGATATCAACCAATTATCTGTGGATTATTCTGATCCGCTTTCTGAAAACACTAATCTTGAAGCCGGCTATGAAGGTAATTTCCACAAAAATGATTTTGATTTTTATTCTGAATACTTTGATACAACTCAAAATAAATTTGTGACTGACAATGGACAAACAAGCCATTTTATTTATAACGAGAATATTCATGCCGTTTATGGAATTTTAGAGCATAGCTTTGGATCCTTTGGCTTTCAGGGTGGCTTAAGAGTAGAACAATCCTATGGAAAAGCAAACCTTGTCACAACTGATTCCACTTTTAATAAAAACTATTTTAATATCTACCCAACTATGCATATTGCCTATAATTTAAGCGCTTTATCCAAAATACAGCTAAGTTATAGTCGCAGAATCCGCAGGCCCGAATCAGATGATATAAATCCTTTTCCTGAATACAGGGATCCACGGAATATCAGGGCAGGCAATCCAAAGCTTTTACCTGAATACATTCATTCGATAGAAATTGGCTTTAGTTATCAGAACGATCAGTTTTCTATCCTTCCAAGCTTGTATTATAGATATAGAAAAAATGGCTTTACACGTGTAACCACTCTTATTAATGACACAACATCGCTTACTACTGAAGAAAATTTATCACACGGGCAATCGGCGGGTCTAGAATTAATTCTCTCGGGTAATTCGGGAAAGACTCTCAATGTCAATATAAATACTGATATATTTTATGATCAAATAGATGCATCTAATCTGGGATACAGTAATAAAAAATCCATTATATCATGGAGCGGAAACTGCACTATTGATCTAAATTTGACTGGTTCACTTTTGTTTCAGTTAAACTCTAATTATCGATCGGCAAGATTAACTCCGCAAGGTGAATTTCGGCCCAGATTAGTGGTAAATCTGGGAGCAAGAAAGGAATTTATGGATGGAAAACTCTCATTATTATTAACAGTTTCCGATATATTCAATTCTTTAAGAAGAGAAATAAATATAAATACACCTCTATTGGTTGAAACCGCTGTGGGTACTCGTGATTCTAGAATTTTCTATGTCGGCTTATCTTATAATTTCGGATCGCAAAATAAGAAATCAAAAGAGACCCAACTAAAGTATGATGAAAATTAATGACGGCGGAAATAAAATCGGCTTTAATATGTATTATTAATTTTAGTATTTTTGAAAAGCCTAAATATTTACTGTTAAAGGATACATTATCAGGCAATGATTAGAAAAATAATTTTATTGGTAACTTTTTCATATTGTTTTGTTTACGGCCAATATAACCTTGATTACTTTGTTAATAAAGCATTTAGTAATTCACCATTATTAAAGGATTACCAGAACCTTGGGCAAATAAATAACCTTCAATTCCAGTTTGACGAAGCTCAAAACTCTG
>CAYPNM010000117.1:0-3658 GCA_964412105.1 uncultured Ignavibacteriaceae bacterium | reverse complement strand
CTGTTCTTTTTTAAGTTATGGTTATAAATAGTTAAGGGGCCCTCCAACTAGCATTTTCTGTAAGGGGAGCAGACGGACTGGTAACGCAAAATAGTTGAAATAATGAAAAAATTGTTTTTGTCATTACTACTGATATTTATTATCTATTCTATAAATATAGCTGCACAGGATAATGATTTATCTATCATATTTAAGTTTGGTCAATCGGACTTTCATAACTCCGGTCTTTCAAGAGATAAAGATCCTAATTATTGGGGAAATGGGTTACAATTTTCAGCAGGAATTGAAAAACGTCTAAGCTCATCTTTTTCCATTCAAGGTTTATTCAGCTATTCTGTTCAAAGTTTTAATAAAAGTTACATATTTTATGGAAAGAACTTAATTGATGCAAAAAATAGAGTGTACGATTTAATGGGCAATATGAAGCTGAATATCGGGAAATTTTATCTGCTTGGTGGAATAGGGGTCTCTTATCAGAAAAGCGACGAAGTCAGATATCTGGATTCAGGTATGGGCATAGTCCTTGACGCCGCTTCTTCTACAGCATTATTTGCAGCTAAAGAAAAATTCGTATTTGCCGGATTGCTGGGAGCAGGCCTGGATATGAACATCTACAAGCAAATCAATTTAATTACTGAAGCGGATATAAATTTGCGGGAATATACCGGCACTTCATTATTGGTAGGAATAAAATATTCGCTTTAAAATATGCAAACCTATTCGTTTAATAAAATACCCTCCCTGGACTAATGGTGTTTAAGTAAGCAGACTTTCAATTCAAATAAATTTAATATAATAACCCTGGATTTAACCAGGGTTAATGGAATACTATCTAGTTATATTATAAATGATAAGTCAACTTAAACACAACATTTCTTCTTTCTTCGAAACTGGCTCCGCTAAAAAAAGCTCCTTTAATAAGATGGTTATGATCAAGAATATTTGTAATGTAAATTGAGGGCGCTAAAGTATGATCGTCTGTTATTCTGAATGTATAACCTGCAGAAAGATTAAATATCCAGGATGGTGCAGTATGCGCCCCCTGATTGAAATCAAATAACCCTGTCTTAAATACATAATTGTCATTACCGTTTGCCAAACCGGACCCATAAATACCTGTTAAGTTCAAGAACCAGTTTTCGGGCTGGTAATTCAAGCCGATCACTGCTGAAAGCCTCTGGTCGTGATCCAGATCAAATGGAGCCTTGCTTGAATCAGGTGCTATAAAGCCACCTGAAACAGGTCCGGTTCCATATGCGTGAATAATGGAAGAATTTATATAAGCGGAAAAAGGACTGTTCAGATCATTGTAGGTAAGAGCCAGTTCTATTCCTGTAACTTTAACCTTAGCAATATTTACATTTACCCTTATTGTACTTGAGCCAAGTGTTTCATCATCAAGACCGGGAGTTGACTCTTTATAGAATGCATCGAGCTTGGAATTGAATCCATTTTTCCATTTTCTTATAAAATCTATTTCATAAAGGTTATCCTTTTCAGCAAAGGTAGGTATTGTGTTATTACCAAGCTCTGAAGCAACAGCTCCAAGGTTTTCAATATTTGTGGGCATAAAAATTCTATCATAGCTTATAGAAATTGTGTTGAATTCATCTATCATAAAGCTTGCTTTAGCACGCGGACTTAACTGAGTTTGATTTGATGTGGCCGGAGCGTTATTCATATCATATCTGAGGCCAAGTTCAAACTTTGTCCACTCGGTTGGATGAATTTCACTTTGAACAAAAACACCCAGATTATAACCTGTGTAATCCGATATAACAATTGGACCGTTGCCTGAGCCATTAAAAAACCTGAAAGTTCCATTGCCGCCAGTATGGTTATAATCAAAGCCCAGTGCATATTCAAACCTATGAGATAGTCTATTATCATATTTAGTTCTAATGCCGAGAGTGGTAAAGATCCTTTTCTGATCTACCTGGTAGGCAGTTGTAGTATCGCTGCCAAAAAAAGTAGTATTAGCATCATAAACATTTGGGATATATCTTAATCCGCCCTCCCTTGCCAGAGCTCCTATAAACAGCGAAGATTCGTGATCTGTTTCAGATGAAATTGTATGATAATAAGATAATGTTTGAAAAGCATTATATGAGTTTTGATCGTCAGCAGCAAAACCTTCGAGTGAATCATACGGAACCTGTGTTTGAGTTTTACTGAAATTTAAATTTGCTGTAATATAATCGTTTTCATTAATCAGGTAATCTATTTTGCCATAGGTGAAATAATCGAATCCGTGATCGTGGAAAAGATTCTCAACAGGTTGGTCTATTCGTCGGTCGGTTTCCTGTCTTGAAGCTGAAAAGAAATAGCCAAGATTGCCGGTATGATTGCTGAAGGAAAGACTTTGACCGTTTGAATTTAATGCTTTGAATTGACCGACTTTATCACCGGCTGAACCATTATTGTTTGTAAAATAACTCCCTATAAAGGAGGATGCATTCAGATGGAATCTACCTGCAGGGACACGAGTTTGAATATCCATTATAGCTGAAATCTGGCCGCCGTACTCTGCGGGAAATCCGCCTGTATAGAAGGTTACACGGGAAATGGTTTTGGGATCAACAATTTCATTTAATCCGCCAAAGACACCTAGTGGAATTGGTATGCCATCAATTAAATAAGTGTATTCTCCGTGCTGTCCTCTTATATGTACCTCACCCGTCGGAGCTCTAACAGCTCCTGCAAGGTTTTCCTGAACGAGCGTTGTCATTCTGGTAGTGGGCGCAGCGTGATAGGTTTCTCCTTCGAAAACCTGTCTTCCTGTTATTGTTTCAATAGATGTAGGTAATTTAGTATTCTTGCTGCCCTGTACTACAACTGCTCCCAGCTCAACAGATTTCTCCGAAATCGCTACTTTATAATGGTCGTGTTGGCGGTCAATTGTGACAGAATCTGAGTAATCCTGGTAGCCGAGATAATGTACAACAAGTATATATGGGCCTACTTCTACATCAGTAAAGAATGCTTTGCCGGCCGGATTAGTGACAGCTCCATAAGCAATTGCATTGTCTCTCTCAAGCATTACATTCACGAGTTGCAGAGGTTGTGAGTCTTTCTTGTCGAGGACTGTCACTGTCAAATGAATTGTCTCTCCTTTGTGCCTATCAGGATTATTCCCTTTAGAATATAGTCTTGTATAACCTAGAAGAATTATAATTATTACTATTGAAAAAATATTTTTGTTAAATAAAATACGCGTTATCTTTCCCATTTCTTTTTCCATTTGAATGTTATAAATACAGCAAGTTTATTTTATAGGGGTGATTATTGATTATCGCCAAAAGATTGCTAATCAATTTTAAGACGAATCAAATTTTGTTAGGCATAAACGCACCTTTGGCTGCAGCTATGCCCGCAAAACCTTATAAAACTTTTGCCGGGTTATATTGAATTATTTTAGATAATTATAAATGTTTTATGAAATGGAAAGGGGAGGGGCGCGTGGAGATGTTCTGGAATATTGCTCAATTAAAAAATAATTTATCTTAACTTTGAATAAATTTGTCCCTAGAGGTGCTAGCGATAGAACAATATCTGAAGATGAAAAATGAATATCATCAATTGACTGGGAAAACTGATGTAAGCTGCAAATGCTGAAGAAATCGGATGTAAGGTCAGTGTATGGATATGATTCCGAACC
>CAYPNM010000116.1:0-3680 GCA_964412105.1 uncultured Ignavibacteriaceae bacterium | reverse complement strand
GCCTGTTCAAATCCGTAAGCGATTTTTAATAATGTCGGCTCGCTCCAGGCTCTACCGAAGAATGAAATTCCAACAGGTAAACCCCAGACAAATCCGGCCGGAACGGTAATGTGAGGATAACCAGCCACTGCAGCGAGAGAAGAACTGCCACCGAGAAAGTGATCACCATCAACCAGATCGCTCATCCAGGCAGGGCTATCGGTTGGCGAAACTAATGCATCCAGGTTATGTTTATCCATCATAGCATCAATACCTTCTTCACGCGTCATCCTGTGATCTGTTTCAAGCGCATTCAGGTAAGCTTTATCGGTTAAAGGACCTTTTTCTTCAGCTTCCAGAAATAATTCCTGACCGAAGTAAGGCATCTCTTCCTTAACGTGACTTTTATTGAACTCAATTAAGTCTTTCAATGTTTTCATTTTTGTGTTTGGTCCGCGATGTTTTAGATACGCTTCCATATCAGCTTTTAGTTCGTACATTAGTACGGTGTTTTCCGTATTTCCGAATTTTTCCAGAGTATCCATTATTACCGGATCGATTAATATTGCTCCGTTCTCTTTTAAAACCTTTAGTGATTTTTCCATAATTTCATCAACTTGAGGAAGGAAGCCAAAGTACTGGCGGAACACTCCGATTCTTGCTCCTTTCAATCCATTTGCATCTAGAAATTTTGTATAATCCTTGTGTGATTTACCTTTACTCTCTTTTGTATATTCGTCTTCAGAATCGACACCCGTCATTGCGCCTAACAGAATTGCAGCGTCACGAACTGTTCGTGTCATTGGACCTGCAGTATCCTGTGAATGAGAGATAGGGATTATGCCGGCACGGCTTACAAGCCCTACTGTAGGCTTTATTCCAACAAGCCCGTTTAGAGATGACGGACTTACTACCGAACCATCGGTCTCGGTTCCAATGGCAACGGCACAAAGATTTGCAGAGGCTGCTGCGCCTGAACCTGAACTTGAACCAGAACAATTTCTATCAAGGGCATAAGGATTTTTTGTCAGTCCGCCTCTTCCACTCCAACCGCTTGTCGAGTGTGTCGACCGTATATTAGCCCATTCGCTTAAATTAGTCTTCCCGAGAATTATTGCGCCGGCTGCGCGTAGCTGCTTTACTACAAATGAGTCTTTAATTGGTTTGGAGCCAAGAAGTGCCAATGAGCCCGCTGTGGTGTTCATTCCATCAGCGGTATCGATATTATCTTTAATTAGTACAGGAATTCCGTGCAGCGGTCCGCGCGGACCTTTTTCTTTATACTCTTTATCAAGCTCGTCTGCGATTTTTAACGCATCCGGGTTTACCTCTAAAACACTATTTACGGCCGGGCCTGATTTATCAATTTGTTTTATGCGCTTAATATATTCTTCAGTAATGGAACGGGCAGTGTATTTCCCTGATTTCATACCGTTAGTCAGTTCATCTATAGTAATTTCATCAAATTCACCCGCTTCAATATCCGCCGGAAATAATAATGTATTATTGGCAAATGTTATTGAAGGTAAAGTTGCGGCAGCAATTCCTCCGACCAAAGTTTTCTTCAGAAAACTTCTTCGGCTTTCTCCAGGCGATGGTTTTTTATTTTTAGGCATAACAATGTCTCCAAATTGTTTTATGAAATTTATCCATCTTTATTCATAACAATTATTTTTGTTTAATAGTTTAAGCGTGCTCTTGGGTCAGGAATAAGTTAGATAATAAATAATATAATGCCAAATTATTATATATCTAAAAATTTCCTTTATTCTTGTTAAATTAGCGCATATGTAGTACTAAATCTTACAATTTTGATAATATTAACTATTGTCTGTCTTTCAATTTTATAATATTTATCAATACCGAATAAAAAAACCGGATACAAATAAACTAATGTGAGGTGCAAAATATGAAAAAATTAATAGTCCCGGGTTTATTAGCAATTTTGCTTTTGGCAGGGTGTTCCAACCTGATCCTTAAACCTGCGGATTTTGGCTGGCCTGTTGAAGTTGTTTTAAAACCGGATAACAATGGGGTAGTTCAGGAAAAACGATATTCTCTCTCTTTTAATACCAAGGATCTATTTCTGAGTGAAACGGGTGACTCACTTGGTTATAAAGATAAGGAACTGAGAGTAATCAGAAATCCTGAAGGATACTATTTTATGGTTGCTAATAACTTTAAGAACGTTTACGTCTTTTATCCGAATGACGGTTCTTTGTCCTTAGCCAATAAAATAGAAATATCAGATTCAACAGGAATAAAAGATCCGGCATTTAATCAAAGACCTCCCTATGTGGAATTAAATTATAATAAAAACAAAAAAGTTAACCTGACCAGCAAAGGGATAGAGGAGGGAAAGTAATGAGAAATATAAAATTCCTTTTAAGCCTGGTTTTTGTTCTGGTAGTCTTTAACAATCTTTCTCAGGCACAGGAAGATTACAAAACAGTTCAGAATTTTAAAGCCAGATATCAACAGATTGAAACGAGTATTAAAAGTGCCGACTCTCTTGCTCAACTAGAGCAACTTGAAGCTACTATTAATCAGTTCGAATCAGATTTTAAGGGAAATAAGACCCTGCTTGATAAAAGTCTTTATCCTGATGATTTCAATACTTCTTTAGATAAATTAAGAAATGAACTTACTGTTAGGAAGGGGGATTTTACACAGATCACTACACTTAGTACACAGGTTATAGCTCTCAATGCACAAATAGATACGTTAAACAAGCAGAATGCGGCGCTGCTTGTGCAGGTTCACGATCTGACGGAGCAAAGCAAAGTTGATAAACAAAAAATATCTCAATTACAAAAAACTATTTATGCATTGAGAGTTGCAATGCGTAAGCGCGATGCCCTTGTGATGGATATGATTGACAGCCTTATGCCTGCTAATCTCAGGAATAAAGGGACTTTAACGAACCAGGAAAAGCAAAATATTTATTCTGAATCCCAGAAAAAGAATATTCTTGAAAATATACAATTGGCGATACAGGAAAATATTCGATTCCTGCAGGTCACGTCCTTAAAGCCAGATGATATAGAAACTATAAAGGAAAAACAGCAGGCGTTTGAAAAGACCTGGAAAAACTTTGGACCGAAGCTGATTGAAATTTATACGGAACGCAGGAAGAGCGTGGCAGAAGCTCAAAAAATTGACAGCGCTTTTACAGCCTGGCATAATGCAATAGTAATGGAAGTGTGGAATTCAATAAATAATGATTTCACTACTTCGGGGATCAGTCTGAATAAATTTTCTAACGGTAATGAATTTACAGATGTGTTGAAAAATTATGTTCAGGCCGGGATCAGTAAAGCTAAAGCCAATGCTGAGGAATCTGAAAAAGATTACAAGGCTTTTGCCGACTCAGCATGGTATGGAAACATAAAGCCAACCTGGATTCCCTATCTACTAGGTAATAATATGCTGACTGAAGCTCAGAATGACACTATAGAAACAAATATTTCAAAGTGGAAGGATGCTGTAAGTCCAGGTATATCTTATTTAATATACATAGCAATTGCGATTATTTTGATAATTATTGTAATAGTTGTTGTTGTAGCAAAAAGGAAACCAAAGAAGAAGCCGGTTTTTGAAGATGAAGAGTCCGAACAATCCGGAGAATCAAAACCGGAATAATCTTCTTTTAGTTAGTTAAGTTATACCCCGCTTAGGCGGGGTATTTTATTTTAAACACA
>CAYPNM010000115.1:1550-3959 GCA_964412105.1 uncultured Ignavibacteriaceae bacterium | reverse complement strand
GAAGATGATCTGAATGCTCTTGAAAAAGTTACGGTTGAAGATGTAAACAGGGTAGCTAAAAAATATCTGGATCCAAACCATGCTATTTATGCAGTCCTTACTCCGCAGGAATCGGGGAAACCGGTTTCAAGAAAAGGATTTGGTGGTATGGAATCATTTGCGCCCAAGAATCCCAAGCCAGTTAAATTACCCGAATGGGCAAATACAGCGATGGGCAGGCTGGTGGTTCCTAATTCGGTTGTAAATCCTACTGTAATGAAATTGTCAAACGGATTAAAACTCATTGTACAACCTGAGAAGATCAGCAACACTATCAGCGTTTACGGACGAATAAAAAATAATCCCGACCTTGAAGCGCCAAAGAATCAGGAAGGTATATCAGGAGTATTGAATCAATTGTTTTCTTACGGTTCAAAAACACTAAACCGTATTGCATTTCAAAAAGCACTGGATGATATAGGCGCGAACGAATCAGCAGGCACCGGGTTTTCTGCAGAAATGCTGGCAAATAAATTTGACCAGGGTGTTAAACTGCTTGCCGACAACGAACTAAATCCGGGATTACCCGAAAAGGCCTTCAATGTTATTCAAATGCAGACTGCAGCAACAGTAGCCGGTCAATTAAAGAGTCCCGATTATCTGACAGGCCGTGCGATGATAAAGGCACTTTACCCGGTAAACGACCCGGCTTTGCGACAGACAACACCTAAAACCGTAAAATCGCTAACACTTGATGATGTTAAAAGTTATTATAAAAAAGTTTACCGACCTGATCTTACAACGATTGTTGTAATCGGTAACACTACTCCAGATGAGGCAAAACAAGTTATTGAAAAATATTTTGGGAACTGGAATGCTAAAGGATCAAAACCAGAGACTGATTTACCTCCCGTTCCATTGAGTAAGTCTTCTACATCTGCAGTGCCAGATGAAAGCCGCGTGCAGGACAGGGTAATGCTTTCTGAAACTCTAGGGCTAACTCGGTCGAATCCCGATTACTACGCACTTGAACTTGGTAATCACGTGCTTGGCGGTTCTTTTTATGCAACGCGCTTATACAAAGATCTAAGGGAAAACTCAGGACTGGTTTATTATGTTTCCTCTTCTTTTCATATTGGTAAAACAAGATCAACTTATTCCGTTGGTTACGGGTGCGATCCCCCCAATGTTTCGAAGGCAAGAGCAATTGTCGAAAGAGACCTGAAGGCGATGCAGTCGGAAGATGTAACACCTCACGAACTGGAACAGGCAAAAGCTATGCTGATGAGAGAAATACCTTTATCGGAATCAAGCTACAGCAGCATTGCAGGAGGATTATTATCGCGTTCACTGGAAGACCTGCCACTTGATGAACCGACTATCGCGGCACACAAATACCTGGCACTTACAGCCGAACAGGTTAAGGCTGCATATTCCAAATGGTTGAGACCATCGGATTTTGTCCAGGTTACTGAAGGTCCGAATCCAAAATAAAAATCTTTATCAATTGCTAAAAAAGCCCAACTTGGTTGGGCTTTTTTTATCAATGGCTACTTTATGCCTTATTAGCAGAATTGGTTTTCAAGCTATGTCATTTCTCCAAAGTTGCTTAAAAATTCAACATTAATAGGCCTTTTAATTTAATTGATTGACATTAACAAAGCTATATCTTAGTTTCAAAAAGCCTTAAAACTATTATAATTATTACTACTTCAATCTCCTCGAAATCCTATCATCTTATAGTCAGTTATATAATAGTTTTATAATCCTCTGCTGCTATTTACAGTATCCATATATGCTCACGAAAATTATAGTACGAATTCGGGACAATTAACTATCGTGTCTTATTAATAACTTAATTTAAAGGTGCACAATGAAAATTCTAAAAGTTCTTTCGGTTCTCTTTGTTTCATTATTGTTTCTAAGCAGTGCTTATGCGGGGGATAAAGAAGATGTACAAGCCCTGGTCAAAAATACAGCAGAGGCATTCAACCAGCATAATTTCACAACATACTGGACATATTTTACGGATGATAATACTGAATTTCCGTATGTAGTATCACCATTACGCCATGATGCTGCTGCCTGGAAAGCATTTATTGAGGGAACTGCATCTCTTGGATATGTAAACTATCACGAGCAGGATTATGAAATCCAGGTTTATAATGGCGATGCTGCAGTTATAACCGGTTATTACACTTTTACGTGGATGGAAAAGGGGGGGCAAATGAACTATCAGAGCGGCAGAGCCACAATGGTTGCGGTAAAAGAGGGCGGGAAATGGCTTATTGCTCATATGCACTTTTCAGAAATGTTCTAAACAATTAATTCTCAAATAAAATCTGATTTACAGGGAGGATAATTAAATGAACACGTTAATAAAAAGAGGAACTTTACCAGGTCTCGCAGCTATTTTTATGGCATTTATTT
>CAYPNM010000115.1:0-1450 GCA_964412105.1 uncultured Ignavibacteriaceae bacterium | reverse complement strand
CCTCGGCAGTTTTTGGTGAGTAATATTCAATTTTAAGGGCTTTTAGTGTTTGTTTGTGCTAAGTTTTGTTGTATATTGGCGTACCCCCAGTTTACTTCATTGGTTTATCTCCTAAAGTATACTGAATATTCATAATTTATTAATTATTTAAAGGAAAAATATAGATGAACATTTATGTAGGTAATTTATCAAAGGATGTAACTGATGATGATTTACAAGGTTTGTTCTCAGAATTTGGACAAATAAAAAGCGTAAAAGTAATACGCGATTTATTCTCCGGAGAATCAAAAGGTTTTGGTTTTGTCGAAATGCCAGGATTAACTGAAGCTCAAAAGGCGATAAATGAACTTAATACAAAAGAAGTTAAAGGAAAGAAAATAGTTGTTAACGAAGCGCGTCCTAAGAATGAGAATCGAAGATCTGGTGGCGGAGGTAGAGGTGGTAACAGAGGCGGCGGACGCGGCGGAAATCGCGGCGGCGGTGGAAGAAGGGGATGGTAGCGTAAAAATTATAGCAGGCTGTCTCAAAAGGATGTTTTTGAGGCAGCTTCTTTTATTTTTTAGTCTTTATAGTCTTTAACTTCATCAGCTTTGAAGGGGAATTTGAAATAATAGAAATTCCCGATAGCTCTTATAAATATTCTCCCGTCGGGAAGAGACACACCATTAAATTTAACAGTACCCTCTGAGCAGGAATCAATCGCATCACAAATAGTAAATACACTAAATAATATTCTGTGTTATAGAAGTAATATTTGTATAGATAGTTCAGATAACTTTTCAGAGGGAGAAATGAGAACATTTAAGAGTCTTAGCTAACAAGAAATACTCGCACTTGCAATATCCCAAGAAGAAGAAGATGCCCGAATTTATGATGATTTAGCCGAAGGCTTAAAAAGCAATTATCCGTAGTAGGCAAATTAATTTATGTAAATGCGGAAAGAAGAAGAAGGACACAGACACCGCCTGCTTGATTTATACCGCAGGAGATTTGGTGAACACATACCGTTGATACGCCGGCAGGACGTTAGAGGATTTGTTGATAGAAAACCATTGTGGAGAGTTCGTCCTTTAAAAATTACATCGGCCAGGAAGTTGTCAGAGCAGATGGAACTGGAAACGAGGCGCTTTTATGAAACGGCTGCCAAGAAAACCACAGATACGGGGATAAGGCAATTGCTCGGTGACCTAGCCGATGAGGAGAGAAAGCATATCCATACGGCGCAAACAATGGAAGCCGCCGCCGATGTTAAAGGGGAACAGGAAATACAAAAGCGATTATTTCTGCTGCAGATCGTACAGCCCGGTCTTGTAGGGTTAATGGATGGTTCTGTATCGTCACTGACACCTTTATTCGCAGCGGCTTTTGCAACGCATAATAGTTTTTATACTTTTCTTATCGGACTTGCAGCAGCGATTGGTGCAGGTATAAGCATGGGCTTTGCAGAAGC
>CAYPNM010000114.1:0-4306 GCA_964412105.1 uncultured Ignavibacteriaceae bacterium | reverse complement strand
ATTAATCCTTCCGCCGCCATCCATCGTACATCAAAGTCGTCATTCTCCAACGCTTTAATTAATACGGGTATAGACTCCGGTGCCGCAATCTGACTCAATGTTTTTATCGCTTCCCATCTGATATGCATCTTGGGATCATTCAATAACCCGGTTAAATAACTGATTGCTGGCTTGCCTATTTTTATCAATTCATACCTGGCTTTTTTTCTGGCTATAACATCTTTCCCATAAAAAATTTTTACAAGAGCTTCTGTTTCGTTTTCCATATTAGACCTCTGTTATTATCTGTTAAAAACAAGATTACTATGATCGAAAATTTCATAAAATTTCACTTTTATGAAATCAATAATTACGAAAACTATTAATGCTTCACCCCAGATGAATAGCGCTGGTAGCCATCCCATAGCAGGGAGGAGGATTCCATAAACAGTAATAAGTGTGGCAATTGCTTGCGTTATTATTACTGCAAGTAAAAGTGGCATTGCTGGCTTTACCGTCCAGAAATTCTTTTTTGTACGTGCGACAAAAACAGTTAGATGCCCGGCTACAGATAGTTTAAGATAAATAAATGACTGAAGTACATCCTGGTTAAAATGAAACCAGTTGATACCGGCATAAAGTACAAAAAAGGATTCAATTACTCCTAAAACACCAAGCATAGTTGCAATTCCTAAGATTGTGCGCATATTCCATTGTTCCGGTTTGTTGGCATATTTTACATTATCGTAGGCAATGGTCATAATTGGCGCATCATTTAAAAGAGCAAGTAACACTATCATTAACGCAGTGACAGGATAAAAATTGAAAATAATGATCGATGCAGTGATAAAAAGAAGAACTCTGATTGTTTCCGCGATACGGTAAATAGCATAATTGGTCATCCGCTGAAAAATCTTTCTGCTTTGTTTAATTGCGTCTATTATTACTGAAAGTCCCGGTTTTGTAAGAACTATGGCAGCTGCAGATTTGGCAGCATCTGTTGCTCCTGCTACTGCAATACCGGCGTCAGCCTTTTTGAGAGCCGGTGCATCATTAACTCCATCTCCTGTCATACCGACTATGTGCTTTTTCTCCTGAAGCAATTCAACAATATGATACTTATGCTCTGGAAATACCTGCGCAAACCCATCCGCTTCTTCGATTATTTTACGAGCCTGTCTGTCGGATTTATCTAGGAATGATGATGCCTCAATAATATTGGTGCCAAGATTTACTTGCCCGGCAATTTGTTTTGCAATTGCTGTATGATCGCCTGTTACCATTTTTACATCAATACCCATTTCTTTTGCAGTCTTAATCGTATTGGCCGAGTCGTCTCTGGGAGGATCGTGCAGCGCAATTAATCCTGCGTACTGCCACTGCCCGCTGTTATTAGTAGAAGCAACTCCTAAAGCGCGATATCCTTTACTTGCAAATTCGTTTACACTATTTTTAATTTTTTCAGTTAACCCATAGTTTTTTCCAATTAAAGAAAGGATAATCTGAGGAGCGCCTTTTGCGACTTTGAATTGATGCCCTTGCGGATCTATTACATCTGCTTCAGTACGTTTTGAAACGGGATCGAATGGTTTGAAGTTTTCTATTTTATAAGATTTAATTTTATCACCGACAGCATTTATTTCCCTGCCTTTGATAATTATTGCATTATCTATAGGATCTTTATCTTCCTCCTTAGATGCCAGTGTTCCTAAAAGCATTATATCTTTTTCAGTGAAATTATTTAATGTAACTGTTTCAGCAACTGAAATTTCGTTCTTTGTAATTGTCCCTGTTTTATCGGAACAAAGGACATCCATTCCGGACATTTCTTCAATAGAAACCAGCTTACTGACAATTGCTTCTTTTTTTGCAAGAGCAATTGCCCCAATAGCTAAAGTAACCGACATAACAGCAGGAAGTGCTACAGGAATTGCTGCAACAGTTAACACTAAAGCAAATTGCAGTGTGGCCAGAAAACTTTCATGGCGGTACATTGCTACTGCAAAAATAACGAGCACAAGGATTACTGCTAATACTATAAGATAATCGCCGATTTTAATAACAGCTTTTTGAAAGTGACTCTGGGTCTTTGCTTCCTCCACAAGTTTAGCTGTTTTCCCAAAGAACGTATTCATAGCTGTAGCAACCACAACAGCAATCATTTCACCTTGGCGGGCTATTGATCCGGCAAAACCCACATCAGATTCGTGTTTTTCAACAGGAAGCGATTCGCCAGTTAAAGCCGATTCATCCACCATTAGATATTCGCCCTTGAGAAGTTTTACATCCGCAGGCAGGCTGTCGCCCAAACGAATTTTAACAATGTCGCCTGGAACCAATTCTTTGGCTGGAATCTTTGACCATTTACTATCTCGGATAACTCTTGCTTCAAGAGCAAGCTTTTGTTTTAAAAGCTCTATTGCATTATCGGCTTTGTGTTCTTGCCAGAACCCGACAACTGCATTTAATAGGAGCAATGCAAAGATTATCCAGAAATCTTCCCAATGCTGTATAAGAGCAGAAAGAATAATTGCTATTTCAATCATCCAGGCAATTGGACCCCAAAAATAAGCTAGGAATTTTAATATAGGATTTATTTTCTTTTCGGTTATTTCATTCAGTCCGTATTTTTCAAGTCTTTGCTTTGCTTCAGTTTCACTTAAACCTGTACTTTGATTACTTTTTAATTCATCAAGTACAGCAGAAGCTTTCATCGATTTATACTTCTCGCTTTCTGTCGACATATTGTTTCCTCTAAATATTCATCCCTTCTAAAATGTTATTTTGCTTTTTTGTTTGTCCACTTCCAATTCTTCACTTCCGGCATATCCTCACCGTATTTTTCGATATACTGCTTGTGCTCGATAAGCTTGTCTTTTAGTTGCTGTTTAAGATATATGCCTTTTTCACCCGTTTTGGGCACCCGATCAATGACGTCCATAACAAGGTGGAATCGATCCATCTCATTCATCACCGTCATATCAAAAGGCGTTGTTATAGTGCCTTCTTCTTTGTATCCGCGCACGTGTATGTTGTCATGGTTTGTTCGGCGGTAAGTTAGGCGGTGAATCAGCCATGGGTAAGCATGGAAGGCGAATATGACCGGTTTATCTTTAGTAAAATAATCATCAAAATCCTTATCACTTAAGCCATGCGGGTGTTCTGTTTGTGGCTGAAGCTTCATCAAATCCACTATGTTAATCACCCGGATCTTCAAATCAGGAAGATGTTCGCGCAAAATTGAGACAGCAGCCAGCGTTTCCAGCGTAGGTACATCTCCGCAGCAAGCCATTACAACATCGGTTGTAACTTCCTGATCGTTACTGGCCCACTGCCATATTCCAATGCCTTCCGTACAATGTTTAACTGCGGCATCTATATTTAACCACTGCGGAGCCGGGTGTTTTCCGGCTATTACTACATTGACGTAATGACGGCTTCGAAGACAATGATCCATCACTGACAACAAGCAGTTTGCATCGGGTGGAAGATATACCCTTACGACCTCAGCTTTTTTATTTACAACATGGTCAATAAAACCTGGATCCTGATGTGTGAAACCGTTATGGTCCTGTCGCCACACATGTGATGCGAGAATATAATTTAAGGAGGAAATTTTCCTTCGCCACGGCAGGTGTGCTGTTACTTTCAACCACTTGGCATGCTGATTAAACATCGAATCAACTATGTGGATGAATGCTTCATAACAATTGAAAAGTCCATGCCTTCCGGTGAGCAGGTATCCTTCGAACCAGCCTTCACATTGGTGTTCACTTAGCATTTCCATTACGCGTCCTGTTGGTGCAAGGAATTCATCGTTTGATACAGTTGCACCTTCCCATTGTCGTTTCGTAACTTCAAATACAGATCCTAGCCTGTTGGAAAGAGTCTCATCCGGCCCGAAGATCCTGAAATTATGTTGTTCATCATTCAATTTAATTACATCGCGAAGGAATCGTCCTAATACACGTGTATCTCCAATTCCGGTCACACCCGGCAAAGGTACATTGGTTGCATAGGCTCGATAATCCGGCATTCGAAGATCTCTAAGCAGCATACCGCCGTTTGCGTGGGGATTGGCACCCATACGTCTTTCACCTTTCGGTGCTAGTTCTGCCAGTTCTTCTCTCAAGCGACCTTGATTATCAAATAGTTCCTTTGGCCGGTAGCTCTTCAACCATTCTTCCAGCATCTTGAGGTGTTTTGGCTTGGCTGCTGGATCTGACAGCGGTACTTGGTGTGCACGAAATGTTCCTTCAACCTGGAGCCCGTCTATTTTCTTTGGTCCTGTCCATCCCTTCGGTGAATTTAAAACAATCATCGGCCA
>CAYPNM010000113.1:2278-4361 GCA_964412105.1 uncultured Ignavibacteriaceae bacterium | reverse complement strand
TTCTTTAGTGTACCCAATTGGTACCGTAATAGCAGGCATACCTGTTTGCGGAGAAAGTATCTGACTGTTATCTCCATCAGGGCTTGTTGTATCTCCTACAACTCTCGGCTGGTTGCTCCAGGTTGGATAAACAATTGCATCAACTTTATATTTATCCATCTCCGCTAAAACAGCGTCGCGAAATTTTATATTTTTTTCGGTGTGATATAAATCCAGCACCGGCGGCTTCCTGTCCTGCGGAGGAGTAGTATACTTTAATTCGTCTTCCATCGTTTCTTTTATATAAGGGAGATACAAACCCGAATCATAAATTTCCCTTAAGGTTTTATAGGGAGCCCTGTCTCCCAATGATGCCAGATATTTGTTGAGATCATATTGAAATGTCGGCTGCCAGATATCCTGAATGAGACTATCATACTCGGGTATATCAAAAGGAGAAATTATTGTCGCGCCCTGTTTCTTTAAATCATCCACAGCCTGCAGAAATAATTTTTTAATTTGCGGATCAATAGTTTTTGTGTCTATATATCTTGTAAAGACTGCAATCCTTGCCCCTTTGAGTCCGTCTGTTACAAGAAATTTTGTGTAATCTTTCGGCACTTTGCCTACCGACAATTTTGTGATCGGGTCGTTTGGATCATATCCGGCAATTACCTGCAAGACTTTAACGGCGTCTTCAACAGTTCTCGCAAGCGGTCCGCCAATATCATTTCTTGAATACAAAGGAATGATCCCATCTCTGCTTGTCAGTCCCATTGTTGATCTAATTCCAACTAGGCCGCAGTGTGAAGCAGGTCCGCGAATTGAATTCCCGGTATCGCTTCCCATTCCAAGCACCGCAAAGTTTGCGGAAACAGCAGCCGCAGTTCCGCCGCTTGAACCTGCAGGAACTCTGTTAAGATCATAGGGGTTCCGTGTAATTCCGGCAATCGAACTGACTGTTACTACATTACTGAAAGCCCATTCGGCCATATTTGTTTTGCCCAATATGATCGCTCCGGCTTCGCGAAGTTTCTTAACCTGGTAAGAGTCACGGGGTGGAATTGAACCTTTCATCGCCAATGACCCTCCGGCAGTCTGCATATCGTAGGTATCGAAATTGTCTTTTACCAGGATAGGAATCCCCTGCAGCGGAAGGAGCTTTCCTGTTTTCTCAAATAAAGCGTCAAGTGAATCGGCGGTCGCCAGTGCGTGAGGATTTAAAACTACAATTGAATTTAGTCTCGTGGACTGATCGTACTTTTTTATTCTTTTTAAGTACATTTCAACAAGCTGGTGAGAAGTTAATTCCCCCGATCTGAAAGCCTGATGAACTTTCGCAATTGTTGTCTCAAGAAGCTGAAATTTCTGTTTTTTCTGAGGAAAGACAAAGCAGGTTAAAGACAATATTAAAACCGCTAGGAACAGATTTCTCTTCATGGTAAAAATCCTTTAGTTAAAACGACCTGCATTCAAATTAAGTTTTATAACAGAATTTGTCAAAAATTCTTATTGATAAAAATTCTTTTAAATATTAGTTTAATTTACTAGGAGAGTTCTTTTGTTTCCCGTAACTTATAGTTACCTCAATCAAAATGTCAAAGAAAAAATACTATACTGCCGATGAAATAGTGAACGAAATTCGTCTATTAGAGCAAATGTTTCGGGAAACCCGCTCCAATTATCCATATATTGACGAACAATATATTGGTAAAACGCCCATTCTCCGGTTTAATGTCGGCGATAATGTTGCTTACATTAATTATGAAAAACCGATCACTAAAGAATTCCGGGACTTAAATAATAAAATCGCTCATTTTCATAATCAAAATTTTATTGTTCGTCTGTTTTCTGTCTTAAACAATTATCAAATATTTCAAAACATCAAAGTAAGTGACAGCCCCGAACTTTATATCTTAAAGCTCTTAAGAAATATTTTCGGTCATAGTACAGGCAATTATGATAAAACAAATATTGACCATAGAAACCTTATGAGACGAATGGTTATAACATTTAATCTCGAAGATAAATCATATAAAGACTTTCCAATTTCCATCGATACCGTTATAAATCAAATTATAAAAGCCTCAATTAATTACGTCAA
>CAYPNM010000113.1:0-2178 GCA_964412105.1 uncultured Ignavibacteriaceae bacterium | reverse complement strand
TATTGATAAAAACTCTTTTAAATAGTAGTTTAATTCACTCATTTGCCTGTCAATAATTAAGTTTAATCATTTTAATATAATGGAGTTGTAATGAAGCAATTAAAATTCCGTATTGTAATTCTTTCAATCTTAAGTTTCCTGTTAATCGGCGGCTGCCAATCGAACAAATTAAAACCGGGTGAAGGATACATCAATGTTACGGGCGGGAAAGTCTGGTACAAAATCGTGGGAAGCGGAGATAAAACCCCATTACTATTACTGCATGGTGGACCCGGTGTGCCGAGCTATTACCTGAATACAATGGCAGCATTGGGAGATGAAAGACCTGTTATTTTCATCGATCAGCTTGGCTGCGGAAGATCGGACAGAATTACGGACACAACTCTTATGACTATTCCTGCATACTTAAAGGAACTGAAAGAAATTCACGATGCGCTCGGATTAAAGGATTATTATATCTTCGGACATTCGTGGGGAACAATCTATGCTGTGGAATATTATTTCGCGCATCCGGAAGGAATTAAGGCCTTAATCCTCAGCGGTCCTGCTTTAGATATCCATAGATGGTCAAAGGATGCCGATACATTAATAGCCACATTACCGGATTCCCTTCAAAAAGCGATAAGAATCAACGAGAAGAATGGCACATACGATTCCCCTTCATATCAGCAGGCGGTTGATTATTATTACAAACTATATCTTGCACGCAAGCAGCCGTGGTCAGCCGATATTGACAGCGCATTTGCTCAAATGGGAGAGAACGTGTATATGCATATGGACGGGCCTAGTGAATTTACTCTTTCAGGCAATTTAAAAGATTACAATGCAACAGGAAAATTAGGGAACATAAAAGTTCCTGCTCTTTTTATAGGCGGAGAATATGATGAAGCGCGGCCTGAAACCGTAAGGTATTATGCGAGCCTTGTTCCGAATGCAAAGGTTGCCATCATTCCGAACGCTGGACACCTTTCAATGCAGGATAACCCTGAAGCGAACAACAAAGCGATAAGGGATTTCTTACACAGTATAGAGAAATAAAAATGTAAAACGAACTATTAAAGATTTCTCCCCGATAAAATCCTAATGGTTTTTGTCGATGTGTACCTGTCCCTGCGTCAGTCGGGATCAAAACATTAATAATATTATGAGTGTCGCGGTGGCTGAGTGCCAAGCCAAAGTCCATTAAGACTTTGGCTTGGTGTATCGAAGCCACCGTTGGGAAATAACTCCATATAGTCATTTCGATCCGCCAAACCTGCAGGCTTTCATGAACGCTTAAAAGTTATCGTAAAAAATCTTTACGCTTCCAATAAATCCCATCACCACTGTACTTTTGAGTGCACTATAATGCGATTCCTTCCGAATTTTCTTACTTTACAAAAGGCTTTTATATGCCCTCTGAAAACGTTCTGAAAACGCTCTGAAAACGTTCTGAAAACGTTCTAATTAGCATCACATTATGCTTAAAATTAAATTGGTTTACTCTTTCACAAATAAAAAGGATGGTAATGGCAAGATTAAATAACTCAGTTATCGGTGAAATAAGTGGCAAAATGGGCAATCTGGTTGTTCGTAAAATGAATGGACAGGAATTTGTCTCACAAAGACCGGTAAAATACAGAAAAACAAAAAAGAAAGTCCCTGACCGGCAAAAAATGCAGTCTGCGGTTCAGTTTTCTCGTACAGTAAACAATTCAGAAAAACTGAAGCTTATATGGGGAAAGTCCAAAATAAAGGCAACAAACTCTTATCATAAGCTTATAAAGCATACACTCGAAAATGCAGAACCCGGAAATCTCACCATAAAAAACAAAATTACTCCTGGTGGAATTTCACTAAGTTCCTCTGAATTCCTTTTTGACAATGGAAAGTTGAATATTACAATTGCAAATCGTGACAAAGAAACACGCTCCATTACCGGGAATAATTTTTCGGTTTACATATTATTTTATTTTTATGAGCCGATTGTCAAAAGAATAGAAAACAGCAGTCTTAAGCTCATTAGCAAAGATTTTGATGCAACTACAGAGAATAATTTCCGGTTTAATTATGATGCAGCAAAGCTTATCCCGAAGATGTTGAAGAATTATAAGAAATGCATAGTATATTTTGCAATGGTCGGTAATAAACCAAATATCAAAACTCCGGTTTACTCCGATACAATTGCAAAAGAATTTA
>CAYPNM010000112.1:3404-4509 GCA_964412105.1 uncultured Ignavibacteriaceae bacterium | reverse complement strand
TGCACAGGAAGATACAGTCAAAAATCAGAATGAAAAAACGGCCGATACTGTTTTTGTAATGCAAAAATCGCCGTGGGGTGCCGTATTAAGAAGTGCTGTATTACCGGGATGGGGACAAATCTATAATGAATCATATATTAAAGCCCCGATTGTATGGGGTATTTTTGCAGCACTGGGTGCAGCCTGGATTTGGAACAATCACAAATATAATGATGCTAAAAATCTGTACCTCCAAAATATTAATGATCCTAGATTAGCTCCTGCTTATATACAACTCAGGAATGCCTATCGGGACCAGCGAGATCTTGTGAGTATTTATATCGGTCTTGCGTATTTTCTGAACCTGGTAGATGCATACGTTGATGCCGAACTATTTGATTTTAATGTTCAGCCAAACCAAACAGGGCAAAATATGTTGAATCTTAGTATTAAATTTTGATATTTTCTTTATGAAAAACATTCAAATTTGCAAAAATTGTCGTGCACAAAATCCTTTTTATGTAAGTACATGCATGAAATGCAACTTTTTTATCAGAGATAAAATAGTCAATATAGACCTATGGAATGCGATAAGTAAACTGATAGAAAGCCCTATAAAAGCATTTGAAACCATTATTCAATCGGAGCATAAGAATTTTGTTATCTCAATAATTTTATTTTCCGGAGCAAAGTTTTCTATAGACAGCGCATTTTTATCATTATTCCTATTTAAAAGCAGTCTTTCTGACATTGAACTATTTTCCAATATATTTATAGTGATTGGTATACTACTAATAATTCTCTTTGGCTTTTCATTTTTTCTTAAATTAATTACTCTAAATACACAAGCTAAGACAAGATTCAAAGATAATTTAGCCATCCTGGTTTATTCGTTGATCCCCCATGCTTTGGCACTTTGTATATTATTTCCTATTGAATTAGCTGTATTTGGAGGATATGTTTTTTCTGCTAATCCCTCACCTTTTATATTGAAGCCTACTTTGGCATATATACTTTCAGGTTTTGAGTTATTGGTTTTCTTATGGGGCATATTTCTGATGGTTGGTGGAATATTTAGTCAAACAAGAAGCAAAATTTTCAGCTTATTTGGCGGTCTGATATTTAG
>CAYPNM010000112.1:0-3304 GCA_964412105.1 uncultured Ignavibacteriaceae bacterium | reverse complement strand
GACTTATAAGTATTTTTGATTTCAGCATATGTGATTTTCATTATATGATCTTTTAGTCTGGAGATTTTATTATAGCCTAATTCATATGCTTCTATTAATTTTTCATCATATTTATCAAGATTAAGATCCATGCAGGCAAGGGTTGTGGGAGTTCCTGCTAAAGCGATTGCAATATTGGGATTATATTCCAGCGTACTTATCTCTCCTAATATTATCTGTAAATGCTCCTGGAAATTTTCCAGTTGTTTCAGTGTCGGTGGATCATTCTTAAGGTATGTTTCTGTGCCACTAACCACACCGATTGGAAAACTTTTGATGAATTCAATTTCAGTTTGCTTCCCAAAGATTAATTCAGTGCTACCTCCTCCAATATCAATTACCACAACGGTACCATTTTTAGAATAGCCGGATACAGCTCCAAGATACGATAACTTGGCTTCTTCTTTTCCGGATACTATATTAACATCCCACCCAAATAATCCCCTTATTTTTGCTGCAATTTGATCCCTATTTGCAGCAATTCGCATTGCATTGGTAGCAGTAATAAGAATTCTTTTACAATTATAAAATTCAATTAATTTCTTGTATTCACTTAAAACAATTATAAGATCATTAATCCTAACATCACTGATTTGACCATTTGGAATGAGACCCTTCCCAATTCTTGGAATCCTGTATTCATCTAATAATGTTTTTATTTGCAGTTCTTTGGTAACTTCAGCAATTAACAAAAGGACAGTGTTCGTACCGATATCTATTGAGGCAATAGTCATTATTTTTTTTTATTTTACTTAAACTTAATATAATTGTATATGAAAAAATTAAAAATTTTTCCAAAAATTCTCTTGTTTATTGTAGTGTTATCTGGTGCTATGTGGATTGGAAGTTACTTTACGCGTATGGTCCTATCCTACCAAATATTTGAGGGTACCAATTTTTCTTTAAGGCCATATATAAATAATCAAAATCTTTCCGGGATCTTGAGATCATTTGAGCCCGCAGTTATATCCACTTTCGTTCTTTACATAATTTTTATAATAACTTATATTTTGTTCATAATTACTTCAAAAATTTCTCTTAAAAAAAACGGATGGCTATTTATAATTACTGTAGTCATCTTATTAACTCTTCCTTTCGAGGTTTATTTATCAACTATCGATTATAAAATAATTGGTTTGATAAATTCTGTTAATTTTAGTGCACAAGAGGTTATTGATCTCATAATTGAAAGATTTAAGGTCTTTGGGAGCTTTCCGGTTATAGAATTGTTTTGCTATGCAGCTATTGTTTATTTCCTTTTATTCCAGCCTTTGAAGAAGAACCAGGAAACTTCATAATGAAAATTAAGGAAAAGGAATTTGAAGAAATTATTCAGGATCTAAAAGCGCTGGCTTCGCAGCTTGGAGCTGAAGTTAGGTTTGAAAAAGGTGATTTTAAGGGAGGATATTGTCTGCTTAAAGAAAATAAAATTATAGTAATTAATAAAATGGCGAATTTACAAAGAAAAGTAATGATACTTTGTCTTGCGCTAAAAGAATTAGGAATCGATCAGATTTATTTGACTCCGCGTATGAGAGAAATAATTGATGAAATGTCGGCGGAGATGCAATGAAAATTCTTGTTCTTAATGGGCCTAATTTAAATATGCTTGGGAAAAGGGAAGCTGTTATCTACGGAAACCTTTCACTTGAAACTATTAAGAAATTATTGTCGGAGGAATTTACTTCAGTTTCCTTCGTTTTCTTTCAATCAAATCTCGATGGCGAATTAATTACTGAGATTCAGAATGCAGCTTCTAAATTTGATGGGATCATTATCAATCCTGGTGGATATGCCCATACGTCAGTTGCTCTGCATGATGCATTGGAAGAATGCAAACTCCCTAAAATAGAGGTACATCTTTCTCATTTGGGAAAGAGAGAAGAGTTTAGACAAAAGCTTTTAACTGCTTCTGCCTGTGATGGTTATATCTCAGGTTTTAAAGAATATAGTTATATGGCTGCAGTTTATCTTTTGTTGAAGTTAATTAAGACGTAGTTTTACAAAATATAAGGGAAATTATTTTGATTAAAGCTGTAGTATTTGATCTTGATAATACATTAATGGATTTTATGAAAATGAAACGCCGCTCGATTGAGGAAGCTATACCGGCAATGATCGATGCTGGGCTTTCAATAACAGAAGAGGAAGCAAACAAAGTAATTGATGAAATCTATAAGGAAAAGGGAATTGAATATCAGCAGGTATTCGATCTCTTCCTTCAAAGAGTAAACAATAAAATCGATTACAAAATACTTTCTGCCGGAATCGTAGCCTATCGTAGAGCCAGAGAGGCTGCGCTAATTCCATATCCTCACGTCTATTCTACCCTAAACAAGTTACTTAAACTTGGAATACTGATGGGCATTCTTTCTGATGCTCCGGTTAAGGAAGCCTGGCTCCGGCTGGCATATCTTAATTTCCATCATATTTTTGACGCGGTTGTAACTTTTGAAGACACCGGTGTACGAAAGCCAGATGCAGCACCATTTCTGGCAATGTTAAAAAGACTGGAAGTTAAGCCAGAAGAGGCATTAATGGTAGGGGATTGGGCGGAAAGAGACATAGTGGGAGCAAAAAATGTGGGAATGAAAACTGCATTTGCCAAATATGGCGATACTTTTAATACCAAAAAACATAATGCTGATTTCGAATTAAATGATATCAATGAGTTGATTGATATCATTATAGAAGAAAATGAGTTATAGCTCCAGACTAAAGTCCTTTTTTATTTAATGATATGGATATTGCTATTAAAAAGCCAATTAGTTATTTTGCCCTCGAATAACTCTGAGGTTTGATGAAAGACCTGTCAATAAAAAAGCTGTATTATTCAATAAGTGAAGTTAGCAAAATTACCAGTGTAGAGCAGTATGTTCTAAGATACTGGGAAACTGAATTCGATCAGCTTAAACCGCAAAAGAACCGGGCCGGTAACAGGATATATACAAACAAGGATATCCAGCTTATAATGCATATAAAAGGCCTGCTTCGCGAAAGAAAATACACAATCGAAGGTGCAAGAAAAATTCTTGAAGATTATTCCGCGGAGAACGTTTTGCAGCAGAATGATTCAGAAACCTCAGTTGAAGAAGAAAATAAATCTCTTTTCCCGGAACCCAAAAGGGAAAAACCATCCATCAAAAAAGACCTTGAAGAAATTAAAAGTGTTCTGGAACTTTTAGTTTCAAAGTTATAATTTTAATTAAGTATTTTCGGAACGTGGCGCAGCCCGGTAGCGTACCTGAATGGGGTTCAGGTGGTC
>CAYPNM010000111.1:0-4528 GCA_964412105.1 uncultured Ignavibacteriaceae bacterium | reverse complement strand
CTGCTCTGGACCGTGTTAGGAATTCTTGGTTCATCCAGCGTGGCCTTTTACGGCATCAGGATGAACACGCTGGCCAATGCCCGCACAGCCTTCGCCGGTCTGGAAGGCAAACCACTCAAGACTGTGAATGTTGCTCTCGAGGCAGGCATGAGTGTTGGGGTATTTTTAGTCTGTATAGAACTGATCTTGATGCTGATCATCCTGCTGTTCGTCCCGCGCGACCTGGCAGGCGCCAGTTTCATTGGCTTTGCTATCGGCGAATCGCTGGGTGCCAGCGCACTGCGAATTGCCGGCGGTATCTTCACCAAGATTGCTGATATCGGTTCAGACCTGATGAAAATTGTATTTAAAATCAAAGAGGACGACCCTCGTAATCCGGGTGTAATTGCCGACTGCACCGGAGATAATGCAGGCGATAGCGTAGGACCAACGGCAGATGGTTTTGAAACATACGGTGTAACGCAAGTTGCACTGATCACCTTTATCGTGCTGGCAGCAAGACAGGATCTTCAGACCCATCTCCTGGTGTGGATATTTATGATGCGCATCCTGATGATAATCACCTCTATCGCAGCTTTTTACATCAACAAAATCTTCAGCAAGGCTAAGTTTGCAGGCAAGGAGGATTTTAATTTTGAACAGCCCCTTAGCAGCCTGGTTTGGTTCGCCTCTATTCTTTCAATCATCATCGTGTTCATAGCCAGTTACTTCGAGATAGGACCGGCTTCTGATATGGGAGCCACAAATCCGAATCTTTGGCTTTTTATGGCGATCATCATGAGTTCCGGCACCCTTGGTGCGGCTCTGATCCCGGAATTCACCAAGATCTTTACCAGCACTAAGTCCGGCCACGTAACTGAAGTTGTCAAGGCCAGCCGGGAGGGCGGCGCCTCGCTGAACATCCTGTCAGGCCTTGTGGCGGGTAATTTCAGCGCCTTCTGGATCGGCACGGTAATTCTGCTGCTGATGTTCATAGGCTATTTTGCAAGCACCTTCTTCCCCAGCGGGACCATGCTCTATCCTGCAGTCTTCGCCTTCGGTCTTGTGGCCTTCGGTTTCCTGGGTATGGGCCCTGTGACAATCGCTGTCGACAGCTACGGCCCGGTAACCGATAACGCCCAGTCCATCTATGAATTATCGCTGATTGAAACCATTCCTAATATTAAAAAGGAGATACACGACGACTTTGGTTTCGAACCGGACTTCGAACGGGCGAAGCATTACCTGGAATCAAACGACGGAGCCGGCAATACTTTTAAGGCTACTGCCAAACCGGTACTGATCGCCACTGCGGTAGTTGGCGCTACTACTCTGATCTTCAGTTTGATCCTGCTTATCAAACAAGTGCTGGGCGTTGAACCGGAAACGATCCTTAACGTGCTTAACCCTTATACTATCTTTGGATTTATAGCCGGAGGTGCGGTAATATTCTGGTTTACCGGAGCGTCTATACAGGCTGTTACTACCGGTGCCTACAAAGCAGTGGATTACATCAAACGGCATATTCATCTCGATGAAAATGCCAGTCAGACTGCAGCCAAGGAAAGCTCCATTGAGGTTGTTAAAATCTGCACCCAGTATGCACAGAAGGGTATGTGGAACATCTTTTTCGGCATCTTCTCTTTCGCCCTGGCTTTTGCCTGTCTCTCGGCACCTTCCGGCAGCAATGCACCAGTAAGCCTGTTTGTTTCGTACCTGATTGCGATTGCTACTTTTGGTCTGTTCCAGGCTGTTTTCATGGCAAATGCCGGCGGTGCGTGGGATAATGCTAAAAAGGTGGTAGAGGTTGACCTGAAAGAGAAAGGCACTGCACTACACGATGCTACAGTGGTCGGCGACACTGTAGGCGACCCATACAAGGATACGTCTTCGGTATCTCTGAACCCGATCATTAAGTTTACAACCCTGTTTGGTTTGCTTGCGATGGAAATTGCTATCACACCGTCGTTCAGGCAAGCTGCCCCAATCGTGGGAGTAATCTTCCTGCTGATAGCTCTCTTCTTTGTAAGGCGTTCGTTCTACGGGATGAGGATTCCTTCGGAACGCTGATGTGTAATAAGTTAAGCCGCTCCCAATAATTAAAGGAGCGGCTTCTTATAAGCGCCCGTATTATATTTAGCAAATGACGGTTATGTTAAAACTAAGTTCTAATTAAAATCAAATTTCCTTAAAAAAATTAGCAATAACCTGTCATCTTCATCCAAGCGACATATTCGTGTTTGTTATTGTTGATTTATAATTATTATACATTTCATTATTTTTATGGAGTAAATTTGGCGATGGAGTTCGCCAAGCCTCTTAAAACCGTCCCTTTCCCCGGACTAATAACTCCTACTTATTTTTTAGTTAGCAAGGAGTTATATGTTAGAAGAAGTAAAAAATAAAGCGGGAACAAATTCAAGTTTATTACTCTCCTTAGAAACATTAAAAAAAATCATTTATGGTTTTCAAATAGAATCCTTGAAAAGAGAGCTCTCAATTATTGAAAGATATTCTGCAAAAAACGAATTATCAAATAAATACATTGATATTGTCGTATTGGGTCAATTTAAATCGGGTAAAAGTTCTTTGATAAACAGCATTATAAAAGAAAATATTTTACCGGTTGGTGTTATCCCTGTAACTTCTATTGTAACAAGACTTCAGTTTGCAGAAAAGAAAAAGGCGGTTGTTCGCTTCCTGGATAAAACTGAAAAAGTAATAAGTGTTGTAGAAATCGAAAACTTTATAACTGAATCTGAAAACCCAAAGAATATTAAGAATGTTGAAGTAGTTGATCTTTATCTGCCGCAATTATATAGCTTTAAGAATCTAAGGATAGTTGATACACCGGGAATAGGAAGTTTTTTCAAAAATAATACCGAGACAACATTTCAATGGCTGCCTGAAATAGGTCTGGCATTAGTTACTATTAGTGTTGAAAGACCCCTTTCGGAAGAAGACGTAAATCTTTTAAAAGGTATTGCCAGGTATTCCGCTAATACAAAAATAATATTGACAAAAGCGGATTTAACTTTAACATCAGAGCTAAATGAAATACAACGTTATGTTGAGAACTCTCTTTTGCAGGCCGGCTTAATGATTTTAAAGCAGGACGATAACTTGCAGAACCAATCATATAACGAACAAAAAACCATAGAAATATTCTCTTATTCTATAATTAAAAATGCAGAAGCAAATTATCAACGTTTAATAGAAAAAGTTTTTTTACCTGTCAGAGAAAATTTTTCAGAGAATTATAAAAGAATATTAAGTCATAAGTTTAACTCTTTAACTCAAAGCTGCCTTTCCTACCTGAAAGTGGGGCTGGAATCAAATCGTAAGACAAAAAGAGAAAGAGAAACTTTAAAAGAGCAAATAATAGATGAACAGTTAAAATTTCAGTTAATTAAAAACAACCTGGATGTAATTACTGCCTCTTTCAAAAATAAGAATAGAGAAAAAGTTGCTGACGTTGTAATGCCTTATTCAAAAGATATCTGCCCCATATTGGAAAATGATTTTGAAAAAGAATATCGATCCTGGCATGGAAATTTATACAAGGTATCGAGAAAATTTGAATCCTGGCTTCAAAATAATTTGAGAGAAAATATGCTGGAAGCCGGTGATAAAGCAATACTTCAGTTGAACGATTATCTAACAGACATTCAAAATAATTTTAACCTATTTGCAGGATCATTTACAGATAGACTTATAAGGAATGTAGAACATGTTCTGGAAATTAAATTGAATCCTATTGTCCTGCAAACTGAAGTCGAGAGAATAAAACGACCGGATATATCGGTAAGCTATTCTTTTGATATTCAGATCGACTTGTTGTGGTTCTTATTCCCGATGTTCTTGTTCAGGAAGATCTTCAAGAAATTCTATTATAAAAAAATTCCTTATGAAGTAGACAAAAACCTAAGCCGTCTTACTTCAGACATTGCAGAGAATATAAGCAGAGTAATTGATAAGAATAGAAAATTAGTTGGCCAATATATTTATAATGAAATTTTAAGTATTGAAAATATAATAGACAATCAGAAATTTGAACCAAATAACTATAAACAGGCCATTGAAGAAATTGAAAAGATATCCAAAGTAAAGGATATAACTAAACAAGCAAATTTCTAAAAGCTGAATACTGTCCCTTAGCACTACAGTTAGACCAGAGAATATCGGACAAAGTTAAGTTCTAAGTTTTTATGGACATTTAAGCGCCAATAGTAGCGCAATAGAAGCCCAATAGCAGCCCAATAGTAGCCCAATAGCAGCCCAATAGTAGCCCAATAGCAGCCCAATAGCATTACATGATAAAGCCTCGTTATTATGCGGAATAAATGATAGTTAAACAGGACACTTACCAAAAGGCCTTAATTATTGATTATTTATTGAGCTAAAGGCAATTTAATGACTCCTTTTTTTATTATTTATTAATTAAAATCAAGCAGGTTCAAATAAATTTTTAATGAGGAGGCAGTTATGGCAAAAATTGAAATAGAGTTGACCCCTAAGGAAATTGAAATTTTTAAGGATGTGCTTGAGA
>CAYPNM010000110.1:1439-4755 GCA_964412105.1 uncultured Ignavibacteriaceae bacterium | reverse complement strand
TGCTGTTATGCAAGAATGAACGAAAATAAACTTGCGATTGATGCATTGAGAAAATCAATGAACGCTGGTCTGGAAGATATTGAATGGACAAAAAGAGATCCTGATTTAGAGGGCCTCCATAATGAGCCTGAATTTATTGAATTGATGAAGGACAAATAATTTTATGATTGGCGAAACGATATTACATTATAAGATCATTGAAAAATTAGGCGAAGGTGGTATGGGTGTCGTCTACCTTGCCGAAGATACCAAACTCGAGAGAAAAGTTGCCATAAAATTCCTGCCTCAACAGATCTCTTCAAATTCCGAAGAAAGAGAAAGATTTAAAATAGAAGCAAAAGCTGCTGCTTCATTAAATCATCCCAACATTGCTACTATTCATGCAATCGAAGAAGTCGACAATCAAATGTTCCTTGTAATGGAATATATTGATGGGATTGAGCTGAAAGAGAAAATTAGTAATGGAAATATTGAAACTGACGAAGTAATTAAAATTGCCACTCAAATTGCAGAAGGAATGTCTGCGGCTCATAATAAAGGGATTGTTCACAGGGATATAAAATCCTCTAACATAATGATAACCAGTGATTCCAAAGCTAAAATAATGGATTTTGGATTGGCTAAAATCAGAGGAGGAACAGAGCTCACCAAAGTTGGCTCCACTATAGGAACAATTGCATATATGTCGCCGGAACAGGCAAGAGGTGAAGAACTCGATCAACAATCGGACATTTGGTCTTTTGGCGTAGTGCTATACGAAATGCTGTGTAACAAATTGCCATTTAAAGGGAACTATGATCAGGCAATAGTTTATTCAATTCTAAATGAAGAACCGGAATCGGTTTATTCTATCAATAAAGATTTACCGGACAAACTAGTTAAAATCGTAAAAAAGTTGCTTGAAAAAGAAAAGACTGTTCGATATCAGACCATGGATGAAGTTATAAGGGATTTTAATGACGCTTTGAAAATGGGTAAACAAACCGATAAAGAAGATAAAACAAAATCAATAATAGTTTTACCATTTGAAAATATCAGCCCTGACCAGGACACAGACTATTTCGGTGAAGGTTTAGCGGAAGAGTTAATTGTTAACCTTACAAGACTAAAGGAAATTCGTGTAATACCACGAACAACTGCAATTAAATACAAAAATACTACCAAGGATGCAAAACTTATCGGGAAAGAAGTCGAAGCTGGCTACGTAATGACCGGAAGTGTCAGGAAGTTCCAGGAAAATCTCAGGATATCCGTTCAGCTAATTGACGCTCTAAACAATACTCAACTCTGGGCAGAAACATACAAAGGAAAACTTGCGGACGTTTTTGATATTCAGGAAAATGTTTCAAAGCAGATTGTGGAAGCCTTAAAAATTGAACTTACCCCTGCACAAAAGAAAGTTTTGGAAAAAAAGAAGACTGCTAATGCTGAAGCATTTGATCTTTGTTTGCGCGCAAAGGGCTTTATGTATAAAATGACGAAAAATGACGTTAATATTGCTATTGAGCTCTTTCAAAAAGCAATTGAGATTGATCCTGACTACGCTGCTGCATATGCAGGTATGGGTGAAGGATACTCTCATTTATTTCACAGCTACGAAAGAGGAAATCCTGAAATATTGGATCTCGCAATTGAAACTAGTTTGAAAGCTATTTCAATGGATGCCTCATTATCTGAAGCCTATGCTTCACTTGCTCAGGCATATTTACATAAAGAATCTATGGATAAGGCTTTGGAATCTGGACACAAGGCAATTGAACTTGACCCCAATAATTTCATCGGTTATTGGATTCTTGGAAGAATACGTTATAGCACAAAAAAAGATAATGAAGCAATTGAGCTGTTTGAAAAAGTAATAAAACTTAATCCGGAATTTTATACTGCATACAGTGACATTAGAATGTGCTATGAAAGATTGGGAAACAAGGATAAATTAAATGAAACCATTCAAAGAAGCCTGAAATTTTACCCTGAGTATCTTACACGCCATCCGGATGATGCTAGGGCCCATGTATTTTATGCCATGGATCTGGCCGTTGCAAAACAATTTGATAAAGCAAAGATAGAAGCGGACAAGGCAATTAAACTAAACCCTACAGATTTACTTATGATTTACAATGTGGCTTGTTTTTATTCAGTAATGAATGAAAAGCAAATGGCTATTGAGACCATTAAGAAAGCCATTGCCGCTGGTTATAAAGCTTACGATTGGATGGAACGGGATGTTGATCTCGATAATATCAGAAACGAACCCGCTTTTATTGAGCTGATAAAGGGTAAATAAAATTATGATTGGCGAAACCATACTCCACTATAAAATATTAGAAAAACTCGGCCAGGGCGGAATGGGCATAGTCTACCTTGCCGAGGACCTCAACCTGGAACGCAAGGTTGCCATAAAATTTTTGCCGAAGTATATCTCCGAAAACACGGAAGAGCGGCAAAGATTTAAGATTGAAGCTAAAGCCGCTGCAAAACTAAATCACCCGAACATCGCTACTATCCATTCAATTGAAGAAACAGATAACGAACTGTTCATTGTGATGGAATATATCAAGGGGGTAGAGCTGGGCGATAAGATTAAGGAAAGCATAATTCCTGCAGCTGATGCAGTCAAAATAGCAACACAAATAGCTGATGGACTTGATGCTGCCCACAAAGAAGGGATCATTCACAGAGATATTAAGTCATCTAATATAATGATTACGGATAGCGGTGTTGTAAAGGTAATGGATTTCGGTCTGGCAAAGTTAAAGGGTACCTCAAAGCTGACAAAGATGGGCTCAACAGTTGGAACAATTGCTTATATGTCACCAGAGCAGTCAAGGAGTGATGAAGTAGATAATAGGACGGACCTATGGTCATTAGGGGTAGTACTTTACGAAATGCTGACAGGAAAGGTGCCGTTCAGGGGTGATTATGACCAGGCAATAATATACTCTATATTAAATGAAGAACCTCACCCTGCTAGTGAGATAGACAAAGGGATACAGCAAATTATCGACAAATCACTCAGAAAAAACCGTGAGGAGAGATACAACAGTGCAGGAGAGATGGCAGATGAGATGAGAGAGATTAGTGGAGGAGTAACATCAAAGTTAACTCAAAAAAAGTCAAGACTTCCCTGGTTAGTTGCAGGAGCAGTAGTAATACTAATTGCAATTGCTCTCTATCTTTTTATGCCTACTTCCAATGGTGGGAATGCGAAAGCAGAAACAATAAAAACAATAGCAGTCCTTCCGTTTGCCGACCTGAGCCCGAATAAAGACCAGGGATATTTAACTGACGGTTTATCGGGAGAGCTCATTAACGTACT
>CAYPNM010000110.1:0-1339 GCA_964412105.1 uncultured Ignavibacteriaceae bacterium | reverse complement strand
TGAAGTGGATACTTGGTCAGTATGATGAAGCAAGAAAACTGGCAGATCGTATAATTAAAATTGATCCAGTAAGTATAGATGGATACTTTAGCTTAGCTTATTGTACATACTACGCCGGACAGTTTGATAAATCCATAGCTGCCTCAAAAAAAGTCCTTGAACTTAGTCCTCAAAACCGCGGTGCGCATTGGATGATCAGTTTGGATTACTTGGAGGAAGGGAAAACCGATTCAGCATTTATAGTAATAAATAAAGAACCTGAACCGTGGATGCAAATATCAACTATTGCAATTGTTTATTATGCAATGGGCAGAAAAAAAGAAGCTGATGAAAAACTGGCTGAGTTTATAAAAGAATTTCAGAATGTTGGAGCATACCAGATAGCACAAAACTATGCTTACAGGAATGATAAAGATAAAGCATTCGAATGGCTGGAAAGAGCTTATAGACAGCGTGACGCAGGTTGCATTGGAGTCAAAGGTGACCCCCTAATGCGCAATATATTTAAAGACTCGCGCTACACAGCATTTTTGAAAAAGATGAAACTGCCGCTGTGAGGGAGAATATAAGTTGCAGGAAATATTAAATAAAAAACAAGATTAAAAACTCTTATTAAGGTTAACATAATGATTGGCTCAAAAGTTTTGCACTATAAAATTGTTGAGAAGTTAGGCGAAGGCGGAATGGGTGTCGTTTACAAAGCTGAAGATTCAAAACTAAGACGCGATGTAGCAATAAAATTCCTACCTAATTATATAACGAAGAGTAAGGAAGAAAGAATAAGATTTGAAAATGAGGCGCAGGCAGCTGCTTCCTTAAATCATCCTAATATCGCAACTATTCATGCAATTGAAGAAGCTGATAATCAGATTTTCATTGTGATGGAATACATAAATGGTCCTGAGCTGAAAGAAAAGATGGAAGCTGGAGAGATTACACTTGAATCTTCACTTAGTATTATAGAACAAGTTGCCAGTGGACTCAATGCCGCCCACCAGAAAGGAATTGTGCACAGGGATATTAAAAGCAGCAATATTATGCTTACCAAATCAGGACAGGTTAAAATAATGGACTTCGGACTTGCAAAAGTCAGGGGCACTTCGCAGATAACAAAGATCGGCACAACTATCGGAACCGCTGCTTATATGTCGCCTGAACAGGCGCAGGGCGAAAAGGCTGATCATCGTGCGGATATCTGGGCAATGGGGGTAATTTTCTACGAAATGCTTACAGGACAGCTACCATTTAAAGGAGAGTTTGAGCAGGCAATAATCTATTCAATACTGAATGTTGAACCTGAACTTGTCACTACATTAAAGCCGGAAATTCCTGCAAAGCT
>CAYPNM010000109.1:1466-4845 GCA_964412105.1 uncultured Ignavibacteriaceae bacterium | reverse complement strand
AATACTTAGATTTGTTGCGTATTCTTCATGACCGACGGCGGAGTTCGGATTCAATTCCAAACCGCGGAGGAAATTTTTATCTATGCCCGCCCAATCTCTATTGTAAGCGCTAATCAAGCCTAATTCAAAATAAGCCTGGGCTAGAGTCGAATCCAGATTCAGTGCCTTTTCAGCTAAAAGCCTGGCTTTAGGATATGCCTCGTCCGGAGTTGATCCATTATAGATACTCAGCGTATACCATTCAGCAAGCCACGCATAAGGTGGGGCCCAATTTGAATCCGCGCTTATGGCCTTTTTCAAATATTCATGCGCTTTAGCTGTTCCTTCGGATGTGAGCTTTCTTATTAAAAAAATGGCCTTAAATAGTGCATCCTGTGCATCAGGATTAATTGTATGTGTTATTACAATGCTGGATTTTTCCTGGGGCGTAATAGTGATTTTTATCTCTTTGGCTATCGTCTGGGCAATCTCACTCTGCAAAGCAAAAATGTCTGTAACAGGCCGGTTGAATTCCTGTGCCCAGATTATCCGGTTTTTTGGTCCATCAATTAATTGAGCCGAGATACGAACACGGTCGCCGGATCGCTGAACCGAGCCAACAATTATTCCATTCACTCCAAGTTCACTTGCTATCTGCGGCATTGTTTCCTTCGTATTCCTGTAAATCATTGTTGAAGTGCTTGAAATAACTTTAAGCGCGCTGATTTTTGAAAATTGTGTTATTAATGCGTCCTGTATCCCTTCAACAAAGTATTCCTGTCCCGAATCACCCGAAAGATTTTTTAAGGGCAAAACTGCAATGGAATCTATCGATTTATCTCCGCTCGGATAAAATAATAATATCGACGCAATTGCGGCTATTATAATAAAAATAATTGCATAGACATATAAGAGGCGGCGCTTTCGATGCGTTAAAGCAATCCTGCTGTTTTTTTTCTCCACACCTGCCGGCCCGGTCCCGCTCTTACAATTCTTAAGATCATCAATGAACTGCTGAGCTTCCTGGTAACGGTTACCGCGATCCTTTTCCAAGGCTTTCGCGATCACTTCATCAATACGCGGTGGGAATTCAGTTTTAAACTTTGAAGGAGATTGCGGATTTTCGTTCATTATTCCGTACACAATAGCCTGGTCGTACTCGCTTGCAAAAGGCGGTTGACCTGTCAGCATTTCATAGAGAGTAACTCCGAGAGACCAGATATCACAGCGATGATCTACTTCCCGACCTATTGCCTGTTCAGGTGACATATAGGTTACCGTACCTACGGCAGCTCCTGTCATAGTTACCCTGGCACTTCCGGTAAGCTTGGCCAATCCAAAGTCCAAGATTTTTGCAATCCCGTCATTTGTAATAATTATATTACCCGGCTTGATGTCGCGATGTATTATGTTATGTGCGTGCGCTTTAGCAAGACCGTTTGCGATCTGTATTGTTATATCCATTGCTTCATTGAATGGGAGAGCTCCCCGGGCAATTTTCTCTTTTAATGTTTCGCCTTCATAATAAGGCATTACAATGTAAAGGCCGTGATCGGGGGCCTCACCTATCTCGTGGACAGTGCAAATGTTGGGGTGATCGAGTTTTGATGCTGCCCGAGCTTCGTTGAGGAAACGTTCTTTTGCTGTTTTGTCAGAAGTTAAATTAGCCGGCAGAAACTTGAGAGCCACTGTGCGGTGAAGTTTTGTATCTTCAGCTTTATATACAACACCCATCCCGCCTTCACCCAATTTTTCAAGTACTTTATAATGAGCAATTGATTGGCCTATCATTACCTAGCGACTCCCGTTTTAGTTTGTGCCGGCAAATAATTAATTCTTTCAATCGTAAGCTAAAAGTTTACCTCCATTCCCAAACGTATTGACATTGGTTTTTGATACCTGAAGGCTTTTCCATAGTTTGGGTTCGGTGATATTCCGTTTCCGTTCTGATCGACATCAAAATACTGTTCTTCTACATACTGAACAGGTTCACGTTGACTGAGGATATGAAAAATATCAAAAATGAGACGCGCGTCCTGTAAAATTTCAACTGGAAGTCTATAGCTGATGCGGGCATTAAGATCCCAAATTGATGGCGTTCTGCCTGCAGTTCCACGAGGTTCCAGAAAATATGGTGGTATTTTTATTGTAACTTTAGCCAGCTTGCTAAGCGGTGTACCGCTTAACCATTGGAACGATAATCCTGCAGTAAAACTTTCATTAATATTATAGGATCCGATAAACTTGAAGCTGTGTGTCCTGTCGTTCGGTAAAAGACCAGTGCCTTTCTTCAACGATTCAATATCATCGAACTGTCTGCTTGAATTAGCAAAAGAAAGGCTGTAAAGATAATCGAATAATCCGGGATAATTTCCGTAATTTCTTGAAAGGACGTAAGATACTTCAAAATTAAATCTCTCACTACTATGCTTTTCAATTGTCAGAACTAATGCTGTATAATCGCGTTGAGCCTTGGGAAAATCAGCTAAAGCTCCGCTGCCAGGATTACCGTATTCTATGAGAGGCCAACTATCATCAATTGCTTCGCGAAGAGTTCTATAAATCCCCTTTGCTCCAACTTTGATTTTAGAACTGATCATTCTTTCATAACCTAAACTGAATTCATCATAATACTGCCCCCGTAAACCCGGAATCTCAGGGTGAATTTTGCCCGAAATATTCGTAACGGTATCCCCTGTAACATTTCCTAAGCGTGGATCACTGTTATACTCAATTTCATAATAATAATTTTGGTCTATTAATTGAAGCGCTAATATTCCCGTTTGTACATCCTGGGCAAAGCGTCCGAAAGATCCGAATATCTTTTGTATTCCATCTTCATCAGGCATAAAAATAAAACCGATCCTAGGTTGAACCGGCCCGAAGATTTTTTGAGATACTTTACCATCAGATGCCACAAGGTATTGAGCGCCCCAGCGTATGCCGGCATTAAATCGAAGATTTTGAGAAATAGTCCATGTATCCTGAATATAGACTGACGGGGTTCGATTGCGTAAAATCCCCTTCTGTGTTTGTGCTGCATAAAAGTATGGTGGATATGGATAGAAATCCAAAAACAGAAAGCTGTAACCGAGATCCAGATCCAGCATATTATCATTATACTCTGCGCCTGCTTTTAGAATATGATCACCCGCGAACAAGGTCGTGTTTAATTTGATTCCCGTCACTTCTCTTCTCTGAGAAGCTTTGTAGGAAAATCCGCCGGACCATTCTCCTGTAGTATCTATAAATAGAACCTCATTTTTGCCGCGTTCTGTAGAAGGTTCATCAATTTCGTCACGGTTTATTCGGGAGATGGAAGCATCGATTAGCAGATTATCTCCAATTGTGTATGTTCCTGAGAGTGACAAATTTACACCGCCGATTTGCTTTTCAGAAA
>CAYPNM010000109.1:0-1366 GCA_964412105.1 uncultured Ignavibacteriaceae bacterium | reverse complement strand
CCAAATCCGACATCATAATTACTATACGGACCATCTGCAGGATCGGCCAACCCTACATTCGGCGAGGAAGAAAGCCAGTCGGCAGTGTAGAATCCAAATACGGAACCGTGAACTTCGTTACCACCTGAGTAAGTAATCACGTTTAGCAATCCGCCAAGCGAACCTTTATATTCGGCTTCATATCCACCGCTTATCAATTGAATTTCTTTCACAAAGTTATATGGTATATTTGTTTCAATACTTCCTTCGTGTGAATCTGATACATCAAGACCGTCAATGAAATATTTATTTTCCCAGCCGGTACCTCCCGAAATATTGACTTCATCATTATAGGGGCTTGTATTTGCCTGCGGCAGTAGTGCAGCTATTTCACGGTAATTTCTGTTGAGGGGAAGAGATTCAAATTCTGCCGACTTAAGGTTTGTTCCGAGCGAGGTAGAATGAGGATCAATCAACGATCTTTCTCCACTCACTACAATATCAGCAGTTTCCAAAGTTCGGGGAGTCAATTTAATATCGCCGACAGAAACTGTTTTACCCAACGAAACAATAACGCCTTCTATTTTCAGATCGTGATAAGAAATATGTGTTATCTTCAGATTATATGTTCCGGGCGGCAATGCAACTAACCGGAAATAACCAAGTTTTCCACTTGTTGTCCCTTTTGTTCCCTGCAGGCTGGGGCTGCTTGCAACAATATTTACAGCCTGGAGAGAATTGTTGTCGGAATCTAAGACTCTTCCTTCAATATTCCCCGTCATTTTTTGTGCTGATAATTCCGTTGAAAAAGCCAGTATCAGAAAAGAGATGAAAATGTTTAATTTTGTCATCGCTGCCTCCGAAGTTAATGTTCTTTGGCTGATTATTAATTACAGCCACTACTAAGCTTCAAGAGAAAGTTTCTGAAATTGCCGGAGCTTTTAAGAATTCAATAAAATTCCCGGATATGTTTAGACTAAGGCTACTGATGTTTTTTGATGCAAATGAGGAATTGAACTGCCCGTTTCCTAGAAATCAAAAATAATTTAGTATTAATTGCTTTTTAATGCAATAAAAAACAGGTGATTATTGATATATCGGCTGGTCTAATCCAATTCTTCCACAAATAATTGGCCACTTTTCATCAGGTAAATCATAAAACTTCCATAAAAGGACAAGATAAATTTTTCATATTTTATGCTATGACTAAAAGAAAGTTTTTCTCCATCAAATACCGGAAAAACATCCTTCCGGATAATAAATACTTCTGGAATATCGCAAGGGATGAAGCAGTCTACAGGCTGGATGAAAACAAAAAGATGAATTGTTCCTGCTTAGGCCATATAGAAGAGCGAGAAAAGCTGGAGAAGTTCCTGAAGCATTTCAA
>CAYPNM010000108.1:0-4984 GCA_964412105.1 uncultured Ignavibacteriaceae bacterium | reverse complement strand
CATTCTCATATACTTTCTAATCCTGAAGCGTCTTGATTTGTAGACTTTGGAATTAAAATAGGCTGGTTATGATTTTATTTAGTTTAAATCTCCAGCCTTTTTCTGCCCTATTATTCATAAAGAGTTTATAAATACATATGCTATTTTCAGCGTTTCGTATATCCAACATCTTATGCAACTACTTTTTATTAATACAGTATATTAACGTTTCAGGGAGCAAAGATGCTTTATGGGAGGAGTGGGAAAAGATCAAGATTGTTAGTAATTTATTTTAATTATAATTTAAAGCGTATGATTAAAAAGATTTTAGTATTATCCGTGTTATTGCCCTTATTTATTACAACTACGGGGCTGCCGCTACCTATTCACTTTTGCAATATTTCGACTAATGCAGATGCGACAGATTGTAAAATTTGCGATCATAATACCTTTTTGATTCAAATGCACACTGACTGTAACTGTGAAGATACACATAATTACAGACTAGAATTTAAAAACCAGGATTGTTGTGTCCTCAAAATAATTAATGTACGGATTAAGGATTCTTTTTTATCAGGCACGAAAATTAAGAATATACTTAAAGTGGTATCACATCCGCTTTCAATATCTTTGCAATCAATCCAGACCCAGAAAACTTTTCCCAATAGTAACTTTAATTTCACGCCATTGTTGCTTCAGAGTAATAATCTATACCTTATCAACTCTATCTTTCTGATTTAATAATTCAAAAATATCTATTTGCGATTTAAGTTACGGATCTGATACCTCCAGTCGGAGTTTTATCCCATTCCCAATTTATCGTTTATGAAAACTTCATTGGTCAAAAAAAGGTTGGGATTAAATACTAATGAATTACAGAGAATAATGGATCTTAGAAGAAAATGTTAAGGAGTTATATAAATGGAATTCATATTTAGCCAAAGTTATTTTGTGGAAGTTCTGAAACCTTCAGAAATTTTGAAGACTTTAGATTCTAAAGGCACTCTCAACAATCTGCCATTTATGCCTGAAATGATCAAGTATTGCGGGAAAAGATTTAAGGTTGGTCCTTATATAGAAAAGACTTGTGTTGTATCAAATGGTGTAAAAGGCTTTGCCAGACAGAATATCGTTTTTCTTGAAAGTTTGCGATGCGACGGAAGCTGTCATGATAACTGTCAGGCAGGATGTATGATCTTTTGGAATAAAGCCTGGTTAAAAGAAGTCGATAGTGATAGTGAAAAAACTGAAATAAATGCTGTGGAGGCGAGGGAATTAAAGTCTAAGCTAAAAACAAAGGTAAATCATAAAACATATTTTTGTCAATCTACACAGCTAAACAGAGCGACCATAGAAATTACAGCCTGGAAAAGATTCTTAATGCTTTTTAGGGAAATGAAAACAAAATCAGTTGGTATATTGAAAGCTTTGAATTCAATCGTATTTCCGATATGGTGGCGACTAAGGATTAAGGAATTATATGGAAACCTCTCGCTAACACCTGATGTGGCTTTAGACCTGCAACCAGGTGAATTAGTTGAAGTTAAATCATTCAATAGTATTAGAGATACTTTAGATAAGCACGGCCGCAATAAGGGATTGGAATTTCATTATGATATGAAAAAATACTGTGGAAAGCGTCTTAAAGTCAAGAATAGAATAGATAGACTAATAAATGAATCGAATGGGAAGATGATGAATTTAAAGAATACAGTTATTTTAGAAGATGTAACCTGTGATTATGCATATCGTTTTTTAGGTTGTACCCGTTCAATTTATAAGTATTGGCGCGAGATTTGGCTAAAAAGAATTAATTAGGTAAAATAAATTAGCCTTGTATTATTGAATCTGAATTATTTGCAATTGTCGCTGCTTGAGGACAAATAATTTCTAATATTTAGTTATTAACTAACTATATTAGACAGATTTTCTTCTGCCTGTTTTGTTGGTAGGCTTTTTATTTGCTCTTATCCCTCTTATTAACCTGTAAGCGATTTTTGCTTTTAACCTATGGTTAATTTATTTAACATCAAAAATTATGGAATGGTTTAAAATTAATATACCTGTCCAAGATTCCGAAGAAATCCTAGAATCCCTCAGGGCTGTTCTTATCTATACTAAAAGAGCTAATCCACATAAAGTTGGGTGTTTTACAAAGGTTGTTAATAAGGTTTCTATTGATGTATTCTTAACAGAAGAAATTATCAGGAGTCTACCAGGCAATTTAAGACTAGAATATAATCTTCAAAAATGTGCTCCCCCCTCTCAAAAAACTGATAAAGGAGGCTCTACTCTGACATATCAATTTGGTCATTCTGATCTACTTTAGACCCCTGAAGACGGGATTTTTTAATTATTCCACTTGTTTGCGGAATTCAGCAAATCCTCAGCTCTTTGGTGAGAATATATAATTTAAAGAATCAATTAGGAAATTAAGCCTGTCAGCTTGTCGTTGGAGGGCATTTTAATTAGAATAATAACTTACATACAGGCTTAAGAAAATTTCAAGCTATGTGAGCCTTACAAAAATAGAAAAGATGTAGAAATACGGGAGTCTGAATTGTAAAAGAAAGATATTATTTATTGATTGTCTATGGATTTGAACGCTTGTTGGAAATTATTATTGCTTTGATTTAGCCAAAATACTAATTTGGAGACTAATAGACTATTGGAGGCCTTCAAAACGGCATATTCTGAAATGGGAACTTTTCGATTTTAAATATATTAGAGTATGATAATATTTGCATACAGATTGAATTTAAATATTTCAGCAAAAAGCCCGTTGGAATAATATGTATTATTCATGCTGATTTTGCAGGAATAACACGCTCACTAAATCTTTCAGAACAGGTAAATTATTGAATTAATCTTTATCAAAAATAAATAAAATAATAGGGTTTGTAGTTTTGCTGCAAAATTGACAGTGCTACACACAAAGGATATTATTGGGACAAGCAGAATAAATAATAATCAGCTACTCACAGTAAATAGATAATGTCAGGAAAAGAAATAGCAAAATACATTTATATTTTTTCAATTTTGTTTGCTTTGGGAACAATAATATTTTTCCCAAAATGGGTTGTTGATGATGCTTATATTATATTTAGATATTCTGAAAACTTAGCCAACCATTTCCAATTAACATATAATATTAATTCGCATCCTGTGGAAGGATACACCGGGATTATGTTTTCGGTTATAATTGCAATTGCAATAAAAATTGGTGTCGCTCCAGTTTTTGCATCTCATCTCATAGGAGTATTAGGCTTCATTATTGGTGGTATTTTCTTAGTACTATTACTTAAAAAAATAAAAATTGCTGATATAGTTTGCTCAATAACGATTCTAATTTATTCTTTTATGCCTATTATTTATACGCATATATATAGTGGGCTTGAGACAATGTTATTTTTGGCAAGCATTATTACCGCGATATATTATTCAATGGTCGCCCTTAAAAATAATTCTAACAAAAATTATCCTTTTATTTCATTAGGCCTATCACTTCTCTTCCTAAGTCTGATACGTCCTGAAGGAGTTCTATTTAGTATTCTAATCGCCCTTTTTTGCGGGGTATATTATTATTATGGGAAAAAATATCTTTTTAATAAATTTATTATCAATCTTATTTTAATTTTCATTATTCCATTTGTTATCTATTTTCTTTGGCGATGGAATTATTATGGACAATTTTTCCCAAATACATATTATTTAAAAGCTGGGAATTATACTTTTTCATATCAATCTTACAATTCGTTTATAGAATTCTTCAAAAAATATTTTGCTTTTCCCTTCAGCATTTCTATAATCCTTATTCTAATAAATATTGATAAAATATGGGCGGAATTAAAAAATAATGTGAATGATACATTGTCTAAAGAGTTTTTGTTTATTTTATTACCGACGCTTCTATTTACGATTATATTGTTACTTCAATATCTTTATACAGATTTATTAATGGATTTTTCTCACAGATTTTTTATTCCTACTCTTCCTCTTTTTTTAATATTATTTGCTGTCTTATTAAATATTGGATTTAAAAATCTACAAAACTTATCCGTTTCAAATCCATTAACATATAAAACCTATATATTTTTATTAATATGCTTATTCTATTTAAATTTTAATTTGTTAATTCCTGATATGAAGAAGGAAGTAGAACTTGCATCAAGAATGAAAATACTTTTAGAGGAGGTACATATTCCAACCGGTAAATATATTCAACAACATTTTAATAAGCATAAGGTCTTACTTGTACATGCTGATGCTGGTGCAATTCCTTATTTCGCTAAGCTTAGAACTATTGATTTTGGTGGTTTAAATGATGATTTCCTGTCTCATAGGAACAAATTAAGTAAACAACAAATTATTGATTATTTTTTTAATGTTAATGCCGATATTCTTGCAATAACCAGTTTTAATAGACATAAACTGGAGAGAAAAGAAGGCTCTCTAAATTGGAATACGCTAAAATATATCTTAAAGGATAAAAGATTTCTCCAATATACTCTTGTCAAAATTTTTAGTTGTAACGTATGGAGATATTATGAATATGTGTTTGTTAAAAATGATTTGTTTAATAAAATGTTTACTAAAAATGATAGGTAATTTATTTTGTTAGGCAAAGTAGGTAATAACGCGTTTCAAGCCGCAAAAAAGTATGTCCTCGACAATTTACAGATAGTAATATTAAATAAATTTATGGGTGTAAGAGACAAAATTTCATCAGCAACTCTAACCATAGCTAATACAATGTTAATTGAACATAAGAGTATGTCATTATTAGAAAATTATACTAATTGCTTAAATTAAATTTGGCTACACATTCTATAAAATCTATCTGCCTTTCCCAGAATAATTTTTATTCTTAATCGTAATTGGTAGCTTATCCTTAATTCCTTTGATTTTATCTCTAACCGTGTTACATAGATTTTTCCCTGCCTGGCTTTATAATCTAATCCAAATTAATCCTTTTGGTTACCAGGAATTGGCAGGTCTGAATTCC
>CAYPNM010000107.1:0-5121 GCA_964412105.1 uncultured Ignavibacteriaceae bacterium | reverse complement strand
ACGGCAGGTAAACCTGAACATTAAGGCTTTTAAAATAGAGACACTTGTTTATCGGGCAGAACATACCCTATTTAGAACAGGTCAACAATTAATAAATATTAGAAATGATAAAATACAGAAAATAATAATTGAGAATTAAACTCCTTAGTGTTGGAAAGCGGTAATCTAACTCCCAGTCCCAAAATTACTTTTTCAATGTTATTAAAAGGTACCGCTTTGATACCGGGTGCTATATACCAGCCTGCACTACTGTTTGAATTACCATTAATTATTGATTCCCGATTAAACTCCAAAACTCCCTGAAAGCGATAGGTGATATTATAAATAGTTGCTAATTGCAGATTCAGATCATTTTCTACCCTTTCACCCTGATGCAAATTTGAGGGAATTCCAAAAGTTGAAAACAAAGTGAATTCGAAATCATTGATCATATAACCCATATTGAAAAATGGTTCAAGATCAGTAACATAATTGCTCCCTATCCCTTTCTTCCCGCTTCCTGTAGGTAATCCAATAGATAACCCGTACCCTAAAAGCAAATTGCTTTGTTCAAAAACATAATTGGCAAATTTAAATGACAATTCAATATTGCCCAGATTTGATACACTATTTTGATCTGTTTGGGCAATGAACACATAGGGTGCTGTGACTGAAATACTAAAGGATCTGTTAAAAGCATATTCATATTCCAGGTGTAGTTCACTACTTTTTGAATTATTATCTATTTTGGAATACTGGTAGTCAAAGCGAAATTTAGTATCGGGCGATATTGACTCAGTAAAAAGAGGATGTGAAAAATGCAATCCTTCATGGTGTTCTTCTTCCTCTGAATGGTGCTCCTGCGCAGTAATATAATTTGATGTAAAGAATAAAAGTGTAATAGCTAAATATATAAGCTTGAAGTTGAACATTTTTTAACCTTAGAATAGCTGTTGATAGTTTTCAATGAGTTATATTTTAAGATTTATTTATAAATTTTAACTAAATAAACTTTAGATAAGAATAGAAATTTTCTATTATAAAATCAATTAAAAGGATATTCTTTAATTAAATATAAAAAAGCCGCCGGAAGTTTCCAGCGGCTTCGGCATTTACAAGTTAAACCTCTACTTGACTCTTACAAGCACTACTGTCAATGAGCTGTTTTACGCTAGTACACGCTTGAAAACCCCTTTCCATTCCAGACCTTTATTTGTTTTTTCAGGATGTCTATATATTCTTCGGTGTTGGAATAGGGTTTACTTAACAGTCCTTTTGAGACGAGTGAATCTCTTATTACCTGAAACTTGTCGCTTATAAATATTCTAAAATCACTTAATTTGCTGCTTACGATATATTCAATTCCGGTATCATATTTTGAAGGATCACCTTCGCCAATAATAAACCTGAAATTGTTGTCTCTATTATTAAAAAATATACCGCCTCTGCCAACCGTATTAAATCTTAATTTATAATATTCGGTCAAGTCAGTCTTTGGCAAAAGGAAATACTTATTCAATTTTGCTGGGGGAATACCGATAAATTTGTAGCCACCAAAAGAAGGGGCCTGGCCACCGATATTATCTACATCAATTGAAAATAGCGCACAGGTTTCATAGCAATTATTAATGGCAACAGCAACAATTTCTTTCTTTCCGGAATGATTGAAATCACCTAACGCAACACCGCAAATATGGCCCGGATGCCAGAATGTGCCGGGCAGTCTTTTCCCGGTCTCGGCATCCAGCCTGTAAATAGCTGATGGATAATTGGGATCATTTCTTGCATATAAAAGAACATTTAATCTGCCATTTTCAGTCAATGTATCGATAATTGCACTTTCATAGACAATTGTATGCTGGTCTCTTGAGGTAGCAACACTATCCTGAAAACTATATTTCCACATCAAACTGCCCTTGTGATCAAAGCACGCAACATAATTAGCGAAATTCCGAGCGCCTTCATGCAAAGAGTACGCAGCCAGCAGAACCTCATTATAATTATCATTATTTATATTGATAACTCTTTCATAAAGTTGTCTGCTCTGCCTATTAAAATCTTTGCTCCTCGTGGACTGAAATATTCTCTTCTGCCATAATATTCTCCCCCTGTTATTATGCACGCAGACAATTCTATTGACATTGGTTAAATAATCCGGATTAGTGTTAAAATCCATATTTATATATACGACGCTTAAAACTGCAATAATCAGAACAACCAAAGAAAATTTATGCTGCCGGGAAAATATATATGCCCGCAGAGCAATATTTTGTTTCTTTATTTCAACAATATCCCTTCTGTTCATCAAATCATCAAAGTCTTCTACACCTATCAGCTTCAGTTTACGTTCCGGATATTTTAGGAGCAATTTATTTAATTCAGTTTTTGCAACTTCCTCGTCATCCCTGTGCAGTATAATCTTATTAATATTAGAATAAAAAATAGATCCTATTTTGGTTTTGATATACGCGTTATTCTTAAGAGGTATTACTTTACCATTTTCATCCAGTCCCCCCGTAAAAGCTATATCTTCGGCAACTCTCAGCTTTATCGGAGTATTATAAAAAACAAAAAGCTCCTGCAGAAACGCCAGCACCAGGGCAATACCCAGTGAATTGCCCGCGTATTCACCGAGCCTTTCATCAAAATTAATTATTATATCGTGATAGTTATTTACCCTGCGCTTATATCTTTTGACAATTTCTAAGGCCTTGTTCCAGCTTATTTTTATCTGTTTTTCGAGCTTTTCTTCTATAGCAGGCAGACTCGGCACAATAATGAATTTATCCTTTGTGGTGCCTTTATCTATATGTACTGTAATACTCTCAACAAATCCATATAAAACATTTCTATCGGCTGAAACAGATTCTTCAATTACGGGAAAACTTATTTTACTTTTTTCCGGAATCTTCGCGGAATATTCACCCCTAAGAATTTCCTCCAGTTCCTGAAGACTGTTTTCCAGCTTTGGAATAATCAAAGACAGGTTCTCTTTAAATGGGGAAAACGCGGGTTGAGCTTTGATTTGCTCAGCCAGCTTGATTACCCGTGCGGTTTCGGCAGGCGGGAGAAAGAAAACATTCCAGTTAGAAAGGGAATAAATATATTTCTCAGAAAATTCCAAAAGATAGGAATCAATGACATTCTGGTCTTTGAATTCAAACAATTGAAGAAAGAAATCATTCAATAATAGAAGTCTTAACCTGTTTGAATCCCCGTTTTTAAGATTGGATAGTAATTCGCGTCTCTTATTTTCAATATCAATGATATTCACTATAATTCCGCATCATTGCTGAAAACTTCGGGTTAAATTAATCTCATATCTATGCTGTCGGGCATTTGAGAGAGCGTAATAAAGAAGGAATCCATATTATCTTTCAGCGAGAGTTTGTCCTCCGAAGGATGAAAGACGAGTTCCATATTACTTAATTTTTTCCGCAAAGTTGAAAAAACAAAGATCTTATAATTCCCTTCCACCTTATGCAGTCTGATTAAATAATTCCTGTCATCACTCAAAAAAGTCGTTGTATTTGTAGCTTTATCCTCGCCGCTGGCAGCAGCATATCTTGATAGATTAATTTTTTCCCTTCTCTCCGGTATGTTTACCGGCCTGAGGGTTATGGTATCCTCTTTCAAATATAAAGGGATCTTCTCTGCCAGTTTATTTTTTGTATCAGCGGATAAATCATTCAGTAATAACTGCTTTAATTCCCGGTAAAATTCGACCTGGGTTTTTGCATCGCTGCTATTCATAATTTCACCCATCTTATTACTTTCAAGAGTTTCCTTAAAGAATACAAAATCGAATATATCTTTCTCAGTTATGGACATTTCCTAAGGTTGTTTAGTTAATATATAGACCAAAAACCGTAAACTTCGGAAAGTAAAAATATCAAATGAGGCATTATTTTTTTAACTCCTCAGCCACCTTGTGTTTCATAACCTTGAACAAGTATTCAAGTATATTTTGATATTTCGTTCGAAAAACATCCCTTTCCAGGTCAGGCATATTAAACCTGAGATATTCATATAATCCCGGTTTTAAGCCGCCGTTTTTCAGGTCATAGGCAATATCATTTAAGGTTTTTTCAAACGATTCTATTTCACTTTCCTTCAATTTGCCTTCCCGTCCGTATGAATCGAGAAGTTTTTTCTTTGACTTATTGAGCCCCGAATCGACGATCTGTATTAGTTCATATTTTAACGTTGCATCACCCGGATCACTTGTTTTGTATTCTGTATCAAAGCTGATCTGTTTTATCTTTTTTACCAGTGCATTAAGCGGTATCGCCGGGAAAAACTCTGTTTCATTTTTCAGATATTTAAGCAAATTCTTTAAGATCTTATCTTTATTTACAAAAAGTTCGGCAGGCAGATTATAAAAAGCATCGGGCTCAATCGGAGAATTTTTGATCTCCTTTTCGACAATATAAACAGTACCGAAATAATTTTTCTTTTTATAGCCGTCTCTTTTTATCAGATAAGTAACCGACTCATAAATTTTAGCAAAAAACGGATCCGAATCTTTAAGTATTTGTGTGATATGCTGATTTACACGCCTGGAGACTATTTGATTAAGAAAGAACAGGGCATCCTGTTCGCTTGCAACATTACTCCCCCATTTTCGGAAGATCCTTTTGATTTGCAGTTCATCATTGCCGTTTGATAAAAATAGGGGGCTGATGGAATCAATGGCAATATCTTCGATTGATTCCTGCTCATTAACCAATTGCCTGAAGACCTTTTGGAAATTGACTCTTACATATCCCTGAGCAATCTTAAAGCAGATTTCAATCAGGGAATTGAGAGACTTCCTGTCACTTTCAGAATTATTGAGGTTATATAAAATGTCCGGTGAATTCAACACTAAATATGAATAGACCTTTTGGATGATAAAATATTTCTTACCATATAAAATTAACCATAATTTATTTTAATATGACAGGCTATGAAATTTTAGCTATTATTTCAATGTTAAATCGAAGGTGTTTAATATATCAACTTAGAATATTTGGATTTTACTCCAAATTGCGGTCCCGGATGGACTTTCCGAAGGGATTCCGCCAAAGTACTTATCCTGGACGGCGGCCACCTACCCTTGAATTGGCTTCACAGGCAGATATGCTGGAGGTGAAAGGGGCT
>CAYPNM010000106.1:2111-5416 GCA_964412105.1 uncultured Ignavibacteriaceae bacterium | reverse complement strand
ATTGGACGACTTTACCAATGAATTATTGATATATATTGGTCAGGTGGAAAATGTGTGACGCATAATATTTGCGTAACGGTGACTGAAATCAAATGTTTCAGGGATATATTTAAGATGGACTGTATATGTGCGCTCATTTGTCCTAACTATCTTATCAATATAATCGATATTAATAATTGTAGAACGGTGAATTTGCAAAAAGGATTTTGGCGGCAATAAAGAAATCCAGTTCTTTAAGGATTTCCTGACAATAATTTTACAATTATCAATTGTTGTCAATGTGCTGTATTCCTTTAGAGCCGTGATGCAAATAATATCAGCAAATTTTACCAGCTTTAATTTATTGCCTATCTTAACAAGGATGTGATCATCTCTTTTGGCTTTCCCGTTCTCTTCTTCAAATGAATTTATCCGGTTGTTGATACTGGTTCTTAAATTGGTGAGCTTTTCTAACCTTTTATTTATAGAATTTAGCAGAGATTTACCCATTAAATTCCTTGGGATATAATCATCAGCACCAAGTTCCATAACTTTTCGGAGCTGTTCAATTGAATAATTTTCTGAAATAATGACTATTGGTATTAAAGAGGTTCTTTCTTCGGCGGCTATTTTAGAGAATACTTCTACCCCATTATCATCATAACCTAAGTAAAATAAAATCAGGTCCGGTAAATAATGGAGTGAAATTTCTAAACCGTCATTCAGGTTATGCGAATAAAATATCTCAAACTCATTTGCCGGGAGAATATCATCTATCTCTTTGAGATCTTCTTCAGTATTCTGAATGATTAAAATCTTTTTCAATTATCTACTTTTTGACCGGTTTTATGAAATTTCATTAAATAGACAAACCAAAATTAACTAATTCCCGGATAAGATTTTGCTGAACGCTTAAGACAAATATGTCGCGCTTGTTGCAAAAAAGTGTTAATCCTGGAAAATATTTTCAAAATTTGTCTGTTCTATTATTTTTATTCTGCAACAATAGCGGGGAACAAATGAAAAGAATATATATCCGGTCATTTTTATTTATGCTAATAATGACAGGATCTTTTACCCAACCCATCCTTTCACAACATCTGTCACTTGATGCCGGAGGGGACATTGTAAGCCGATATATCTGGCGGGGAACGGATGTTAATGATCAGGTAAATGTTCAGCCCTACATTACATTCACATATTCAGATTTTGAACTGGGAGCGTGGGGATCATATGGCTTAAGTCATCTTAATGCTACTGATGATCAATATGGATATCAATCCGAGATTGATACGTGGCTAAGTTATTCTTTTGTTTTAACGAAGGGAGTAAATATTACAGCAATATTTACAGATTATTTTTTCCCTGACAATGGAAAGAAGTTCAGTAATTTCAATAATTATGACAACCCGGATGGTCCCGGCGCGCACACTATCGAGTCGGGATTAATAATCGCTGGTGATAAAACATTTCCTTTAAGCTTTAGCGGATATGTAAATATATATAACGATAAAGGGAACAATGCTTACTTCCAGGCAGATTACTTGCTAAGCCTTGATGAGTTCAATGCTGATCTATTCATAGGCGCTGCAAAAGGAAGTTCGGATAATCCGGCATACTACGCGACTAATAAATTCAGTGTAATCAACACAGGAATTAAAGTTTCAAAATCCGTAAAGATTACAGAAACCTTTTCATTGCCGGTATACTGCAGTTACATCGTTAATCCTAATAGTGGATTGGTATTTTTCGTAGTTGGACTTTCTCTATAAACTATAAATTCGGAGGTAAATAATGTTTGATACTGGTAGTACAGGTTTTATGCTTATAGCAACAAGCCTGGTTATGCTTATGACACCCGGCCTTGCTTTCTTTTACGGTGGTCTGGTAGGAAGAAAAAATGTACTCGGAATAATGATTCAGAGTTTTGTTTCACTGGGCTGGACAACCGTTCTGTGGTTTGCATTCGGTTATTCTCTTTGTTTCAGCGGAGGACAGGGGGGAATAATTGGAAATTTGAACATGGCATTCTTATCCGGTACAAATTTAAATATGGCATTCTTTGGAAATAACCAGATTCCATTGTATGTATTTATTGCATATCAAATGATGTTTGCAATCATTACTCCTGCTTTAATTACCGGAGCTTTTGCAAACAGGGTAAGGTTCCCTGCCTATATGATATTCTTAACGCTGTGGCTGGTTTGCGTTTACTTTCCGCTGGTTCATATGATCTGGGGAGGCGGTTTACTGGCACAATGGGGAGTTTTGGATTTTGCTGGAGGCATTGTAGTACACGCAAGCGCAGGAATGGCGGCATTAGCTTCAGTGTTATATGTGGGAAAAAGAAATGTAAAGGAAAGAGGCCCGCACAGCATTCCACTTGTTGCATTAGGAACGGGTTTGCTCTGGTTCGGGTGGTACGGATTTAATGCAGGTAGTGAATTAAGAGTTGACACAATTACTGCGACAGCATTTTTAAACACAGATGTCGCTGCTTCTTTTGCTGCAATTACCTGGTTGTTTTTAGCCTGGATACTGGAAAAGAAACCGAAGTTTCTGGGATTGCTGACAGGATCTGTTGCTGGTCTCGCCACTATAACACCCGCAGCAGGTTTTATTACTACGGGCGACGCAGCTTTAATCGGTATCATTTCCGGTTTGGTTTGTTACTATGCGGTAGCACTAAAAAACAGACTTCATTGGGATGATGCGCTCGATGTTTGGGGTGTTCACGGTGTTGGAGGTACGCTTGGCATTATTATGCTTGGTCTTTTTGCATCAAAGGCGGTAAACCCTATGGTTACTGTTGAAGGATTGTTCGTTGGCGGCTCCTGGCAATTTTTAATGAAAGAAGCAGTTTCTGTTCTTGCCGTTGGAGCATATTGTTTTATATTCACTTATTTAGTACTCAAGGTTATTAATTTTATTACTCCTGTAAAGGTTACTAAAGCAGAAGAGGAAGCCGGAATGGATGCCTCCCTTCATGGTGAAATTGCTTACGAACAGGATTAGTTTAGTCAGCAGTTTTTATTAAAAAGATAAAGCCGTCTTAAAATTATTTTTTATGGCGGCTTTGTAATATCAGTTTTATGCTTTGCCTAATAAGTGTTGAATGAGCGGGCTGCATTCAGCAGAAATTCAATTAAGCAAGTCCTGTTATTAGAATATTAAATTGTAATGGATATTTTCTATTCAGCTGTCAAAAAAACCTGCAGCATAGGGTAGGTTTCTGCCATATTTTTCGCCGCTGCGGCCCTTAATTTCTTTACCCCTGCATATTTTACCTTTGAGTAAAAAACGGCCTCATATTGGTCAAATTCAAC
>CAYPNM010000106.1:0-2011 GCA_964412105.1 uncultured Ignavibacteriaceae bacterium | reverse complement strand
AGTTTTATTAATTCTTTAGAGGGGAAATGTTATTTAAGTTTCTTATCAATTATATCCCATCTGTTTTTATATTTGCGAATATTCCATCCATTTAATGATTTCTTAGGTGGTATGGCTACTGCTCTGATTGGATTGTCCCGATGTTCTTGTCCTTTTTTGCCTAAAGAACTTAACCAAATCCGATGTGATTCCTTAATATTCTTTGCCATAATCTTTGATGGAATTATATAATATTCGAAATCAGCCTTCTGATCTGGTTGGGGAATTCCTCCTAATATCCAGAAAAAATTATTCCCAAAATATTTTTCTGATTTTAACCCTACACTGCAAGTTCCACTGCCAGGGACAAATGTTTTAACTTGAATGTGGACGAACTTAGTCCCTTCTATATTGCTGCATAAAATATCTGTGTTAGGAGTATTACCTAGTGTAACAACTGCTGAATATCCTCTGCGACATAGTTCACCCGCAATAAAGAATTGACTTGCATTTCCTCTACTGCTTTTTTCTTTTGCCATAAATTATTTAATTGATTTAGAATAGTAAAATATTTCCGGCGTCTTTAAGACATTTATATTTCAAATAATTTATCAACCAACTTCACCATCGCCAGTGTATCCATCTTGCAATATTCCAGCAAATCTTTTCTTGTCTTTTTAATAACTTCAGGATCAGTTTCATTTATCAAAGATTCAAATGCGTTCATCGCGGCACCGCCTTCTGCTATCGCCATTCCTTCGTATGACAATTCCGGCACCAGCGCGGGCAGCACGTTCTTGATCGAGTAGGAGCCTTTCATTGCAGGATTGTAATAATATTTCTTCTGGAAAGGAAGCATCAGGTCTTTTATTCTTTTCAGCAGTTCATTTATTCCCTTTTTATATTTCGGGAAATCTTCAGCGATTTCCTTCAGCCGGCTCATCTCAAACGACTGGTTGTAAACGATTATGTTCCCTTCCCTTTCTGTGTCCCTCAGCAGGTTTTCTATAAACGGGATTCTCGGATCGCTCTTACCGTCTGCAAGGAATTCAACATGCTGCAGTTCACTTTCCCTGCTTTTCTGGAAATGCATGGAATACTGGAAAGGGATCTGCTGGTAAGGGCGTGATTGATCGTAAAGCGGAACTGCCGGCATAAAAGTCTCAAAGTCTATAAAGTACAGCGGGTAACTGAGTGAATCCAGGAACTCCTTAATTCCTTTCTTATCGATAGTGGTATTCCCGTTTATCTCCGATTCAATCTGCATTCTCTGGTTTGTTGTCAGCTTATAATCGTCAGGTATGTCCTCTAATTTCAATTTGCCGCCTTTAAACAGGTCGAACTTCTTATCCGTTCTCATTCCCGCAATATCGAATATTGAATACTCGGGAACATCCTTCCAGCAGGTACCTAGAAACGAGCAGTCATACGGGTTATGGCACTGCGGCCCGATCTTTATATCCGGTATGGATCTCTTCCTTACAACTTTTTTCAGCGCAGCTACTTTCTCTGTAACAAAATCCCACTGCATCTTAGCCGGTCCAAGCACAGACTCGATAGTGAACAATTCGTGTATGTCAAGTTTACCCATCCGCACATACTGGTTATTGAGATAAACGATTGAGAAATCGGATATATCCAGCCCGGAATTTTTCAATACATAATACTGTATCGCGGCATCATAAATATGAGGCTCGGTAACCTTAGTGGAACTTTTCACCTCGTAAATCTTCCACTTATCGCCGGACTTAACAATTATATCGCTTATAACAAGAACATCATCAAACAGGAAAGCGGCTTCATAAATAACGCGGATATTTTTACTAATTAATTCACTTGTTCTTAGAACAGCCATATCGGATTGTCGAACATCTTCGGTACCTTTAGCCCCTCCCAGAAACAACTGCTGCGCTAAAATCCCGACATTCGTCCCGCGATCGAATATTGCCTGCTGCGCCTCACTGATAGGGTCCTGCCAGTCGTAGTGATGCTTATAAAGATAGAGCTGCTTTTCGCACTGAATGCCCTTAAG
>CAYPNM010000105.1:0-5487 GCA_964412105.1 uncultured Ignavibacteriaceae bacterium | reverse complement strand
GCACGCCGCCAGCGTTCGTCCTGAGCCAGGATCAAACTCTCCGTTGTAGAGTTTAATTTTTTGTAATCTTGGCGTTAGACGCTTAGTTGAAACCATTTAACATTGACTGGTTAAATGCACTCACTCTATCAAAGAACACAAATATCTACTTAATTCACTTCAAAAGAAGGACTTTAAATTTACAGCCTCATTGAAAGAATGTCAAGAGACATCGCTGTGTATTTTATAAAAATCCTTCAAATTCTTTCCGTTTTTAATATTTATAGGATGAAAATAAAATACAAAACAGCCTTTCAAATATAGAGGATTTTTTACCATAATCAAGTTTTTTAAGGAAAAAAGATTGATCTTTTTGGCATCGATCTGGAATTCCAAAATGTTTTTTAATTAGGCTCTATTTTTTCAACTGATATACCAGAATGATTAATGTGGCTATGCCACTTAGAACTGATGCAATTCGGCTCGCCTGATCTAGATGATACCAAAAATCATGCATTGATTTTTTAGAGACCCAGATAAAATCTCCTGGTTCTATCTTTATTCCCTTTTCCTTCACATCATCTTCCGATATCCAGCTCCTGGTTTTTCCTTTAATTAAATAAATATCATTATCCGCTGTTGTTCCTAACCCGCCTGCGAGATTAATATAAAAATTCATGTCTTTATTTTTCTCAAATTTCACATAACCAGGATCATTAACTTGACCATAAACATACACCAGGTCAATTTTCGGCGGGATGTATATTACATCTCCATCCCTTAATAAAAATAATGTATCCGAAAAATTTTTATCTTCAAGTTTTGTAAAATCAACATTCCCGTTTCCTCTTAATAGTCTTAGTCGTTCATCAATATTGAAATAAACTGAGTCTTCATATTTTAAAGTTGACATACGCAGCATTTGCAGTTGTTCAATCTGATTCGAAAAGATTAATGAATTAAACGCATTAGCTCCTCTTATTAGCTGAGCCCTATTAAGATCTGCTTCAGCCGTAAACCCGCCTGCTTTTTTAATTACATCATTTAAAGTTGTACTGTCTTTTTTTATAGGTATCTCACCGGGCATTTTAACTTCTCCTATAACCCTAACTTTAAAATCCCTTTTCTGCGTTTCATCAGCAATTATTCTTATTCTATCTCCCCTCTCCAAAGGATAGTCTTCATTAATATTAACAGAAATAGTTTGCATTTTTTCACCGTCATAGCTCAGTCGATCTATTTCAGCTTTTGTTACATTTTTATAAGCTTTATTAATTCCCTGAGCAAGTTCGATCGCATCCGAAAGTTTATCTCCATCCAAATAACGGAATTTGCCGGGATTATTTACTGCTCCGGAAATTGAGAAAAAATTTCTTGATAAATCACTGGGTGGAAAAATTAGAATATCATCATTTTTTAAATATGGATTATTTACAAAATCTCCGTTTATTCTAAATTTTTTTAAGTCCAGAGTTAATACTTCTCCATCTGATCTTTTTAAAATTATTCCACGCAATGAGAAATTATTTAGTTTATCATTTATTTCGGCTGAGGTCTCTTTTGAGTTATTAATATTATTCAAAGCATTCTGACGTGCGCTTAAATACATCTTAGTAATAAATTGATCAACTCTCTCATTAATATATGCTGGGAATGTGCCTGTAATAGGAAAATCCCCTCCAATGGTGACACTTATTGTGAAATTTGAAAAATTGGTAGTAGTGTTCTGAGAAGATTGACTATTGTCACTCTTGTTATCAACCTGAGAGAATGATACTGAAATTGAAAATATTATTATAATAAAAGTGAGAATTCTTTTCATTTTATCTCTGTTTTATTTACTATCTGTTTTTGTATTGGAGATTATAATAATTCTGATATTCACCCGAAATTACACTTTCCCACCAGTTCCTATTCTTTATATACCATTCTATTGTATCCTGGATTGCTGACTCAAAAGTATATTCCGGTTTCCATTTAAGTTCCATTTTTATTTTTGTCGTGTCAATAGCATATCGTCTGTCGTGTCCGGGTCTGTCTTTAACAAACTCTACCAAATCTTCTGATTTCTTAAGATGCTTCAAAATTAATTTTACAATTTTGATATTCGGCATTTCATTACTTGCACCAATATTATATACTTCACCAGCCTTACCTTTTTCAAAAACCATGTCAATAGCCTTGTTATGATCAATAACATAGATCCAGTCCCTAACATTCATTCCATCCCCATAAACCGGAAGTTTTTTATTGTTTAAAGCATTTATTATCATTAAAGGAATCAGCTTTTCAGGAAACTGATATTGGCCATAATTATTCGAACACCGTGTTATGACAACAGGCATACCATAAGTATGATGAAATGAAAGTGCCATCATATCGGCAGCCGCTTTGCTTGAAGAATATGGGCTATTGGGTGACAATGGAGTCTTTTCAGTAAATAAACCTTCCAAGCCAAGACTTCCATACACCTCATCCGTAGATATCTGCATAAACTTTTCAACTTCATACTTTCGGGCTGTCTCAAGAAGAACATTAGTGCCGATTACGTTCGTTCTGTAAAATATTTCTGATCCAAGAATGCTTCGGTCAACATGAGACTCGGCAGCAAAATTAATAACGAATTTTATTTGATGCTTTTCAAAAATGTAATTGACAAGATCTGAATTAGCTATGTCGCCTTTTATAAAATGATAATTTTTTTTCGCTTCAGTAAGTTTTAAATTCTCTAGGTTACCGGCATAAGTCAGTTTATCAAGGTTAACTACATTGTAATCATCTCGTTCATTAAGAACATGATTTATGAAATTGCTTCCGATAAACCCGGCACCTCCGGTTATAAGAATATTTTTCATCAAACTCCGATTCAATAAGAAAAAAATCCGATATAAACACCGGATTGAATAAAGAAGGTTTTGCCATTTAAGCTGGATGGGACATTATTCAAAGCTTGACCATTTTCAATTGTCCACGAATCACCAAAAGTGAACTGATAACCGACTCCAATCCTAAAATTAACAAATCTCTGGTATGGAATATCAATATTTATTGTCGGAGTAATTATCCAATATTTATTGTCCATTGTTCTGCTGTAATTTGAAGTTGGTGAGTTTGAAATCTCATTCCAGGTGCCATTCCAATCAAATGACCCGGTATTTTTGTATAATTCTATTTTCAAATCACCCCTGCCAATAACTGCACCAACCGAAATACCGAAATCACGGACATAAGGCAGTGTATATTCAACAGTCAGACCTCCTCCGCCAAGGGAATAAGTAACCTGCCGGTTTTCGCCATTTACAATCGCTGTGTTTGTTGTTGAACCTCCAAAACCCATGCCCCCGACTCTTAAATGAGGAATAAATCCTAAATAAATAAAGCCGGAACCACCGGAAGTATAAAATCCACTATTTGAAAATTCAGGTACCCCGAAAGTTTTTATCTGCTGGTTCACCTGATCCAGATTTGGGAAATACCATCCTGGCGAATATCCGCCCCCACCGCCAAATGGTGCATCAAAATACTGGGTGTCCTGGGAGAATATAAAAGGGCTTAAAAGAAGAGTTGCAAAAATTACAGCAAAAAGTTTTTTCATAATCATTTTATAATATAATTTATAAATTTACCAAAGACCTTCACAAAAACCAATGATGTTAGTAAAGGCTATTTATTTCTTTTTACTTTTCAGAATTAAATCTGCAAGTTCACGAAATGCTCCCCTTCCCCCTTCTTTCTGACAAACATAATCCACGATTGAACCTACTGATTCAACTGCGTCTTTGGGACAAGCACTTAATCCTACCGCTTTTAATGCCTCAATATCGTTGACATCATCTCCAATGAATGCGAGGTTTTCCATTTTTACATTTCTCAGGAAACAAATTTCATCAAGAACTTGGCGTTTATCTTTTACACCATAATAAACCAACTCAAGATTTAACCTCTTCCCCCTCGCACTTGCAATTTCTGATTTATCCGACGACAAAATCCCAACCTCCAGCCCATTTTCCTTCAAAAGCACCGCTCCCATTCCATCTCTTACAAAAAACTTTTTCATTACCAGGCCCTCATCTGTATAATATAGACCTCCATCCGTCAACACGCCGTCAATATCCGTAAGAACAATTTTTATTTTTGATATTTTATCATTTAAAGGCACTCTAAATCCCGATTATTATTGTTTTTGAGTGGTTAATATATCAATTCATCACGTAAAATATTTAAATATTTATTGGTTATAAACGCTAAATTTTATCCAAAATTTCAAAGCATGGTTTGTAATCCTTATATTTGATAGCAATTTAATTATTAACCAAAACTAAAGTTTAATGAGAATACTAATAACCGGCGGTAGCGGACTGCTCGGTCAGTATCTATCAATAGAGCTTTCTAAATCTAATGAAGTAATCTCCCTATATAACAAAAACTCTATTAGCTCAGATAATTTCAGTTCAAAGCATATTGATATCAGAAATTACAAATTGCTGAATGATTTATTTGAATCTTTCAAACCTGATATAGTCGTTCACGCGGCAGCTAGTACCAATCCAGTGCTATCCCCCGATTTAGAAACCAGAAATATTTATGATATAAATGTTTCATCAACCAAAAGAATTGCAGAATTATGTGACAGATGTTCAGCTAGATTAATTTACACATCATCAGATCTTGTTTATGCCGGTTATCGTGGATCGATGTTAAAAGAAAATTCAAAATTAATCCCTGTCTCACTTTATGCTGAGACCAAACTAATGGGAGAAATTAAAATTCAGGAAACTTTTGATAATTACATTATTCTAAGAATTGCTTTGCTTTATGGTTTCGGACTTGGCAATAGTATATGTCATTTCCAGGAAATGTATAAAAATTTAAAGGCGGGCAAAGCTGTAAAATTATTTTATGATCAGTACAGAACTCCTGTCTCTCTGCCGGAGGCTGCAAGGATAATTCGAGAATTATGTAATCAGAGCATAAAGAATGATATTATAAATGTTGCGGGTAAAGAAAGGGTAAATAGAGTTCAAATGGGTGAAAAATTATGCGGAATTGTCGGTTTTGATAAAAGACTGATCCAAAAAATTTCGATGAATGAAATTCCAGGTTATCCAGCTGTTGAAGACGTTTCATTAGATACAGAGAAATTACAGTCGTATGGGATCAAAATTAAAGGCATTGAACAATCCATAAAGGAAATTTTAAATTATGGCCATAAATAATCCAAAATTCAACATTCAAAATTAAAAATTAAAGAAATGGGCAATTTTTAATGATAGATAGAGATAATTTATTACTGGGCGCACATACTTCAACTGCTGGAGGTGTTTATACAGCGATAGAACGTGCCATGAAAATGAAATTTACTGCCATGCAAATCTTCACAAAAAATAATAATAGATGGAACGCAAAGCCTCTTGAAAAAGATGAAATCAAAAAATTTAAGGAATTACTCAAAAATTCAGATATAAAATTTGTTCTAACTCATAGCTCTTACCTTATTAATCTTTGTTC
>CAYPNM010000104.1:3584-5611 GCA_964412105.1 uncultured Ignavibacteriaceae bacterium | reverse complement strand
TGCGATTTTTACTATACATAAAAGACGAGCCAAAATGAGATATTAAGGCGGGGGAAAAGGCTTGTTGTAACGTTTTCAGAACGTTTTCAGAACGATTTCAGAGCGTTTTCAGAGAGTATTTGGAGGTATGTGATGTATAGGTTAAAGAGAGTTATATTGTATAAATATATGCAATTTCACATCTTTCCTGCGGGATGCAGTTTCAGGGTTCAGAACAGCATGCGGGTTTTGACCTTTAGGGCAGTTTTGAGTTTCTCATTATTTTGCGAGCGCGGGTAATTTTGGCTATGCTAATATAGCAGAAGCACAGGCAGATAAATTATTGATCCAATATTTCATCATTTCAAGCCAGCATATTACCAAGGCACATTGACCGGGACACTAACGAAAAACTAATATTTTTATGCTTAAATGTTAAACTAAAGAGGTTATGCATTAAATCAATCATTCATTTTTACTATATTAAACCAAATATTTAAATTAAACTTCATCTGGTGATTTGCAGTTTTATGGATACTTATGTACAAATAATATTAATAGTTTTTTTCATTCTTGCGGCGGGGCTTTTTTCTATAATTGAAATATCTATAGCATCATTCGGCAAAAATAAAATTGAGGAACTCAGGGAAAGCGGGCACGATCTGGTTCCGGCCTTTGAGAAAATACAAAATAATCTAAACGCCTTCTTCGGCACAATCCAGATATTAACCACTGTTTTTATTGCATCGGCCATCCTGGTAACTTTTCATTTGTTTTTTAACCGTTTCTCAGAATGGTTATTGCAGCAGAAGATAGATTTCCTAAGTGCAAATTATTCCATAATAGCAACGATCATTTCCCTTGTATTAATTACAGTACTAGTGCTTGTGTTTTGCATCCTGGTGCCGAAATCCATCGGTTTTAAATATTCTGACAGCATAGCAAAATACTCAGTTAGATTATTCATCCTTTTAATTAAGATATTTAAATACCCCGTGCAGGCAATTACCTGGCTTGGGAATTTAATTCTGAAACTATTTAATGAGAAAACCAACTTTGCTCAAACCAGATTATCAGAAGATGAAATAAGGGTTGCAATTTCGGATGGTGTAATTTCAGGCGCAATTGACAAAACTGAAAAGGAGATTTTTGACAATATTTTTAAGTTTAATGATTTAAAGGCCAAGGAAGTGATGATACCACGAACTGAAATCGTGGCAGTTGAAATGATAAATGATGAAAGCAGTATCACTAAAGATATCATTAATTCCGGATTTTCCATTATCCCTGTTTACCAGGAATCACTCGATAATATCGTCGGAGTTCTTCACACAAAAAATTTTATAAGATCTATAATCGACCGTCAACCAGTTGAATTAAGAAGTCTGGTAAGAAGGGCATATTTTGTTCCCGAAACAAAACCGATATCAGAAATACTGAGAGAGATGCAAAACCGTGGTGAAAGGATGGCAATTGTTACAGACGAATACGGCGGAACAGAGGGATTGATAACGATGGAGGACATACTAGAAGAAATAGTCGGCGAAATTAAAAACGATAAGAAAACCGAGGAGATAGAATTTTCAAAATTACCCGATGGTTCTTTTTCAGTTCTGGGATCAATGGAAGTTTCCGATTTTAACAAGACGTTTAATATTTGTCTGCCGGAATCAGATGATTACAATACTGTTTCAGGCTTTGTGGCAGATATTTCAGGTAAGATATTGAACAGAGGTGAATTTGTAATTTATAAGGAACTTAAATTTGAACTGATAAAAAAGATCAGGCAGAAGATGGTTCAGTTTAAGGTTTATTCTATAAACGCCGGGATAGTATTTGAGTTGAAAACCAATGAGAAAGATGAATAGGCATCATTAATTTTCCCGAGTTTCAAGTCCGGCAATCATCATTTGCCCTAAATCACAACAGGATATTTCAGTACATCGGTTAACATTAATTGACATTTTAGACTATATTTCCAACTTTTCCTTACAATTTGTAATCTTTCAAAATGAGCTGAAAACGCACTTTAAGGCCAGGTGAAGGCT
>CAYPNM010000104.1:0-3484 GCA_964412105.1 uncultured Ignavibacteriaceae bacterium | reverse complement strand
TATTTCCGCGATAGTTTTGTTTTCAGTGTTTGGGTAACAGAGGATTTAAATGTATTTATTAAAATTCGGACGCTGGAGTAAATAACCCAACAACTGCCGGAAAGACAGATCAGAGCATACATTTGCTGAATAATGGTTCAATAGTAAGTTGTGTTTCTTGCAAACAGGTCAATATTGTATTAATTTTGAAACCTGCAAATTGTTTTGCTGGCGTAGCTCAATCGGTAGAGCAATTGATTTGTAATCAATAGGTTGCGGGTTCGAGTCCCATCGCCAGCTCAAAAAAAAGCCTTCTCTTTCGGGAAGGCTTTTTTATTTCTAAGGATAAATTAAGAATAATTAAATGCCCAGCTTATCTCTGATATCTTTTGGTATTGCATCCTTGTGGACCATAATAGCTATGGTTCGTAACCGCACAAACGGCTCCGACAGATACCAGTAACCGTCATATTTTTTGTCTTTTGTTCCCCATGAATTCTTAGTGTAATAAAATTTTGTTCCGTCCTGATCTTTGGCAAGTCCGGTAATATGCATTAGATGATCGTCGGTTGTTGTATAGTCGTTGTAAGCTTTTTGTCTCATCTCCTGAGTTACATTTTGCTCTTTTTCCGGACCGGTTTTGGAAGTGTCATTCTCAAAAGGAACAACGGCATAACCCGCCTTTCTATAAAAATTATCTTTGCCTACATCTCCGTCCCAAGCAACTGTATATCCGTTTGCCAGGGCATTATCCATTATTTTTGTAATGTCATCTATAGGCACATTGTAATATTCTCCATCCTCCCAGTTATCAGGTACTTCAAGTACAAATTTCGAATAGAAGGGATGATGTGTGTATGAGGTAATTTCGACGTAATCACTGGTGTTTATTCCAAGACTGGCGGCGAAACTTTTCGGCGTATATTCTTTGCCTTCGTATTCGAACTTCTGCGGTACCTTACCGAGATAGATGTCACAAACAGCGTTTACTATGTCTTTGTAATGCTGCGATATTTTGTTCCTGCTTATTATGGTATTAAGAACAGCTTTTAACACTGCATCCATCTCAAAATTGTTGACCAGAGAATCTCCCGGCTCGAGTCCCGGATAAACGCTGGCCGGTACAGCTCCATAAGTATCAAAAACTTTCAAGACATCGTGCGCCTGCCCTCCTTCGCCGAATTGCGTTTTGCCATGATATCGCACGTATCTTTCAGCTTTAAGCGGATATGTGCAGCGCACATTAAACATCTCGGATAAATCATATTTTCCTTTACCCATTCTTAATAATTCGCTTTCCAGGAAAGATTGTGTTGCAAAATCCCAGCAGGTTCCTGATTTTGCCTGGTTTTTCACAGAAGTTGCACCAAGGTCATAAATCATTGTGAAAGTGTGCCTGTCCTTCTTTTCCTTTTTCCCTTCTTTCTCCTGCGCAATAACAAAATTTATTGAGAAAGCTATCAGCAGCATTGTTAATAACAAAACCCTGAACTTAATCTCTCTGACTATCATTTTACCTCCCGTAATTGAGATATAGAATTAAAACGTATTAATTTATAGATAAATGAATTATAATTCGAATATATTTTAATAAAAAAATTAAGAGGCGGAAGTGGTTATAATACTATAAAGAAAATTCGCAGAACCTCTTTGCTTCCAACGTTAGACTTTTTATTCAAGTTTTTATCTTTATCACAGAATAACGAACTCCGTACCACAAAAAAACGAACCAAGACCCATCTATACAGATCTTTTGATTGAGCCTTAAATTATCTATATTTTTGCTCGTTTTTAATATAAACAGGGGATTTACCTCTCAAGAGTGCTGCTTCAAATTTAACATTAATTGAACCGGCATAAATTAGCGGTTCATAGTACTTTAACTTATTGTTTAAGGTTATTATCTTTATAAATTGATAAAAATGAAGATTTTTATCAAAGGCAAGAAGGACAGACTTTTTTGCGAAACCGGTTGAATAAAACCGAAAGAAAAAAGGGTTTAATTATTAGTCTATTTAATAACAAGCAGAAACTGCCTGTGATTAACCAGACGAAGTTGTGTGTAAAATAACGGCAAGTTTATATGTAAATATGAATCCCGTATTATCTTAAATATATATTTCTGTAAATAATAATTTTAATACAAATGTGATCCATTGAAAATTTTGCAAAAAATCATAAGGAAAAAATAGATGGAGATTGTAAAAAGGATAGAAAACAAAACCGCAGTCATTGGCATTATTGGTTTGGGATACGTAGGATTGCCGCTCGGTCTTGAATTTGCCGAAAAAGGATTCAACGTGACGGGTTTTGATATTGACGAGAGAAAAATTCCCGTACTAAATGCGGGTAAAAGCTACATAAAGCATATATCTGAAGCGAGAATAAAAAAATCCGTAGATAATAAGAAGTTTAAGGCCACATCTGATTTTTCAAAATTAACTTCGTGCGATGCGATAATAATTTGTGTACCTACGCCGCTTAATGAGCACCGTGAACCTGATATGACATATATTGAAAACTCAGGTAGGATAGTTGCCCAGTATTTAAGAAAAGGCCAGCTAGCGGTTTTAGAGTCATCGACATATCCGGGAACAACCGATGAAATTTTACAGCCGATGTTTGAGAATGCACCGGTCATCCAGAGCAATGGAGAAAACAAGACAAAGTTTAAAGTCGGTACAGATTTTTATCTTGCATTCTCCCCCGAGAGAGAAGATCCCAACAATCCTAATTTTTCTACGGGCACCATACCCAAAGTGGTTGGAGGGGTTACCAAGAATTGCCTTCAGGCTGCAAAATCTTTATATGACCAGGTAATAGTAAAAACAGTTCCGGTCTCTTCGACCAGAGCTGCTGAAGCTACAAAACTTCTTGAAAACATCTATCGTTCTATTAATATTGCTCTTGTAAATGAACTTAAAGTTGTCTTTGACAGAATGAATATAGACGTTTGGGAAGTTATAGATGCCGCATCTACAAAACCATTTGGTTATCAGCCGTTTTATCCCGGACCAGGCTTAGGAGGACACTGCATTCCAATTGATCCTTTTTATCTTACCTGGAAAGCAAGAGAATTTGAAGTGCATACCCGTTTTATTGAACTTGCCGGAGAGATAAATACTTCAATGCCCTATTATGTAGTTGAAAAAGCAGGTGCTGCACTTAATACCGTTAAGAAATCGCTGAAAGGTTCAAAAGTGCTGATACTTGGCGCATCCTACAAAAAAGATATAGATGATATGCGTGAATCTCCCTCCATCAGATTAATAGAATTGCTCAGGGAAAAAGGAGCTACAGTTGATTATAATGATCCTTATGTGCCGAAACTTCCAAAGATGCGCAGATATAATTATGATATGAAATCAGTTGAATTTGCCGCCGGTAAGCTTAAAAAATATGATCTTCTTGTCTTAAGCACCGATCATAGTTTCTATAAAGAAAAAGCGGGATTTATAGTCAAGAATGCAAAATTGATCGTTGATACCAGGAACTTGTTCAGTAG
>CAYPNM010000103.1:0-5616 GCA_964412105.1 uncultured Ignavibacteriaceae bacterium | reverse complement strand
GCCATTGCACGGAAGCTGATTACAAAACCATTATTAATTATTAGGTAAATATTCAGGATTATTTCATTCATTGGTTCCTTTAAAACTTATTGCTAAGTAAGTTAATGCAATTGCAAGCAGAAGAGCAAATTTACACATCACGCTCACAATACTATGCAATAGCATTTCTTCATCTATTAGAACGAGAATAAAAGCAATTATTACAGGAAGAGAAATTAATAGGTAAGCTATTAATAATATTTTTGAAAATCGAATTTCAGTTTTATCCGCTGATTTTAAAATCCCCCTGATTAAGAAGCCTATTGTGCTCAGAATTGGTACGTAATAAAATAAGCCGTAGATATCTCCATAGGGATATTTGTAAATAGCATAGAAAACAGCGCAGCTGTTTACATTAAACCGATCGATGATCATTGAATAGTAAATTACAAAAGCAACCGCAGGTAAAAATAATAGCACAAAGAATTTTGAGCGGTATTTATAATAAGTTAAGACAAAAAATAAACCCAGAGGCGGGAGAAACGAGATATCCATAAAAGTGAAATAAACAATCAAATGAGAATCTAATCCCAATCCACACATAATCCACTCAAGTAGTTGATAGGTCATAAGAAGGAAAATGATTAGTATGATAAGATGATTGTTCTTATTCTTTTCAGCAAAAATGAAAATGTTAATTATAAGTATGAATTCAATGCAGGCAATCAGGAGAGAAACAATTCCGTTCCAGTTGTTCAAATTTTATTTCTTAACCATTAGATAAAATGTCCTGCTGTTTTCTCAGCAGGACTTGTGAATATTAAAATTATTTTTTTGGACTTATCATATTCTCGGGACGAACAACCGCATCAAATTTTTCTGCTGTTAATAACCCAAGCGCGATAGCAGCTTCTTTTAAAGTTGTGTGTTCCTTGTGTGCCTTCTTAGCAACTTTTGCAGCATTGTCATAACCGATGTGCGGATTAAGGGCTGTTACGAGCATTAATGAATTTTCGAGGTTCTTTTGTATATTCTTTTTGTTTGCTTCAATTCCAACAACACAATTATCAGTGAAACTTTCGCAGGCATCAGAAATTAATCTTATAGATTGCAGCACATTAAAAATTATTACCGGCTTGAAAACATTTAGTTCAAAATTACCGCTTGCGCCCGCAAAAGTGACTGTTGTGTCATTTCCAAAAACCTGTGCGCATACCATTGTCATTGCTTCCGATTGAGTCGGATTAACTTTGCCGGGCATGATTGAACTTCCCGGTTCATTTTCAGGTAAAGATATTTCCCCGATACCGCAGCGTGGACCAGAGCCTAACCAGCGAATATCATTTGCAATTTTCATTAGTGAAGCAGCAAGTGTTTTTAGCACTCCGCTGAATTCAACAAGTGCATCATGCGCAGCAAGTGCTTCAAATTTGTTTTTTGCCGAAATAAATGACTTCCCGGTAAGCTTCGAAATCTGCGCAGCTGCTTTCACTGCGAATTCAGGATGAGTATTGAGACCGGTGCCAACAGCAGTTCCTCCAAGTGCTAATGCATATAACCTTGGCAAAGCGGCATTTATTCTTTCCAGACCATTAGTTAATTGCTGAACGTAACCGGAGAATTCCTGACCGAGCGTTAAGGGTGTTGCATCCATTAAATGGGTTCTACCTATTTTTATAATATCCTTAAATTCTTTTGACTTTGTATCGAGCGCATCACGAAGTTTTGTAACCATTGGAATAAGTCTTCTGTGGATTTCTTCAACTGCTGCAATGTGCATTGCTGTTGGAAAAGTATCGTTTGATGATTGAGCCTTATTTACATCGTCATTTGGGTGAATTGGTTTTTTGCTTCCTTTTTCTCCTCCGGCCATCTCGATAGCACGATTTGAAATTACTTCGTTGGCGTTCATATTAGTCTGTGTCCCACTTCCGGTTTGCCATACTACAAGTGGAAAATGTTCGTCAAGTTTTCCTTCAACAACTTCATCCGCCGCCTTTACTATTAAATCTGCTTTTTCGGCTGGCAGAATTCCAAGGTCTTTATTAGTTAAAGCTGCTGCTTTTTTAAGAATGCCAAGTGCTCTAATAATTTCTCTGGGAAATCTTTCCCCGCCAATTTTGAAATTCATCAATGATCTGGCTGTTTGTGCTCCGTAATATTTATCAACGGGAACTTTAATCTCGCCCATGCTATCAGTTTCTGTTCTGTAATCCATAATAATTCTCCCTTTTTAAGCTAATTCTTTATGAATTAGTAATTTTCAATTAAATAACTATATTAATTTACAATAATTTGGTGTGAAATTTTTGATAAATTTTTTGATAAAAGCCAAAACTTTATCCCAAAAATTTGTATTTTTTTTTAAGGTAGGAACTTTTAATAATACAATTCAGTTATTAACATAAATATGTGGAGAATTATAAATGTTGATTAAAGGTGCAATGGAAAAGGCGAAACAGTACATTGAATCGCATAGGGTAGAGGCGGAAAAGGGAAATTTTAAAAATATTATGGGTCCTTGTATTACATTGTCGCGTGAAGCTGGAGCAGGTGCGGAAATTCTCAGCCAGATGATCGTAGATACATTCTCAAAATATGATTATGACAATAATCATCCATGGGCAATCTTTGATCAAAATCTGATAGAGAAAGTATTGCAGGATAATAATCTTCCGCTGCGATTAGGTGAAATAATGGAAGAAAGAAAGTATTCTGCAATGACATCTATTCTAAATGAACTGATAGCTGGTCAGCCGGGAACTTGGACTTTATTTCATAAAACTACCGAAACTATTCTACAGCTTGCTTATATGGGTTACTGCATAATTATTGAGCGTGGCGGAAATATAATAACTTCCAAAATGGATAACTGTTTTCATGTAAGACTGATTGCATCTGAAGAAGATAAAATCTCACACGTTATGGAAATTTACAATTTAAGTCGAAGGGAGGCTGTTGATTACATTAAGAAAGAAGATGAAAATAGGAAAGAATATATTTCCCACTATTTTCATAAAGATGTAGAAGATCCGCTCCTTTACGATTTCGTTATAAATACAAGTGCAATGAGACACGAAGAAGCATCTAACTTAATTACTGACTTTGTAATAAAAAAATTCCCGCAGAGTTTTCAGTACGAGCTTGTAAAAAGAGTAATCTGAAAATTAATTCTCCACCCTCAAAATAGGATATACATTTAATTTTTTATCCATATACGGAGAGCGCGTATAAAAGAAATCCAGCCTTTGACGTGGACTCTTTCTGAAATTTTCATCAACTGCTAATTTCTCTTCAAATTCTTTTTTCAGATCAGGATCTTTGTCCATCATTTGTCTCGCGATCTTTTCCATTACGTAGCTCTCATAATATTCCTTCCTTTCGAAAATTGAATTAAAAAATCCCCACTGCAAAAATGAATCTTCAGCCTTGGGTTCCATAAGATTTAATATTAGCCTGATAGTTCGTTGATTTGTTTTAATAACATAAGTCCCTTTGGGGACAGTGACTTTTTCAGAAATTGTATCATAATCTGCAGAAACTCTCTGCCTTCCCTCAAAAGAATATTTAGCATACTTAATGTTCTTAAATTTATACTCGGTTACCTTTAATGTTTCAGAAGATTTTAACTGCCCTACCTTAATTCCGTGAAGTTTTATTCTGCCAATGAGATTTTCCCATTTTCCCCATTCCAATGGAATTAAATATTCTTTTGGAGCCTGGACAGAATCGGTTACTTTCATTTGATCGTAATATGGTAATTCAGTCTCATATTTCTCTCCGGTGTATTTGGTCCATATTGTTCCTGATACCCAGCTGGAGTCGTGTTCTGCCTTTATTCCCATAAAATGAAATGGGATGCTCTTATCGGTCAGCCCTAATGATAGAGAGAAATATTTTTTTTCAATTGAATATTCTTCGATTGAGTTTTTGTCTGCTGCTTTATTTAATGCAATAAGCTCCTTGCCGTTTTTGTTTGCATAAGTCAAAATAGCTGTCAATAATGATTTTGTGGAAAACACCCTGTCTTTGTAAGGCTTAAGCATATGAGTTTCTATTAATAGACCGGGCCTGTTTTGAGCGGCGGCGTATGAATGTGAAAATCTTGGGCTGAAAGAAGCGCCAATGATACCGTTTTCAATTTTTCGTCCTTTAAATTCAAGATAAGGAGCTATAAGATATCCATCATCATTTACCCTTTTATTTAAATACGGCATCAGTTTTTTCACTATCCATTCACGCAAAACTGTATCTACATTTTGATAGTGTTCCATTGAATAAGTGATTGTATATTGATAATCTGCTCCATCAGTAGTGTGAGTGTCTACGAAAAAATCAGGAAGCCAGCTGGAAAATAATTTTAGCATCGACTGCATTTCTGGTGCATCTGCTTTTGTCCAATCCCTGTTAAGATTTAAATTTTGAGCTGTTGTTCTCCATCCCATATTTGTTGGGCCGTTCTGGTTTATTCTATTATAAGGACTGAATCTTTCATGAGCATCAACGGAGAATATTGGGATGACAAGAAGAATAGCGTTATCAATCAAATTTGCTTTTTCTTTTGTAATCAGAATCTCTCTTAACAAAAGCATTGAAGCATCCTTGCCCTCAATTTCGCCTGAATGAATTCCATTATCAATTAATATAATCGGTTTACCGGTTCTTTTGGCAGATACAGGATCAAAAGCTCTATCCTTTGAGACAATAAGACAATATAACTTTCTGCCCTGTGGGGAAATTCCAAATGATAACATTTTTGCATAAGGTGACGAATCGGCCAGTTTTTTAAAGTAAGCAACTGTCTGATCATAGGTCTCGGTTTCAAGATATCCCGACTTTTCAAACCGGGTAATCCATTTGCTGGGGATTTTCGTTTGGCTTGATATTATTGAACAAAAAGCTATTGAAAAAATCAACACTAAAAAAATTTTCAGGAATTTCATTTGTTCTACCTCAGGTAAATTTTTTGTTTAATAAAGCCTATTAAAGAACAAAAATTAATTTATGGTTTTTACTCAACCGAAATTTTTTATAACTTTAGCTCATAAATAATAGGGAAAATATATGGAATTTTCTGTTCTTGATAAAAGTAATTATTTGAAAGGATTACTTGTCATAGCAAAAAAGGATAACAAACTCACCGAACCTGAAAAAAAGATAATCAGAAACATAGCGCTTAAGCTGGGATTTGCTACTGATTTTTATGAAGATACTTTGAAAAGCCTGCTGGCAAATAAATATATACCCGAAGACCCGATAAAATTTTCTCACACAAAAATCGCTGAATCTTTTGTGTGTGATGGACTAAAGCTGGCTTATTCTGACGGTATTGTTCCGGATAATGAAATAAAATGGCTTAAGCAAATTGCCGAAACAAATGGCCTTACGGAAAAATGGTTTAATGAGAAACTTAATTTCTATAAGGATTTAAACCATCCGCACACTAATACAGACTTTGCTCTATACTCTATTATCTGAAAGAATAGTAGTTTAAAAATAGAAGCTGAATGGGGACTTCCTTGCACCCATACCTATTTTAAAGTAGGAAAGTCTGCCAAATTGGCAGACTTTCCTATCTCCTGTACAACTCCCATACAACTGGCATGTACCTCCTGCAAAAATCCCCAAAAGGATCAC
>CAYPNM010000102.1:0-5892 GCA_964412105.1 uncultured Ignavibacteriaceae bacterium | reverse complement strand
TTTTCCCCTGAAAGGTTGGTATTATGGAGGCTATTTTGTGGGCCCAGATGGACTTGAACCACCGACCCTCTGATTATGAGTCAGATGCTCTAACCAACTGAGCTATGGGCCCTAATAACTATTATATTAAATGTACAAAGTAAACTATATTTTCTCAATTTCAGAATTGATGGCCTTTCCCAAAGGGATTCCGTAAAACTATTTATTCTAAATTTGCCGAAGAACCACCGACCCCTCCCGACTTATCAAGTCGGGGGTGCTCTAACCAACTGAGCTATGGGCCCTGAAATTGTTTCCAAAAATAATATTTATACCCTCATTTTGCAATTTATTATAACAGAATAATAAAAATAAATTACAAAAAGCTGCCTTTTTACATCACACAATGGGAGTTATTGGAGCTGGAATAAATAATGAGATTAATCTCTTAGTCCTCTTTATAAAGCAAAAGCCAACCCCACATTGAAACCGACAAAGGATATTATTGCTCCTTTTTTCGATGAGTTGTTGTACTGAATATTTGCATCAATCGCAGTTCCGCTCTGAGCTATTTGAAACCTGAGCCCCGCCTCCGGTGCCCAGATAAAAGATAACTTATATGAGCTGTCAAAATCTTGAACCTTTGAACTCATTAAACCCAGCTTAGCTCCAAAATAAGGATAAATCTTACTGTCGTTTGATCTAACGAAATATTTTATGCCGCCGGTAAATGTTATAATATCCATATCAGGAGAAAAACCAAAAAGATTATATAGTGTGGTAAATTTGATGTAACCAAGTTCAGTCGATAATGCTATATCTGAGTTTTGCAGATAGAATTCTATCCCACCGGAAACTCCGACGCCTGTTTTATAATTATTAGTGAATTCCCCGGTTGTCTTATTATAACTGAAATTAGTAGTAAGGTTGATCTGAGAAAATGCGGACGCGGAATAAAAAAATAAAACCAGTAAAAAGACAGATAACTTTTTCATATTAACCCCTCTTTATTTAAAAAGAATATATTAGATTTTTCGGAAAGCTCCCTCTACCTGTTGAATGTGCGTTATTATCTTACTAAACTAAATAATAATTTAACTATTGGTAATTATTTAAGCAATAAAGCAAATAAATTACTGCCTTAGGCTGCAGAACTTCAGGAATTTATTTTCAAATAAGAGCTGATGATTTATTGAATTCGGTTAACTAGTTGAATAATTAGAAAACCTAAAAATCAAGAAGCTTCAGGATTAGAAAGTATGTGAGAATATCCAAATTGATACAATAATGAAGAACCCTCATTATCGGATTTATTCGACGGTGGTGCACATTTTTCAAATTTATATTTTAGTCTTAAATCACGCGGCAGGATTTTAATAATTTCATCCGTTAAAAAAATATTTATTGACCCGTCCTGAGCAACCTTTGTAAAACAAGCGATTTTGTATTCGTCAGCTTTTTCAATATTAGTAAGAATAGTCCTGATGGAAATAAGGATTTCTGCAGTTTGCTGGATAGGAAGATTACTCTTAAACCATTTCATAGTTTCTCCAAATTAAAATCTATTCTATAAAATTAAGAACAGGTTTAAAGCATAAATCTCTAAAAGGATAATTATAAGGATTAGAGCAATTAAAAAGCCCACCAACTGAGCGATAGGTCTGAAATTATCTCCGGAAATAATATTTATAATGGATTTGTTAATTTATTGGACCAGAAGAGCAAAAAGAAGAATCTAATTAGCCATTACAGAATCAACCAGTACATTATCCTTGAAATACCGTTTTATATATAGACTTCCATCATCATTGAAGGATCGCCATTCCCCTTCTCTTTCACCATCTGTATATTTCCCTTCTTCTTTCAGATTTCCATTCGGGAAGTACCAGGTCCAGGTTCCATCCGCAGTATCATTTCTAAAATCTCCTCTTGACTCCAGCACACTATTTGAATAGTAATAACTCCACTCCCCTTCGTTTTTATTTTTAATCATATTGCCTTTTATTTGAACAGTGCCATTGGGAAAATATAAAATGAATTCACCATCCTTCAGGCCATTCTTAACTTCATATTGAATGATTTTATTATTTGCTTTCCCTTTCACTTTCCCTGTGAACGGCTTATTTTCACCCTTCTTGTAAATCAACCCGTTTTTCATATAAAGATCTTTTCCTGAGTCGTATTTTTCAGCACAGTTAAAAAAGATAAAAGATAATAATATGAGCAGCATAAAAACGGGGAACTTATTTGTCTTAAAATTCATAATATAGATTTTATGATTAATAGGGAGGTAATTACTTTTTATTTATTCATTAATTTTTTGTAGGCTTCAAACAATTTCTTTTTTGTATCCAGCAAATCCTGAGAGATAACTTTCACTTCTCCCAGCACAGGCATAAAATTAGTATCTCCGTTCCATCTGGGCACAATATGAAAATGGAGGTGTTCGTGTATGCCGGCTCCGCCCGATCTGCCTATATTTGCTCCAATATTAAACGCTTCAGGCGATAGAACCATCTTCAACGCTTCTTCGGCGGTCTGAAGCTTGTCCATTACTTCAATTTTCTCATCACTTGTCAGGGAAGAAAAGTCATCGGTATGACGATACGGAACGATCATCAGATGCCCGTTATTATAAGGATATAAATTCAAAACTGTAAATGTCAGGGCTCCTTTATCGACAACAATATTGTCAGCCTTTTCAGGATCCTCTTTTGCCAGTTCGCAAAAAACGCATTCTTCTTTTTTATTTTTGTCCTTAAACTTAAAAGAGTCTATATATTGTGATCTCCATGGAGACCAGAGCTTTTCCATCTATCCTCATATTAAAGAGGCGGGTATTTCTGCCCGCCTTGATTATTCTTAATGTCCTTCTTCTCTCGATTTATTATACTCATCAATTATTTTTTGTTCAACTTCCTTCGGTACTTCCTCGTAATGAGAGAAGTTTCGCCTGTGAACACCCCTGCCCTGTGTCAGACTCCTGAGATTTGAAGAGTACCTATATAATTCAGCAAGAGGCATATGAGCTTTAATAACCTGAAAATGAGCGTCTGCATCCATACCCAGAATTTTTCCGCGCTTGCTTGAAATATCCCCCATTACATCGCCCATATATTCTTCCGGAACGGTGACAACGATTTCGTAAATCGGTTCAAGCAGAATTGGTTTACACTCAAGGAAACCTTTCTTAAAACACTGGGCCGCTGCCAGCTTAAATGACATTTCATCTGAATCAACATTGTGATATGATCCGTCAAACAATGTCACCTTAACATCTATTACCTTGTTTCCTGAAATTACACCTTTATCCATCGTTTCTATAATTCCCTTTTCGACAGCTGGAACAAATCTGCCTGGAACTACTCCTCCGACTATCGCGTTTTCAAACTCAAAACCTTTTCCGCGCTGCAGCGGTTCCATTTTAAAGAACACATGACCATACTGACCTCTGCCGCCCGATTGTTTTTTGTGCTTGTATTCAACTTCATTAGTTCTGCCCTTTATAGTTTCCCTGTAAGGGACTCTGGGTTCAACAAGATCAACATCAACTCCATACCTTTCCTTTAGTCTCTTAATGGCGAGTGACAATTGTAATTCTCCCTGGCCTGAAATAATTGTCTGTGAAATTTCAGGATCAAATGCTACACTGAATGAAGGATCTTCTTCATGAAGAGTATGCAGTCCTGAAGCAATTTTATCTTCATCACCCTTTGCTTTTGGTTTTATTGCTCCTCTGATTACAGCTTCCGGAAATTTAATGGGAGTCATTATTGCAGAATAATTTTTTGATGATAGTGTATTATTTGTGTGGGTATCCTTTAACTTCACAACAGCCGCAAAATCACCTGCCATTACATTATTGACCTCTTTCCTGTTATGCCCATTTAAAATAGAAAGCTGACTCAAACGTTCAGTTTTTCCGTTGGTTTCATTCATAAGATCCAATCCCGCGTGAACGGAACCGGAGTATACCTTAAACAAAGAAAGTTCACCAACGTGCTGCTCTGAAATTGTTTTGAATATAAAAATTACAGGTTCACCACCTGAGTCCGGTTTAACATTTATTTTATTATTTGAATCTTTTAATGTTGCTTCCTCTCCCCCTCTTTCAGCCGGAGATGGGAAATAACTTGAAGCAAAATCCAGAAAATTATTAACTCCAACTCCTTTGCTTGATGATAGCGCAAATACGGGGCTTAGATTTCTTTTTACCATGGCAAGTTTAATCCCGGAGGCCAGTTCTTCGTCAGATAATGTACCCTGATCAAAATATTTATTCATCAGCTCTTCTGTCGTTTCAGCTACTTTTTCAATTAGTTCTGTTCTATATGCCTCTGCAGCAGATTTTAAATTGTCGGGGATTTCCATTTCAGTAACGTTTCTGCTGCCCGGTTCACCGTATTTATATGCCTTCATTTTAACAACATCAACAACAGTATCAAAATTTGGGCCTTCAATAACGGGAAAAGTAACCACAATTGCCCCGTTGGATATTCTGTCTTTAGCCTGAGCCTCTGTTGTTTTAAATGCCGAATGTTCATTATCGATTTTGTTTATGATTATTGCCGAAGGTAAATTGTATTCATCTATAAACCGTCCGGTAATTTCCGATCCGACTTCTACTCCTTCAGCCGATTTAAGAACCATAACTGAAGTATCACAAACCCTCATAGCGCATTTTACATCACCGAGAAAATCAGCATAGCCGGGTGTATCGAGTAAATTAAGTTTTGTATTATTCCATTCGAGGTGAAGAAGCGAGGTAGAGATTGAGATTTGTTTTTCAATTTCATTTGGCGTGTAATCGGAAACTGTATTTCCCTCTGCAATATTTCCGATTCTGTTAATTTCGCCAGCGGTAAATAAAATTATTTCGGACAACGAAGTCTTACCGCTACCTCCGTGTCCGATAAACGCAATGTTGCGTATTGATTCGGCTCCATATTCTTTCAAGTGATTCCTCCTTTAAACAAGGTGAGAATTTTATTTTGTGTTAGTTATTTTTTGTAGGTTTTCCAAAAAGTATCAATTCCTTTAGTAATAGCAGAAAGGTTTTTTATAAGTCCTATTACCGGTCCCTCAACTCCCTCACGTATCTTTTCCTCAAATCCCAGCATTAAATCAACTCGATCTTTAATGTCTGTAACAATGCCTTTTGTTATGTCAACCTGACTCTTTGCGCTTTCGGTGATACTATTAATATTATTGCTCAGGGAGGTTGTTGCTTTAATTAGGGGTTTAATATCTTCCGCCAGGTTTTTGATATCATCTTCAATTGATGAAATCGATTTAGTTATCCGGTTAAAATAAATTATTAAATAAATGCATAACGCGGACGCAGCTATAAGCAAAATGATCTGAAAAATAAAAACAAAATCCATAATAAATCACTTACTAATTAAATCAGGAAGACTTCGTTTCTTTGTATGCATCTACACCGGCTTTAACGGCTGATTTCAGTTTGCTGGCTTCGCTTTCAAATGAAGCCCGGCCGCTCTCCACAGCCTTATTTGTCCTTGACTTTGCATCATTAAATACTTTCTCGGCATCCTTCAATAATTCGGCTGATCTGACTTTTGCGTCGCTGATAAGTTTTTCTGATCTTTTCTTTCCATCATTAATCATTTCTTTGGCGCGGTCTTTTGCCTCAGCAATATATTTATCAGCTTCATCAAGGTATTCGTCCGATTTTACTCTTAGGTCATCTCTCAATTCCTTTCCGCTCTTGGGTGCATAAAGCATCCCGAATATGGCCCCAATAGCACCTCCAGCAATAAATCCAAGCAACAAACCTTTTCCGATATTATTTTCTGTACTCATAATATTCCTCCTTCTTTTTCAATTAAGTTCTCTTAGAATATAATATGCAACCCCCTGAAAATCAAGGAATTACAATCAAATCCGCATTTT
>CAYPNM010000101.1:0-5903 GCA_964412105.1 uncultured Ignavibacteriaceae bacterium | reverse complement strand
TCTTGGTTGCTCACCGGTTCTGATGTTGGAACCTTTATTACATTGAATTGATAATTTACTGTTTTGTGGCAGTTATTGCAGGTTTCAGTCAGTACTTTAAAATCATGCGTAAACTTTTTAAGATCTTTGTTATTAATAGATGCTTGTAAACTGTCTAATGCTGGATAAATCATAGGTATATCTTTTGTCTCTATTCTTTCCGGTAAATATTTAACCGCATTATCAAGAGTTTCTTTAATTTCCCCTGTCTCGAAGTTAGCTAATGGCCAGTTTTCATTGATCCCTGCAAACCAAAGTTTGGCATGATGCATTTGTGCTGTCAGCATAAATTCCCCGAGTCCGGGCTTGTATGAATTATTGATTTCTGATTTCAGGGAATCGATGTCTTTCTGCATATTTTCTACTTTGCTGTTATTACAGGAAACAAAAGCTAAAGCAGAAAAGACAATAATAAAGGCAAACGAAAAATGACTTCTCATATCAGACTACTTCTTTTTGTTTAAGCTTGATAGGAAGTTTTCAAGTACTTTAAAGTATTCTTTTTTATCCTCTATGAATGGAAAATGTCCGCAATGTTTTAATGTGACGAGCTTGGAGGTTTTAATATCTTTGTGTATTTCCTCATTTGCTTGCGGTGGCATAATATCATAATCTCCTGTAATGATAAGTGTTGGGCATTTAACAAATTCCAGTTGAAAGTTTATATCATAACTGAACAGGGGTAAAAGTGATAAAAGTTTGTTTTTTTTCTCATTATCAGGCGGAAGTATAATATTAAGACTATCAGCATATTTTCTGTTATAAAACGATGGAGCGAATAGTAGTTTGTAAAATTTTGCCATTACTTTGGGGTCTTTCTCTTTATACCCTTTTGAAGAAGTTATTTTTCTAATTTCATCACCCTCTTTTTTTGTCGTTCTTGAGGAGAGTATATAATAGATTTCGTTTCTCAATTTAGATTTGGCTGGTGTCGTATTTGAAAGAATTAAAGATCTTAGATTTTGCGGATATTTTATTGCATAATTCATTGCAATAAGTCCTCCCCATGAGTGACCAAAGAGATTCATTTTTTTTAGTCCGAACAGTTTTCTTATACCCTCCAGATCTTTTACGAAGTTGTCCATAGTAATAGAGCTTGAATCAACGTCAGCGGAAGACTTTCCACTTGCTCTCTGATCATAGAAGATTAGCTTATAATGTTTTGCTAATTCCTTAAACTGAGGTAAAAAGTACAGATAGTTAAATCCAGGGCCGTCATGCACCATAACAATAGGTTCACCAGAACCCATAGTTTTTACGAAAAGTTTGGTTCCATTTATTTCTACTAACTCTCCCTTCGAATAATTGCTTTGTGCCGTAGCGATTTGAAAAAATAAAAAGAAGAGCAAAAATGTTTTAATTAATATTTTCATCCTTAATCCTTAATTATTCTGTTTTTATCAATCCAGTATCCCCACGCTACAAACAACCATTGCCCGAGAGCACTAATTGCTATTACATTAGCATTCGGTGGTTCAGAACCTGAAAATAAATTTAATACATAAATTAACAGTAGGAGTATTACGAACCCCCACAAAATTATAGAACCAACTTTATTCTTTGATTTGGTGGTTTTCAAATATAAATACAAACCGACAAAAAATATGAGAAGTTCGACAATTAATGTTGCCGGCAATGAATTCCACAAACCCAACCCGAAAAATGTTTCCACTCCCGGCGCTAGGGGTAGATCAGCTCTATGCACAATGAAATCAAGAATCCAGTGGCTGAAGACGCAAATTCCCAGAATAACGGAAATTTTCCTGTCTTTTTTAATTAGGTAATAAACTGCTCCGAACAATACGGACCAGACGACCGACATTAACAAACTGTGTGAATAGGGATAATCATAAAAGTTTAATGGTGTTACAAGGGTGTTTCCAGGATCGATTTTAACGTGTTCAAGCCCAATTAACAGGAAGATAGGCCATAGAAGATCTAGGAAAACAGCAGCCATTATATATGTCCCCAGCGAGGCTCGTGGTTCAACCTTTTTCGAAGCGAATCCAACACCATAGTGTCCCAAGAACATATATACCTCCAGGGATATTATCAAAATTGCTAAAATAAAACTTTTTGATATTTATCTAAATACAAATCAATTTCCTTTAACTTATATTGCATTATATATCGTGGGTGTTCCACAAAGCGCACTTCTTCAAAAAAGCCGCATTCGTCGTTTATTTTCATTAAATAATCAAAATTCTTTTTACCTAATGAAACAGTAAATTTTCTATACGCGCCAAAGTCAATCTGTTTCTTTAGAGCATCAATAATATAAGGCTTTAACGTATTATATAAAGCTGTGCTATCATAATAGTTATAGTTTTTCCTGTCTTTAAGCAATGCAAGCGGATATAGTGCAGTTAAAAAATATCTTTTATAAAAGCTTTCCGCTCCACCAAAGTCATCTATAAATTTATAAATAAACCTGCTTGATAACTCTCTTTTAGTCCCAAGATTGTTATTTATACCACATTTTTCTTTAAGTGCAACCGGATCGGTAAAAGAAATTCCTGTTAAACCCCCTCCGAATCTTCCTGGATTAATTCCAAAAATAAATATCCTTTCCATATTATCATTAAAATACTTTTCAAAGAATTCTTTAACTATTCTTTTGGCATCTTTTGATTTATATGGATTGGCAATTTCAATTCTAGTGGGCAGCTCGGTAGGAGCTTTAAGCCTTGTAAAATATTTTATTGCTTTTTCTGCGAAGGTCTGCATTATTTACAATAATTTTTTCAAGCTACGTATTCCGGCTTCAATAAAGCTTTCTGCAATTTTTAATTGTTCGGATTTGTCATTATACCTGATTATTTCCGTAGCAGTTAAAACACCACCAAACCACCCTTCTTTATGCCAATGGCCATGATTTAATATCGGCAGCTTTTTTTTGTTCTCCGGGTAAGGCCACGGCGAGGTATAAAAATATGGCTCATTGTAGCTTTCGTCACCGGGAGATAAGCCCACACCAATAGTTTTCGATTTTTCAGGATCACTATTTCTTTCTATTGTAATTAATACTGCGGTATCAAAATGATGGGGCCAGCAACGTACTAGGGAGACATTTTTTTCATATTTGCTAATATTTTCTAAAACGTAAGCAGCATTAAAAAAGTATTTTTGTAACTCAGCAAAATATGTAGCGTTAGTGTAGTTAAATGGCACATCATTGGAAGTTGGATATGCTGGGATTTGATAAGGTAAATTTTTGCTTAATTTGCTTGGATCAAAGCCTAACTCCGATATTTTTTCAGCCAGCCATTTGAATGCTTCATCGTATGTTTTTGCGGCCAGCGTAAAAGAAATTAATGATTCCCCTTTTTCATTAATTATATCCAACTTAAAATCCGATATGCTAAGCGCTGCTCGAAACCCGCTATCTCCAAGCGACTGACTGGTTAGCCGATTGTTATTTTTATCGTAAATTAGGGCAGCATAGTTATCCGCGGAATCTTTGGGATTTAAACAACGGCCGGCAATGGATGGGAGTTGCGCGGCATGGTGTATTTGTTTTCTTGCTTCAGCAAGCGCTTCGTGTGAAAAATTATTTAGCTCTATCCATTTCATTTATTGAATAATAATTTAATTATTATCGCGGATGATAATTAGTAAAAATTGACTATATGATTTTTGTATTTGCCTTTTTCATAAATAAATTTTGCACTAAAAAATTTATCTTGAAAAAGCCATTCTAAAAATATCTTGTCACCATCCCATAGATTTAATGATGTAAGCTCATTATTAGGAACCCATTTGAGATTTCCTTCGGGCGAATCGATTAAATTGCCTTTAAAATCTTCGGACGTAAAAATAAAAACATACCAGTCATCAACCTCGTCAAAATTGGGAAAAGTTATAAATCCATGCATTCTCGGATTTTTGATGATCAGGCCAGCTTCTTCCTTTATTTCTCTTATGACGCAATCTTCGGGACTTTCACCCAGTTCAAGCTTGCCGCCCAGTCCGTTCCACTTCCCTTCGTGGTAATCATTTTCCTTTTTAACCCTGTGAATCATTAAGGTTTTATTTTGTAATTTATCAATTACATAGCATAGTGTTGCAAGCTTCATAAAATTAGGTTTTTATTATGATTAACAAATGTATTGACATTATATAAAACGGCACTTAAATTTTTACGGGTGAATATTAAAGACTTTTTCGTTTTATATAACATTCATCCGATAAATAAAGTTATATATTTACTTTGCACTTTACAATATTTTTAAATTATTTTCATATAAACATTATTTATTATTTTTGCTCATAGGGAATTCGATTAATTATTTTGCTTATAAGATATTTCTATTTATAGGAGGTTCATTAAAATGACGGGGTCTAATAACCAGTCCGGCAAGGAAGAACTGAAAACGAGGGAAGAGCTAATCGAGGAATGTTTGGAAATAGGGATTCCGGTTACTGGATACGAAGATCAGGAGACATTAAAAATGTTTCTTGGTTCTAAAGATGACGATTATTCTGACGAGGATGATGATGAATTTGATGATGATGGATTTGATGAAGAACCTGATGATGAGATCTTTGATGAAGATTTTGATTTTGATGAAGAAGATGAGGATGATGATTTATTTGAGGATGATGAATCTTCCTATAACTGACCTAAAATTAATTGGTGGAGAAAAGTCTTTAACTTATTCATTGATTATCTTTCCAAATATTTATTAGAAATCAAATAATTTTTTACGTAGTCTGTTACCCCCTCTTCTAGAGAAGAAATAGTTTGAGTGTAGCCGGCTTTTTTTATTTTATCCAGCGTGGCTTCGGTAAAATATTGGTACTTATCTGCCAGATGTTCGGGTAAGTCGATGTATTCAATATTAACAGGCTTGCCGAGAGCATTAAATAAAGCTGTTACAAGATCATTCCAGGTTCTTGCTTTACCTGATCCAACATTGTAAAGACCATTTTTATTTTTATGATCCATAAAAAACAAAGTCATATCGACAGCGTCTTTTATATAAATAAAATCTCTTTTCTGTTCACCGTCTTTATAGCTCTTATTTCTTGATTTAAATAATTTTACCTTTCCAGTATCACTTATTTGTTCGAAGGCTTTATGTACAACGCTTCGCATGTCACCTTTATGATATTCATTCGGACCAAAAACATTGAAATATTTAATCCCGACAATTTTACCCAGAATGTTTTTTTTAAGCGCCCATATGTCAAATAGATTTTTAGAATAGCCATACATATTAAGCGGCCGGAGTTTCAAAGACATATTATCTGCATCATCGAATCCGAGATTTCCATCACCATAAGTGGCAGCTGATGAAGCATAGATAAATCTTATATTATTATCTATTGAATAAGCAGCTAATTTCTTTGTGTATTCAAAGTTATTGTTTAATAAATGGTCGGCATCTTTTTCTGTTGTTGAGGAATTTGCTCCCATATGAATAATTGCATCAACTTTAAAATTTAAGCCGCTTTCGAGCTTCTCTATAAAAAGATCCTTATTAATGAAATCTTCGTAATCCAGTCCAACAAGATTTTTCCATTTTTCATCTTTACCGAGCTCGTCTACTATGATGATATTGTTTTTGCCCAACTGGTTTAGTCGCCATACCAATGCGCTGCCAATAAAACCAGCGGCACCCGTTATGATTATCATTTTCTCCCTTTTTATGATAAATTTTAATCTAAATAAAGGTTAATAATTTAATTATATTTGATCTCCTTTCAAAAAGACAACGAATAATAATGGCATCCTATTTTCTGCTTCAATAAGCTGGGAAATTAGCAATCATTCTTAATACTATAGCAAAATCTAGCTTTTTAGTTAAATATGAATTTTGGGTATTAGCATATTTTATTCCTGCGCTAAGGCAGGTTTATCA
>CAYPNM010000100.1:0-5999 GCA_964412105.1 uncultured Ignavibacteriaceae bacterium | reverse complement strand
CCTACCGGCAGTGTACTACTTCAGTAATTCGGTAAGGATTATTATAATTATTTTGATTATTTGCTATATAGCCCCGGGCTTTAGCCCGGGGTTTAATAATTCATAATTAAGCTGGGCTTTAGCCCCATTTACAAAAAATGTAGCTAAAGCCAATAACATTTGCAACTTTCCTTTATACTCCGACCTAAAGGTCGGGGATAAAAACGTTATCACATTTTTATATTAAAATAATAAATAAATTCTTTGATTGTTGCAAAAATACTGAAGTATAACACGGCAGGCAGGTTGTGGAGAGGATGAGGGGATAGTTGAATAGTGTTCAGAGTTCAGTGTTTAGAGTGGAGTGTCAATTCCGGAGTGCCTTGATATTAAATTAGTTGATTAGCGAATAGTGGTTAGTATTTTTAAACCTGCCTTTTACTTCGATAGTATTGTCTTCAAGATCTTTTGGGTTTTGGAATTGACCAGATTAGATTTGGAAAAGACTTAACACAATTTAATTATTAGATTTCGCAGAAATTGCATACCCGGACCTGTCTCTCCGGTAGGCAGACCTGCCGGCTGATAATGTACCAGTTCGTTTTTTATTGCTGGATTTATTTTTATTAGGTTTAATAAAACTTGAAGCAAATTTAGTATTAAATATCCATTGAATCTGTGCAATCTTTTCAATGTTCAGTAATTTGTCACCACTGAATAGTTTACTGATATAAGCTTCAGAAACATTCAATAATTCAGCAAGAGAAGAATGGGACATATCATTTTTATCGAGGAGTTCCTGGACCTGATGCATAATATTTAAATGTATTTTAACAGCATCAAATTTGAGCTTTTCTTCATGTGATTTGAGTTTTAAAGCATCATTTAGTTTTTTAATTTTTATATCGAGTTTATCTGAACTCATATTCATAATCTCCTATAGCTTCTATTTTTTGTTTTTGTTTTTTTGAAATACCTTGAGTTTTTTTGTCAAACATCACGATCATTACAATTTTCTTACCGCCAGAAACAAATTCTTTGCATAAAATTCGCCAATTACTCCCTCTATGTCTCTTGAATTTCATTATTGTTATATCTTTAGATTTTTTAGAGATTTTAGGCTTATCATAAAGGTCTTTATTATATCTAAAGCTATAAACCTCAACCAAAATATTTCTGAATCTATCTATTCTAATGAAGTTATTATTTGAATCAGTTTCCAAAAGGAAATCCATAATTTTGTCATATCCCCTGCTATCAGCATAAAGTTCAACATTTTTACCGGCAAATTCTATATTATCAGCAATAAAAGAATCTAATAGGACCTTTATGTATTTTCTTTTCATTAACTTAACCTATAGGGTAAGTAATGTCAAGAGGAAAAACAATAAATTTTGAGATGATTCGCCTGGTAATTTCCGGAATTAGAATACCTTTATTTGAATAAATACTGCGGCCGGCTTTCGCTTTGGAAAAGCTAATTTCTGATTTTATTTCATTGTTAAAGTTCTGCTTGCAGTCCGGAATTGCGAGAATAATTAAAATTAAGAATGGCTTTTTCATATTATCCCCTTTTATTTAGATAGCAATATTACAACACAATATAAAAAAAATATTTCATTCAGGATAATCTTTGGGCTGCCGCGATATTTTTTGTTCTCTCCTTTTTTATACGATTATTTAGTTTTCATATCCCGCAGGTAACCTGACGGCGGCTGATAATATTGAATTAAGAGAGGTGTTTGTCCATTGGACAAAAAATAAATTATGTCTGAGTCCCGATTTTGCCCGATTTATTTATTTTTGGATCAATTCTTACGCCATTATTACATTAATTTTAATATTTTATTATATTTAATTGGATTTATAGTATGTGGACCAAAACCGGGGATATTAATTGAAGAAAATCAAACTTTTGCTCATCGAAGATAATAGGCTGCTTCGCAACGGCATAGCATCAATGCTGAAAAAACAGCCTGATATGCAGGCCGTCGCCACAGTAGGTAACGGCGAGAACATACTGGCAATGATGGAAAAGCTTCATCCGCATATTGTCCTTCTTGATCTTGGTTTGCGAAGCCAGAACAGCATTCAGATTGTTAAATCATCCAAACAGAATTTCCCGGAAACTAAAATCATAGTAATGGATCTGATCCCGCTTCAGTCTGACGTGCTTGAATTTGTACGGGCTGGCGTTTCTGGGTTCATACTCAAAGATGCAAACGTTAGTGACTTTTTTAAAACCATTCGAACGGTCTCAAAAGGTGGAAAAGTCTTACCGCCGCATTTAACAGGCACCCTTTTCTCCCAGATCGTTGATCATGCAATAAACGGATCATCAGCTTCGGTAATAAATCAATCCGTGCGAATGACAAAACGTGAGAGGCAGGTTGTAGAGTTGATTGCCGATGGTTTTACTAATAAGGAAATAGCACAAAAGCTTCATCTATCCCCTTACACCGTTAAAAGTCACGTTCACAATATACTCGAAAAATTAGCACTCAACACCCGCGTGCAGATCGCCAAGCACGCTCATCTCTCCGATGCTTACAAATCTGCAATGGATTCTACTTCCCTGTTAGACGAATAATTTTCGGATCTTTTCTTAAAGGATGTAGCCCACTTATCATCCCTTTGCTCTATTGAACAATAGTGAACATCTGTTTATGCTGTTGTAGAATTCAAGAAGCTTTTGACATTGGAGCAAAACATTTTGGATTAAAGAAAAAGATAAATGAATATAAATATGAAGGGAAAGATGATCGGGAAGACTTCAAAAGAAAGTTTTATAATGATGTGGACTATATTGGAAAAGAAATTACTGATGCATTCACAGAAAAAGATTAAACAGTATTTGATTATAAAACAGACCTGATAAATCCGGAGTCAGTAGCAATTATTATTGAATTGATATTCTAATGAAACAGCACAACAAATTATTTTTAAGGTAAGTAGAAGATGAAGCCAAAAACAGTTTTCATCATTGTAATACTTTTGCTATTTGGAATAATAATTATTCAAAATACTGAGATGGCTGGATTTCAACTTTATTTTTGGAAGGTTGAAATGTCACGTGCCATACTGTTGCCGATAATTTTTGTTGCAGGATTAATCATTGGTTTTTTCGGTTGTTTGATTATGACCAAAAAGAAATAGCAATACCATTAACGAAAAAGTATAAATTGACTTGAACCAGGACATTACAAATTCAACACTTAATCGAATTGCATTCATTGGCAATTATTTACCTCGACAATGCGGCATTGCCACATTTACAACGGACTTATGTGAATCGATTGCCAAACAGTATAGCAGTACAACTTGTATTGCGATACCGGTCAATGATGTAGCAGCTGGGTATGATTATTCAAACCGTGTACGATTTGAACTGATAGAAAAAGATATCGATTCTTACTTTAGGGCTTCAGACTTTTTAAACATCAATAACATTGATATAGTGTGCCTGCAATTCGAGTATGGAATATTCGGAGGAAAAGCGGGAAGCCATATCCTTGCACTGCTGCGCGGTTTACGTATGCCAATAGTTACTACTTTGCATACTATCCTGAAAAACCCCAACAGCGATCAGCGGCGGGTACTGGAAGAAGTCGCAGCATTATCAGATCGTTTAGTAGTTATGAGCGAATGCAGCATTGAATTTCTACACGATATTTACCGGGTTCCGCTGGAAAAAATAGATTTGATCCCGCACGGTATTCCCGACATACCATTTGTCGATCCAAGTTTTAATAAGGATTTATTTGGTGTGGAAGGTAAGATTGTCTTACTAAGTTTTGGTTTGCTCTCGTCGAACAAGGGCATCGAAACTGTTATCTCGGCACTGCCTGAAATCGTCGCACATTATCCAAATGTGGTTTATATAGTTGTTGGTGCAACACATCCACACGTAATTCAACAAGAGGGTGAAACATACCGCCTTTCTTTGCAATGGCTTGCTCGACAAAAGGGTGTGGAGAGTAATGTTATATTTTACAATCGCTTTGTCAGTTTGGAAGAACTTGTAGAGTTCATTGGTGCGGCCGATATCTATATTACGCCTTATCTTAACGAAGCACAAATTGCATCCGGAACACTGGCTTATACAGTTGGGGCAGGCAAAGCTGTTATCTCAACTCCGTACTGGTATGCGCAGGAGGTTCTTTCGGATGGACGTGGCGTACTCTTCCCGTTTCGCGATCACGAAGCTTTAGCTGAACAGGTTATTAACCTTCTGAACAACGAAGCCGAACGGCATGCAATGCGCAAACGTGCTTATATGTTTGGACGATCTATGATTTGGTCAGAAGTTGCACAACGATATATGGAAAATTTTGATCGTGCGCGTGTGGAACGCCGTCATTATATATCGCCGGGATTTGCAGCGAAAGCACTTGATAAAAACCACGGGGAATTACCTCCTTTAAAACTCGATCACTTAGTTCGCATGACGGACTATACGGGCATATTTCAACATGCTCTTTTTACAGTTCCAAATTATTCTCACGGTTACACAACCGATGACAATGCCCGTGCTTTATTAGTAAGCGCTCTGCTGGATGAACTCGGTTATGAAGAAGAGTCAAAATTATCCTCCAGGTATCTTGCTTTTCTCGGATATGCTTGTAATGCACAGACACGGCGATTCAGAAATTTTATGGACTACCAGCAAAATTGGCTGGAAGAAAGCGGATCAGACGATAGCCATGGACGTGCGTTGTGGGCATTAGGCTGCGTATTAAACCGATGCAGCATACCGGCACAAAATTTAATGGCCGCCTGGTTATTTGAGCAAACCCTGCCTACTATTCTATTAACCACCAGTCCACGGGCATGGGCATTTGCTCTTGTCGGGATTGATGAGTATTCACAAAAATATGCTGGTGACAGTAGAGCAAGCCAGGTAAGAGATGAATTGGCAAAACGGCTTCTAAAATTATACCAAAGTAACCGCACACAGCAATGGGCCTGGTTTGAAAAAGAACTTTCCTATTGCAACGCTGCCCTATCACACTCATTACTTACCTGCGGCAAATTGGTTTCTGATAATAGAATGATTGATGCCGGGTTGGAATCATTAAACTGGCTTGCCAATCTGCAGCATTCCAGCAAAGGACATTTTGTACCAATAGGTTCAAATGGATTTTACAAACAGGGTGGCGAACGTGCCCGCTTCGATCAACAACCGGTTGAGGCTCAGACAATGGTATCTGCCTGTCTTGAGGCCTTCAGAATTACAGGAGACAAACTCTGGCATAAAGAAGCTCGGACTGCATTCGAGTGGTTCCTCGGGCGTAACGATTTAAATCTTTCCGTTTATGATCCGACTACAGGCGGTTGTCGTGATGGTTTGCATTCGGATCGCCCGAACGAAAACCAGGGTGCAGAATCCACTTTGGCTTTTTTACAATCATTGCTGGAACTGCGTTTATCTGAACAGACACAATTATCAAAAGAGGCATTATCAAAATGAACAATCAGCAGACAAAAATTTTTACCCGACATAAACTTAACCCAATACTAACTGCCGAAAACTGGCCATATCCTATTAATAGTGTATTTAATGCAGGTGCAACAATACTTCAGGATGGAACGACATTACTTTTGTGCCGGGTAGAAGATCGACGGGGCCTTTCTCACCTTTGCGCTGCCCGCTCTGCAAATGGTATAGATGGTTGGCAGATAGATGCAACTCCAACTATGTTACCCGACGCGAAAAATTTCCTGGAAGAATTATGGGGTATTGAAGATCCGCGTATTACTTTCGTTGAAGAATTAAAAAAATATGCGGTAGTCTATACTGCATATACACGCGACGGACCCGGAGTAGCCCTTGCATTGACAAAAGATTTCAAAAACTTTGAGCGCCACGGTGTCATAATGCCCCCCGAAGATAAAGATGCGGCATTATTACCCGATCGAATTAACGGTAATTGGGCTTTGATTCATCGCCCGGTTAACCCGCCAAGAGCAAATATGTGGATTTCGTATTCGCCTGATCTGAAAAACTGGGGAAACCATGT
>CAYPNM010000099.1:0-6121 GCA_964412105.1 uncultured Ignavibacteriaceae bacterium | reverse complement strand
AAATTATTACTATAACAAATCGCTTTTACTTTTTGTAAAATAAATACTTATATTTACAAAAGGGATAATTTGAGCCCAAATAACTAAAATTTCAAAATGTGGACCTTGAATGCAGAGTTCAAAAATTGAATCATTAACCAGATATAACGACCTTTTAAATTTAGCAGTAAAATCACCTCAGGATTTCCCTCGAACTTTATGTGAATTCCTGGTAAGCGAGTTGGAATTGCAGGCAGCGGTATTATTTAGGATTACTGAAGATGATAGTCTTTTATTTTTAGGCAAATCTGACGGAGCTAAAAAGGTTTTTATAAGTGATTCTATGTTCAGATGCGCTGTTTGTAAGTCAATTTCCTCTAATATCGACTCTGTAAGCTTTAATAGTCAAACCGACTGCCAAATTCAAACATCGGATTTTGTTATTTATGAAGGATGTTTATTCATCAAGATTTCCGCTACGGAGAGGTTTCTCCTAAAGCTTGCAAAAAAAAATGTATTCACCAAATCTGAAAAAGACACCCTGGAAATCGTTGGGGCTGCAATTAAGAATTTTTTAAGGCTCTGGAATACTAAGGGAAGCTTCACTAATATTTCAGTTGGTCAGATTATAGCTGATATTGCATCAGAATTAAGAACACCTACGAACAGTATAATGGGCTTTGCGTCGCTGCTCAGTGAGGATAATCTGACAGCTTCGCAATCAGAATATGTTAATACACTTAAAGATAATTCATATAGTCTCCTCGCAATATTAAATGATTTAATTGAGCTTGCTAAAATTGATGCCGGCAGTTGTAAGGAAGTTCTGACGAGTGTTAATATTAAAAACTATATCGAGGAAATAGTAAAACCATTTTCCGATAAAAACACAAACCAGAAGGTTGAATTTCTTGTTAACATTGACAAGGAAGTTCCCAGCACAGTTAAATTCGATTCTCAAAAAATTAAATATGCTCTGATCACCGCTCTTACTCATTCTGCAAGACAGACTGATAAGGGGAAAATTTCTTTAATGGTTTCAATAGGATTATCCCAAAAGTTAAACTTTAAGATATCTGATACAAGTCCCGGTATTACGACTGCAAAACTAAAAGACATTTATAAGCCATTTATCGTTGCAGATATTGGAGACCCGAGAATTGGTTCAGCAACAGGTTTGAGTCTAATTCTTTGCAAAAGATATATGGAGGCAATAGGAGGAGAATTTGATATAACAAGTTCTGTTGGCAAAGGAACGACCTATAATTTCAGCGTTCCGGTTTTAGCTTTATCGGATATTGAAGCAGGAATCAGTTCCCTGCCAAAAGCTTCTCCAAAGAAAAACAGAGTCCTGGTTGTGGAGGATGATTATGCCACTTCCAAATTACTAAGTAATTATCTGAACAAATGGGGCTATGAACCTATCATTGTTAATTCTGCAGAACAGGCAATGAAAGCCGTTGATAAAGAAGTGTTTCTGGCAGTTTTAATGGATATAGTTTTGCCGGATTCTAACGGTTTTGAATTGCTCAAATCCATTCACGAACACCAAAATGCAAAGAATACTCCGGTAGTTGTTTGCTCGGTTGAAGCCGAACAACAAAAAGCATTTTTGATGGGAGCTGTTGAATATTTTGTTAAACCAATTAAGTATAAATATCTTGTAGAAGTATTGACAAGTTACCGGTTAAAAAAAGATTCTAATATACTTATTGTTGATGATGATGTCCCTACTCTTAATCTGATAAAGGAAGCGATTGAACAGGCAGGTTACAATGCTATAGCAGAATCTCATTCTTCAAAAGTAAATGATATGATTGAAAATATGAATCTAGATCTTGCTATAATAGATCTGGATATGCCGGAAATAAACGGCTATGATTTAATCAAACAGATTAAATCCAAACCTGCTTTTACTCATCTCCCAATAATTATCTATACCGGTAAAGAAAATTACAAAGATGACCTCAAAAAGATTGATGGAATGTTTACAGATCTACTAGAAAAAAGTAGCAGCAACATAGAAGATCTTTCAGAAACAATAAACAAGATGATTAATCTTTATGATAAACCCTCAACACCTGAAGAAGTGGAACAAAGCGAAGATGCGGTAAAAATCTTATTAGCTGAAGACTATAAACATTCTCAGATAATCGTAACACGTTTATTGAAAAAAAATAATTACGAATCCATAGTTGTAGTAGAAAATGGTGCAGAGGCACTCGAACAGGTAAGGAGACAAAAATTCGATCTAATTCTGATGGATATGCAGATGCCGGTAATGAATGGATTTGAGGCAACCGAAAGAATTAGGAAATTGCCTGAATATAAAGATACCCCTATTATTGCACTTACAGCTTTTGCAATGAAAGGCGATAGAGAAAAATGCATCGACGCCGGTGCAACAGATTATATACCAAAACCAATTGACAGTCACGAATTTATTGAAAAAGTAAGATACTATACCGAAAGCAAGGTTGGGGCTCATTAACTGTTCTATAAACCCACTTAATACATCTCATCGCAATCCCGGAATTTCAATATTAAATGACCTTTACTTATTTTTGTACTTCATAATTATAATTTGAGAAATATGATAAGTGAGACTCCCAGAGTCAGATTTGCTCCCAGCCCTACGGGTTATTTGCACGTAGGTGGATTAAGAACCGCTCTGTATAACTATCTCTTTGCAAGAAATAAGAATGGAAAATTTATTCTTAGAATAGAAGATACCGATCGGAACAGGTATGTTGAAGGAGCCATTGAAAATCTAATCTCAACTTTAAAATGGATTGGATTGGATTTCGATGAAGGACCGGGAAAAGAAGGTAACTATGGACCTTACGTGCAATCACAAAGACTTGACCTGTATAATAATCTTACTGGTGAATTAATAAAAAATAAGAAAGCCTATTATTGTTTCTGTACACAGGAAAGACTTAACCAGCTGAGAGAAAGCCAAAAACAATCCGGGCTCCAGCCAAAATATGATAAGCATTGTCTTAACCTTGAGCAAAAAGAAATTCAAGATAATCTTAATAATAATATTCCTCATGTGGTTAGAATGAATATCGAAGCGGGACAATCCGTTATTATTAATGACGTAATTAGAGGAAAAGTTGAGTTTAACACAGCAGTGATTGATGACCAGGTGCTGATCAAAAGTGATGGTTACCCTACATATCATCTCGCTAATGTAGTTGATGACCATTTTATGAAGATTACTCACGTTATAAGGGGTGAAGAATGGCTGTCATCAACTCCAAAACACATTTTGCTTTATGACTTTTTTGGCTGGGATAAGCCCTTCTTTGCACACCTCCCTCTCCTTCTGAATCCTGATAAATCAAAGTTAAGCAAACGTCAGGGAGACGTTGCTGTGGAAGATTATCGTGAAAAGGGATATCTAAAAGAAGGCTTGTTAAATTTTGTCGCTCTTCTTGGATGGAATGCGGGTGATGATAAAGAATATTATTCAATGGTGGAATTGATTGAAAGCTTTTCGCTGGAGAGAGTTAATAAATCAGGAGCTGTTTTTGATATTGAGAAACTCAACTGGCTTAATACAGAACATTTACGCAATATGCCGGTAGAGCAAATTATTTCTTTACTTCGTGAGGAGATATCTGCATCAAAATTTAAAAATGAAGACTTTACTGATGAGTATTTGTCAAAAGTAATTTCTGCCATGCTGGAAAGAGTTTCTTTCGTCAAAGATATTTTAGTAAACGGTTTTTATTTTTTCGAAGATCCTGTGGAATATGATGAAAATACTGTAAAAAAAAGATGGAAGGAAGATTCATCTGAGTATCTAAAAAAAATAGTTGAAGAATTTTCTAAACTCAATAACCCGAACAAAGAAAATTTTGAAAAGGCTCTCAGAAAAACTTCCGAAGAATTAAATGTAGGAACAGGTAAGTTAATTCATCCTGTCAGGCTTGCAGTTTCAGGAGTTGGAGGCGGTCCTGGAGTTTTTGAAATTCTCGAAATCATCGGGAAAGAGAAAACAATTAGTAGGCTTGAAACTGCTATTAAAAAGCTGGGTTAAAATAAATCTTCCAAATAAGCAATTATGAATGAAAAGAAAGAACAAATAAGTGGTACTGAGGCAAATGCTTCTCAGAACAATTTTATAAAAGAAATAATTAATAAGGATCTCGAAGCAGGGAAATTTAAGAAAGTTCATACACGCTTCCCTCCCGAACCTAATGGGTATTTGCATATTGGCCATGCTAAGTCGATTTGTCTTAATTTTGGTCTGGCCAATACATATGGAGGACTATGCAATTTAAGATTTGACGATACTAATCCTACAAAGGAAAGTGTTGAATATGTTGATTCAATTATTGAGGATATTAAGTGGCTTGGCTTTGATTGGGATGATAGACTCTACTATGCCTCCGATTATTTTGATCAATTGTATGAGTTTGCGATAAAGCTGATAAAAAAAGGAAAAGCTTACGTTGACAGTTCAACTCATGATGAGATAAAAGATCATCGGGGGATTCCAACTGAAGCAGGAAAAGAAAGCCCGTACAGGAATCGTTCAATTGAGGAAAATCTTGATTTATTTACGAGAATGAAGAACGGTGAATTTGAAGAAGGTGCTCATGTGCTTCGTGCAAAAATTGATATGTCATCACCTAATATGTGGATGCGCGATCCCATTTTATACAGGATAAGAAAAGTCTCTCATCATAGAACCGGAGATAAATGGTGCATTTATCCCATGTATGATTGGGCACATGGCCAGAGTGATTCTATCGAAGAGATAACACACTCCATTTGTACTCTTGAATTTGAAATACATCGTCCACTCTATGACTGGTGCCTTGAACAGCTTGAGATTCATCATCCCAGACAAATTGAATTTGCACGGCTTAATCTGACTTATACGGTGATGAGTAAAAGAAAACTTCTTCAACTGGTTCAGGAAAAACACGTTTCCGGATGGGATGATCCACGAATGCCAACCATCTCAGGTTTAAGACGGAGAGGATTTACACCTGAATCAATTCGCATTTTTTCCGAAAGAGTCGGGGTAGCAAAAAGAGATAATATGATTGATGTTGCTTTGCTTGAACACAGCCTGCGGGAGGATCTCAATAAACGTGCTCAAAGAGTGATGGCAGTTTTGAAACCTCTGAAGGTTGTTATTATAAATTATCCGGATGATAAAACAGAGGAACTTGAAGCGGTAAATAATCCTGAAGATGAAACGATGGGGAAAAGGATTGTCCCTTTTTCAAAAGAAATTTTTATTGAGCAAAATGATTTTATGGAAGATCCTCCTAAAAAGTTTTTCAGACTTTCCCCTGGAAACGAAGTAAGATTACGTTACGCCTACATTATTAAATGCGAGGAAGTCATAAAAGATAACGATGGAAAGATTATTGAACTTAAATGTACCTTCGATCCTGAAACAAAAAGCGGGTCTGCACAAAGCAATAGAAAAGTCAAAGGTACTATTCATTGGGTTTCCGGACAGCATGCTATAAATGCAGAGGTTAGGTTATATGACAGGCTTTTTAAAGTGGAAGATCCTGAAGCTGATGAAGAGAAAACTTTTGTTGACCATATAAATAGTGATTCCCTTGAAATTATAAAAAATGCAAAGCTGGAACCATTTTTAATGAATGCTGAAAAGGGAGATAGATTCCAGTTTGAACGGCTTGGCTATTTTTGTATAGACAGTAAAGATTCAACAACTGAAAATCCTGTTTTTAACAGGACGGTCACACTAAGAGATACATGGGCAAAAATTGAAAATCGGAACAAATGACAAAATTCTAGGCATCGATATTTTTTTATTTTTTAAACATTTTAAGGGAAGAGGATTATGAGTTTGCAGCGTGCAACAACAATAGCTCTAATAGGGATAATATTTTCACTTATCTTTTCATTGACTTATTGGGTCATATTTAATTTTAATCTTATTGGTTATTTTCAACATGTAAAGATTTATAAACTTCTGGATCTTCTAGCTATATTATTTCAGACCTTACCTTTGATAATATTCCTTTTTATTCTAAGAAAAAGCCAACATTAATTTGCAGCTACTAAATTTGAATATTCAAACTGTTTAGTTGAAACTCCGTAATTGATATTTATTGATAGCTAAAGGATTGTTTGCTATCTTTGA
>CAYPNM010000098.1:0-6178 GCA_964412105.1 uncultured Ignavibacteriaceae bacterium | reverse complement strand
TGATCCCACCAAAATGCTCGTCCCGCATTTATGCGGGGAAATGACGGCGCCTTTAATTAAAACCAAATCCATTCTCTTATAGTGGATTGAGAGGTAGCAGGAATAATTTTATGCAAAAAAAAGGCGTCAATTGACGCCTTTTAATGGAAACAATCTCAAAATTTCTTTTTAGCCTCTGGGCGTAGCTTGATTTACTACGATATTCCTACCACTTAAATTTGAATTGTTTAATGCTTTTAAAGCACTATCTGCTTCAGAGGAATTTTCCATTTCAACGAATCCAAAACCTCTGGATTTACCGCTTTCGCGATCAGTTATAACCTTTGCTGAAACAACTTTTCCGTGTCCCTCAAAAGTCTTCTGTAAAACTGCGTCCGTTACCGACCACGGTAATGAACCTACAAATAACTTAGTACCCACTTATAACACCTGTAAAAAAAATAAAATAATTTCCGGAATAATTCCGGTTACATCATATTAGGTATAAACATGACCAATACCTAATTATATCTCATGTATAAACAGGGTACTTCGGTTGGCCTTAATGTTAAGTACTATTACAGAAAAGAAGGTATTAAATCCTCTTTATTGACTGTTCCTAAGGAATGCGGCGGCTTCGCCCTTCAGGGATAGTAAGTTATAGTTATTTAGTTTTGACATTACCAGGGGTTACTTATGAGGAGTTTTTAATTCCGACAAATTTACTTTGTTTTTTGGTTATATTAAATTGCAATCATTATATTTGAATAAATATACAACGTGAATAAAATTTGATTAAATCATCAAAAAAAATAAAGATTATACTTATAGAAGATAACCGGCTTCTGCGCGACGGAATAGCCTCAATGCTTAAAAAAGAACCTGATATGCAGGCTGTCGCCACAGTGGGTAATGGTGAGAATATACTGGAAATGATGAAAAAATCTCATCCGCACATTGTCCTGCTTGATCTCGGGCTTCGAAGTCGGAACAGTTTACAAATTGTCAAATTAGTCATACGGAATTTCCCGGAAACAAAAATTATAGTAATGGACCTGATCCCTCTTCAGTCGGATGTGTTTGAATTTGTACAGGCAGGTGTTTCAGGGTTCATACTTAAAGATGCAAATGTCTCTGATTTCTTTAAGACCATTCGTTCTATTCACAAGGGTGCAAAGGTTCTGCCGCCGCACCTGACCGGTACACTTTTTTCACAGGTAGTTGAACACGCAATCTACGGATCATCACCATCAGTAATTGATCAATCGGTACGAATGACAAAACGTGAAAGGCAGGTTATTGAACTGATCGCCGATGGTTTTACAAATAAGGAAATAGCGCAAAAACTTCATCTCTCCCCTTACACTGTAAAAAGCCACGTACATAACATCCTGGAAAAATTAGCGCTTAACTCCCGCGTACAGATTGCAAAGCACGCTCATCTCTCAGATGCTTATAAAACCGCTATGGATTCAGCTTCACTATTAGACGAATAATTTTCAAAATCTTTTATCTTTAAAGATGTAGTCCACTTTTCATCCTTTTGACCGATTGCACATAACTTAATTTCTTTATATTATTTATAAAAAAATCTAAAAAACTGTAATATCAATGTTTATCTGTGGCAGCAAAATCGGTTGCAGGGAGGCAGCTTGAAATGGGTGAAATATATAAACGCGATGTGGTTTGTGGAATGTACTTGTTTGAAACTGAAAGATGCAAAGTAAGTGTAATTAATGGTAAAAAATATTATTTCTGCTGCGAAACTTGCAGAGATGAATTTGAAAAAAATAGGACAAGGTATTTTAAAATGGATAAATCAGAAATCGCCGATCAGTCTAATAATAATCGGGAACAAATTAGCAGAGATCCTGCTTGTGGTCAAATGATTAATATAAAGGATGCTAATGGATCCAGCTTATTTATGAACAATAAATATTATTTCTGTAGTGCAGACTGTAAAAAAGTATTTGATAATAGGCCTTCTGCATATGCAGATAAAGGAGAAGGATTTATTGACACTAACAATCCTAATTATTTTTCGGAGAGCGATTTTATAATATTTTAACATTTACTTAAACCCTCAGCCTATTTTATTCATCAAAATTAAGTTACGTGCAGAGAATATTGCATTTCCCGTATAATGAATAAGTTTATTCGTTCACAAAAAAGAAACAGTAATAATTTCCTGAAAGAAAGTGCAATGAATATTTTAAAGAGAAGATATGCTAAAGGAGAAATAGGCATAGAAGAATTTGAAAGATTGGAAAACGATCTGATTTAGCTTGTTGATCCAAATATGATAAGTGGCAACCAAAAGATTTATAATATTTTGCAATATTATCGAAAATTCTGTTAATGAACTTGTTTAAAGAAACAATAACTAATAGATACAACTTCATTACTAGATGATTAATTTTCAATAGCTTTTCTCTTTAAAGATGTAGTCCTTCTTTCATCCCTTTGGGCGATTTAATTAAGAAATCTATCTCCATACATTAAAAAAGTATGAGGCAGTGTTTCTTCTTATGTAAGTCATTTGGCGCAAGCTTAAAAATTTGAGCTTTAGATTCAAGTGCAAGATAAATAATTAAATACGGATAGAATTTTGATCGCAAATTAGATATGCACACAAAATATCTAAGCAGATAAAAATTATGAATAAAATAGAAAAAAGATTCTTAGTCATTATGTCCCTGGTTACTGTAGTGCTCTTTTTATTCTTCGGCAGCGGTGAAATAATGAAGGGCGTTATGAATGGAAGGATAAGCGCAAACAGTTGGTTAGGAAGCAATGGCTGGTGGTGGTTCTCTGCTACAGTTATACTCATTTGGGGCATCTCTTTGCGCTGGTTATTTTATAGAAAGAGATATTAACCCCATCACGATCTACCATAGCAATTGCAGCGAAGAACGAAGATGAACGAAAAAACGAATGTTAAAAAGCTGTACTCTTTTCTACCAACTGATGTGGATGGATTCGATTCCCTTGCCGAACTTGCACTTGATATGCGATGGTCGTGGAGCCATTATGCTGATGAGGTATGGAGGAAGTTGGATCCGGAGCTGTGGGACTTTACCCAAAATCCATGGGTAGTACTTCAAACTGTTTCACGGCAGAAGCTTGAGCAAAAGTTAGCCGATCCGTTGTTTAGTAATGAAGTAAATAACCTTATCAAAATAAAGAATCAGGCCACAGAATTACCGGCGTGGTTTCAGCAAAATTATCCGCAATCTCCATTAACGTCCATCGCCTATTTTAGTATGGAATTCATGCTGAGCGAAGCTCTGCCTATATATTCAGGCGGCCTTGGTAATGTTGCCGGCGACCAACTTAAAGCAGCAAGTGATTTAGGTGTTCCGGTTGTTGGCGTGGGACTGCTGTACCAGCAGGGTTATTTTCGCCAGGTAATTGATAAGGACGGAGCACAGCAAGCACTGTTTCCATATAATGACCCGGGGCAATTGCCAATAACACCTCTTTTAAAACCAAACGGGGATTGGCTGCGGCTGGAAATTGCCCTTCCCGGTTATTCGGTGTGGCTTCGTGCCTGGCAGGTTCAGGTCGGCAGAATTAAACTTTACTTACTGGATACCAATGACACTGCAAACTTTCCGGCTCACAGGGGAATCACAAGCGAGCTTTACGGGGGAGGGCCGGAGCTGCGGCTTAAACAAGAGATCATACTAGGGATTGGTGGATGGCGACTGCTTGCCGCGCTCGATATACATCCGGAGGTTTGTCACTTAAATGAAGGACATGCTGCCTTTGCTGTGCTGGAACGCGCAAGAAATTTTATGGAAGAAACAGGCCAATCTTTTGAAGCCGCATTACATGTCACTCGAGGAGGAAATCTTTTCACCACACACACCGCTGTGGCAGCCGGCTTTGACCGTTTCACTCCGGCTCTTATCAAGCAATACATAGGTGGTTACGCAGAGCAGAAACTCGGCATAAAACTAAACGATTTGCTGGCTCTTGGACGCCGGAATCCGAATGACTCGTCGGAAGGGTTTAACATGGCATACCTGGCAGTTCGCGGGAGCGGGGCCGTGAATGGTGTAAGCCGCCTGCATGGTCAAGTCAGCCGGCACCTCTTCGAACCCATCTTTCCGCGCTGGCCGGCAGATGAAGTGCCGATTGGACATATTACCAACGGAGTTCACATGCCTACCTGGGATTCGGCGGCAGCCGACGATCTTTGGACTGAGGCCTGCGGAAAAGAACGTTGGCTGGGAACAACCGAAAAACTGACTGAGAACATGCGCCGTATCTCTGATGAAAAGCTCTGGCAATTTCGTACAGTGGCTCTGAAGTCTCTCGTTGAATATGCCCGTGAACGGTTATCACGACAACTAGCTGAGTCAGGCGCATCGCCCGAAAAGATTAATGATACAAAGTACTTATTTGATCCAAACACATTGACGCTCGGTTTTGCGCGTCGCTTCGCGACCTATAAGAGACCGAATCTATTATTGCATGATCCGCAGAGACTGATCCGTCTATTATGTGACAGCCAGCGTCCTGTTCAAATCATTATCGCCGGTAAGGCCCATCCCGAAGATCTGGCCGGGCAGAAACTGATTCAGGAATGGGTGCGTTTTATCCGCCGACCCGAAGTACGTAAGCATGCTATATTCCTTAGTGACTATGATATGCTGCTTACTCAGCAACTAGTGCAGGGTGTGGATGTTTGGATTAACACGCCTCGACGCCCATGGGAGGCGAGTGGAACCAGCGGAATGAAAGTACTCGTCAACGGCGGAATCAATCTGTCCGAGCTGGATGGCTGGTGGGCCGAAGCCTATACGCCGGAAGTTGGTTGGGCGCTGGGAGATGGGCAAGAACATGGCGATGACCCGGCCTGGGACGCTGCCGAAGCAAATGCCCTTTATAACCTTCTAGAACAAGAATTGGTCCCCGAATTTTATAGTCGTAATGATAAGGGAATTCCTAAAGCGTGGGTAGCGCGTATTCGTGAAAGCATGGCGATTTTAACTCCCCGTTTTTCAGCAAACCGTTCTGTGCGGGAATACACCGAACAGCATTACATTCCTGCTGCCCTATCCTATCGTGAGCGTGCTTCTGATAAAGGTGCAAAGGGAAAAAAGTTTGTAAACTGGCAACATATTCTCGAACAAAATTGGCCAGCAATGCACTTCAGTGAAATAAAGATTGAAACCAAAGGACAGCAACATTTTTTTGAAGTTAAGGTATATCTCAACCACATCAATCCTAATGCGATTAAAGTTGAGCTTTATGCGGATGAAATAAATGGCGGTAATCCGATAAGGCAGCAGATGAAACTCGTCAGTCAATCGGCAGACATGGCAAGCAGTTGCGTTTTTGACGCACAAGTATCAGCAACCCGCCCTGCAACAGATTATACAGCAAGAGTGATACCCCGTTATGACAGTGCTGCTGTTCCGCTGGAAGCAGCACAAATCTTATGGCAGCGATGATGAAATTGTTAAGTCACGTTACGCAAAGGGCTAATTTAATGAGTTCAGGTTCAAGAATAAGTTAAAGAGAAATAAATAACACTAATCAAATTCATGTAAATAAATTATAGCGGTAATTAAAATGAGAAAGAGCAGTTCTTTTGCGGCTTTAATCTTTATTATAATTTTTGTAATTGGCTTAGGATTAGAATATGAAATGTATAGGGCCGCAGCGGCTAATACGGAAAGCGTGTGGATTGTAGTCATCGCATTTTTTATTGCACTCTTTGTATCTCTCGCAATCAAAGTTGCGGATCAATGGGAAAGAGTGGTGATTTTGCCCTTAGGTAAATTCCGCTCACTTAAAGGACCGGGACTATTTTTAATCATTGCAACTTGGCAGTATGGCCGGGTTAACAGCATTGACAATGGGAATTGGACAGGAAAAAGTTAATAAATAAAAAGAAAGTAATGCGGGAAAACAAGAATAATTTCAATTAAAAATTAATTGGACGACTGTGATTTTATGGAAAATGTTATGGACAAGGAAAACGAATGAAAGGGGAAAAAAAGATTAAATATTTGTTTGTGGATATCGGCGGAGTTTTGCTCACCGACGGGTGGGGTCAGGGTTCACGGAAGCTAGCTGTTAAAGAGTTCGGCCTGAATCCAATAGAAATGGAAAAACGGCATAACCAGGCTTTCGAAACTTACGAGTTAGACAAACTCACAATTACGGAATACCTGAACCGTGTTGT
>CAYPNM010000097.1:0-6428 GCA_964412105.1 uncultured Ignavibacteriaceae bacterium | reverse complement strand
CAGAGAAACATCACTCCTGTTAACTCTGTCTGCTGGTAAAGATTATTGATTATATCTCAATTACTTTCTGTTTTTTCTTATGTGATAAATGTTCCTTAACTCTGTCTGTGATTTCCTGTCTTAAAGTATCAAGCATTCTAGTTTTTACGAAATGCCGATAAGTAACCAGGCTGATTTCACGAACAGGTACAGGCGGCTTGAATTCCCTGATATTATTTTTCTGCTTTACACTTAAATGCTGGACAGCTAATTCCGGAAGAATCGTTATCCCTTCATATTGATCGACCATTTTAATCAGGGAATCAATGCTACCTGCTTCGTATTCCAGGTTGCTGTTAGTAACTTCTTTCTTTTTCAGTTCACACAGGTTAACAATCTGTGAACGGAGGCAATGACCTTCTTCGAGGAGCCACAAGTGATCAAGATTAATATCTTCTGTGAGCAGGTATTTTTTGTCCAGAACGGTTTCGTTTTTTGAAGCATAAACAAAAAATTCCTCTTTGTATAATGACTGTTCCAATATTGAAGAATTATTAAGAGGTGTTGCAAGAATTCCGACATCGAGTATATTTTTCTCAAGTTTTTCGATTATATACTCGGTAGTAAACTCCCATATCTTTACTTTAATTTCCGGGTATTTCTTGAGGAATTGCTTTAAGAAGATCGGCAAGAGGAAAGGAGCAACAGTAGGTATAATCCCGATTCTAAGCTCTCCCTTTAGCTCTCCTTTTAATGAATGGGCAATTTCTTTTAGTGTGCCGGCTTCCTTTAAGATTATTTTTGCCTGCTGAATAATTTCTTTGCCCGCTTCGGTTGGTATTATAGGCTGCTTACTCCTATCGAATATTTTTATACCCAATTCTTCTTCAAGTTTCTGGATCATCATACTTAAAGTGGGTTGTGAGACACAGCATGATTCTGCAGCTTTTACAAAATGACGGTGAGAATCAACCGCTATTAAATATTCCAGCTGCTGCAAATTCATATTATAGATATTATTTATAAGATTATAGAAAACATCAATTTGATTGATTATAAAATAAATAATACATTTATAACAACAAAAGATTTATGTGCGGATTATTTAACAATAAGAGGGTATAAAAATGGGAAATGGTAATAATAACAATGACAGCGGGTGTCCATTTACAACGGGGGCACTAAAGCACGCCGGAGGCGGCGGTACAACAAACCGAGACTGGTGGCCGAACAAATTAAATTTGAATATACTTCGTCAGAACTCTTCAAAATCCAATCCGATGGGGAATAAATTCAACTACGCGAAGGAATTTAAGAAACTCGATCTAAAGGCTGTTAAGAGAGATCTTAACAAACTAATGACCGATTCCCAGGATTGGTGGCCGGCAGATTTTGGCCATTACGGTCCTTTATTTATTCGTATGGCATGGCACAGCGCAGGCACTTATCGTATCTCGGACGGTCGCGGCGGCGGCGGCACCGGCGCTCAACGTTTTGAACCACTTAACAGCTGGCCTGACAATGTTAACTTAGATAAGGCACGCAGGTTGTTATGGCCAGTAAAACAAAAATACGGAAAGAAGATTTCGTGGGCTGACCTGATAATTCTGGCAGGCAACTGTGCTCTTGAATCAATGGGCTTCAAGACATTCGGTTTCGGCGGCGGACGTGAAGATATCTGGGAATCACCGCAAGATATATATTGGGGTTCGGAAGGAGAGTGGCTTGAAGATAAACGTTATGCAGGTGATAGGGAACTTGAAAATCCACTTGCTGCAGTTCAGATGGGATTGATTTATGTGAATCCTGAAGGTCCAAACGGAAATCCTGATCCAGTTGCAGCAGCCCGTGACATTCGCGAGACATTCGGCCGCATGGCAATGAATGACTATGAGACGGTAGCATTAATTGCAGGCGGTCACACATTCGGCAAAGCCCACGGCGCAGCAGTTCCTGACAAATACGTGGGTCCGGAACCTGCGGCTGCAGGCATTGAAGAGCAGGGGCTCGGCTGGAAAAGCAGTTTTGGTTCGGGGAAAGGCGGCGACACAATCGGCGGCGGGCCGGAAGTTACGTGGACAGAAACACCAACAAAGTGGAGCAATAACTTTTTCGAAAATCTTTTCGGATACGAATGGGAATTAACAAGCAGCCCGGCGGGTGCGAAACAGTGGGTCGCAAAGAATGCAGCCAATACAATTCCTGATGCTGCCGATCCTTCAAAGAAACATTTGCCGACTATGCTTACTACCGATCTATCACTGCGGTACGATCCGGCTTATGAAAAAATTTCAAGGCATTTTTATGAGAATCCTGAAGAACTTGCAGATGCTTTCGCACGTGCGTGGTTTAAGCTTACACATCGTGATATGGGGCCGAAAGCGCGTTACCTTGGTAAAGAAGTGCCGAAAGAAGATCTAATCTGGCAGGATCCAATTAAGGGAACGAAAAGCAAAATTAAACAAAAAGATATCGCAGCACTGAAGAAGAAAATACTTAATTCACGTCTGAGTGTGTCTCAACTGGTATCTACAGCATGGGCATCGGCATCAACTTTCCGCGGTTCAGATAAACGCGGGGGTGCGAACGGTGCTCGAATTCAGTTGGAGCCACAAAAGGATTGGGAAGTCAACAATCCTGCACAATTAGCGAAAGTGCTGAAAACTCTTAAGAAAATACAGAAAGATTTCAACAATAGAAGTAAACAAGTTTCGCTAGCTGACCTGATAGTTCTGGGTGGATGCGCAGCGGTTGAGAAGGCTGCGAAGAAAGCAGGTTTCGATGTAAAAGTGCCTTTCAAACCAGGACGGGGAGATGCATTGCAGGAGCAAACCGATGTAGATTCATTCGGCGTGCTCGAGCCAGCGGCAGACGGTTTCCGCAACTATAGGAAGAGCAAAACGGGTTATACTGCATCGGCAGAAGAAATGCTGATCGACCGTGCACAACTATTAACACTAACGACACCGGAGATGGCAGTTCTGTTAGGCGGTATGCGTATACTCGGCACAAATTACGATGGATCCAAACATGGTGTATTTACCAAGAAGAAAGAATCGCTTACCAACGATTTCTTTATAAACCTGCTCGATCCGAATACCGAGTGGAAGGCTACTTCAGAATCCGGCGAACAATTTGAAGGACGTGACCGCAAGACAGGAGCAGTAAAGTGGACCGGCACACGAGTGGATCTGATCTTTGGTTCGAATTCAGAACTTCGTGCGCTTGCTGAAGTCTATGCGTGCAAAGATTCCAAAGAAAAGTTCGTGAATGACTTTGTTTCTGCATGGGACAAGGTAATGAATCTTGACAGGTTTGACCTTAAGTGATCACAAAGCCATTGAAGAAATGGTTATAAAGTTAATTATTGTTTAAAGGTGGTTCGGCAACGGATCACCTTTTTTAATTCACACCTCATTGTTAGCTATCTGTTTTGAAATGCATTATCAAACTTGCGGCTGCCATCAGTAAAAAAGTTATTACTGTAATTATTGTCCATTGTTTTCCGCTATGACTCGCGATACCAATCATACCTCCAAATGAAGCATAGAATAATGTTACGTAAGGAATCAAGACTGACCGGTTTTGACGAAAATCTATTTTCAATAGATAGTCCAATATAAGCTCCAGAACTATAAAGCTCATCATCAATATTAACTGCACATAGTACAAGCCTTCTCTACTAAAAGCAAATGACTCCAGTAGCATCAGAGTTAATGGAATAATGCTTAGAATAAATATAATTCCAAGCCAGTTTTCGATTTTAGAATATTTGTAAATCCTTGCTAAAAATATACCGATTAGAAGAATATTATTAACGTTGGCTATTATTGAGCCAAGAAGATCAATACTATGTTTTGATTCAAACATTTTAAAAAATGTCTAAAACTAATCTGTTTATTACAGATATAGTTATGGCTAATATTGAACTATCGAAGGAGTAAATTATAATAATTGTAAAAAATTGAGACCCACATTTTGGTACAAAATTAAAACCCCGGTTAATGACCGGGGTTTTTTAATTTATAATGTTACGGAATTATTATCCCGTTTTGTGTCCGGAATCTCAGGTGTTCCGAGCTGAACTTCTTTTAATTTTTTATCAGATTTCAATTCAACCATTAATGAATTTTTATCTTTCCACTCACGTGCAGATCTTTTAACTATTTTATTAGTTCCGTCATCAAAGACAAATTTCAATTCAACTCTCGTAGGTATAACACCGAGTTTTTCCACTTCTGCAGTTATGTTATCCCCATTTTGTTTTACATTTTTCAGAGCGAGATCAGGATAGCCGTAATCAAACCACCACGGTTTCCAGAACCAGGATAAATCTTCTCCGGCTGCATCGTTGATCGTATTGAAGAAATCATAAGGGATAGGGTGTTTTCCGTTCCATCTGTTCATATACTCAAGCATTGCTTTTTTGAAAGTATCGCGTCCAAGCAGTTCCATTAATTCAAAATATGCTGATGCAGGTTTATTATAAAAGGCCACTATGATGTAGTCTCCTTTGTAAGAAAATGAAGGAGTTATCATCGGCAATTCGGTTTCATCCCCAGCGCCACTTTCGAATCCATTTACCTCATGTGCTTTGTATCCTTTTCCACCAGGATAATTTTCCACAGTTTCAGTTAAATAGAAAGAAGCCCATCCTTCATCCATCCAGGCATATTTTCTTTCATTTGTTCCCATAAAGAACGGGAAGAGAGTATGAGTTATTTCGTGAAAAATCAAACCAAGAGTTCTTGCATCTTCTTTCGGGGCTCCGTCATTTGTCATCATCGGAGTTTCCATTCCTCCGCCCGGTCCTTTATTGCAGAAATTTGTAGTGTGAGGATAGGGATAAGGATATCCAGGTAATTCGTGTGAAAGATAATCAATTGTAGTTCTGGCAAACATTGCAGCGTGTTCCCAATTAACCGTACTGTCTTCATAAACTGCATTTGTTAAAACTCTTCTGCCGTTATTATCAACCTGTACGCTCGAAGCATCCCAAACGTAACTGTCGCTTACACAGAAGGAAACATCGGCTACATTATTTGCCTTGAATTTCCAGGTATTTTTTGGATTATCGATCGTGACCCTACCATCTTTATAATCCTGCGGAGAAATTATATTTACTTTTTCATCCGATTGCTTTGCTTCATTTATTTTATCAATAACGGATTGCTGAAAAACCTCTTCAGGATTCTGGAGTTCCCCGGTAGCCCAAGCAACCATATTGCCCGGCATAGTGATTTCAAAATCGAAATTGGAAAAATCATTATAGAATTCAACAAACCCGGAATAATTAATTGTATCCCATCCGTCAATATCATCATAAACGCTCATTTGCGGATACCAGTAAGCAATAAACATATCGTTATCGCCAAAATTCCCCATTCTAATTGTTACGATTTTCGGAATGTGAATTTGCCAGTCTATTTTCAGTTTAATATTTGTTTTTGGAGGCAGGGGATTTTTAAGTGCTACAAACATATTAGTGCCGGAAATAAAAGCACCATCTCTTCTGCTTCCAACTTTCAGGGTATCATCGTTTACTATTAATAATTTAATATCTGTTCCATCGGTCAATTCTGCAGTTCCAATGGGGAATTCACAAACCCCGCCTTTTTTTAGAATGTCCTGGTATAACCTTATTACAAGTTGTTTTAGTGTATCGGGACTTTCATTATGATAAACGATTGTTTCTGAACCGACAAGCGCACTGCTGTCGGGCAGCAATTCAGCCTTAATTTTGTAGTCCGAATGATTCTGCCAATACCCGGGACCGGGCATTCCATTATTGGTTCTCACCCCTGCGTCAATTGATTTTTGAATATTTAGTGGAACGTATAACCCTTTATTTTGCGCCCCCAAGTTCATACTGAACATAAATAATAAAATAGAAGTACAAACCGAACAAATGGTTGGTAGTTTATTCATTTTGCCCCCGATAAATTGTTTAATTTTTTCTATTATAGAATGAACATAATTAGAAAGATAAATTTTAGCAAGGTTTTTATGATGAGTGACAATTAAAGAAGAATTAATATGCACAAGTTTTTATTATTATTCTGAAGATACATCGGCAGGCAAGTATGTTATAAACAGAGAAGACTGAAAGAGCAAACGTAAAAAGCCCACATTATCTTGTACTAAGCGGGTATTCCACTTTCCAAAGGATTTTTACGGTGAATAGTAGGTTGTATATCTTTTTATTTTAATAATATCATTTTTTTAGTCTGAGCGAATTTATCCGTACTTAATGTGTAAAAATAAATGCCACTCGCTAAATTTTTCCCATCAAAAGGAACTGAATATTCGCCTGTGGCTTGTTCTTTATTCACTAAAGTTTTTATCAATCTTCCGAGCCCATCTGTAATAGTAAGTTTTACTTTGGCTACATGCGGAATATAATATCTAATAATCGTGACCGGATTGAACGGATTCGGGTAATTTTGTTC
>CAYPNM010000096.1:0-6684 GCA_964412105.1 uncultured Ignavibacteriaceae bacterium | reverse complement strand
ACAATCGAATATTGTTTAAATTGATTGAGACCTTGCATTAATTTGTAGAATAAATCCCTGTAATTGGCTAAAGTAAATATTGCCAGTATATACCAGATATAATGATAAATTCTGTCATCAAATAAATGTATAATGTATCTGCCGGTTAAAATAAAAACTATACTGATTAACAATGAACCTATTGCGCTTATATTTAGCACAGGGAGCAGAATGTTTTGACTTTCTTCTTCTTTCTTACTCGCTATGTTTTTTACTAAGGTCAGATCAAGGCCAAATCCGCCGAGTATATTAAACATATTTGAAATGACAATAACTAGAACATAAATACCCAGATCGTCCTTCGAAACATAGCGGGCCAATACCATAACAGTCAGGAAATTGAATAAATTTGCCGAAATAGTTCCTATTGTGGTAGCTGCTGAACCTTTTAAAATGTTTTTTCGAAGTTTCTTATCCATTAATTTTTAATATTCTTTTTTTCGTTGTAAATGTTGGATATTTATTAAGGTGAAATTCAACCCCTGGTCAATTAATTGAAACATGCCTCTAATGAATATTAATTCTCTTGAGCTTAAAGCAAAACGGGAATTTGGTGTTAGTTATTACACTTCACAATGCTCATATATGCATAAAATGAAATTATTTTATGCAAAGAAAGATAATGTAAAAAGGGATTATTTGTATATATTAATTGTGGCTATGTTTTAGCTGACGATTGCTAATTTAATAGCCTTAAAAGTTTTCCTTTATTCTGATTTCCTGATTTGGATTTGAGAAGTCTATCCTGCGAATTATTAAAACCTTCGATTGAATTGTCGCTTATCCTGTCTAACTGGACTAGTCGGCACAAGATTTGAATCCTTCTGTAAAATAAATAGATCATTTAGTATTACGGTGAGCATATTTGTCGAAAATGGCGCAAATTGAAGGTAAATCGGTATCCAAATTAAATAGAAATTATTATACATCGTCTCTTAATGAGAATGATCCATCGGATTGTGTCAATAATTTACATCCCCTTTCCTTTAAGGTTATTGATGATATAGAGGATCTCAAAATAGTCAAGGATTTTTGGATTAGCCACACCTGTCATCATTATACCGATTATAATTATTACACAAATATTGTTGTACAAGAAAAAGGAATTTTGAAACCTTGTATTATTGCTGGGTTTGAAAATGATAAACCTAAAACACTTCTTATAGCCACTGTGCGTGAAAATTATTTCAAGCTAAAGTTAGGATATAAGTCATTACTAAGTTTAAAAACACGCTATCTGGAAATAATGTATAATGGCATTATAGGTGATGATTCTCCTGTAGTTTGTAGATACACAATTAACTTCTTAAAAAAAATATTGGCTAAAGAGAAAATTGATTATATATTTTTTAAGCAGCTCGATATTAATTCAAATTTGTACAAAGCGGCAAAAAAATATGGGGGCATATTTTCCATAAGTAGATTTGAAGTACGGAACCCCCATTTATTTATTGATATACCCGATTCCTATGAAAAGTTTCTGGAAAATCAAACAAGTAAAAGAAGGCATGAGATTAGAAGATATGCAAAAAGAATTGAAAATGATTTTAAAGATAAAATTCTAGTCAGACTCTTAGAAGAACCAGAAGAAATTGATTTAATATTAAAGGATACAACTGAGATAGCTTCAAAAACCTATCAGGATAAAATAGGCGCTGCTGTAGTTAATGATAAGGAAACAAGGGAAAGGTTTCTTTTTGAATTAAGAAATAGAAGACTTAAGGTTTTTATAATGTATCTTGAAGGGAAACCGGTAGCACATTGGATTGTTTTTTTATATAGGGGAACAATATTGGGAGGAACAACAGGCTACCTTCAGGAATATAACCGATATAGACCAGGACTATATTTATTTTTAAAAATGATTAACTATTTATGTCAGAATGGTAAAGTCAATAAATTGGATTTTGGATTCGGTGATGCACAATATAAAAGAGAATTTGCAAGTTCGATAAATATTGAATCAAATATTTTTATCTATTCTGTAAGTCCCAGAGGATTTATTTTAAATTTTATTCGTATATTTAATAGCGTTAGCCTAAACCTATATAGGAAATTGTCATTTCGTTTTGAAATGATCCGCAGAATCAAGAAAAAAAGCCGTGATAATTTGGTTACCAGCTAATAAATTTTTCAAAACTGTCTTAAGTAAGATGGATACTATTTTACAATAAAAGTTATTACTTTCTAATATGAAAAACAGTGTTCAACATAATATAGTATATAATAATTTTGCATTAAAGTTTCTTGATAAACGGGAACTTCATTCTTGCACTTCATCTCTAAAAAAGGCTTCCGTTGGTTTTTTAAATCAATTGATGGATTTTCTCTTCCCTCATTTTTCCAGTCAGGTATACTATTCGGCTGAGGATGTTATCTCCAAGCTGCAATTGCTTGAGAGGGATTTAATTTCATTAATGAAAATAATGAATGGAAATTCGATTGCAGATATTAGAAAAACAGCAAATAATTTTATGCTGAAAGTTCCTAAGGTTCATGATATGCTGTGGGAAGATGCTACAGCAATATATGAAGGTGATCCGGCTGCTGAAAGTATTGATGAGGTAATTCTTGCTTACCCTGGTTTTATTGCAATTCTAATTTATCGATTTGCACACGAACTTTATTTATTAAGAGTTCCGATTATTCCAAGAATATTTACTGAATATGCTCATGAGATTACCGGAATAGACATACATCCGGGCGCTGAAATAGGCTCACATTTTTTTATTGACCACGGTACCGGCATAGTTATTGGCGAAACGACCAAGATTGGAAAAAATGTTAAGATCTATCAAGGAGTTACGCTTGGTGCACTTAGTGTAGACAAATCCATGTTAAAAACAAAAAGGCACCCGACAATAGAAGACGATGTTATACTTTATTCTCAGGCAGTAATTTTAGGTGGAAATACTGTCATAGGTAAAAACAGTATTATTGGGGGAAATTCATGGATTACTCAGAGTGTGCCTCCAAATTCAGTGGTATATAGCAAGGTTGAAGTTAAAGTTAGATCTAATGAAAACCATTTTGATACAATAGATTTTGTAATCTAATATTCTTTGATAAATAATTTAAGGAGAAGAGATGAAGTTCAATAATATTCTCGAAGCAATCGGCAATACCCCCCATGTAAGGATCAATAAATTGTTCGGTAACACACATAATGTGTGGATTAAGCTTGAGAAAGCAAATCCTGGGGGAAGTATTAAAGACAGGATTGCACTTTCGATGGTTGAAGACGCTGAAAAAAGAGGCATATTGAAAAAGGGAAGCATAATTGTAGAACCTACCAGCGGAAATACCGGCATTGGACTGGCAATGGTAGCTGCAATAAAAGGATATGAAATTATTCTTGTTATGCCTGAGTCAATGTCTGTCGAAAGAAGAAAACTAATGGCCGTCTATGGGGCAAAATTTGAACTTACAGCTCGCGAACTGGGAATGAAGGGAGCAATCGAGAAGGCTGGTGAAATAGTAAAAAATACACCTGGTGCCTGGATGCCTCAACAATTTAATAATCCGGCTAATGTTCAGGCGCATTCGGATTTTACTGCAAAAGAAATTATAAACGATTTTTCCGATGGATTGGATTATTTAATAACAGGGGTTGGAACCGGTGGCCACATAACTGGAGTCACGAGAATATTGAAGAAAAGTTTTCCAGATTTGAAAGCATTTGCAGTAGAGCCTGTTGATTCTCCAGTAATAGGAGGCGGAAAACCGGGACCTCATCCTATACAGGGTATTGGTGCTGGATTTATTCCTCAAAATCTTGATACCTCATTGCTTGATGGTACAATCACTGTTAGTAAAGATGAAGCCTTTAATTATGCAAGAAAAGCTGCAGCGGAAGAAGGATTATTTGTGGGCATTTCATCAGGGGCTTCACTTGCAGCAGTAGCGAAAAAATTAAAAGATATTCCTACCGGCAAAAAAGTGTTGACATTTAATTATGATACGGGCGAAAGGTACTTATCTATTGAAGGCCTCTTCTAATTTAATTGTAAATTAAATTTGTTTAATAGAATGCAGGCAAATTTTTAATGAAATTTGCCTGCTTCAAAAAATAATTATAAGGATTGCATTATAAATATGGAAGAAAAAAAATCTACAAATATAACCTGGCACAATGGAAGCATATCAAGGGAAAACCGAGAAAGATTAAATGGTCATAAAGGTGTTTGTCTTTGGTATACTGGTCTTTCTGCAAGTGGTAAGTCTACAATCGCAATGAAAGTTGAAGAAAAATTATTTGAAAGAGATATGAGTACATTTGTGTTAGATGGTGATAATATAAGACATGGATTAAACAAAAATTTGGGCTTTTCACCTGAAGACAGGAAAGAAAACATTCGTAGGATTGGGGAAGTGTCTAAATTATTTGTAAACGCAGGCACAATAGTGGGCACTGCGTTTATCTCGCCATATAGGGAGGATAGAGATAGCGCGCGGGAACTTTTTGATAGAGGATCATTTGTTGAGATTTACATCAAGGCCTCACTTGAGACTTGTGAAAAAAGAGATCCGAAAGGATTATATAAAAAAGCTATGGCGGGTGAGATAAAGGAATTTACCGGTATTTCTGCACCATATGAAGAACCTTTAAATCCCGAATTGATCATAGATACCTCGAAAGAGACAGATATTGAAAAGAATGCTGATAAGGTTATAAGTTTTCTAATTACTAATGGATACATTCTTTCCCAAAGAGAGGCAAAAGCTACAGGCACATGAAACTAACGCTTTATTCTTGATTACTAAAATTTCTATTAAAGCGAAATGCTTTATATCTTGGTAATAAACATTTATCGACTATTTTTTAAGAAATAGTTCCGTCTGTAAACTATCATAAATCAAAAGGAAAAATTCGAATGGCTGAGTTAATAAAACCGCATGGCTCTGATACTTTGAACCCACTTTATATTATGAATGAAGATGAAAGAAATCTGCTGAATAAAGAAGGGCAAAATCTTCCTTCCTTGGTAATAAGTTCTGCGGCAGCAGCAAATGCTGTTATGTTAGGGGGGGGATATTTTAATCCTTTGACAGGATATATGAATAAGGATGACGCAATGAGCGTCGCTGCAGATATGAAAACGACTGATGGATTGTTTTGGCCTATACCAATACTTAACTTGTTAAAAGATACGTCTGAATTAAGAGGTGCAAAAAAAATTGCTTTGCGTGATCCTAATGTTGAAGGAAATCCTATAATAGCTATACAAGAAATTGAAGCAGTTGAGGAATTTTCAGATGAACAAATGAGATTTATGACAGAGAAGATATTTAAAACCACGGATTTAGCACACCCTGGAGTTACGGCTTTTAATTCATCTGGGAAGATAGTGGTTTCAGGTACATTGAAGGTTCTCAACTTTTCATATTTTGAGAATGATTTTCCTGATACTTTTAGAACAGCTTATCAAATCAGGGAGGAAATAAATAAGCGTGGATGGGGAAAGGTTGTAGCCTTTCAAACACGCAACCCTATGCATCGTGCGCACGAAGAGTTATGTCGTATGGCATTTGAGAGACTTGAAGCTGATGGGATATTAATTCATATGCTTCTTGGAAAATTAAAGGAAGGGGATATTCCTGCAGATGTAAGGGATGAAGCAATTCGCAAAATGGTTGATGTTTATTTCCCGCCAAACACAGTAATGGTTACCGGTTATGGATTTGATATGCTTTATGCAGGACCACGTGAAGCTGTCCTCCATGCTATCTTTCGACAAAATTCTGGATGTACTAATTTGATTGTGGGTAGAGATCATGCAGGGGTAGGCTCTTATTATGGTGGTTTTGATGCTCAAAAAATATTTAGAAATGAAGTGCCGGAGGGCGCTCTTAAAATTAAAATCTTTGAAGCTGATCATACCGCATATTCAAAAAAACTGAATAAGGTAGTTATGATGCGTGATTATCCTGATCATAAAAAAGAAGACTTTGTTCTATTGTCTGGTACAAAAGTTCGTGAGATGTTGTCAAAAGGTGAGAGCCTGCCACCTGAGTTTTCAAGACCCGAAGTCGCCCAAATCCTAATGCAATATTATATGTCACTTGATAAGAAATAATGATTATTAAAACAAGATGAAAAATGTAATCATTAAGTGTTGGGACAATATGTGCTTAACAATTTATTTTATAAAACAAGGTAAATAGTTTTTAGAAAAAATAAAGCTCGAACTTAAGAAGTTAGATTTATTTGGTTTTTACAGCTGTTCCTGTTGCAAAAAGCAATATCATTGATTTTCTTTTGTTATAAAATTCAGAATAGGAAAGATTAACTCCAACTACTGCGTCTGCAGTTAAATTTAAAGCTTCTCTTCGTAAATCTCTTAGGACATTATGTCTTGCATTTCTGAAAGCATCATGTGCGGATTTGGTCCCGCTACGAATATCACGGTTATCTGATTCGAAGAAATCTTCAAATAAATTGTTTGAAAAAACTGATTCAGCCGAAATTATATCCAGTCTCTCAATAATATCCAAATTTGTAGGATTAGATTCAGTGGTTAGTAGTATTTTCTTCTGCAACTCTTCATCTGAAGTATTTTTTATCTTAGTTTCACTAAGGTTATCCAAACTATTAGAAAAGATTCTATGGCCCCTTTCATCCACATAATAAACTTCACCATTAGG
>CAYPNM010000095.1:0-6698 GCA_964412105.1 uncultured Ignavibacteriaceae bacterium | reverse complement strand
AGCTCAGCAAATTGATCGGGAAGTAGTGCTTGGGGACCGTCAGATAAAGCCTTTTCCGGATCATTGTGAACTTCAACCATAAGGCCGTCTGCTCCTGCAGCTACTGCTGCGCGGGCCATCGGAAGAACTTTATCCCGTAATCCTGTTGCGTGCGAAGGATCGGCAATTATAGAGAGATGGCTGCGTTTATGAATAACCGGAATTGCAGAAAGATCAAATGTATTTCTTGTGAAAGTTTCAAAAGTTCTTATTCCCCTTTCACATAGCATAACCTCTTTATTCCCGCTTGAAAGGATATATTCCGCAGACATTAAAAGATCTTCAACTGTTGCTGATAAACCCCTCTTCAGCATTATTGGCTTGGTCGTTTTACCGAGATCGCGAAGTAAAGGAAAGTTCTGCATATTTCTTGCACCGACCTGGAAAATGTCGGCATATTTTTCAACCAGATCGATATTGCTTGATTCCATTACCTCTGTAATAACAAGCAATCCATATTTATCAGCCGCATTGCGCATAAGTTTTAAGCCTTCCTCGCCCAAACCCTGGAAGGAATATGGAGAGGTTCTTGGCTTGAATGCTCCTCCTCTTAAAATTTTTGCACCAGCCTTTGAAACTATCTCAGCTATTGCAAAAATCTGCTCTTCGTTTTCGACAGAACAGGGCCCGGCCATCATTACAACTTCCTTGCCCCCAATAACAACATCTTTTATTTTAATTTCAGTATTTTCTTTCTTAAAACTTCTGCTGGCAAGTTTAAATGGTTCTGTTATACGGTAAACTTCTGCTACACCGTCAAGAATTTTTATTCTTCTTATATCAAAATTAGGTTGGACGCCAATTGCGCCCAGAACTATCTGCTCTTCCCCCGTTGATTTATGAACCGCAAAATTACAATCTTCCAGATGTTTAATAATATTTTCTAATTGTTCCTGGCTGACGTTTTTTTCAAGTACTACTACCACTACATTCTCCGTTAAAATTAATTATGGAATTTCTTCTCCCCCGCCTCAACTGCAAAAGGAATATGATCTTCCTTGGTCGGAATTGCGCAAGAATATATTGAGCTGTATGCGCAGTATGGGTTGTACGCCAGATTAAAATCTATTGTGTACAAACTATCTGGACTGCGATCGAGATAAAAATCTATATATCGTCCTACATTATAAGTCTCTTTGCCGGTTGTTTCATCGGTAAACCAGATTGAATAATATTCCTTGCCGTTTTTGGCCCAGCTTTTATAAACATTTACCCTGTAAACATTATTCTTATAATCAATATTTACATAACCAAACCTTACGGCTTTTCTTGCCTCACCTTTAGTTCCAAATATCGTTACTGTATCCTTTTTTGGATATTCGTATAGCTTACTCTTAAATACAAAATCAGGATTTATCTTGTAATAGTTCAAAGGATGGAAATGAGCCATTGAATCCTGATTGAAGGGCGAACTCGGATCATTTTTCATAAAATTATCCTTCTCTTTCCTGAAATTCTCGACTTGCGCGATATAGTCATTATCAACCGGATGAGAATTTTTCGAACAGGAATTTAAAACTGTGGCAGATAAAATAATTATTATAAAAATTATATAACTTTTAACTTTTGACATTTCACCTCTCACTTTTGAACTTTAACTTTCCTTCACCTTCTTTTTCAATTCATTTAATTTATTCAACGCCTCAATAGGCGTGAGGTTATCTATTTCAATATCACCGATCTCCGTTCGAAGCTTATCATCTTTAATTTCAAAAAGGCTGATCTGGCTTTCATCGCCTTTTTTCAACCTCTCCATTTTTTCTTTTTTGACTTCATAAGGCGTTAACTCTTTTCCTTCAAGATTCTGCAGAATTTCCTTTGCGCGATTTGTAACAAAGGTCGGCAGTCCGGCCATTTGCGCGACCTGTATTCCATAGCTGTGATCCGCCCTGCCGGTATTTACTTTATGCATAAATATAACTTTGTCTTCATATTCGCGAACCTCAACCTTATAGTTTTTAATTTTTGGGAAGAGTTCTGCCATTTCATTTAATTCGTGATAATGAGTAGCAAAAAGAGTTTTAGCGGAAACGGCTGGATTTTCATGAATGTATTCTGTTATCGCCCATGCAATTGAAATTCCATCAAAAGTGCTCGTTCCTCTGCCGATTTCATCCAGCAAAATTAAGCTTTTTGATGTAGCATTATTCAATATATTTGCGGCCTCCTGCATCTCGACGAGGAAAGTACTTTCACCGGCAGTAATATTATCACTTGCTCCAACGCGTGTAAATATCCTGTCAACCAGCCCTATCTTAGCCTCCTTTGCAGGGACAAAAGAACCGATCTGCGCAAGTAAAATAATCAATCCAACCTGGCGAAGATAAACGGATTTTCCCGCCATGTTTGGTCCTGTGAGCAGAATTATCTGTTCTTCGGCATTATCGAGCTTTGAAGAATTAGGTGTGAATTTTTCTCCCGGTGGCAGAATCCTTTCCACAACAGGGTGCCTGCCGTCAATAATTTCAATTTTGTCCTCATCACTCAATTCTGGCTTTACATAATTGTATTCATCTGCGCATTCTGCAAATGAAAGGAAACAGTCGAGCATCGCTATGAGTCTCGCATTATTCTGAATCGCTTCTGCTTCCGAACCAACTGCAATTCTTATTTCATTGAAAAGCTGGGATTCAAGTTCGTAAATCTTTTCCTCGGCATTAAGGATTTTATCTTCATAGGTTTTCAGATCCGGAGTAATAAATCTTTCGGAGTTTACCAGTGTTTGTTTCCTTATATAATCTTCGGGCACCTTTTCCTTGTGAGCGTTGCTTATTTCAATGTAATATCCAAAAACTTTATTGAAACTAACCTTAAGTGAAGAAATTCCTGTCCTTTGCCTTTCATTTTTCTGCAGGTTTGCAATCCAGTCCTTTCCATGAATAGCAATATCTCTTAGTTCATCCAGCTCGGGACTGAACCCGCTTTTAATTATTCCCCCATCAGAAATGCTGAGTGGCGGCGAATCAATGATTGCACTTTCAATTTTAACGACAGTCTTTTCAAGAGGATTCAAACCGTTATTTAATTGTTGAAGCGTTTTTGCTTTTACTTCATTTAATAAATCTTTAACGGCAGGAATCTTTTTTAAGGAAGTTTTCAGGTAAATAATCTCTCTTGGATTTGCCCTTCCCGTACAGACTTTGGAGATTAGTCTTTCAAGATCACCGATTTCCTTCAGCTCATTAATTAATTTCTTTCTGATCTTTTTATTTTTTAATAGCTCCTCAACACTTTCCTGCCTTTTCAGTATCAATTCCAGATTTTTCAACGGCGCCGAAATCCATTTTTTCAAAAGTCTCCCCCCCATTGCAGTCTCGGATTTGTCGAGAATGGAGATAAGAGAGCCTTCACGCCCGCCATCCTGCATAGTGTATGTTATCTCAAGATTTCGCTTGGTAGAATGGTCAAGTATCATATACTCAGAAGGATTGTAGGCAGACACCTTATTTAGATGAGAAAGATTCGCCTTTTGTGTCTCCTGAAGGTAATTTAATATTGCTCCGCAGGAAATTATTCCTGTGACAAACTGATCTATTCCAAATCCTTTTAATGTTACAGTCTTGAATTGCATCACCAGCATCTCTTTAGCATACTCAAAATTAAAAACCCAATCATCTATTTTCGTAATCCTGATAGAGGGATTAATTTTCTGAATCAGTTTTAAGAAAAAATCTTTGTCTTTTTTCTGAATTATAATCTCAGAGGGGGAAATAGATTCAATTTGCTGGGATAATTGCTCTTCCGGAACTTCGTACGTATAAAATTCTCCTGTCGATATATCGCAGAATGAAATTCCTGCAATGTTATCCCTGACAAAAACTGCCATTAAATAATTATTCTTTTTGTGATCGAGAATTTTATCGGAGAAATTCACTCCCGGTGTAACAACCTCAATCACTTCCCTTTTTACAATTCCTTTAGCAAACTTTGGATTTTCAACCTGTTCACAAACTGCAACCCGGTAACCTGCACGGACAAGTTTCGGAAGATAGGTATCGATTGCGTGATGCGGAAATCCGGCAAGTGGGACATCTTCGGCAGCACCGTTGGCTCTTTTGGTCAGGGTTATTCCCAGAACTTTTGAAGCGATCTTTGCATCTTCCTCAAAAGTCTCGAAAAAGTCACCCATCCTGAATAGCAGAATTGTGTCCGGATTTGAGGCTTTTATGCTGCTATATTGAGCCATTAATGGCGTTTGCTGCATACTGTTAGGTGATAATTTAATTTAGATTAAATTTAAAATTACCTTAATATGCAAAGAATATCAATTCAAGCAATTGCCTCGTGGTATCCCAATCTTATCAATTTCATTCCTGGCCCACTCCCCCTAAATACTAAAAATTATGCATTCACATCGATTTCAGTATCCTTTTAAGAAAATTTCAAATATGGAACGAACGTAAAAAAGATTTCCAATGCGAAACAAATCATGTAGCAGTTTATAACCGATATACAATAAAGGTTAGCTCAATCGCATTATCTAGTGTTGTTCTGTCCTGCTATTGCGCCCCTATTGCGCTGCTATTGCGCCCCTATTGTGCTGCTATTGCGCCGCTATTGCGCTATTATTAGTCTGCTATTGATCAACTATTGGCCTGCTATTGGTCTTTAAAAGCCTTATACCCTCCTCTTAATCGGGTGCTTTTTATAAAAAATGAATCTATTTAAACTCTTGCGAAATCTATATAATTATATATATTTATAAAGAACAGAGAACTAGAAAAATATTGTTTTATTAAATAGTCTATCAATTTGGTAATTATTTAGGAAGGATATTATTTGAAGGAGCAATATCACAAATGGTTTAGCGAATATTTAAGCCGGGAATTTGAATTACTCGTCTTTGGGAATGAAGGATATCCTGTTATTTTATTTCCTCCCTCTAAGGCACGTTATTACGAAAATAAGGATTGCGGATTAATTGATTCTGTCGCTCATCTTCTCGATACAGGTAAATTCAAAATATATTGTCCGGATGGAGTCGACTCAAGTAGCTGGTACAATTATTCCATACATCCCTCTGACAGAGTAAAAACCCACATGGGTTATGAAAAATTAATTCTCAATGATGTAATTGAATTTGCTAAACACGAGACCGGGCAAAAAAAAGTGGGTGTAGCCGGTTGCGGTTTCGGCGCATACCACGCCGCTAATCTGGGCTTCCGGCATCCCGATATCGTAAATAGTATCATTTGTATGGGCGGATTCTATGAGATAAAGCAGTTCATTTTTGGTTATTACGATGACAATTGTTATTTCAACAATCCGCCGGACTACCTGCCAAACTTAAATGATAACTGGTACTTGGATAAATTCAGACAGATGACGATAATTCTTGGTACCGGAGAAAATGACGAAAGTAAAAATGAAAATATCAGGCTCTCAAATATTCTTAACTCAAAAGAAATTCCGCACTGGCTGGATATACGTCCGAATGCTGGTCATGATTGGCGCTGGTGGAGAGAAATGTTCCCCCAATACCTGGAAAAAATAAACGGGTAAACCTTAAACCGGAACCAAACTAAATGATAATAGTTGATCTATTAAAAGAAAATTATCTATTCATAAACATTTAACACTTGGAAGAATTTAATGTCAGAAAGCAAAATAAGGGTTGCAATAATTGATCTGTATAATAACAAACCAAATAAGGAGATTGATTGCATAAAGGATATTGTATCGGAATCGGAGCTTCATTTTAAAATCTTCGAAACAAGATATAAAGACGATATCCCCGATTTTGAATATGACATATTTATCTCCTCAGGTGGACCTGGCGATCCGTTTGATGGTAATAAAAAATCTTGGGAGAAAAAATACTTTAACCTGCTTGACCGTATAACTTCATTTAATAATAATTCAAAAGACAAAAAGAAATATCTCTTTTTTATCTGTCATTCATTCCAGCTGATGGCACGGTATTATAATTTTGCTGATGTTAATAAGGCTCCGTCAAAATCTTATGGATTACTCCCTTTTAACATTACTGAAGACGGAAAAGCAGATCCTTTATTTAAGGACTTACAAAATCCATTCTATGCAACGGACTTGAGAGATTACCAGGTTGTAAATCCTGATAAGAAAAAATTTAACGACTTGAATGCAAAAATTCTATCTGTAGAGAATGAAAATGACAGGAATGAAAAAGCACTGGCAGCCGTAAGAATTTCAGATGAAATTGTTGGTACACAATTTCATCCGGAGATAGATCCCGAAAGCATGATTTATTACCTGAGACTGGAATATCGAAGGAAGCAAATTATTGAGAAATATAATGAAAAACGATATAATGAAATGCTCGATTTTTCTAATCAACCTGACAAATTATTACTGACAAGAAGAACTATACTCCCTAACTTCCTTAAATCCGCAGTTGAAAAGATGACCGTTACTATGAAATAATTTTTCTTTATTGAGATCTGAAAAGGAGTTGGGGTAAATTTTTTGCACTAAAATTAGAAGCAAACTTTCATATAATAAATAAAAGTATAAAAGACAGGAATCTACTATGCCTAAATTTTTTCCTCTTTTGTATCTACTATTACTTTATACAATCCCGGTTTTTTCACAATATACGCTTGAAAAAGCTTTCCCCAACCTTTCGTTCAGTAATCCGATAGGAATATATGAATCTCCGGATAGTACTGACCGGTTATTTG
>CAYPNM010000094.1:0-6725 GCA_964412105.1 uncultured Ignavibacteriaceae bacterium | reverse complement strand
TATTATAGTTTAATATGCCTCATTATGATAAAGTGGTTCAATTAGTGATATATTACACCAAGAATAATTAAATAATTCCATTTTTCAGGATTACCAATAATGAATATATTTTATAAATTACTTTTTAATAATAAATAAAATATCACTACAAAGATTTTTTTGTTTTTTACTGATCATAAATCATTCCCAAGTTTAATAAATCCAATCATTTTATCATTTTAAGCCAGTTTGAGGAAAATCTCATTCAGAATCGGAATCACATTTCCAATTGATTCCGTTTTTCTAATCTTTATCTATAAGGAATTAAATTGTCAAACGGATAATAAAGGCTAATCCATAAACCAATATAGTTCAAAGAATTCCTGACTATAGAGCAAAGCTTAATATTTATTCAATTCTTAGACTTATTAGTAATGAATGCTCATTATCCTTTATATGAATAAAATCAAGATATTACCAAATTATTCTTACAAATTGGTTAGTTCTTTTAAAATTGCATATTTTTTGTTTACTTAATAATTTTTCGTCAAGAAATGCAGATATCATTAGGATTACTAATTCAATTGAGCGGAGTTAATTAAAAAAGGGCTATTAAATTCGCAATAAGTTACAATGCCTTCGACCAAATGACTCGTTTTAATCAGGAAAAATAATTTCCTTAAATAATTTATATTTCAATTAATAGGAAACATTAGATGATAAAAGAAAATCCTTTCTTTCGATATTATATTATAACTGTCCTTCTCTATTTTCTCTATGCAAGTACATTTGCAACCAATTATTATGTGGATAAATATGCTTCCGGCTTAAATAACGGCACCTGCTGGGAAAATGCTTGGAACTCTTTTAGCTCTATAAAATGGTCAGAGTTAAAGCCAGGAGATATATTGTTTATATCCGGCGGCAAGGATAGTACCGTTTATAATGAAACATTAACAGTGGGAACAAGTGGTAATGAGAAAAATTTAATTACCATAAGAAATGGTCTTGACCCTATGCATAACGGAAAAGTTATAATCGACCTGTCTGATGTTGGCCTAAAAATTACAAAAAAAAGCTACATAAGAATCTTGAATATAGAATTTAAAAATGTTACATCGGGAATTTACATTAGGGGAGCAACTACAGGTGCTGTTAAAGTAATATATCTTGATAGTCTAAGGGTGTTAAATTCCGAAAAGCAGGGGGCGATTTTTATTAATGGATGGTCATCCACTGGTTTAGATGCAACTGTTGACAGCGTATTTATTCGATATTGCACGCTGGCAACTTCTTATGCAACAAAGAGACAGACTGATATCATCTACGCTCAATATTGTAACAATTTATTTATATTAAACAACAATATAACTGTAACCTCACAAATGCAGGGATCACATACGGATGGGATACAGTTTAATCACAACATTAAAAACATTACAATTGCAAATAATACTATAAATAATCTGACAAATTCTGATGTTAATCATAAGGCGAATGGTGTCATTGGCGCAAATCTGATAGGGAAAGGAATTTTTTATAATAATATTATCTATTGCCCATACTTTACGGCAAGTGGAAACAATGTTTTCTTTTATATTAACGATACAACCCCTGATGAAGCCGGAGCTTGGTTCATATATAATAATGTATTTATAGGAGGAGGCACAATAAAACTGTTCAGTGTAGAAGATAAAGATGCCCACATAAAGAATAACATTTTTTATAGCACACAACCTGGTACAGGACTAGTATTCTTAACAACCCCTTTAGAAGACTGGTCTCAATTGGACTATAATTTATATGGACAAAATAATGGAGTCAGAGAAAGCAAAATTATTAATTTTGATGGCAATAAGTCAATGAATCAAATGCATATTTTAGGTGCAGAATTGCACGGTATAGATAGGCAAAACCCATTATTTAAGACTCTCTTTAGTAACTTACATCTTCAAAATAATTCTCCCGGATTGAAAAGCGGTATTAATCTGGGTGTTCCGTTTAATAGAGACAAAGATGGTATTGAAAGGCCAATAAGCGGGAAATGGGACATTGGTTGCTATCAAAATTCAAATTAGTAGGATGACACAAATTTCATTTTTTTTATAATTGAAATTTTATTTAGTGTTCTAATTCCAAATTAGTAAACGTAACAAACCTTCGTTTTGATGATGTTTGCTTGGTGCTACCGCTCGGGGTGATAATTTATGAAATTTTGACAAGGTTGATTTATAAGCCGAAATGTATCCTTTTAAAATCAATATTATTTATCAAGCAATTTCCTTATCCATGAAAGTGTTATCTTTTATGACTGCAGAATAACTCAGCGATTTTAATAGTTATTCAGCCGTTCTGATGTATAAACAGACTTCTCATTATTACATCAATTTTGTCAAATAAGATTAATTCATCCTCCTTATATAGTGGAATTTATTCAGAAGATATATAGGAGGCACATGGTAGCTAGGCAGGATGCATAAAGTTCTTCCAAAATGGCAGATTTCTTATTTGATCCCATATCTTAAATATAATAAATGAAGTTTTCTGGACAAGCGCCGGTGCAATATGTCTCATCATCTGCGTGTTATCGATATTTTCAGTATCATCATTTAATAAGAATAAATTTTAATTTTTGTTTTACTACTATTTCTGTTTATACCCAATAACTTTTGCTTTGAATTCGCCTATATTAACTTTTATATAATCTAATAACGCATAGGTAAAAATTAATATTCCAGTCATTTCAAATACTTCTTCAATATTAGTCAAGACAGCATAATTAAAAGATTTTTCGGTATAAAATTTTCGAATGTCACCGCCAAGCATTTCAAATCCCATTGCTCCAACGACATAAATAACTCCCCCAATTATAAATAAATTTCTATATTTTGCCGGCAGTGCAAACACAAATTTGAAATAAATAAACGCAAGCAAAATCAAAAATATCATAGCCGGTAATACCCACGCAAAATATAAAAATCCGCCGGTATGAAATATTGCTCTTACATATTCGCTTAAGTTTTCGTGGAATGACATAAGCTCATCCAATGACATTAAAAAGAATATAACTGCCAATAGAGACCAATGGAAATGAAATTTATCATTACTCTTCTTTTTATTTAATCCGATAATAAACAAAAGCACGGAACAAAAAAGTAATGTACCCGATTCGAAACAAGATGGTATATTATATTCCTCATCCAAATTAAAAATGTGCACAAGATAACGAGAGTGTCCACCAAAATAGTAGATGTAAATTTGGCCTGCTATTGAAAAAAACGTTAGTAAAATAACCACAAACAGGTAGGACAAAATAATTTTTTTAATAGGTATATTAATTTCCATATTATTTTCCTTAATTAGTGACTCAATTTAAGCTGAAATCTCCCCACAATAAATATTGCTATTAAGGTGGCAACTGAATTGGAAATAGTGCCCTGCCCCTTATTCAAAGGTTTACAATTTTAATAAAAATCTCGGATTGACTCCCATATTTTTATTTACTCAAAACCCCAAGCAAGAAGAATGCCATTTAATGAGTCAGTCAAAATTACCGATTCATTGAAATTATGGCTATGGGTAATAGCATAGCTCATAATCTCACTTCGAAGCAGATTTCGTTGTCAGGTTTCTCAGCATTTGTACCAAATTCTATGAAACTTTCTAATATAGAATGATTAGTAAACCCAAAATGATAAATAATTAGTAAAGCGTCGAATATGTTTATTATGTAAAAGGAATGGCAATTTATGGACATAATTTGAACATTTTTATCAATATGAGACGTCCAAATTCAGCAGCAATTATATAGGTCAGTTCCGGAAATTCGAAATATCTTATCAAAGAAGCCGAAATCTGCAAACATTTGATTTGCTTATATATGGTTGTGAGGAATAGTTTTGATGGAATAATATTTGCAGTTGATATTTAACATTAAAACAAAAAGAGTTAGAAATCTTTAAAATTTTGCATAAAATTATGTTTTTTGTTTGAATTATTTAGTATTTTCTGCTTATTAAGGCAGGAAATAAATCAACAATAAAATTAAAAAATAATTATTAAGACCTTTCTTTGCAATTTATGAAGTGGGAGTATATATGAAAAAAACGTTACTAACTCTATTTATAGGCACAATAATTTCTTTTTGTCCGGCATTAGTTAATGCACAAAGTGTTATCATAAATGAATTTTCGAATGGGGATACTGGGGCCCATGATTGGATTGAATTGATTGTAACTGCCGACGCACAAAATTTACAGGGGTTGTGGATTTTGTCTGATAATTTAGGAACTTGGAGTGGACTTCAATTAAGTACAACCAATACAGAATTTGCATCTCTAAATACAGGTGATATTATATTAATATACAGGAATACCAGCACTCTCAATGATTCCGCTGACAGTAGAGTAAAGGCAGTATGGCCAACTGACATTACAACTTTTGGTGGGGGGAATCGTATAGTTGTTGCATATTATTATACTGCTAATACCAATCTGACTAATACATCAATTTTTGAAAATCCTACAACAGACCCGTGGCCGACAATTACAACTGCAGGTGGCGGTGCTCATATTGGTTTGTTTGCTCGGGCCGATACTTCGGGAATATTTGGCATAGGATATGGTATTAATGGATCCGAAGGCGATTCTTCTGCACTTTTTACTTCATATGTAACCCTTAGTGGCGCGGTAGGAAGTGGTATGTCGGCACATTTTACAGGAGATAATTCCACTACATTACCAACTGATCCAGCTAACTGGGCAATAGTTGCTGACGGTAGTTCCACACCCGGATATAATAATGGAGGGGCTAATAATAGCTTACCTGTTGAACTGACTTCTTTTTCCGCCTCTGTTTCGGATGGAAGTACGGTTAATTTGACCTGGTCAACTGCGACGGAAGTAAACAATTATGGATTCGATGTTGAGAGATCTTCCGGTAATTCCGGTTGGCAAAAAATCGGTTTTGTTGCCGGCTCAGGAAATAGCAACTCAACAAAGAATTATTCTTTTACTGATAAACCTTCAGGTGGTACCTCATTCAGTTACAAGTTAAAACAGATTGACGTTGACGGCAGTTTTCAATATTATGACCCTGTAACTGTTAGCCTTGCTGTTTCCAGTGCTCCTCAACTTTTGCAAAACAGTCCAAATCCCTTTAATCCATCAACAACAATTAAATTTTATATACCTAACGCCTCAGACGTTAGTATAAAGATTTATGATATTATGGGAAGAGAGGTAACAACATTAATTAATCAGCAAGCAACTGCCGGTTATCATAATGTTTATTGGAATGGTAAGAACAGTAGAGGTGAAAATGTCGCCAGTGGCGTCTATTTATACAGGTTGACGGCAGGTAATTTTTCCGAAACCAAGAAAATGAACCTGCTTAAATAGGCCAACATATATCAATTCACATATTAAATCCTTCCATAACATAGGCTTATGGAAGGATTTTTTTTGCCATTGGTCGAATAATCGTTGCAAAATTTGTATAAAAGACCTATATATTATTCAAATTCAATATAATTATTAGTACCCATTCCATTCTTAACAAAGAGGAAAAACATTTCATTAGAACAAGCAAGGTAAAACTGGTTTTATATAAGAGAATTTGCCTGGTCGCTTTTTTCATTTTTGTGTCCGGAGTTCTGAATTATTCCTATGTGCAGGCTCAAACAGTCTTTGCTGTTATTGGAGACTATGGAGCAGACAATTTACATGAAAAAGCTGTTGCAGACCTCGTTGATTCCTGGAATCCTGCCTATGTATTAACGGTAGGAGATAATACTTACACCAGTTCTTTATCCGATGATGTTGGTAAATATTATCATCAGTACATGTATCCACACGATTCAACCTATGGAGTAGCAACAGACCCAACTTCAAATCTTTTCTGGCCGACTGTTGGAAATCATGACTGGGATCTGGATACTTTAAAAGATTATATAAATTACTTTGCTCTGCCCGACAATGAGCGTTACTATACTAAACAGATTGGTGACATAGAATTTTTCATTATTGATTCGGACACGCGTGAACCTGATGGCACTTCTTCGACATCAGTTCAAGCCCAATGGATACATCAACAAATTTTAAATTCAACCGCAACATGGAAAATTGTGCTCTTTCATCACCCAACTTATTGCTCCATAGGAGGATATTCATATATGCAATGGCCCTTTGAAGACTGGGGTGTTGATGCTGTAATGAGCGGGCATAAACATGTTTATGAGCGTATATTAAAAGATGATAATAAGGATAATAAAAACCTGGTTTATTTTGTAGATGGATTAGGTGGAGATTCAAGACAAAGTTTTAGCTCTTATTCCATGGCCGGAAGCCAGAAACAGTATGATGCCGACTGGGGTGCTTTGAAAGTAACCGAAAGCAGCTCGGCAACAATTCGCTTTCAGTTTATTAATACAAGCGGAAATCTAATAGACGATTATACATTGTACAAAAACAACACTCCGCCGCTTGCGGCATCAAGCCCAAGTCCTGCCAATAACGCAACAGGTATTTCTCTGTCACCTACTTTAAGCTGGAGTTGTTCTGATCCTGACGGTGATGCATTAACCTACGATGTTTACTTTGGTACAAACAGTAATCCTACAACTGTTGTATCCTCAGGACAGAGCGGTACAACCTTTTCCGAATCAGGATTAAGTAATAGTATTACATACTACTGGAAAATAGTGGCAAAGGACAGTAAAGGTGCAACTACTGATGGGCCTGTTTGGA
>CAYPNM010000093.1:5058-6924 GCA_964412105.1 uncultured Ignavibacteriaceae bacterium | reverse complement strand
TATTAGAAAAGATTCTATGGCCCCTTTCATCCACATAATAAACTTCACCATTAGGTTTTTTTATTTTTTTTAATCCCATTAAAATCTCCTAAAATATATTTCCAATTTAACTTCTAAATATTACATTTCAAAATGTTGCTAATGCACATTAAAATTTTAGTGAAGTTAAGGTTGTCATTAGAAAAATCCTGCTGCAAACATCTAGTAACAATGGATTTATTTTGGGAAAGTATATTGATAGTTATTTCAAAAGCAATAGTTTTTTTACCTGTGCAAAGTTTCCTGATGAGAGTCTGTCAAAATAAATGCCGCTTGGTAAATCTGATGCATTAAATGATATATTATAAGTACCGGCACTTTCATTTTCACTTACAAGCGTTTTTACTTCTTTGCCCAGAATATTATAGATTTTAAGCGATACAAAACCCTCTTTTGGCAGATCATATTTTATCGTAGTAGAAGGATTAAATGGATTGGGATAATTTTGAAATAGGTGAAAGCTTTGTGGGATTTGTGAATGCTTCTTTCCTGAATTTAGACCTGTTGTATATAACCAATAATTTGAAGGAATTGCTGAGGAATCTGCACTGCTGCCGGCATGCCCGATCCTGAACATATCCTCAATGGTTCTAAGAATGTTAAGATGATTGATTTTACTGGTGAAAGTACCTTCCTTTACCATTTGTCCGACAAATATAGTTGCAATCTGATTGTTTGATGAACCGTTATCTTCATCGAAAGTCAGTATAAAAAGGCTGTTATTTGTTTTTGCCCACTGGATATATCCATCGAGGTTATTTTTAAGCCATGTATCACCCGTTGATATGCTTCCATCGTGCATATCGTTATTTTGATTCGGGATAACGAAAGAAACGGAAGGGAGATTAAGGTAATTACTGGGGAAATCAGAAAAGGGCACATTTAGTGAAGAATCTATACCATTGGTTGGTGAATCCTGCCAGTTTACCCACGGATTATGTTTCCTTGCATATGCTCCTGATGAAGTTCCGTTGTATCCTACACTCGGCAAATCTTCAGAGTACCCCTTAAATGAATAACCGTTACGAAGAAGTTCGGAACCAAGGTTGTCTGTGGTAAAAGGTAGTCCAGACGGTAGATTATCGTCTGTCACTCCCTGATTATCTCCGGAAAATAGCCATAAATAATTTGGCTGACTTGGATGTGTAATTGCATAAGATTGAGTGAATAGCAATCCCAGTGTGTCATTAGCTAGACTGTTTATATAAGGAGCTGAACTACTACCGATTATCTGGTTATAACTTTTATTCTCTTCAATAACAATTACCACGCGGTCAGGCTTCGGAACTTGGGCATAAATATTTTCATAAAATATTGCTTGAAAAGCTAATAATAATATTGCGTATAAAATGATTTGATCAAATCGAAATGTTTTTCTTTTCCTTCCCATTCTTCTTCATCTCCCGTATTTAACACATAATAATTAATTTATGTCCTTGTTGTCAATCAGATAATAATTAAAAGATAAAATCTTATCAAGATAGTATTGTAGCAATTTAAATGATTTAATTGTAGTGTTTCTGGTTACCTCACCTTCGAGGTAAGCAAAAACGCAGTATGAAAAGGCCTAATATATGTTCACTTATGGTTTATATATTAGATGGTTCTTATGTTTTTACTAAAAGAAAGTTTTTTATAAGGATATGAAGTAATATTTGGAAATTACTTTTAGAACTTTGAATTCTAAAAATAATTTAGATATGTGGACAATCAAAAATTTAAGCGCAATCTTTATACCGCACTTAATATCTTGAATTTTTATTTCTTAGGTATTGCAGCTTTAACTCGCTCTGGTATCATAGGTAGCTGATATAGTCTTGCGCCCAC
>CAYPNM010000093.1:2603-4958 GCA_964412105.1 uncultured Ignavibacteriaceae bacterium | reverse complement strand
CAGCACCTTCAGGATTTATACAAAGGCCCATATCCTGTACCGATACCACACGATTAACTTTTACATCACCTGTATCCTTATTTACCTTAACTTCAGCCATAGCAGCAACCCATGTTCCTGCATCAACGCCGCATGCAACTCCAAAGCCTCTTCCACTTGGAAATCTATCAGCAGTCCATCCGAACTTTTCAGCAGCTGTCTTCAACACTCTTTTTGTTTTTTCATTTTTCAAGTGTTTTAGCCGGAATTCAACCGGATCAATACCTGCTTTTGCTGCCATTATATCTATTTGTGATTCTCTTGCAAAAGTATTTGTATTATTTCCGGGCGCCCTCCATGGACCGGTGGCGAAAGGATGGGCACCTTTTCTTGCTGTCCAGCCGGAATTATATCCTGTTGTAATATGATTAGGTATATCGTAAAATTGTTCTGCGCCTCTTGTTCCGGCGAAGTAAACGCCATAGTTCCAGAAAGTCATCGCACCGCTTGAATTGATTCCTGATCTTATTTTTACGATTGCAGCCGGGCGGAATGAATCATCAAAGAATTCGTCTTCTCTTGACCAGGCTACCTGGACAGGTTTGCCTGTTAATTTAGCAAGACGCGCTGCCTGTTCTATTTGCAGGTTTCTTGACTTGCCTCCAAAGCCTCCGCCAACAAATGGTGAGATCACATGAACATTATTAGCGGAAACGTTCAGAATTCTTGCAATTTCATCCTTTGCTGGAAATGGGGTTTGAGAAGAAGGCCAGATAGTAACATCTTTACCTTCTATTTTTACTACAGCAGTATGTGGTTCAATCGGCGCATGTGCTTTATACCCGTCGAGAAATGTTGATTCAAAAATATTGGCTGAATCAGCTTCACCTTTTTTAATATCACCGTCTTCGGATACTACTTCGCCCTTTGGCGCAACTTTCAATAGATGATCAAAAATATTTTTATCATCAATCCCCGTGTCGGGTTTCTTATAAGCTGCTTTTATTTTTGAGAGGGCGTTATCAGCAACATCAGGATATTTATGCAATACAGCAATTAAATCTTCATCTTGAATTACTTGTACACCCTTTATCTTCTTAGCCTCACTTAAATCAACATTGGTTAGTTTTGCTCCATGCGCCGGAGGACGGAGAATACTTGCATAAAGCATTCCCGGTACTTGAATATCGCCGGCATATTTGGCCTTGCCGGTTACCTTTTCATATCCATCTCTTCGCTTTACAGGTTTTCCTATAATATTGAACTCCGAAGGTTTTTTTACCGGGACCTTTTCGGAAACCTGCTTTTGAATCTTTTTCCCTTTTGCAAGTTCAGCATATGTTACTTTTTTACTTCTGTTATTTTTATCATATACTACTCCGTTTTCAGTAACTAAATTTTTTAACGGGACATTTAATTGTTTTGAAGCCAACTCTTTCAGAACCTGTCTTCCCTCTGCTCCAGCGGCACGCAAAGGCGGACCAAAAAAGCGGGTTGTCATAGAACCAAAAGTTCCCATATCCCAGGGGCAAAGATCAGTGTTACCCATTACCATATCCACCGAATCGAGTGATACATCCAGTTCATCTGCCAGCATTTGTGCTAGTGATGTTATGACACCCTGTCCCATTTCAATTTTACCTGTGAAGCAGGAAACACGTCCATCCTCGCTTATCCTTAAAAATGCATTAAAATCAGATGGAAGCCCTCTGCCTTGTCTTTCCTGTGAGAAAATCTTCAGATCACCCCAGCTGAATAAAATGACAATTCCTGCGCCGGTTAATTTTAAGAAGTCTCTTCGATCCAGTGGAAAGTCAGTCGGCGTGTCTTTAAAATCCATTTCCATAATTTTATCTTCTATCATATCAATATCCTCCTGCCATTTCTTCGGCTGCCGTGTGAATGGCCTCTACTATGCGGTTGTGCGCCCCGCAGCGGCATAAATTATTATTCATCCCCTCCAGAATTTCTTCAGTAGTTGGTTTCGGGGTTTTATGCAATAATGAGTATGCATTCATTATCATTCCCGGAGTGCAGTACCCGCATTGCATTCCATCGTGTTCCATAAATGCTTTTTGTAACGGATGTAATTTCCCTTTCCTTTCAAGGCCTTCAATAGTAATAACATTTTTATTTTTAATTTCTTTAACGGCTGTACTGCAGCTTCGAACAGCTTCGTTATTTACAATTACAGTGCATGCTGCGCAAAATCCTTCTCCGCATCCGTATTTTGTGCCTGTCAATTTAAAATTCGTGCGTAAAACCCATAGCAGCATCCTGTCACTGTCCACATCTATTTTTACCGGTTTGCCATTAAGATTAAATTGAATGCTCTCAAACATAATTGTCTCCCTTCAATGAAAAATCTAAAACTTA
>CAYPNM010000093.1:0-2503 GCA_964412105.1 uncultured Ignavibacteriaceae bacterium | reverse complement strand
AGTTCTCAATATCTGAAAAATCATTTAAAGCAAACGACATTCCGGCTGAAAATGTAAAAACGGGAAATTGGTTTGGTGCAGAGGTACCAGGGACTGTACATACGGATTTATTACGGAACAAATTAATAGATGATCCATATTATTCAGACAATGAATTGAAATTAAAATGGGTAGCAGAGCAGGACTGGATATATCAAAATGAGTTTGATTTTGAAGAAAATCCGAATGAAGATATTTTTTTAGTATTTGATGGCCTGGATACAATAGCTGACGTTTATCTCAATGGATCTAAGCTTGGAAGTACCGAAAATATGTTCATTAAGTACAAATTCAATATTACGGGAAAATTAAAAAAGGGCAGCAACGTATTAAATATAATTTTTCATTCGCCTGTGAAGTATGCAAAGTCAGTTGAAAGAAAATATGGCAAACTTCCTGTTGAACCTAGTTCAGAGCGTGTTTATGTACGGAAAGCGCAGTATTCTTTTGGTTGGGATTGGGGCCCATCTTTTCCAACCTCCGGTATATGGAAAAATGTTTATATCGAGAAATCTACTGCCGGGAAAATTGAAAGTTTTTCTTTTGATACTGTAAGATTACAGAATAATATCGCATCCGTTGTAATAAAACCGGTTGTCAAGCTTAAAGGTAGAGGTGATTTTTATATTTCAATAAGCCTTTTTAATGGGCAGCAGTCTTATCATAAACAAATAAAAATTATTTCAGGAAGAGAAACCAGTGCAAGGATTAATATAAAAAGACCAGACTTGTGGTGGCCGAATAATTATGGTAAGCAGCCCTTATATAACCTTGAAATTAAATTATTGGATTCAGGTGGAAATGTTATATCTGAAGTTTCAAAAAAGGTGGGGATTCGCAAAATAGAACTCATCCTAAAAGAAAATAAAAAGCCGACATTTAAATTTAGAATTAATAATAAAGTAGTTTATTGTAAAGGGGCTGATTGGATCCCTTCTGATTCGTTTATCCCGAGAATATCGGATGATAAATATTACAGGTTGCTTGACCTGGCAAAAGATGGAAATATGAATATGATCAGAGTGTGGGGAGGAGGTTTTTATGAGAATGATAAATTTTATGAATTGTGCGATGAACTGGGACTGCTTGTCTGGCAGGATTTTATGTTCGCGTGTGGCGCATATCCTCAGTATGATTCTTTTATAAAAAATATTAAAAATGAGGTCAAAGAAAATGTAAACAGACTTCAGCATCATCCTTCGATTGCTATTTGGTGCGGAAACAATGAAAATGAATGGATCTGGTATAGGGAACAAAATATATCGTACAAAAAAATGCCGGGATACAAAATTTACCATTCAGTTATTCCTGCAATTCTACGAAAGATAGACCCGTTAAGGGCGTATTGGCCCTCCTCGCCGTTTGGCAATGAAGATGATCCTGATTCATTTGAAAGCGGCAATACACATCAATGGGATGTATGGAGCCGGTGGGTTAATTATACGCAGGTTATTAAAGATAGAAGTCTGTTTGTTTCTGAATTTGGATTTCAGGGACCTGCAAATAAAGATACCTTTGAAGAAAATCTTTTACCTGAAGATAGAAATATTAATAGTAGAATTTTTGAACATCACAATAAACAAATTGAAGGTCCCGAAAGAATAGTTAAATTCCTAAGCAATCATTTGCCCTTAAGGACTGAATGGGACGATTACATTTATCTGGCACAGCTAAACCAAGGTTTTGCATTAAAGACTTGTCTCGAACACTGGATAACTAACGGAAGAACAAACGGAAGTCTGGTATGGCAGATTAATGATTCGTGGCCTGTTACAAGTTGGGCTATTATAGATTATGAACTAAGACCCAAATTAGCTTATTATTTTGTAAAGAACATTTTCTCACCTCAAATAATACACTTCGGCAATAATGGGAAGAAACATTGTAAATTATTTAATAAATCCTTCAATATGTTTGAAGGACGTATAAAATTTTCAGTCTTTGATTTAAATACTCAGAAATTTATTAATGAATCTGAACAAGAGATAAAAATCAATGGTCTTAAATCAAAAATATTCGGAGAGATTAAAGAGTATCTAAATAATTCTGATCGGTATTTAATTATTGGTTCTGTTTACAATTCCGAAGATTTATTAATACACAGGAATTATTTCCTGGATAATAAATGGAAGTATATAAAATTGCCAGCGGCAGATTTGAGCGCTTCAATCATAAATGATTCCGGGCAAAAATTAAAGTTGCGTTCAAATAATCTTAATATGTTTGTTGACCCGTATTGCAGGGGAGTTAAATTTAATAATAGGGGATTTATTCTTCTTCCTGATGAAGAAATTGACATAAATTTTAGTGAGAGCGGGAATAATATTTACAGTGTAGATGATATTAAGCTTTTTACTCTTAATGATTATTTAAGATAAGCTGATGGAAAAAGGGGGAAGTTGAATCTCTTCTTAACGAATTTTCAGAAATAAGGGATGTGACTCTAAATAAACTGGAAGTGCTT
>CAYPNM010000092.1:2458-6986 GCA_964412105.1 uncultured Ignavibacteriaceae bacterium | reverse complement strand
AAAAGGGAAGATCAAAGAATATCGCGGAACTCCGGAAATTATTCTAAATGATCCGGATCAGATGATAGTGATAGAGAAAATGTGATCAGGTAGTTTTGCAGAAGTAAGCCTTTTAATCCCGCATTTAATACTTATTTGATTTGATAATTTGTTATAGCACCATTATTATCCTACTAAATTTTCGCCTAATTGCATATATTAGTTAGGTACTATTTATGAATTATTTATTGAAGATATTATAAGGGGGACAATTATTATGGGAAATGATAAAAGATTTTTAGTTGATGTCGGATTGAAAGATATTGTTTTTCCGATTAAAGCAATCTCTAAACAACATAAAGATGGTCAAAATACGATTGCAAAAATTTCGATCCAGGCCAAAATAGAAGAAGAATTTGAATCAGGGTGGATCAATAAATTCATTCAGATCCTGCATAAGCACAGGGATATAATAGGCACCTCAACTCTGAAAAAAAACATAAAGGATTATTTTCAGGAATTGAATGCAAAAATGGTAAGAATCGATTTCAATTATCCTTATTTTATTGAAAAGAAAACTCCTGCCTCAGGGATGCTGAATCTCGTTTGGTACAACTGCACATATTCAACCAAAATGACCACCTATATTGAACCTAAGGCAATATTTAAGATTGATATTCCGGTCATAACTACAGTTCCTGAGACGTTAAAGATGAATCCGGGTTCGTTCGCAGGACAAAGAAGCATTGTAACGGTTGAGGTTGAATCATATAAGGAATTTTATCCGGAGACAATAGTCGAAATAGTTGAAAAGAAAGCTATCTCTTCCTTTTACAATTACCTTACAGAAGATGACCAGAACTGGCTTGCAAAGAAGATACAAACCACTAATAAAACAAATGTGGTTCTGCTTGATGAAATTGATAAAGAATTAAAGGAGAATGAATTCATATCCTGGCATACGTTAAGATGCTCAAATTATAATCAACTTCAGTCCTATTCAACTTTTATGACAACTGAAAGGGATGTCTGGGGTGCACGCAGTGAAGCTGACACTGCTGAAAATGATTATCTGGGTATTTAGCTTCTGAAATTACATTATAACTATTAGTAAACCAGGCTTTTTATTCACCTTCTCATAATGTTGAAAAGGGGATTAAGGTATAATTCTAAGTTTCAGGATTTATTTTTTTAGATCCCCATTAGCCGAAGATTGCAGCGGAAATGCAAAAAAATAACCCACCTCTTTTGAGCCGGGTTATACATTAAACAGTGGCGATTATTTCTGATTATTCTGTTCGTCCGGAGTGTGGTTATTATTTTTTGTCAGCCAACTTTCAGCTTTTCTAAGTGCAGTAAAATATTTTATGTCGCACCACCTTGCCGCATTTATGGCTTTATCATTCAAGGATTGCTCCTCTTCCGAACTTGAAATTATGATAGCTACCCGATCCGTGCTTTTAAATCCGAAATTTTCGAGTGCAGCACCATCCGTATGCAATTTATACAAACCGCGTTCGAGCATGGTATCCGTGTGGTCGATTAAATATTTATTACAATTATGGAGGTGAGCAAGTTTTGTTGCTTCAATGGAGTATTGACTGGCTTTCTGGAAATTCAGACGTCCCTCATTCTTTATCTCAATTATCTTTTTGCTCGTGCTGTAATTAACTGTATATTCCATTTATTAAGCCTTTTATAATAAATCAGGCGCAATCCATTGTAGATGCTCCTTTTGTTGTAACATACCGAATTAATAGTTGTAATCCTAAGTATTTAAAAAGGTATCGGCATATTCGATTACTCTCAAACAATTTTTAAGTCATTATTAAGAACAACCGAATTACCCTGATTATATCAGATATAATTAGGTATTGACGCGTATTATACCTATTATGACATAACCGAAATTATTTCGGAAATTATTTATTTTTTTTACAGGTGTTATAAGTGGGTACTAAATTATTTGTAGGTTCATTACCGTGGTCGGTAACGGACGCATTATTACAGAAGACTTTTGAAGGACACGGAAAGGTTATTTCAGCTAAGATTATAACTGATCGTGGAACAGGTAGATCCAGAGGTTTTGGATTTGTGGAAATGGAGAATTCTTCTGATGCTAGCAGTGCTTTAGCAGCATTAAACAATTCAGAAATCGAAGGCAGGAAAATCGTAGTCAATCAAGCTACGCAAAGAGACTAAAAAGATATTTTGAGTTTGTTTCAATAAGTGAAGGTGCCAAATTTTAGGCACCTTTTATTTTAATAGCAATTATATATGAAAATAACATTAGATAATTTCAGCGGAATTAAAAAAAGGATTGCCAGAGACGGGATCAAAAAAGTTAATTACGATGCCCGAGGGAATGCAATTTCATTTACGATGAGAGACGACGATACTATATTTGAACTGGATTCAATAAACTTTAAAGACCTCAAGTCTGCTGAATTAGCAAGAGTCGGGGGGAAAACCGGTTCCATAGAAATCCCGGCCGGCTGATTTGACGATCTGAATATAGTTTTAACTGCATATTGTGCGTTAATGTAATGCCTTCGCGAAGAAGCCCTTAAACCATTTCTCACCAGGAAATATGCCTGCCCCTGATTAATTGAGGAGTATCGGGGTAGCTGTAAATCAGCTTCAGGACAAGCTGCTGGATATCCTTCTGAAATGAAATCCATAGATGGTAAAAAGTATTGCCAGTGAAAACAGCCGTGGTTTACGAAAGAGCGACCAGAAAAATAATTTCCAGTAGTAGATCCTTTCCTCGCCCAACAGTCCCAGTCTGTACATTGATTTAAATAATGCGAGTATATAACTCATATTAAGATGAAACACTTTCTTCTTAGGTTTGAAATCCTTTAAGAACCTGGTTACGCGTTCATAATAATATTGCGGCGAGTAAATCTTATCAAGGATCTTTTTGTATCCATCCAGTAATGTTTTATGACTCATTTGCGGAATGAAATTAATTGAGAAGTCGGTATTGTTGCCGGTAAAGTCCTTTAAAAGTCTTCCTTCATTTTCCAGTCTCTTCTGTAATTTTGTTCCTTTCGGGGCGTTTAACAATCCGACCATTGCAGTTACAATTCCGCTTTCCTGGATAAAGTTTGTCAGCTTTTCGAATATTGAAGGGGGATCATTATCAAACCCGACGATAAATCCGCCCTGGACCTCAAGTCCGAAATCCTGAATTCTCTTTATGCTTGAAATAAGGTCACGGTTCCTGTTCTGATTTTTATTACACTCAACAAGACTTTCTTCATTAGGAGATTCTATGCCGATAAACACCGCTTCAAACCCGGCCCTGACCATAAGTTTCATAAGATTATCATCGTCGGCAAGATTAATTGAAGCTTCGGTATTCAGAAAGAAGGGACTTTTTCTTTTATCCATCCACTCTGCAATTGCGGGGAGTATTTCTTTTTTCAGTTTTACCTTATTGCCGATAAAGTTATCGTCAACAAAAAAGACCGGTCCGCGCCAGCCGGAGTAATATAATGTATCCAGTTCGGCAATTACCTGCTCTTTTGATTTGGTGCGGGGTCTTCTGCCGTAGAGCACCGTAATATCGCAAAAATCGCAGTCATAAGGACATCCACGGGAATATTGAACGTTCATTGAGCTGTAGTTTTTCATTCTTATCAGATCCCATTGCGGAAGTGGAGTGGTTGTAATTTCCGCCCAATCTTCTGTTGTGTATTTTTTTAGGGGCTCTCCACGGGACAAATCCTGCAAAAAGCGAGGCAGGGTTATCTCCGCTTCATTCAACACCAGGTGATCCACATCGCTGTAAAGTTCCGGGCTGCTGGTAAATAATGGTCCGCCGGCTACAATCTTTGTGTTCAGGTTTCTGCATCTTTCTATAACCTGATCTGTAGAATCGCTCTGGATTGACATAGCGCTGATAAATACATAATCTGCCCGGATAATATCATCGTCCTTCAAATCATCCGCGTTCATATCAATTAATTTTTTATTCCATTCACGGGGAAGCATTGCTGCGACCGTTAAAAGTCCCAGCGGTGGAAAACTTGCTTTCTTGGAAACAAACTTTAAGGCGTGTCTAAAGCTCCAGAATGTATCCGGGTATTTCGGATAAACCAACAGAATATTCATTTATTCCTCATAAGATATTTAATTAACTGTCTTATACGGCAATGCGCTCCATATCTGATTTCAGATATGCATTATGGTCGTGGTATATCGCCCCATCGGGCAGCCACTCCCACAAAGGTCCAAGATCTGCTTTTATAGTATCGGAATAGATCTGCGGAAGCTCCGTAGTTTCCTGTTCAAAATAATCGCGGAATTTAACATCTGAATTGAGCTGCTCCAGTATCATTTTATTATACCTGACCCTTCCGAAACCTTCAGCCGATATTGCACGAACTACATTCATCCATCGCGGGATAAATGCTTTAGTCGCAATCATGCGTTTAGTAATTGCTTTCCACGCAAAAGTATGTTCGCCGAGACCGATTACCTGCGAATAAAACTCAGGCCATGAATAGTTCAGCGGTTTTACATTCATTGCGTGATTATTATC
>CAYPNM010000092.1:0-2358 GCA_964412105.1 uncultured Ignavibacteriaceae bacterium | reverse complement strand
AACCACGATTCTATTCCCGGAAGCATTGCGCCGAACCCGTTCCTTTTCAGGCGCTTAACGTGCGGTTCAGATAAAAGCGACAAACTGCTTTCGGCAATAAAGTCTATGCTGTTCGCCGGAATTGCCTCTTCAATCGCATTCATATAATCGTTAAACCGTATTCCGAAATTAGGATCGTGCCATCCGACAAGAGGCCTTTTATATTTAGTGAGCAAAAAATTTAAATCTTCTTTCATAACTTCAAAATCCAAAGGCTGATAAGCAACAGTTGCGTCAATGCAGAAGCTGCAGGTATAAGGACAGCCCAAACTTCCGAGCATGGGGACCATTTTTATCAACGGTGCTTTTTTTAATGTGGGTTCGATAAATTTCCAGCGTTCCTTTACTCCAGGGAGTGATGATGGCTGCCTATCAGAACTTAAAAATATTCCCACAGGATTGTGAGGAGAGCAGTCGTATAAAATTTTTTCAATAATACTTTTGTCCGTAAAGCCGACTACATAGTCGAAATAATTCAATGCATCTTCAGGGTAGCAGCGTGCGTGCGGTCCTCCAATAACTGTAACTGCGCCCTTTGAGCGCAACAGCGTACTTATTGCATAGGCTGTCAATGACGATTCTGTAAATGCGCAGATAAATACCAGGTCTGCATCAAAGGGAAGCTCGTTAAACAGGTCCTCTTTACCTGTATAACATAGATAGCTTACATCATGTCCTTCTTCTTCACACCATACTCCGACTACCTGCGGCATTATGCTGGCGAGGTTTGCGTTCATTATTCGCGAATACAAATTAGTGGCGCGTTTTTTTGATACGAGATCAACTATACCGATTTTTAAGGGCTGATTCATGATAGGGGCTACCTTGTTGATGATTAAAAATAAAATTAATAGCAGGCTCTACGATGTTCTCTTACCAGGTTACCTGGCTATAAAGATATGAAATGTATTTACAGTAAGAAAGATATTAACGGCTAAAAAATGGATTAATCCATTTGGGTGATGCAGGTATGAAATTTAAGAGCCGGCAGGTCAGATGCAATCATATTTTAATTAGACCGATAATTGGTTTTCAAATCTTTTTACGGAAACAAACCTGCTAAATGGAATTGCAGGAATAAGTGAAATTCCTATTGAACAGGGCGTATCACCATTTCTTCGATGATTTTCTATAGCGCCTCTTACCGGAATTTTTTGAATTCCGGAACGAACCTGATCTGTTTGGAGATCTGAATTTTTTATACGGGATTTCTATACTATTATTTTCCATTTCGCCCGGATTAAATGGATGATCCTCAATTACAGGGATTGAATTTTTAATCAGCCTGTTTATATCTCGCAGATAACTTCTTTCCTCAGAGTCACAAAATGAAAGAGCTGTTCCGCCCAGTCCCGCTCTTCCGGTACGTCCGATTCTGTGTATATATGTTTCAGACTGATCCGGGATATCAAAATTAAATACGTGAGATAAACTATCTATATCAATTCCTCTCGCGGCAATGTCCGTTGCAACCAGTACCCTTGTTCTGCGGGATTTGAAATTATTTAATGCCTGCTGCCTTGCGACCTGTGATTTATTGCCGTGTATAGCGGCAGCGTGTATTTTTGAGGCATTTAAGAATTTAGTGACGGAATCCGCACCTCGTTTTGTTCTTGTAAATACAAGTGCTGATGGAATGTTCTCATCTTTCAAAAGATGTATCAACAGGTTCTTTTTATCCGGTCTCGATACAAAATAAACCGCCTGTTTTATGACCTCAACAGTTTTTGACTGGGGCGCTATATGAATATTTACCGGATTTGTTAAAATAGTATTGGCAAGTTTTACAATTTCTGCAGGCATAGTTGCCGAAAAAAAGAGCGTCTGCCTGTTTGCCGGAATAATTTCAATTATCTTCTTTATATCATTAATAAACCCCATATCAAGCATTCTATCGGCTTCGTCAAGCACAAGCATTTTTATTTGAGATAGATTTATATAACGCTGATTTACCAGATCGAGAAGTCTGCCCGGCGTGGCAATAAGAATATCAACTCCCTGTCTTAATTTATCAGTCTGGTTCCTTTGAGAAACGCCTCCGTAAACGACCGTGTTCTTTAATCCGGTATGCTTTCCATAAGTGCTGAAGCTTTCGCTTACCTGTACTGCAAGTTCTCTTGTCGGAGTTATAACCAATGCCTTGATAGTTTTTCCTTTCCCTTGTCTGCGCGAAAATCCGTATGATTTATTACTTTTTACCTCTTCGCTGAGTATTTGCAAAATAGGAATTGCAAATGCGGCAGTTTTACCCGTACCGGTTTGTGCACATCCGAGGATGTCCTTTCTTTCCAGGATCAGGGGAATTGCCTGCTGCTGAAT
>CAYPNM010000091.1:0-7094 GCA_964412105.1 uncultured Ignavibacteriaceae bacterium | reverse complement strand
AGCAAGATATGGAGTTGAGGTATTATCAATTAAAACAATAAAAAACAAATCTGAAATAATTAAAGCTATACCAAGTGCAGATTATATAATAAGAAAGGACGATGTGCTGGTTGTAGCCGGAGAAATAAGGAATATTAATATTTTACAAAATGTTGATTGATTTAATCCATCATCTCATTTTGTATACAAATAATAAATTTAAATTAAAAGAATTTTTGAATATCATACCCCTTATCCGATAATTTGTCTTTGTTTTCATCCAGGAATTCCTGTATAGCATCAACAGGGATCACTTTTGCAATTCCATATTTCAAATCTTCTTTTTGAATTGCGTACATATCTCCCCTGTATGGAACAACTGGATTATATCGCATATCATTTTTTAGTTTTTCCGGTTCAAGTATATAATCCGCATCTTCAGGTACTGATCTTATTATTCCAACTAGCTCAAAATTGGGGACACCGTCTCTGATAGCCAGAACAATTCCACCGCTAAACCCTCGATTAACCACAGCATCCAGAAGGAATGAGCCATTGCTTTCAATATTGGGGCTGCTAACAATAGCCCTTGAGACCATTTTATAATTCATTGGGTAACCGAAAATATAAACGAATGTACCCCACTGCAATTGCCTGGCTTCACCCCTTGGGTATGGAAAAACCGGGAAGTCATAGCTTTGCAGAGAAGAAAAGCTTCGCCCGAGCACTGCAAGATCCTGGTACTTGTCCATTGCCAGAAGTTCCACATCGCCGCCATTCGGAAAACCGGCTACAAAAATCATCTGCCTGTCCTTAATCGAGATACTTTCAAGATACTCGGTAAATTTCCCTTTTTCATCAGTATAATGACTGTAAATGGTATCAGGAAAACTAATTACGTGCGCGCATGTTAGTACAGCGATTTTGTTATCAACAGAATAAATAATTAATCCGCTGCCCGCACTTGTTTTATCAAAATAGTTGGTTGAGTTAGTATTATCCTTAAGGAAAGTATCGTTTATGTCTGAAGCTTTAACCTTCCTTCCGGGATTAAAAATATAGGTTTTATAGAATGCCATACTGTTTATTCTCACAACACTCTTCCCTATACGCTCCAATTCTTTAGAACTGCTCCTGTAAGGAAATTCGCTGTCATATTTACCTTCTAAGGTGTGTGTTGTTGTTTTATAAGCTGTCGGAGAGCAGCCGCTTAGAAATGAGATAAAAAATGGAATCAATAATACTAAAAATGTATGATGGAATTTTTTCAAGAACATTTTTTTCTCGTTTTTTTCGGACTGTAAAAGTAAACCACTTCATCCTTATTAGCAAAATGGTATTTAAAGAATTAAGATTCAACATATATTACACGGTTATTGCTCTATGGAGAAAATTTCTCAATTAAGTAATTCTCGTAAATAAAAACATTAATAAATAATGCCAAAAATTGATTATAGCTGCGCTGCCTAAAAATCTCTAAAAACGTTTTTTATTACGATAATATTAAATAAATTATCATATCTGATCGCAATATTTTCAATTATTTATCAGGAGCCACCGTGGATATAGCTGCAAAACTTACTGAAGTAAAAAAAGGCTTTCACCGATCGTTCTGGGTTGCGAATATTATGGAGCTTTTTGAACGACTGGCTTATTATGGACAGCAGATTGTTTTTATGGTTTATATGCGAAATAAGCTTGGTTTTTCTGAAGCTGAAGCAGGTTCGCTATCTGGTATTTTTGGAGGATTGATATACCTCCTTCCAATTTTAGGGGGAACACTGGCTGATAAATGGGGATTTAGAAAAGCGTTTACTGTATGCTTCTCTGTTCTGGCAGTAGGTTATTTTTTGATTGGTTCAGTAGGGATACCCGCCTTTTCAGGAATTTATGCAAATATGGATCATTACTGGCTGATTATGCTATTCCTGGTCTTTACTGCACTGGGTGGCTGCTTTATTAAACCATCCGTGCTCGGAACCGTTGCCCTTGGTTCAAAACCGGAGACGAAATCATTGGGATTTGCAATTTATTATTGGCTTGTAAACGTAGGGGCAATGATAGGACCGACAATTGCTTATTTTATTAGAGATAGCATCGGCTACGAGTATGTTTATATGGTTTCTGCAATATCTTGTCTCGCTATGCTTTTTGTAAATTTAGCCCTTTATCGAAACATAAAAAGCGAGATTGATGAACCGGTTGAATCATTGGCAAAAAAGATTGAGAACCTATTTGTTGTTTTAGCCAATTATAAATTTATGATCTTTCTTCTTATTTATTCATTATACTGGATCATCTTCTGGCAGGAATTTATAGTAATACCATATTATGTAACAGATTTTATTGGAAAGAATACTCCCTATGAAATAATTCAGTCGTGGGGGGGTGCTGGAGCAATCATACTTTTTCAAATACCTGTTAACAGGCTTACGAAAAACCTCTCAACAGAAAAGGCTATACTTACGGGATTTTTCATTTCAAGCATGATCTGGGTAATAATAGCAATACATCCGAGCATACCTATGATAGCTGCCGGTGTAGTTGCATTTTCAATTGGAGAAATGACTCAGGCACCGCGTTATTATGAATATATTTCTGAAATTGCCCCCGCAGGACAACAGGGACTATATCAGGGTTACGCCTTTCTTCCGATAGCTATTGCCAGATTTGTCGGGGATCCACTCGGCGGATGGTTATACGAAACAGCGAAAGCTAAAAACAATATGAGTCTTGTATGGTTTTCACTTATTGGGATTGGATTACTTTCTACAGCATTGATGTACCTCTATAATAGATTTCTGGCTAAACCTAAAACAATTTGAAAAATGATTTTTATTGGAAGGTAACATCTGCATGCGCAATGTTGCCTTTCAATTTTTGTTTAAATACCGTCCATCAAAAAAGGTATCTTCCCATCATTTTTCTCTTTGATATATAACAATAAAGAATAGATTGAATATTGAAAATCGATCTTGAGGCAAAATAATGACAACATTTTTATTGTGGTTGCTGCTTTTATTCTTCTGCTGGCCCCTGGCAATTTTAGCTTTGATAGCTTATCCTTTTATTTGGCTGCTGTTACTTCCATTTAGATTAATTGGAATTACAGTCTCTGGGATATTCAAATTTCTAAATAGCCTGATAACCTTGCCGGCTAGGATACTAAGGGGTGGAGCGCATTAAAAATTCTTTCTTTTTAATTAAAAGGATCAGTTTTGTAACCAGTACGCAAATTTTGCCGGAACCTAATTTTAATTTGCGCATCTAAATAGGTATTCAATAAGAACTTAGTTTGCGGTTTTTAGTGCTGGAAAGCCATAAGTGACTAATTATAAATGACTTATGATGCCTAAAGTTTTAGCTTAAAATGAACAAACATTTTTTATAAAATTAGGAATAATTTTTGTATATTAGTCGTCTTTATTTGAACGATTTTTAGACTCTTGGAACTAAAAATCGTCTATTTTGTTTATATAATTGAACATTTAAAAATCAGGAGTTGATTAAATTGAAAATAACCAAGCAATTTACCAATCGGGAAAGTAAATCTTTGGATCAGTATTTACAGGAGATCGGTAAAGTGGATCTTCTTACCCCTGATCAGGAAATTGAGCTTGCTATACGAATCCGCAAAGGTGACAAACAGGCGCTTGATGCGTTAACAAAAGCAAACCTTAGATTCGTTGTCAGCGTAGCTAAACAATTTCAAAATCAGGGATTATCTTTGGGAGATCTTATAAATGAGGGGAATCTTGGGTTGATAAAAGCAGCACAGAGATTTGATGAAACACGTGGATTTAAATTTATTTCTTATGCAGTATGGTGGGTAAGACAGTCAATTATGCAGGCTATTGCCGACCAGTCAAGAATAGTCCGCCTTCCTCTTAATAGAGTGGGATCGTTAAGTAAAATCAGTAAGGCTTACAGAGATCTTGAACAGGAATATGAAAGAAAGCCTACTACAACCGAACTTGCTTCAATACTTGATATGAGTCAGGATGACGTTGCATATGCAATGCAGATTTCCGGAAGACACGTTTCTATGGATGCTCCGTTTTCTGGTGATGATGACAAGAACAGCCTTATGGATGTCCTGCCAAATGAAGATCAACCGTCACCTGATACTATATTGATGAGAGAATCTCTCAAAAAAGAAGTTGAGAATGCTCTGTCAACTTTGAGTGAGAAGGAAGCAAAAGTTTTAAGGTTATACTTTGGAATTGATGCTGAAAGATCAGCGACACTTGAAGAGATAGGCGAAAAATTCGATTTGACGCGTGAGCGTGTAAGGCAGATTAAAGAGAAGGCTCTGCGCAGATTGAAACATAATGCTAAAAGTAAAAATCTGAAAGCATATCTGGGCTAGTAGTTTAGTTTATTAGCGTAAAGCGGATAGCGTATAGTTGAATAAACTATACGCTATTTTTTTGCTCTTTCAAATTATTGGTAAATGAATATAAAATTTTTGAAATTTCTACTAAATTAGCCTCTAATTCCTTGAATTCATCTTCAGCAATATACTTCAAATCTTTACTCAATATGAGGAAGTATTCAAGTTCGCTTAATGATCCTCTTGCTATAGATAAAAAATACTTAAATTCCTTACCGGAATTTCTACTATGACCTTCTACAATATTTGATGGAATAGAATAAGCGGCTCTTCTTATTTGCGAGGTTATCATAAATTTTTCTTCATCCGGAAACTGCTTTGTTAGTGCGTATAATTTTAAAGTCAGCTGATGTGATTTTTGCCAGATGATTAGATCTTTAAAAGACTGTACTTTACTCATATAATCTCCCCTTTAATAGATGGTAAATACATTTATAATGGAACGTATAGCGCCTAAAATAAATCTAAACGCTATACGCTAAAAAACTATACGCTATTCATTGATGTTTATCTGATCATGCCCCCCCATCAAATACCTATCCAGATAATTATAATAAACCTCCATTAAAAGGAAATAACTCTGCATATTATAAGCCGCACCATGCGCTCCCGGAGGAAAAATTCGTAAGTCAAAATCTTTTCCGGCATTGGTCAGAGCAGTCAATAACTGCATCGTATTCGATATATGAACATTGTCATCTAGATCAGAATGTATCAGGAGTAAATGACCCTGGAGATTCTTCGCATATGTCGTTGAAGCGCTCTTAATATATCCATCCTCATTATCGCTGAGGAGACCCATATACCTTTCGGTGTAAATATCGTCATAAAGTCTCCAATCAGTTACCGGAGAATTTGCTATACCGACTTTGAATACTCCCGGATGAGCAAGCATAGTATAGGTTGTACTGTATCCGCCATAACTGGTACCCATAATGGCCATGTTATCTTTTTCTACATATGGCAGAGTAGACAAATATTTTGCAGTTTCTACAAAATCATTACTTTCCCATTTACCGAGTTGTTTGTAAACTATTTTCATAAAATGGCTGCTGTAATTTGCAGTTGCTCTATTGTTCACATCTATAATTATATACCCCTTTTGTGCAAGGTATTGATCAAATCCGCTCCTGCCAAAACGATCATATACCGCTTGTGATCCCGGACCGCCATAGATCGCAAATATAACAGGATACTTTTTAGAAGGATCAAAATCGAATGGTTTGACCATACTGAAATCAAGTTTGACAGAATCGGTTGTTATAAAACTCATTAATTCTGTTGGAGAATATTCATGCTTTTCCAAATATTCGGTTACGGATTTATTATCAACTAATTTTTTAAGCATACCTTTTGATGGACTGGAAATTTCAACTTGGGTCGGTTGACTGGTACTCGAATAAGTATCAATAAAGTATTTGCAGTTAGGTGACATATCTATTCTGTGAGTACCTTCAGCCGTTGTTATTCTCTTCTTATCGGTCCCATCAAATTTAATGGAGTATAGCTGTCGCTGAAGAGGTGACACTTCCGTTGATTCATAGTATATCTCTTTATTCTTCATATCAATCCCGTCGACTTTTGTGACGGTCCAATCACCTTTTGTCACCTGTTGTATAAGCTTACCGCTGTAATCATATCTATAAATGTGTTGATGGCCGTCGCGGTCGGATATCCAGAAGAATTCCTTTGAATTAGCTGGAAAAGTAAGCATGTCCTGAACGCCCGCATAAAAATCATAAATATCAATCCACGTATCAGATTTTTCTTCCATAACCAATTTATTCTCGCCGGTTACCACATTACAGAAATACAGTTTCATATGATTTTGTGGTCTGTTAAGCACAACTACGGCAAGAACATTAGGCTCACTTGTCCAGTAAATCCTTGGTATGTAATATTCTTCGGTTTCACCGGTATTTATCCAGACATTTTTCCCCGTATTGACATCCACTACACCTATTTTAATATTTGCGTTCGGATCACCGACCTGTGGATAAGCGATCTTTTCATACTTCGCATGCAATCCGTCAAAATCTGTCATTTGATATACCGGAACCGGGCTTTCATCGAAGTGCCAGTAAGCAATATATTTATTATCATTGGACCAGCTCCAGGCCTGTGCCTGTCCGAATTCCTCTTCATAAACCCAATCATAATGCCCGTTAAAAATATCTCCTTTTCCGCCATCCGTTGTGAGTTGTTTTTCCATTTTAGTATTGAAATCATATACGTACATATTTCCATCGCGTTCATAGCCTATTTTAGATCCATCCGGAGAAAGCTCCGCAGTGCGGGCTTGTTTTGCAGCCAGGGTTAATGTGCTGTCGTCTAATGAATAAATATAATAATCAGAATTACCTGACCGCCTGTATATTTTCTTAAAATTAGTTTGGAAGAGAATGTGCTTGGAGTCGTGTCCCCACTCAAAGGAACGGTAATTGAATTTTTCATCAGAATTTGGGAACGTTAAATTCTCGCCATTGAATATCAAAACATCTTCATCCTTCCCGGGATCATAAGCCCTTATTTCGGAAGTTTGGTTTTGTCTGTTGACGGATATATAGGAATAACGATTCCCGTTATCTATCCAGTTCACATCCCTTGGACCGCTTTCACCGGATAGTTTCCTGCCGGAAGTAAAAGCATCCCTTAGGTCTTTAAATCTTTCCTTTTGAGTAGTCTGTTGCGGATAAATGGATGATGTCAGTAACACCAGCAA
>CAYPNM010000090.1:0-7177 GCA_964412105.1 uncultured Ignavibacteriaceae bacterium | reverse complement strand
TTCTTTTTATATGACAAAATCCTTCAACATATTTTTATGGTTCCTTTTATTAACTATTGTATCTCCTGCTCAGATAATTAAACTTGAAACAGGAGCGGATCGTTTAATAAAAGAATACTCATCGACTCTAAAAAATAAAAGAATCGGAATTGTTACAAATTCAACAGGAATGCTCTCAAATGGAACGCCTCTTTACCGCGAATTAGTAGAAAGCGGCTTTAAGGTAACTTCTATTTTTGCACCCGAACATGGATTCGGAATAAATTTGCCAGCAGGCAAAAACATAAATGACACCAGCACATCCTATGACTCAATAAGAATTTATTCTCTTTATGGAAAAACCAAAAAGCCTACAAAAGAAATGTTAAAGAACATTGATGTTTTAATTTATGACATTCAGGATCTCGGCGTTCGCTTTTATACATACATTTCTACTTTATTTTATGTTTTGCAGTCAGCCGCTGAAAATAACATTCCGGTTTACATTCTTGACAGACCCGATCCCCTAAATGGTATAACTATAAATGGACCGGTACTAAAAGATGACCAAAGATCATTTGTCGGCATTGCTCCATTGCCAATCCGTTATGGAATGACTCCCGGTGAACTCGCCCTTTATTATGCGGGAGAAAGGTTATTAGGTAAAAAGCTTAATCCTGATATTACTGTTGTTAAAATGAAGGGCTGGAAAAGGGACTACTTTTTCGATCATTATTCCTCAAAATGGACCAAAACTTCACCTAACATACCTGATTTCGAAACGGCCCTTGTATATCCTGGAACGTGTCTTATTGAAGGGACTAATGTATCTGAAGGACGCGGAACTTTGCATCCATTTCTAACAATCGGCGCTCCTTTCATAAATTCTGCTGATTTGATAAATAAATTAAAACAAATTGGAATTGAAGGAGTTGAATTACTGCCCGTAAAATTCACGCCGGTGCCGATTAAAGGTATGGCAGAAGAACCGAAATATAAGAATGAGGAATGCAATGGAATTTCAATCAAAGTAGTTAATAGAAGAAAATTTCACTCAATTGAATTTGGAATAAAATTGGTTTATTGCCTCAAAGAGTTATATCCCGAAAAATTTAAAATGACCGATTATTTTGATAAACTTACGGGCGACATTTCTGTCCGATTAGCAATTTTAAGCGGAACAAAGCCGGATAAAATATTTGGCTCGTGGAAAAATGATCTGAATAAATTTAAGCAAATAAGAAAAAAATATTTACTCTATTAAAAAGGAAACAAAATGAAATATTTTGCAGCGGTTACTTTAGCATTTCTGCTATTGGCGGGATGCAGCAAAAAAAATGAACAATCATCACCTAACAATGATACAAATAAATATCAGGTGGACTCAAGCGATATAAAAGCTACACCGATAAATGCATCCAATGAATCTTTTACGCTTGAGTATAAATTCCCGAAAGGTAAAACATACCAGTATAGACTAACTACAATCACCCACGATGATCAGACTATAAAAATGGACACAACTCTGCACAGCAATATTGTCCAGAATATAATCTACTTAATTGATTTAACCCCTGTCTCCGTTGATAAAGATGGTGTAATTGAATTTAACCTGATGTTTAAGTCGGTAAAACTTAATGCTACGGCTGACGGGAAGGAATATAATTACGAATCGGAAACGACAACCGATTCAAGTGAAATAAAGAAGTATGCTGAGTACAAAGCATTAACCGGATCTGATATGGGATTGAGAGTCAGCAAAAAAGGAGAAATACTTGATGTATTCCGGACTGATAAGGTTGTGAATAATTTTCTTGGAATAAAAGGATATACCGATTCTGTGAATGCTATGCAAAGAGAACAATTGACATCCAATATGGTGGAAGGAGCAATAAAGCCGCTTCTTTACCAGATATTCAGAATGACTCCCGACCATAAGATGACAACTGATTCGAGTTGGACCTACAAACAGCCTCCTTCACAAATGATGATATTTAAAATACAAAATACAAACACATATAAAATAACCGGTCTTGAACAATACGGTGACAATAAATTGGCGGTTATAAACGCGGGACTTATTACCGATATTTCGGGAAATAATAAAGTTACTCAACAGGGAGTTACCTATAAATTCGAGAAGCCGACTACCTCCGCAGGTGGTAAATTGTATTTTAATTTAAATGACGGCTGTATCCAGAAGGCAAAAACTTATACTACTATAGATATCTCTTATAGTATGGAAGGGAGAGGGCCCAGGGGAATGCAGCGGGGCACCAAAGAAGAAGTAATTAAGAATAATTATATACTGGAAAGATTATAGCTTTATTATAAAATTATAGCATGGTGTCCTGATTAATATAAATTCTCAGGGCACTATGCTTTAATCTCCCTCACAACAACTTTACTTCCTTCAACTCTTAAAACCTTTAACCTGCTTCCCTGCTGGACATAATCGCCATCAGCAACTACATCGATTTTATCCCCGTCAAAATCTGCCATTCCTGCCGGACGCAGTGTAGTTAATGCCTTTCCCTCTTTACCTATCAATTCACTCAATGATTTTGAAGATACAAAACCTTTGTCCGAATTTTCTTCGTGTGATAGTACGAGCTTGTTGAATATTGTCGATTTAGGTAGAAACCTTGCAAGAATAATTAAAAGAATAAGTGCAGCAGCCAGAGCTGATGCGAGCTGGATTATTGCTATTGAAATCTGATTCGTATCAACAAACGGTAGGTTACCGCCCCCAATAAGTGAAAGGAAAAGAGAGGCTATTATACAGATAATTCCAAGTATCCCTGTTACACCAAATCCCGGAATCACAAAAATTTCAAGTAATATCAATATAATCCCGGCAACAAAAAGAATTAAATCGAGAATAGATGCAAGATCAAGGATGTATGAAGAACCGAAAAAGAGAAGAAGCGCAATTATTCCTGCTACACCGGGCAAACCGAATCCAGGATGCTTGATTTCCGCAAACAGACCGAATACCCCAACCATTATTAATATCGTTGATACAACAGGATTATTCAGAAACTTAACTGTATCCTCAGCCCAGTTTGTATGTACATCAATTACTTTTGCACCCGATAAATTAAATGCTTTTAATACATCATCCAGATTATTTACAAGGGTATCGGCAATTCCATATTTCAAGGCTTCGTCTGTTGTAAGCGTAATAAGCTGTGTACTGTCAACTAATCCGGGTACAACAATTCTTTCATCCACCATTCCCTGGCAAATGTTGACCGGCCTGCCGTTTTTCTCGGCAACGCTTCTCATTTGTCCGCGCATAAATGACTGATATTTTTCACCTACTTTCTCTCCTTGAGCGTTAACCACTGTTGCGGCCCCAATAGAACCGGCGGGAACCATTGCAATCTTATCGTTGGCAAGAGCAATGAACGCACCGGCTGAAATAGCGCGATGATCAATAAATGCAATAGTCAAAATCTTGCTTGAAGTTATTGCATCCACAATTTGAACAGCCGCATCAACTCTTCCGCCGAGCGTATTTATCCTGAAAATTATTGCATCGGCATTTGCCTGATTTGCTTCATCTACCACACGGGTAATGTATGGAGCAAGGCCTAAGTCAATTTCACTTTCGATATGTGCAAGGAATACTTTCTTTTGTTGTGCAATACAAACAGAAGCTAAAAAAATAATTAGTAAGGATATATTAATGAGATGTTTCACTGTTGAGCCTCACAGTTGGCAATAATCAGGATAAATATACACCGTTTTTGTGAGAGTTGGAATTCAGACTTTTAAAGATCTGAATTATCAATACTTATATTCCTCGCGAACTGGACTGAATATATCAAGCACCTGAACAGCCTTATCGCCAGCTATTCCATTGTGCTTCACATTACCGGGCACTATGTACGTCTCCCCTTCCTTATAAACTCTTTTCTTTCCATTGATTGTCATTTCAATTTCACCCGAAATTATTCTTCCGACCTGTTCGTGCAAATGACTGTGCATCGGAATTTCCGAATGCGGCTCAATATCAACGAGGGATAAAAGCATTTCCTTTCCCCAGAAAGTTCTTATTTTTACTCCCGGAAGCATTTCTTTAGCTTCCCTGTTTTCAAAATTGCAGAGATATTCCATTTGATCCTCCGGTTTTTATAACTTTCAAGTCAAAATATACCAAAAAAGAAAATGATTTGGGATTATTACAATCAAAACTGAGTAACAGGATCAAAAAAGCAGATGAATCACTTCAATATCAGATGCCCCAGTTTATCCCTTTTTGTCTTGAGATACTTTTCATTATTTTCATTTGGGGGTATCTCGATCGGTACTCGTTCAACAATTTCCAGTCCATAGCCCTGAAGCCCGACAACCTTTTTGGGATTATTGGTAAGCAGTCTGATTTTTCTCACACCAAGATCAAGCAAAATTTGGGCACCGATACCGTAATCTCTAAGATCCGGTTTGAATCCAAGCGCTTCATTTGCCTCAACTGTATCCTTCCCCTCTTCCTGAAGTTTGTAGGCAAGAATCTTATTCGCGAGACCTATTCCCCTTCCCTCTTGTCTCATATACACAACAACGCCTGACCCATTTTCCTCGATCATATCAAGTGAAGTATTTAACTGATCGTGACAATCGCAGCGAAGTGAATGAAAAACATCACCTGTCAGACATTCGGAATGCATTCTGATTAATACGGGTTCATTTGGATTTATCGTCCCTTTGACAAGAGCTATCTGCTTTTTCCCGTCCAGAACACTTTTGTATAAATGTAACCTGAAATGCCCATGCTCGGTAGGAAAATTTATCTCAGTAATCTTTTCAATTAATTTTTCCTTCTGAAGGCGGTATTTAATCAGGTCCTGAACAGTAAGAACTTTCAGATTAAACTTTTCAGCAATTTTAATTAGTTCAGGAACACGGGCCATTTCCCCGTTATCTTTCAGTATTTCGCACAAAACACCGGCAGGTTTTAAATTAGCAAGCTTGCACAGATCAGCAGCTGCTTCTGTATGGCCTGCTCTCCTTAATACACCTTCATCAAAAGCTCTAAGCGGGAAAATGTGTCCCGGCTTTGCAAAATCTTCAGATCTCGAATTTTTATCAATCAATTTTTTTATTGTGAGTGCTCTGTCAGCTGCAGATATTCCTGTAGTAGTTCCTTCAATTGCATCAACCGTAACTGTAAACTGTGTACCGTGCAATGCCGAGTTTGAATCGACCATCAGGGGAAGTCCTAGATCATCAAGTCGTTTGCCGTTTAAAGCTACACATACCATCCCCCTGCCGTAGGTAACCATAAAATTTACAATATCAGGTGTAACATATTCAGCCGAACAAATGAAATCCCCTTCGTTTTCGCGGTCTTCATCGTCTACTACAATAATTAGATTACCTTGTTTAATTTCCTCAATTGCTTCCTCTACCTTGCAAAACATTTTATCATTCCGTCCTTTTTATAAACTTTGTTACAAGGAAACTACGATTCCCCATAATTATTGATAGAATTAATTATAACAGGTTCTTTGAATAAAAAATCACTTTAAAACCTGTGATACAGCACTACGATCAAATTTTAATTTTATCTTATCGCCCACTTCCAGCAAAACTGTCTTCTCATCTAGCCCCGCAATTGTACCATGCATTCCTCCGCTTGTTACCACCTTATCTCCTTTTGCAATATTAGAGAGCATTTTCTGCCTTTCTTTGGAACGTTTCTGCTGCGGCCTGATAATCATAAAATAAAAAATGACGAATATAGCACCGAACATTACTATGGTGCTTACTAAACTGCCTGATGCATCTCCGCCCTGCGGCGCCATCGCTATAAGTGATTCCAATTAGTCCTCCGTGGAATTATTCTCTTTAGATATTTTATTTATAATTGCTTCTTTCCAGTTTTTGAAAGTCCCGGTAATAATCTTTGCTCTTGCTTCCTTTACTAGGTTAAGATAAAAATGAAGATTATGAATGCTGCCAAGCTCAAGCGCAAGAATTTCTTTTGCTATGTACAAATGTCTTAAGTATGCCCTTGAATAATTCTGACAGGTGTAGCAGTCACAATTTTCATCTATTGTTGAAAAATCATCTTTATATTTTGCATTCCTCATTGAAAGCACGCCATTGGAAGTGAATAGGTATGCATTACGTGCATTTCTTGTGGGCATTACGCAATCAAATATATCAATTCCTCTTTCAATTGCTTCAAGAATGTTTTCCGGCCTGCCTACCCCCATCAAATATCGGGGTCTGTCCTCAGGCATAAAATCCGTAGTGAAGTCAACAATATCATACATAGTTTCCGTCGGCTCGCCTACTGCCAAACCGCCGATTGCATATCCATCAAAATCGACCTCCAGTAAATCCTTAGCCGAAGCCTCCCGCAGATCTTTGTAAACACTTCCCTGAATTATTCCGAATAAAAACTGCTTATGTCCATAAAGAGGCTTTGAATTTTCGAATGCCTCTTTATTCAGTATTGCCCAATCAGAAGTCAGCTTTTTTGATCGTTTTGCATATTCATAATCACACGGATATGGAGTACATTCATCCAGTGCCATCATAATATCAGATCCTATTGATCTTTGAATTCCGATTACCTTTTCAGGAGTAAAAAAATGCTTGGATCCATCCAGATGTGAGCTGAATTCTACCCCATCCGGCTTTATTTTCCTGAGTTCAGTAAGACTGAATACCTGGTATCCGCCACTATCGGTCAAAATAGGCTTATCCCAATTGATGAATTTATGCAAACCTCCCGCTTTTTCAAGAATTTCCGTACCTGGCCGCAAATAAAGATGATAAGTATTTGAAAGAACAATCTGGGCTTTTATATCATTTTCAAGGTACGACTGGTTAACTGCTTTTACCGTTCCCTGTGTACCTACAGGCAGAAAAATCGGTGTTTCTACGACTCCGTGATCAGTAATAAACTGCCCTGCCCGTGCTTTGGATCCTTTATCCTTAGCTAAAATATTATTGTATAACAAATTTACCTATAAAGCTCTGATAAATCAATTTACTGAAGTTTGCAAATTTAAGAGAAAATAAAGTAGTGTCCTAATTTCGACTCTAATCTAAAGAATATTAACTGTAATTATGAATGCTTTGACAAAATCAATCATTTTTGATCAAATGCATTTATCAAGTATTGACATAATTTCTAACCTTTAATGATAGATTTACTGCCTGCTATCTAGTATGCTATTGG
>CAYPNM010000089.1:0-7260 GCA_964412105.1 uncultured Ignavibacteriaceae bacterium | reverse complement strand
GAATATAATATGCAACCCCCTGAAAATCAAGGAATTACAATCAAATCCGCATTTTCCGGATATACTTCGCTGACGCAGAAAACAAATTGTTGTCAGTTATTTCAAATTTATAGCTTTACTTATTGCTTCTATCTGCCTTAGATAACAATGGATTAACATTTTTTACTTAATTCATTTTCTTATTCATTTCAAGGTCATATTTTATATATATATTTCAAAGCAATACTGGTTAAATCCTGAACGGGAGCAGGTGTGATCCTGCAAATATTTCCAGCTCCCCGAATTATATCAAATAGCAGCAGAATCAATTAAAATCTTTCCATACCTTTTTTGATAGAACATTAAACTGAAAATTCCTACTATGACAGCAAACCATAAAGTAACAACTCTGACAATAAACGTAGTTGCAACTGCAAATTCTCTGGTCTGACCATTCCTGATTAACATAAACGTAAGTGAACCTTCAGTTACCCCTAATCCTCCCGGAAGCATTGATATCGCACCCGCAATTGTGGCAAATGCATAGCTGAATGCAGCCCACAAAAAGCTATTTTCAATGCCAAAATTACGCAGAATTATATAATATCCCAAGCATTCAGCCAGCCACGATATCACGCTCACCAGAGTCATATAAATGAGAGGACGGAATTTCAGGAGCTGAAATGAGCTTTCATAAGCATTATTAAATTTCTGAAGATGCTTATCCAGGAATCGGTTCTTTTCCAGTAATTTAAGTATTGCAAGAGCAAGCTTTTTATTAGAAATAATTACTATCAGGATAATCAAAAATATCCCGACGCCGATTATTATCTCAATACCGTAATTGAAAACATATGCGCCCGAAATGGAAATGATAATTAGTGCCAGAAAATCGGTAATCCTCTCCACAAATACGATCGGTGCAGATTTACTGATTGGGACACCTGTTATTTCCTTTGTAAGATAGGCTTTCAATAACTCTCCCATTTTTCCGGGCGTAACACTCATTACCAGCCCGGAAAGAAAGATTGAAAGTGAATCTATTTTTTTTAATTTTATTTTTATTACTGAAAGAAAGTAATCCCACTTCAGGAACCGTACAAAATAGTTTACCAGTGAAAGTAAAAGCAGCGGAAATAAAAGAAGCCAGTTAAACTTTTCAAAAGCAGATAAAACATCTTTGTAGCTGGCGAAAATAGTAAAGCCCAGATAAAATATCCCTGCCAGCGCAATCGATAGCAGAATTTTCTTTCTTAAATTCTTAAGCAATTAAATAATCCTGATTAAAGCCTTGTAAAACTTTGTTAAAGGCAATCCTACTACATTATTATAGCAGCCGTTAATCTTCTCTACAAAAACTGCACCGTAATCATCCTGAATGCCATAAGCTCCGGCCTTATCCATAGGACTTCCGGTTGCTATGTATTTCCTTATCTCTTGTTGCTCTAATTTTCTAAATGTTACAAGTGTTTTCTCGTGCCCGCTAATCATCTTATTCTTTTTACTGTTAAAGATGGAGAACCCGGTATAAACAGCGTGAGTTTTACCGCTCAACTGTTTAAGTATTCGTTCAGCATCTTTCTTATTAACCGGTTTTCCTATTATTTTTCCATTAACCACCACAACAGTATCGGCCGTTATTATTATTCCATTCTTAATTTTTGCCCTGGCGATTGATAATTTCTTTTTCGAAAGTCTTTTAACTGTTTGAAGAGGGGTCTCACCCTTTTTAATATCTTCTTCGCACTCTACTGAAAAGGTTTTAAAGCTTAAATTTAACTGTTGAAGAAGTTTTTTCCGCCTTGGAGATTGGGATGCGAGATATACAGGTAAGCCGGTTTTGATCATCTTTTTATATTAGATATTTGAGTTCCCGGAAAATAATGACTTAATATATCTTTGTAGTTCCAGCCAATTCTTGATAGATAAATTGATCCCCATTGGCAAAGACCGACACCATGTCCATTACCTTTTCCGGTTATTGTCACAATTCCATCGTCCATCGAAATGTCGAACAAGTTGCTTCTGAGAATACCACTGTTATTTGCGTTTCGGATTACGCTTCTGATATTATTGCCATATAACGAAACTATTTTATCATCTCCATCAGCAGACTTCAGGGTTATGTCAAGTTCATTAACTCTTCCTGATTCAAAGCGGCTGGCAATTTGAATATCATCTATTTCGTAATTTACATTGTCAACTTGTCCTGCTGCTTTAAGTCTGCTCAAAAAAGTTTGCTCGGTATATTCTTCCACCCAGTTAAACTTAGGTGCTATTGAACAGTAAGGCTCATCGCCATCCTTAACTCCGGATAAATAAGGCAGGTCTTTTCCATTTGTTGGAAATACATCCTTTACATTCTCTGTATGGCCGCCGCATGCGGCTGAATAATATGTAATTGCAGGCTGACCATTATAAGTTAATATCAGATCTCTTGTCTCATCCACAGCTCTATTGGTAATTTCCTTTTCGCTTTCTACTCCTCCATATACCTGGTCCCGTGTATCTATATAGACATCGAATGTAGTTTTATTTTCACTTAATTTATTTAATGAGTACGTCCTGGCACATATAGCAAAGGCTTTTAATGCTTCATAATTTTCATTGTTATTGCCTGTCGGCATTTCCAGCGGGAGCACCCCCTTTAAATAATCTTCCAATGAAAGCGAATTTACAACTGATATTAAGTTATTATCAGCAAATACCTTAATTGTTCCCCTGTATGAATGGCCCTTAAATCTAATCAGGTTTTCTCGCGGTGAAAAATTTATAACCTTTCCTGAGAAACTCCTTCCGGAAATTTTCATATTAACACTATTACCATCAGGGCTCAGTTCAACCTCGTTTCCGGGATTTACAATTGCGGCAGGTTTATTATCAATTGAAACATTAACAGCACTTTCAATTGTCCACGTAAAATAACTTGAGGGATTATCCATCAAAACACGGATGGCATTTATATCAGTTGAACTTCCTCCAAAGTTATTATCCCCTCTTGAGGTAAATCTGGGAGAGCTTGAGCAACCGGTGATAATAAATGCAATCGTAATTAGAATATAATAGAACGAAGAATATTTTTTCATCTGCTTCCGGGAAATAATGGGGCTAAATTTAAGTAAAATAATCCAAAAACATTTGCTCGCTTTACATTCTCCAGTGCTTCACATAGCATCTGAAAACGTTCTGAAAACGCTCTGAAAACGCTTCAACTGGCTTTCAAACTCCGCCCAATGACATTCGAAGTTAATCAATGTTATTGATTTATCAATAGCACGAAGGAGAATTCCGGATCCTTTAAGCTGATTTTGACTTATAAGCCAAAGGCCCCGCGATTTTCACACGATGATTGGTTAAGGAATTGAATAAATCTTTTGGGTGAGAACTGAAAATTATCTGAACATTGCCTTAATGCTGCCCCACGTTCTTTTAACACCCGAGATGCTCAGCGAAACGGATGCTTCATTAGAATATGAAACCTGTTGGTCATTGTCCACTATTTTCAAACGATATACAAAGATATAATCATTTGTTTTGTAGACTGACTTATCCGTATACGAATAAAAGGGATTATTTGGCTGCGGTGCTACCGTTGCAATATCAGACCACTGAGTTTGAGGGCCTCTCCGCTGAATAATAAAATCTTTTAAATTAGTTTCCTGCGAAGTTTTCCATTCAATTATGGCATCATCCCCATCGTTTCTAACGTGAAAATAATCGAGGTATGCCCCTGCAAATACAGTAGTAATAAGCAGCAAAAATACAGAAATTCTAATTACTGTATATTTCATAGTTAAAATTATCTTTTAATAAACCTATTGTCAATGAAAAAGAGAAGCAAAATTTATACCAGCCAAAATATTTGAGGTTTTTTATAATCTCTCTCCCCACCTGCCGAACCTGAATTTTATCAGAATTGTGGCAGAAAATAATATGATATAAACCGGTAGAGCACCCCATGCCCATGTCAGCCCCAGATGCAAATAAACCCCTAAAAAGTACGATAAAGGGACAAAAATCAGCAAATTCGTAACTACTTCTGACATCATAACAAAGAAGGTCTTACCCGCAGACTGCAAACCGTTTCCCAGAACAATCCCGGTTGCATAAAACATTTGCGCTACTCCGGCAACTCTGAGTGCCGGTTTTGCAACTTCAAGAATTACATTATCAGTCGTAATAATTGAAAGGACAGCTTTCGGAAAAAGAATGAAAATGAGCCCTAAAAAGATTGTATAGTATGTCGCGATTTTTGCAGTTTCATATCCGTAAATTTTCGCCAGGCGCAGCTTGCCCGATCCCAGATTATTGCCGACAAGCGTTTGTGCCGCAATACCAAATCCAAAACTGGGCAAAAGCGAAAGGAAAAGCGTGCTCATTATTGTTTGTGTTGCCGCCTGCTGTTTTGTTCCGATTATACCTGTGATGGCAACAAAACTTAGAAACCCTATAAGTATAAAAACATTTTGAAACGATACAGGAATTGAGATTTTATAAATTTTTCTTATTATACTAAAATCAACTTTCAAATTTCTGAAATTCTGAAATCTTCTCCTGTACGTCGGGGATGCAAGTACTACCAGATAGAAAAACATATCAAACATAGTTGCAAAAGTCGAACCAAGGGCCGAACCCGCAACTCCCATTCTCGGCAAACCAAACTTTCCATATATGAGCATGTAATTAAAAAATATGTTCAACAGGTTTGTAATTATTCCGGAGATCATAAATATTTTTGTCTTATTTATTCCGAAATAAAATCCGCGGTATGAAACCGAAATAAGAAAAAACGGGATTCCTATGAACCGGTAAAAAATGAAATCGCCTGCTAATTTTCCCACTTCCGGGTCTGCAGCAAAAAAGTGCGAAATGTCATATGCGAAAAACACTGCAATCATTGCTACTATTGAACCGATAACAAAACTTAGATATATGGAATTGTTAAGGATTTTGCCGCACGAAGTGTAATCGCTTTCACCGTATTTTCTTGCCACAAGAACGTGAGTTCCGGTAGCCAGGCTTGAGAAAAAGCTTATCAGGGCCCACGTTGCGAGCACACCAAGACCCATGGCTGCCAATGCATAAACCGATTCAGGCAGTCTTCCTACCATTGCAGTATCGACAAGCGAAAGTACCATTTGAGTCGACAGGCCTGCTATTGCCGGAAGAGCAATTCGAAGGACTTTTTTGTAGTAGTTATTAACTGGGAATGGGTTCATTAATTCCCGGATAAATTAAAATTGCTATAATTAATTTCCCCCGAATATCAAAATAACATAAATTTTCCCTTAAATAAAAAAGATTATAGCTTTTAAGACTGGAATATGAAAAAATTTCTCCGGATAAGAGCTTTAATTAACGCTTTTAATTCTTTCATATTTGTAATGCCTGTAAGAAGGATAACAACATCCCGCTCCAACCCTTGAAGTTGAATTATATCCCTGGGATTTTAGGCTCGTATCCGCTTCTGCTAATCTTATTGTAACCAAATTCTCGGTATTAATCGGATAAAGACAGATGTTGCCATATTCCGGAAACCACATATCCGTTATTTTGTACTTAGATTGCAGGAACCATAACGCAAGACTATCTGCTTTTGTTGTATCATGCCAGTTTGTGGATGTATTCCATTCTACAAATGATTTTGAATAGCTCAGGTTGGTATCGAGAACGGCAGGAACATCGCTGCAGGAGACAATTACCATCGTGAGATTAACTTTTTCAACAGGATTTGTTCCCTGGTCCGAATTCCGGCAGGAAGTAAAAATAAATGCTGTTAACGTAGAGATAAGAATTAATTTTGCTCTCATATTCCCCTCTCTCGATAGATAATTTTACAATAACTTAAGCTTAAGCAATAAGATTATCAACAATATTTTTAATAACTCGTAAAACGTTCGATTGATTGCCTGTCCGTTTGCAGCTTTTTTCAGTGCTTTTGAAATATCAATTCAATAAATTTTTTACCGGATTGAAGCAGTACTTCTTTTTGTGAAATTGATCTAATATTATAAGCTTCACATAGTTCAATTAATTTTATAGGGGAGACAAATCTAAATATCTGGCTTAACTTTTCTAAGCTTTTATATTTACTGGGAGTAACTTCAGGAATATTTTCGTGTGGTTGTTGAATGACGACTGCAAGTATTCCATTTTTATTAAGACTTTTTGAAATATTAACTATTGCAGGTTCTATTTCGACATATTCAAAAACTAATCCTGCATAGATTAAATCTATACTGCTGATCTTAAAATTTTGAGATGCAATATCCTGGCAAACAAATTCAATATTCCTAAAATTATCCTTATAACGATTCTCTGCTTCCTTTAAGAAATCCGGATTTATATCGATGCATATAATCTTTTCTAATTTCTTTCCATCAATTTTTTCCAAACCGTTACCGCCGGAGCATCCGAATATTGCAACTGTGCTTGGCTGATATGATTCCAGTACTTCAAAAAAATACTCCGATAAATATTGTGATTGAGCAATACCGGGCAAAGCCATATGATTTTCATAATCACTTAATTCTATGTCAAGCCAGGTATTTTTCATCTAATTTAGTAAACACATCCAAAACGCATACTGTCGGTTTTAAAACTGATTGAAGTGAAAATGTTTTGCCTGACAAACAAATTAAGATAAACATATTCACCGCATGGCGAAGTAAATACGGAAACAGAATTTGTGATTTTGCTAAGTCGTACCGTATCACTCTCTGCTGGCCCCAATTTCCCGTCCCAGTCAGTCGTAAAAGAAATAGACCCCAGTTTTTTGTTATTTGAATTCAAATAAACATCTGCCTGAGCTATGGAAAGATTGTTCAATGATTCAGTTTGATTTTTATTTGTGGCTGCCAAAACGATGACACATCTTATAGGATCAGGTGGAGTAATTGGCATTAAATTCGCTCCGATTGAAGCGTTGATAATTCTTAATTGAAGATCATTCAGGTTATCAGGTGGTAAGACCTGGTCATTGCAGCCGGAGAATGCAAAATAAAATGCAAAGGCCAGCATAAAAACATTTTTAATCTTCATAGTCCCCCGATTTAGAGATGCTTAGTGGAGCTAAGGAGGATCGAACTCCTGACCTCTTGAATGCCATTTATGTTAGGCACTTTTTAGCTCATGACTTATGCTTTAAATATAGCCCATACGGCCTAAAAAAACAATTTCCGCGTTAAGCATAGAAATGAAATTAGAGTGAATCGGAGTACATCGGTGCGAAAATACCCACAATTTACCCACACCTTTTTACTTCATAAAAATCTGATCTAT
>CAYPNM010000088.1:0-7352 GCA_964412105.1 uncultured Ignavibacteriaceae bacterium | reverse complement strand
GCCTGTGAAAAATAATAGATGTATGCTCTTTGCCTACCTGGAGTCAACGCATTAAAAGCAGTTTTCAGGGAAGGGATTTCTTTTAATTTTTTTTGGAACTCTTCAGGAACTTTAAAGTCTTTAGTTTTTTTCATTTTCACTTTCAAACCGGCTTTTTCCACTTCAACGGCTTCATAAATATATTTTTTCAAAATGGATTTACTCTTATCAATTTCCCGAACATTTGTAAATCGAATCTGGCGTGCAGCCTGCACATTTTCGGTTTGCCGAATTAGAATATCATTGCTATCTTTTAATAAGGCGCCTTTGAAAAACAATAGGGCACAGTATTCTTTAAATCCATGTATTAAAACGATGTTTTTTTTCTCGAATGTGTAACAAGGATGCATCCACTTATATTCTTCGGTCAGCCCGCAGTTAAGAACGATCGTTCTCAATTGCTCAAATTCTTTACCCCACTTTTTAGCTTTACTTAAAAATGTATCAACCTTAGGGTTCTGTCTTCTCATATACTGATACTCCGAAATAAAGTGAACTTAATGTATGGTTAGAAAAGGTGCCGACTAATTTTTACTCAATTTCAATAAAATATCAGGTAAAATCAACGATAATCTTTTAATGAATTTTTACTGTCAAAGAAAGTGCTATTCTAAAAATCAATATTTAATAAATAGAAATGATTCCTTATCTTGAAAATCAATAATTCAGTGGGTTTCCAGTTTTGCCTGACGTAGCTTAATGACACAAAATTCCAAAAAAAATAGGATAATTTTCATAGACCTAATGCGCGCATTTGCCGTGCTGATGATGGTTGAAGGGCATACAACAGATGTTTTGCTTTCTTCAGCATATAGAAATCCGGATGCCGTGGGTTACGTGATATGGAATTTTATGAGGGGAATGACGGCGCCAATTTTCCTCTTTACGGCAGGAAATGTTTTTACCTACCTTTTTAAGCTTGTCGATGAACCTTTTCTTACCAATCCAAGGACCAAAAAAGGAGTTAAAAGATTTCTGCTTCTTGTTTTTCTGGGTTATATGTTGAGATTTCCGACCGCCAAGATTTTTGACTTTAGCGGAGTGAGTGCAGAACAATGGAACACTTTTTTTGCTGTGGATGTTCTTCAACTAATTGGATTTGGAATTTTATTCCTGATACTTTTTATCTTCCTTTCTGAAAAGTTAAATATTAGTTCATACACCGTATTAAGTATCGGATCACTTTTGTTTATAGCACTTTTCCCGATCTTTTCATTTATTCACTGGAAGAATTTTTTGCCGCTTCCTATTGCAGGCTATTTCAGCTATGAAACAGGTTCTAATTTTCCGTTATTTCCGTGGGTTGCTTTTGTTTTAGCGGGAGGAATTCTGGGAAATTACCTCGCGAAAAATCCTAACGTATTTAAATCATCATTATTTAGTCTAAAACTGACTGTATTTGGAGCAGCGCTGGTTCTGTTTGCGCTTATTGGCAATATTGTTGAGACAAAAATTTTTGGTCAGAGCTATTTCTGGACTATAAGCCCCAATCTGGTTTTCCTGAGGATAGGTTTGGTTTTAATTATGAATGCCCTAGTTTCATTTATTTCCATCAAAGTTGATTCAATACCACGTATAATCATACTGGTTGGAAGGAATACTTTATTAATATATATTGTTCACCTGGTTATATTGTATGGAAGTGCCTGGACGGGAGGCCTTATTATATTATTTTACAACAGACTCAACATCTGGATGACAATTGGTTCAGTGATAATAATGCTAACTTTGATGGTGGGAATGGTTGAAGTAATTCATAAATTTAAGGTCAGAAATAAAGAGTTAGTTACATAAAGTAAAAAATGCGAAAGTCAGATTACACGGATCCAAATTTAGTGGAAGATGAAAAAGTTTACGAAAATTCGTTACGGCCATTAAGGCTCACCGAGTTTTTCGGGCAACAGAAGACAATAGATAATTTAAAAGTTTTTATTTCTGCAGCAGGAAAAAGGCAGGAAGCTCTCGATCACGTTTTATTGACCGGTCCACCGGGATTAGGAAAGACCACCCTGGCGCATATAATTGCAAATGAACTCGGGGTAAAAATCAAAATGACTTCCGGTCCAGTGCTTGAAAAGCCGGGAGACCTAGCGGGTATTTTAACAAACCTTGAAGAAAGATCGGTGCTTTTTATAGATGAAATTCACAGGCTGAGCCCGGTTGTTGAGGAATATCTTTACTCGGCTATGGAGGATTATAAGCTTGACATTATGATTGACAGCGGACCCAGTGCGAGAACCGTGCAGATAAGTTTACCGAAATATACTTTGATAGCCGCAACAACGCGCGCGGGTATGCTGACTTCTCCATTGCGGGACAGGTTCGGAATAAGGTTCAGACTGGACTATTACGAGGCAGGTGTTCTGGATAGAATTGTTCAGCGTTCATCAAAAATACTTAACATAAGTATCGAACAGGATGCTGCAAAGGAGCTTGCAAAAAGATCGCGGGGGACACCGAGAATTGCAAACCGTCTGCTCAAAAGGACGAGAGACTTTGCCGATCATGAAGATAAAAAAACTATTGATATTAAAATTTCACAAAAGGCATTAGACGCGCTTGAAGTGGATGAATTTGGTCTTGATGAAATGGATAAAGAAATAATTCTAGCGATAATTGAAAAATATAAAGGCGGTCCTGTTGGTTTAAATACTCTAGCAGTTGCAGTTAATGAAGATCCGGGCACCATTGAAGAAGTTTACGAACCGTTTTTGATCCAGCAGGGATTTATTCAAAGGACTCCACGCGGAAGGGAGGCAACAGAACTAGCCTACAAAAGATTCGGTAAAAATCAGTTTGGATATGGAAAAAGCAACACGCTATTTGAGCAATAAGTAGCTATGAAGGTTGAGCAATTATTTTCAGAAAAAGATTTTGAAATCCTTCCACTTGAACAATCAGAAACAATTCCTTCATCCTGGTATACGAAGCAGGAATTTCATTCTATTGACAAGGATGCTATCTTAACAAAGGAATGGAATATAATCGGACACGTAAGCCAGCTTACAAATATTGGAGATTTTATTATTGGTGAAGTTGCAGGCAATCCTGTAATTGTAGTTAAAGGGAATGATGATAAAATAAGAGGATTTTTCAACGTTTGCCGTCATCGCGGCGGTCCGCTTGCAATGGAAAACGGCTGTGCTAAAATGCTTCAGTGTAAATATCACGGATGGACCTACACGCTGGAAGGGATGCTGAGAGGTATGCCCAGATTTGACAGAGTTGATCTGTTTGATAAAAAGGATTACGGACTGGTTCCGATAAGTTTGGATACCTGGCAGGGATTAATATTCATAAATCTTTCAAAAACGCACTCTCCGTTAAAGGAAAAAATGGATGGAATTGCAGAAAGGATCTTTCCTTATGACCTGAAAATGAAAAAGTTTCATAAAAGAGCGGTATATGACATAAACTGCAACTGGAAAGTTTATATAGATAATTATCTTGAAGGTTACCATGTTCCGTATGTGCATCCCGAACTGACTAAGTTTCTTGACTACAAGGAATATAAAACCGAAGTTTTTGAAAATTATTCGCTTCAATCGAGTCCCGTTAAAGAAGAAGGGAATTATTTTAAGAAAAGCGGGGGAGTTTTTTATTATCTCATTTATCCAAACTGGATGATGAATATCCTTCCCGGAAGACTTCAGATAAATATTGTGCTTCCAGTTGGTTTCAATAAATGCAAAGTAATTTTTGATTATTATTATGATGATCCGGACTCAAATGAGGCGAAAAAAATTATTAAAGATGATCTGGAGTACAGTGATAAAGTTCAGCAGGAAGATATAGAGATATGTGAAAAAGTGCAGAAAGGTCTTGAATCCATCGCCTATGATAAAGGGAGATTTTCGGTAGAATGCGAGGAGGGCGTTTATCATTTTCAGTGTTTGTTAAAAAAATCGTACAAAAAATTCCTTACTGAAAATGGGAACCCTTCAATATTAAGAAATTGTTAAGTAATTAGATTTTTGCAATTTTTTTAAGTATCAATTCCCTGCTTGTTTGAAAATTTGTGGCTAGATTTGTCGAAATATAAACTTATTTGCATATTACTACACCCAATTAAAATTCAAAATGAAGTACTTACTATATTTAGCACCCTTAATATTATTTATAATCATCTCATCTAACAGGGAATTGCATGAGGGTGAACTGGGTTCCCGGTCGAATCCCATTAAATTATATTTTACACCGTCAGTTGACGCAAAAAGGATTTCGATGAATGCGACTGAGCTTACCGATTTTTTGCATCAGGAAACCGGTTATTATTTCAGGACAGCTATTCCCGCAAGCTATATAGCGGTGGTAGAAGCTTTCGGAACAGCGAAGGCTGACATAGCAAGCATAAATACTTTTTCATATTTGATGGCAAACGCAAAGTATGGTGCAGAAGCTAAATTAAGAATTGTTCGCGATTACGGTGAAACCAGCTACAAAGGCCAATTTATTACCAGAGTGGATTCAGGGATTGACAGTCTCAGCGACATAACCGGACATTCAATTGCTTATGTTGATCCTTCTTCAACCTCCGGTTACATTCTGCCCAAAGCAAAATTAAAAAGGCTGGGAATTAAACCTAGCGAATCTGTTTTTGCTATGAGACATGATAATGTTGTAACTATGGTTTACCAGAGACAGGTTGATGTAGGAGCTACTTATTATGCGCCTCCTGATCCTAAAACAGGCGCAATTATGGACGCGAGAATGAGAGTAGAAAAACAATTTCCTGATGTGGCAAAGAAAATAAAAATAATTGGATTCACACAGAATATTCCGAATGATCCGTGGGTTTTCAGAAAAGGTCTGCCTGAAGTTATGACTGAGAAAATAATAAATGCATTGCTGAAATATGTTAAAACGCCAGAGGGGTCAAAAGCACTGTATGACATTTACGATGTACGTGGATTGATAAAAACCAAGGACAGCGACTATGATGGATTAAGAAAATTACTCAGGCAGGAAGGAATTAAATTTGAATCATTAGTAAAAAAATAATGCTGCTAAAAGTTCAGAATCTCCATAAAATTTACAAGAACGGGACACACGCTTTAAAAGGAATTTCTTTTGAAGTGGAAGATGGAGAATTTTTAGTGATTATAGGTTTGAGTGGTTCCGGAAAATCCACTCTTCTCAGATGCATAAACAGGCTAATTGAACCAACTGCAGGAACAGTCCACTTCCTTGGGAAAAATATTACACACGTTAAAGGGGAAGAACTAAGAAAGGTCAAGACTCAGATCGGTATGGTTTTCCAGCAATTTAATCTTATTAAAAGAAGATCTGTTTTGACGAATGTTATTTCCGGCAAGCTTGGGCAACTGGGAACGTTCTCTTCCATTTTTGAAAAATTTCCTAAAAGTGTCTATGATGAAGCATATAAAAGTCTAGAGACAGTTGGAATAAGTGAGAAAGCGGATATACGTGCTGATTCTCTCAGCGGGGGGCAGCAGCAAAGAGTAGCAATTGCAAGAAGCCTGATGCAGAATCCCAAGCTTTTACTTGCTGATGAACCTGTAGCCTCACTTGACCCGGCAACTTCAAATTCTGTAATGCAGTATTTTGAGAAAATTAATAAGGAGTTTGGCACGACTGTAATATGCAACTTGCACTTTCTTAGCCTGGTACGCCGCTATGCCACAAGGGTTATCGCTTTAAAGGCAGGAGAAATTATTTACCAGGGACACCCGTCTGAGATAAACGAAACATGGTTTAAAACTATCTACGGCGAAGAAGCAGAAGAGGTTGAAATAAGATGATAACAGATCCGCAGCTGGAATTACAGCCCATTAATATCATTAAGCAGAATCAGGAAAAAGAAAATAAAGTAAAATTTATTAAAGCAATTTTCCTTGATATCTTTTTTGTGTTTTATAGTATAATAGTTGTGCAAAGGGCAATTTATTATAAATTTATTCTAGATCTTAAAGAGCTTCCTTTTTCCTGGGGCGAGGTAGGTTTAATACTTATCATTTCAATAGTTATCGGCGCGGCCTGGACCTCTACAAAAACTTCTCTTTCCTGTAAGCTATTTGGGATTGCTAAAGATAACAAAGTAACCAAATGGACTGTGGAGATCAGCGGTTGGTTCCTTTTTAATATAACTTTTATTGCAGGCTGGATAATTACCCGCCTATCACTCGTAGATCTTTTCAGCAGCGAAGGAATAAGGGGAGCTGAAAGAATATTTGGTGCTTTATTCCAACCTGAAATGGGGATTTTTAATGACGCAGTTTTTGCTATGATCGAGACTATCTATATTGCGTTGCTGGCAACCCTTATATCAATTCCGTTTACCTTACTTCTTAGTTTTGTAACCGCCAGAAATTTAATGAAAGAAAACAAGTTTACCTTTTTTATCTATTACATACTCAGGTTAATTTTAAATTTTGTCCGTTCTATTGAACCATTAATCTGGGCAATAATTTTCTCTGTCTGGGTTGGCATCGGACCTTTTGCCGGGATGATAGCGTTACTTGTTCATACGATCGCAGGAAATGCAAAGCTATATTCCGAAGCAATTGAAAATATTGAAACAGGGCCAGTCGAAGCAATAACTGCGACCGGTGCAAACAAATTCCAGATGGTTTGGTATGCTGTAGTTCCTCAGATTGTTCTTCCATTTCTTTCTTTTACGATTTACAGGTGGGATATAAACGTAAGAATGGCAACAATAATTGGTTTAGTTGGAGGCGGTGGAATAGGTACAATGCTTATGCAGTACCAGGGACTTGCCAGATGGCACGAAGTTGGACTAATCGTTCTTATGATTGCTTTTGTCGTCTGGGTGATGGATTATATTAGTGCAAAAATAAGAGAAGCTATTTACTAGGATAGTTTTTGTTAGATTTTAGGTTTTATTAATTTAACAATAATTTAATCTTCGGCCGACAATTCCCCTAAAGTTAAAAGATTATATTTAATTCTTAAAAATATTCAATTTCTTCTTAATGCATGAATGAAAACAAGGACATAAAAGAAATAAAGATAGTAACAGATAGTCTAAGTTTATTTTATGGCAGTAAACAGGCACTAAAAAATATCAGTCTGGACGTTCACCCTCAGAAAGTAACTGCGCTGATCGGACCTTCAGGGTGCGGTAAGTCCACGTTTCTCAGATCTTTGAACAGAATGAATGATTTGATTAAGAATGTGAAGATAAGCGGAAAGGTTTTTATTGATGGTGAAGATATTTATAATAGCAGGATTGATGTGGTAAATTTAAGGAAAAGGGTAGGTATGGTTTTTCAAAAACCTAATCCATTTCCATTGAGTATTTTCGAGAATGTAATTTACGGCAACAGGCTAAA
>CAYPNM010000087.1:0-7691 GCA_964412105.1 uncultured Ignavibacteriaceae bacterium | reverse complement strand
CTGGCCTAAGGAATTTCTCTGCCTGCCGTTACCGAATTACTGAAGTAGTACACGCCAGGCGGGACAAAAGAACAAGGAAATGGTTTTAGGTATTTATTTATACCCTTGATTCTTTATTATTTTCTTATTAAAAAGAAATATAGTAGTTGATATCTGTACGTTTGTCTTATCAGTTCTTAATAATCGGATTAAGGAATAATTATTCCTTTCAATTAAGGTTACCGGCAAAAATCGGGGTTTTTACCGGTAGAAATTGCAGCTTTTGATCTAAAAATTATTTTTTTTAATCGTCATTTGAGGGGGGCAAAAATGATAGATAAAATCACCCTTCTGAACAATTACGATGAAATTGAGACCTGGTTGGGGATGCTTGCCTTTAGATCGGAAACTGAATATACAAAGGTGATTAACGAGGCTAAGTCTAAAACAGCAGAACATTTCATGATTCCGTTAGACACAATTGATCACCTGACATTATTAAAAGAAGATAATTTTGATGATGATCAGGAAGCTTTTTTAGCTTTTTATTTCGATTATCTTCGTACCAATCCGGGCTTTAGAGAATGGCATTTCAGATTTTAATTTTGTCCAAATGCTGTTTTCTGTAAGAAAAGTTTCCGTTAAAGCAGAGTTATGCTTCTTTGTATCTCCTGCAGCTTTCCTTTACCTTTTTTAAGATGTTAACCTTTCACTCATTTAACAGGTTATTGTAACAATAGGAGCAGATTATCTCTCCGTTTTTGTAGGCTTATTAATTATTTAACTTGTTAACAGAATTCAGCAAGTCCTTATTTCTCAGGTGGGAATAAAATTATTATTGCCTTGGTTCGGTGATTTCTGTAAATTGTTGTATAAATAAGGGTACCATCCTCCGAAATAACTTACTCGTATTGGGGCCCGGGTGATTCATTCAGATATTTCCTTCTTGATAAAAGGAAGATCAAAGATGAAAGATATAATTCCCGGTCAGACAATCTCACATTACAGAATTATTGAAAAAATCGGCGAACCTGCCTGCCCGGCAGGCGGGGGCGGAATGGGTGAAGTATGTAAAGCTCAGGATATAAAGGATAATTTAAAGATTGCAAAGCTCAGAAATAACTATCAGCAAAGGAGGGATATAATATGAAAATTTTTATTACCGGGGGCACAGGATTTATCGGTAAACACACGGTTGAGTTGCTTTCTAAAACTAATCACCAATTAGTTTTGCTGACCAGAAATAGCAGCAGTACTTCTTTCATAAGCAGTCTAAGTAATCAAAACGTAACTTTGACAAAAGGAGATTTAACCGATGAAGGATCATTGCTTAATGGAATGAAAGGATGTGATGCTGTAATAAATATTGCTGCACACTATACTTTTTGGGAGGCGGACAAAAAGATTTACAGCAAAGTAAACGTTAAAGGTACACAAAATGTAATGGAATGCGCGCTAAAGTCCGGCATTAAAAAGGTTGTGCACATTAGTACTGCAGGAGTTTTTGGCAAACCTTCTGAAGAGCCTTTTAATGAAAAATCTTCTGCCGGTACAGTTCAGTTCAGCGAGTATTTCAGAACAAAATATGAAGGCGACCGAATTGCCTGGAATTTATTTGAAAAAAAAGGATTACCACTTGTTGTAATTTATCCTGCTTGTGTTTTAGGTCCGGAGGACCCAAAAGCCAGTGGAAGTTATGTACAGAATTTGATTAATAAAAAATTGCCTGCTACTGTCTTTAACAATAGAATGTTTTCGTTTGTCTGTGTGAAAGATGTTGCACAGGCGATCGTAAACGCTCTGGAAAAAGAAAACAATATCGGTGAAAAATACCTGATAGGTAACTGCAGACTTAAATGGAAAGAAATCAACAAACTGATAAGCGAAACATCCGGTGTTCCATTGCCGAGAATAAAATTACCTGAAATGATCACAATGTTGAATGCATATCTTTTAACCGGTTTGGCTAATCTGATTAAGAAACCTCCTTTGTGGGATATGTCTATTGATCAGATGAAAGTAATGAAAAAAGGTTTTAGTGTGGATGGAACAAAAGCCGAGAGGGAATTAGGATTAAAATATACTCCAATCGAGACTTGTAAACTAAATTGTTATTTGCCTTCAATAAGAAATAAAATGCACCACAATCAGGAGTGTATTTTTAGCAGTAATTAAGTTATTTACAAGTAATAAAAATCCTGATCATAAAAGATTTGTGCTTATAACTAAAGCAGATTTGATACTGCGTAATATAGTCAATGATCCGGGCTGCGCAGTATTTATGAAAAAGATGAAATTGCCGCTGAGAGAAAATAAAAGGCAAGGCAAGACGACCTCTGATAATAAGTGTGGGAAGCGGGGGAAGGAGTAGCGTACAGGGTTTTTGTTCAAAGTTCAATGTTCAGGGTTGGGGTGGGGACAGTGGTCGGGGGTCAGAGGTAAGAAGGAGTAATGGAGTTGTGGACTAATGGAATGTTGGAGTGGTGGGGAAAGGGGTAGCGTATAGTTCTTTTTGTTCAAGGTTCAGGGTTGGGTTAGAAGTGGGAGGTCTGAGGTCTGAAAGAAAGAAGTAAAAAGAAGTGGTGAAGTAACGGAGCAGCGTACAGTTAGTTAGCTCTTGCCTACCGGAAGGCAGGTACAGCTTATAGTTTTTGTGTATGAAAATTTCTTGTTTTTTTATTGTAGGTCCTTTTTGAATTTTTATTATAAATATTTAAGGGGCATCCATTTCGCAATTATCGTGGGGGAGCTTTTCGGATATGGACCTATTAACGATTGATAATACTTCCTTACTGATTGAATTGCGGCAATGATGCAAGTTTTGAAGCAATGCCATCAAATAATATAAATGGGAAGTGCAGAATAAGTAATAGTTAGCGCTCGTAAAAAAAATATGAAATCTATTAGATTAAATGAAGGTAAATTTGAAACTATTGAAATAGTTGATTTTCAAAAAGATAAAAGGCTCTTAATTATAATTAATCTATTGAGTGTTGTTCTATTTATTGTTTTCTATTTACTTTTTTTCAGTATTTATTTCTTGATATTTGATTTAAAATATTTTGACATACTTTATTTCTATAATACATTTAAGAGCTCTTCGTATATTTATGCGATAGTGCTTATTCTTTTTTTAATTGTAATCCTAATAATACACGAACTGATACACGGAGTGTTCTTTTACATATATACTGGTGAGAGACCAATAATTGGATTTAAGGGTATATACGGATATGCCGGCGCACCGGGTTGGTATATTAAAAAAGATCAATTTTACATTATAAGTCTAAGTCCTTTGATATTAATTACAATATTAGGTTTTATTATCATACAAATAATACCAGAAAATTATAGCACAGTATTATTTTTGGTTATTACAGTAAATGCTGCTGGGTCAATTGGAGATATATGGATAAGCATGAAATTATTAAAAAAACCAAAAGAAACATATGTAAACGATACCGGTTTATCAATAACAATTAAATACTAGAAGCTAACCTGCAAATTCAAGCAAAAGCCACCGCACGGCAGGGCAGGCAACCGGGAGCTATAAGGTTTGTACATCCCCCTTTGACAGGCTTTATTATTTTTTAATCTTGAATTGTTTCAAGAACTTCTCCAGTTTTCTTCTCTCTTCCATATGCCCCAAGCAGGAACAATTCATCTTTTTATCCCGCAAAGCCCCTCATAGCAGGCGAGCCACCGCTCCGCGGGGCAAGCGGGACAAGTTTTCAACCAGCCGATGGATTGCTTCATCCCTGGCGATAGTCCAGAAGTTTTTATTGTCCGGAAGGATATATTCCCGGTTTTCAATGAAGAATAATCTTCTTTTGGTCATATAACAAAAAATGAAAATTTATCTTGCCGTTTATCTTAAGTTTATTATCTTCCTAATAACAAAGCGGCCTTAGGTGCGGACGATTCGGATTATACCGGGCGATAAATATAGTTATTGCGACGCTTGAAGAAGGCGTAATCTGCCATCAATAAATCAGGAGGAGTTGTATGAAACCAGTCAAAATTCTTTCTAATTTAACAATCTTTGTTTGTATATTTTTATTATTAAACCCAACCATCTTTGCTCAGCATTCCAGAACGGATTCAAATGTTGAACATTTAACACAGCAGATGTTTGATGCCTGGTCCAAGAATAATCCAAATACAATTGATTCTATTTTTGCTGAAGATGGCATTTATGAAGATGTAGCCGGCAGTGCGGTGGTTAAGGGTAGAGACAATATTAAAAAATTGTTGAAGGAAACTACCACTGCTATACCTGATTTCAACATAAAATTACTAAAATGGTTTTCGTCGGGGAACAAAGTGGCCTGCCAATGGATAATGACAGGAACACAAACCGGAAACCTAGCGGACCTTCCGGCTACGGGCAAGTCATTTTCTGTACGAGGAGCTTCGATTGTTCAGATAAAAGAGGGAAAAATTATTCGATGGACTGACTATTATGATAGTTTTTCTTTTCTCAAGCAATTGGGAGTTATTCCGGTTAAAGATCCAGAAAAGGACAATTAAACTACTGTAAATTAAATATTTTTCTTGTTTTTAAAATACTGCTAAAATAAGAAGTTTTTGCAAATGCAGTATGAATTGGTGGGCTTTATTATTTTTTAATCTTAAAACGCTTCAGGAACTTCTCCGGTTCTTCTCTTTTCTCCATATGCTCTAAGCATGAATAGTTCATCTTTTTATCCCGCAAAGCCCCGCTTAACGGGGCAAGCGGGACAAGTTTTTCATCCAGCCGATAGATTGCTTCATCCCTGGCGATAGTCCAGAAGTTTTTATCCTCCGGAAGGATGGTTTTTCGGTATTTGATGGAGAAAAACTTTCTTTTGTTCATATTATAAAATATGAATATCTATCCTGCCTCTAATCTTAACTATTTAGACGTCTTATAAGTAGCCCTATTTTAAGAGCATAAGTTTCTTAACAGCTATAAATCCTTTACTGCCGTCTGTTGGCGTTATTACCAGGCGATACATATAAACACCGCTTGATAGATTGCTGCCATTAAATTCGGCATTATAACTTCCTATAGCTTTTACTCCATTTACAAGCCGCTCAACTTGTTTCCCAAGCATATCATAGACAGTTAGCGTAACAAAAGAATTTTTGGAAATAAAATACCTTATTGAAGTTGTGGGATTAAATGGATTAGGAAAATTTTGTGATAATCCAAAATTGGCAACGGATAAAGTAACAGTTACTGGATTTGAATATTCAAAAGAACCATCATTGTTGATTTGTTTTAATCTATATTGAAGATCAGATCCATTTGTTACAGAATTGTCAATATAAGAATAATCTTTGGGCGAATTACTATTGCCGTGACCCTTTACAAATCCAATTTCCTTCCAGCTTGTATTTGATTTCTTCTCAACTTCAAAGCCATAATTATTAACCTCTGTAGCAGTTGTCCAGTTTAACTGGATTCCTTCATTCGTGGATTTGGCTGTAAATGAGGTTAATTCAACAGGGAAAGCAGTATTATCATTTATAACTGCTCTCATTTCATAATCATTGGTTGATACTGAATTCCAGGCGGAACTGTTATAACTGTATGATCTGTTGCCTGTTACTGTATTGGAACTTATAATATTTACACTGCCGCTGGGAACCGTAAATCCAATATAGATATTTCCGGAAAGGTTGGATAATTGACTGGCATAGGACCTCAGATCAACAACTGTCATTGGATAAGGATTTGTCAAAGTGGCAGCCGGAGTAACCTGAAAGGGGGTTATTAGATCAGTGCCCGGTTTTCCCGTTCCATCATCCGCCCAAACGTGAATAAGCATCGGACTATTTGAATGATTAGAATCAGTATAATTCCTTATAAGAGCACTGACCAGGTTGGCGTTGCTTCCTACTGATATTTTTACTGCAGCACCGCTGTTACCACCACTTGAAGTAAATGTAGAAACAGCATCCACAGCTCCATTATCATAACTTAGGTACGTTCCTGAAATATAAGTATTGGCTGCAGCTTGTGATGTATCGCTGGTATTATTAGCGGGTGAGTTATCAGTTGCCCCAATTTTATAATAGATATATGCGCCGGCTGGTTGAGCCGGGATTGTAAAGGTATAATTATTTCCCGAAACTGAAGAAGGACTAATAGGAGATTGACCGGTACCATCAACTTTATAATATAATAAAGCAGATTGAATTCCGCTCGCATCAAAGATTTGAGCATTAGCAGTATAAGCATTCTGAGTACCCTGATAAAGTTGAGGGGTTTGTGAAATGACTAGAGGTGGTGAAGTATCCGTAGGCAAACCAATTACCTGGAAATCATCAATGTAGATTCCTGAATATTGAACGAATTGATCACTTACTAATCGGAATCTTACCTTCACATTTGAATTTCCAGCATAGGCTCCAATATCAATTTTAAATTGTTTCCACGTACTGAGGGTATCATTAAATGAGTATACTTCATCCCAGTTGGTTCCTCCGTCAATTGAAACTTCCAGGTAGACAAAATCAAAACTTCTTTCAAGATTATATTGAGCATAGAAATCGATTTCTGCCCCATTATAGGAAGATAGATCAATTCCACTAGTCATAGTTGCACTTATGTTTTGATTTGCAAGATAGGTACCTGAACTATTAGCGGTAGTTAATGAATGAGATGTCGAATACGATTTTGTAGTAGTCAGATTCCAGGTTCCCTGGAGTGTCCAGTAGGTTGATCCTCCTTCAAAATTGTCTGAAAAGACTGTGGTCTGAGAATAAATTGTTCCGGAAGCGAGCAGCAATAGGAATAACAGAATTCTTAAATCACGCACTGAAGTAGTTTTTGAAAAATTTCGAAGGGCTAATAATGATAAGCGAGATAGATTGCAAAAATACCTATTCATTGGATTGTTAGGCTCCTTTTTTACTTAAATGTTAGATCTTCTTACCTCTTAATTGAGAAAATTTACGGGCAGGAAGATTTATAGATTAGTTAAGATCTATGACAATATCATATAACTTCATTAAAGTTATAATATTTCAGAGTTACCGTCAAGTAAAATATATTAAAATATCTATAAGCTATTATTATAGAACGGGTTAATTATTAATTTATGCAGAATTCAGGTTGAAGAATTAGTAATAAAAGGGCAATTAGCTTAATAATTAAGGCCTTAATCCAATTTCCTGAAAGCACTAAACGGGGTATAAAGTTCTCAGATTAGTCACCTTTAATATTTAATTCCAGGATAGAAACTATAAGAGAAAAGCCTTTCTGGTTAAGGTTATTTAGTAAGAATCGCGCTTTAGTGCCAATGGACAGGTTTTATGAGTGGAAAAGAATAAGCAAAAAAGAAAAGATACCTCACGAGATCTACCTTAAGAAGAGCGGGATATTTTTTGTACCTGCTCTATATTTCAAAATAAAGGACCAGATATGCACTTCGTTGATTACCACAGAGCCGAATACTTTTATGGCTAAGATACAAAACAGGATGCCGGTGATTCTTAATCCGAAGCAGGCTAAGAAATTCCTGACGCAAGGTGTTGAAGAGAATTTTGAGCTGTGTATTCCTTATAAGAATAACAGGGATATGGGGATGGAGGAGGTGGAAATTTAGCGAATAGTTTATTAGCGCACAGCGGATAGTTTTTGTGTGAAAATTTCATCTTGGCTTATTGACTGTTCTTTTTTAAGTTATGGTTATAAATAGTTAAGGGGCCCTCCAACTAGCATT
>CAYPNM010000086.1:0-8043 GCA_964412105.1 uncultured Ignavibacteriaceae bacterium | reverse complement strand
TGCTTTTAAAGCAAAAGCTAATCATTCCCATATCTGAGAAGTAAAAACAATTATTTATCTGCATTGAGGGAATAATATCCTAAATTGATTAAATTTGGATCGTAATTCTCAAAAATCCATCTTTAGTTTAATACGGCACTGGCATATTATGTGTTAAGCGCGGGAAACATTTCAAAAATTTTTAACCTAAGTGCCGGATTAAAAAATTAATAATGTCAATTTCAAAACCGGATATTAAAAATTTAAAGTGTTTCCACTGCGGTGAGGTCTGCCCCGATAACAGCTATCACGCCGGAGATAAATACTTTTGCTGTGCCGGCTGCAAAACCGTGTATGAATTGCTTAATGAAAACAACCTGAGTAATTATTACACTATTATGGATATGCCCGGTGTGTCTTTGAAAGGAGTCCAATCGAAACGGTTTGATTTCCTGGAAGACCCGGAGGTTATTGAGAAGCTGGCTGACTTCAAGAATGATGAATTGATGATAGTTACTTTCTACATTCCGCAGATGCACTGCAGTTCCTGTATCTGGCTTCTTGAAAATCTGTATAAGCTCAATCCTGGCGTAAACAGTTCAAAGGTTGACTTCCTTAAAAAGCAAATTGAAGTAAAGTTTTTTCACAAAAAAATATCTCTTCGTGAATTGGTTGAGTTGCTTGCCTCTACCGGATATGAGCCGGTTATACAACTGGACAGCATTGAAAAGAAAAAAGCAAAACTCAATAAAAAGCTTTATTACAAAATCGGGATAGCGGGATTTTGCTTCGGCAATATAATGCTGCTGAGTTTTCCCGAATATTTATCAATTGATGTTCACGACATTTTTTATAGAACTTTATTTGGATATCTTAATTTAATTCTTGCACTGCCTGTATTTTTTTATTCGGCTTCAGATTATTTCGTTTCCGCGTATAAAGGCCTACGAAGCAAAATTGTAAATATTGATTTTCCACTTGCACTTGGCATTACAATACTTTTCGTCAGAAGCGCTTTTGAAATATTATCGCACAGCGGAGCCGGGTATTTTGATTCAATGACCGGCCTAGTATTTTTCCTTTTAATAGGGAAGGTTTTCCAGGAAAAAACTTATTCATATTTGAATTTTGAAAGGAGTTATAAATCGTATTTCCCTCTTGCAGTCCACGTTAGAAAAGGTAAAGAGGAAACATCAGTTCCTGTTTCAAAATTAAAAGTCGGCGACAGAATTATAATAAGAAAGAACGAAATAATACCTGCTGATTCCATATTGTTTGCAGGGAATGGAAGTATTGATTACAGTTTTGTTACAGGAGAATCGAAGCCAGTTCAAAAAGTATTGGGAGAATTAATTTATGCAGGGGGCCGGCAGTTGAGCGGGTTAATTGAACTTGAAGTGGTAAAGGAAGTCTCGCAGAGTTATCTCACCCAGCTATGGAATAATGATAATTTCAACAAAAAATCTTACAGCGGGTTTGAAAACTTCACCAATAAAGTTGGAAAATATTTCACTCTTGCGGTTCTTTTAATCGCTGCAATTTCAACTCTATATTGGATGCAATACAATACTGCAACCGCACTAAATGTTTTGACCGCTGTTCTAATCGTTGCCTGCCCCTGCGCACTAGCATTATCAATTCCATTTACGCTCGGCAATTCTATAAGAATTTTTGGCAGGAATAGGTTTTACCTCAAGAACATATCTGTGGTTGAACACCTTTCGAAAATTAAGACTATAGTTTTCGATAAGACCGGGACGATTACTGAAACAGGAAAAGCAAATGTAAAATTTATTGGACCGGAGCTGAATCCCTTTCAGCACGAAATTGTAAAATCACTTGTCAGGAATTCCGCACATCCTTTAAGCATTTCGATATATGACTTTCTGAAATCCCGAAAATTTTATGAAGTGGAAGAATTTGAGGAACACGCGGGCCGTGGAATTTCAGGATTTGTTCTCGGCAACCTTATAAAAATGGGCTCCTTAAATTTTGTTATCGAGGATTTTTCAGAAACAGCTGATTTGCATAATTATGTTCCCGATGAATTTAGTTCCCGGGTATATCTTTCAATAAATTCGAGCATAATCGGCTATTTTGATATATCTAATTTATACAGAGAGGGATTTGAAGAAGTTACAAATAAATTAAAAGATAGATATGAATTAGCAGTTCTTTCAGGTGATAATGATAATGAAAGGGAAAACCTGGAGAAATATTTTGGCGGTGATTCAATGTTATATTTCAGACAGCAACCTTCCGATAAGCTTAATTTTATTAAAAGAATTAAAAGTGCTGACAAAAAGGTTGCAATGCTCGGAGACGGATTGAATGATGCAGGAGCTCTTGCGCAAAGCGATGTGGGAATAGCAGTAACCGAGAACATAAGTTATTTTTCGCCTGCCTGCGATGCTATTCTAGACGCCGCATCTTTCGATAAGATTTCATCATTCCTTAATTTTTCTAAAATAAGCGTCAAAATAATTTATATAAGCTTTATTATTTCATTCTTATACAATATAGTCGGTTTGACTTTTGCAATTGAAGGGATGCTTTCACCTATAGTTGCAGCTATACTGATGCCTCTGAGTTCGATTTCCGTGGTATCGTTTGCTACGCTGGCTACAAATTTTATGGCTAAGAGAAAAGGATTATAATGTCTGTAATTGCTGTGTTAATAGTAATAAGCCTGCTGATTGCTCTTGGATTCTTGATCGCATTTTTATGGGCTGTAAAAAGCGGTCAGTTTAACGATACATATACGCCTTCTATAAGAATTCTTTTTGATGAGGATAACAAAAAAGAACAAAATAAAGATAAACATTAATCGTTAGTATTAAGAGGAGAACACTCAATGGAGTTAGAAAGGTTCAGTTACGATAATAAGATCGTAAAACAATTCGGTATTGCTACTATGTTCTGGGGACTGGTAGGAATGCTGGTCGGTCTACTTATCGCATCTCAGCTGTTTGATCCCGCATTAAATTTTAACCTGCAGTTTACAACTTTCGGCCGCATCCGGCCTATACATACTAATGCAGTGATTTTTGCATTCGTGGGTAATGCAATTTTTATGGGTGTTTACCATTCTTTGCAGAGGCTTTGCAAAGCGAGAATGTACAGCGACCGGCTGAGCAAATTTCATTTCTGGGGCTGGCAAACTATTATTGTCGTTGGGGCAATTACTCTGGCAATGGGATTTACATCAAGCAAAGAATATGCTGAACTCGAATGGCCAATTGATATAGCAATAGCTGTTGTATGGATAGCCTTCGGTATAAATATGTTTGGAACAATTCTTAAGAGGAGGGAAAAACATTTATACGTTGCTATCTGGTTTTATATCGCAACGTGGGTAACCGTTACACTTTTGCACGTTGTTAACTCGATTGAAATTCCGGTTACATTTTTTAAAAGCTATCCGATTTATGCCGGAGTACAGGATGCACTTGTGCAGTGGTGGTATGGTCACAATGCCGTAGCATTCTTCCTTACAACTCCATATCTCGGTTTGATGTATTATTATTTACCGAAAGCGGCAAACCGGCCAATCTATTCCTATAAATTATCAATTGTGCACTTCTGGGCTTTGATATTTATTTATATATGGGCCGGCCCTCATCATCTTCTTTATTCTGCTCTACCAGATTGGGCTCAATCACTCGGGACTGTATTTTCAATTATGCTTATCGCTCCATCGTGGGGTGGTATGATAAACGGACTTTTAACACTTCGCGGAGCATGGGATAAAGTCAGGCAGGATCCGATTTTGAAATTTATGGTTGTTGCGGTGACTGCTTACGGCATGGCAACATTCGAAGGTCCGATGCTTTCATTGAAAAATGTAAATGCTATTGCTCATTTTACAGACTGGATTATAGCTCATGTACACATGGGAACACTGGCCTGGAACGGATTCCTAACTTTCGGCATACTCTATTGGTTAATACCAAAGCTCTGGAAAACCGAACTGTTTTCTAAAAAACTTGCTAATATTCATTTCTGGCTGGGTACGCTGGGTATCGTTGTCTATCTTTCTTCAATGTACTGGTCGGGTATAACCCAATCATTAATGTGGAAACAATTTACTCCTCTTGGAACATTGCAATATCCAAATTTTCTGGAATCAACTTTACAAATTATACCGATGTATATGATTAGAGCTGCAGGAGGAGGGTTGTATTTTATCGGCGTGATAATGATGGTTTACAATCTCATTAAAACCGCAAAGCAGGGCTCGTTTGAAAATAACGAGGCCGCTGAAGCGCCGGCATTGATAAAAGTAGAAGATCCATTTGTAAAAGGTAAGAGACATCGCTGGCTTGAAGGAAAGCCAATTCAGTTTTTGGTCGTATCTTTAGTCGTAGTCTTGATCGGCGGACTGGTAGAAATTATACCTACATTCCTAATCAAATCAAATATCCCGACAATATCGAGCGTTCACCCTTATACACCCCTAGAGTTGCAAGGCCGTGACATTTATATTCGTGAAGGATGTCTTAGCTGCCATTCACAGTTAATTCGTCCCTTCAGATCTGAAACTGAAAGGTACGGTGAATATTCAAAAGCCGGCGAATATGTTTATGACCATCCATTTCTATGGGGCTCAAAAAGGATAGGTCCTGATCTTCACCGGGAAGGGGGAAAATATCCTAATATGTGGCATTATCTTCATATGCAAGATCCGAGATCTATGTCGCCGGGATCAATTATGCCGTCATTCCCGTGGCTGCTGAAGCAGAATCTGGATACAACAACAACAGCAGCTAAGATAAAAGCAATGAGAGAAATCGGTGTTCCGTACCCGGACGGATATGAAAATTATGCAAACCAGGATCTCGCTACACAGGCCGATTCAATTACAACTGATCTGATTAATGCCGGTGTCCCTGCTGAAAACAATAAGGAGATAATAGCATTAATTGCTTATTTACAGAGACTGGGAACTGACATAAAGATTAATAATCAACAAGCACAGAAGTAGGAGGAGAAAATGTTTAATAATTACTTACAAACTATTGAAGGGGTAGGAATATACCCGATGTTTTCTCTGCTCGTTTTTTTCTTCTTTTTTGTCGGGATTATTGTCTGGATGTTTAAAGCAGATAAAAACCATATGAAAAGGATGAGCGAACTGCCACTTGAAAAAGATGAAGTTGATGCAGGGAATACCTCACCGAAAACAAGTGAAGTTAAAACAAACAAAAATAAATTCGCGGCAAAGCTGATTTTATTATTTTTTGTATTTCTGACTTCTTCATTATTTACGACGATCAGCGCTCAAACAACTCAACAGGAGGATATTCCCGATAGTTATATTCACTTGATGTTAATTTTTGTTATCGGGCTTACTCTTATGGCATTTGCATTAATATTTTATTTTGGAATGGGAGAAAGGAAAGAGCCTAATATTCATCCGTTTATTTTTCTGAAAAAAATATGGAATAAACTTAGCGGTGCGGTACCCCTTGAACATGAGGATGAAATTCTGATGGAGGATGATTTTGATGGAATAAGAGAACTTGATAATAAAATTCCACCATGGTTTAATCTGCTTTTTCTTATAACTATTATTATTGCCGTACTATATATACTGAATTTCTATGTTTTCAAAACAGGAAAACTGCAGTATCAGGAGTATGCTGAGGAAATGCAGCAGGCAGCAGTTCAAAAAGCAGAGTTGATAAAATCGGGTGCATTAGTCAATGAAAATAATGTAACCCGTTTGAAGGACGCTTCGTCGCTCACTGCCGGAAGAAATATTTTTAAGGCAAATTGCGTCCCCTGCCACGGTCCAGAAGCCGGCGGAGTTATAGGTCCAAATTTAACCGACGATTACTGGATACATGGCGGCGGAATAAAGAACATATTTCATACAATAACTTACGGAGTGCCTGCAAAAGGTATGATAAGCTGGCAGACTCAGTTGAATCCAAGGCAGATACAGGAAGTCGCTAGTTATGTTATGTCTCTGCATGGAACTCACCCTGCGAATGCTAAACCACCGCAGGGTGTAAAATATGTTGAACCGGAGGATTCGACGGCAGGGAAATAGTAGTAATAGGGACAGGGCATGCCCTGTCCCTACAAAAGAGATAAGATATGGAGAACAAAAAAGAAAATTCTGAATCTTTTCGTGATTCTTTATCTTCGGTAACTAAAGAAGGCAAAAGACAATGGATTTATCCGAAAAAACCCTCGGGTAAATTTTATAATGCCAGGACGATTGTAAGCATTATTCTTCTGGCAATATTGTTCGGAACTCCATTTATAAAAGTTAACGGCCATCAATTTGTATTATTCGATGTTATAAATAGAAATATTATAATATTCGGAATGCCTTTCGGCCCACACGACTTTGTTCTTTTCGGACTAATAATGATAACTCTTATAGTTTTCATTTTTCTGTTCACTGTAGTATTCGGAAGAGTGTTTTGCGGATGGATATGTCCCCAGACAATTTTTATGGAAATGGTCTTCCGCAAAATTGAATACTGGATTGAAGGAGATTTCAGGCAGCAAATGGCATTGAACAAAGCACGGTGGACTTCTGAAAAGATACTTAAGAAAACCAGTAAGCAGTTAATATTTTTTGCAATTTCATTTATTATTTCAAATTTCTTTCTTGCTTATATAATCGGAATGGATCAATTGATAAAAATCATTACTGATCCTGTTTCGGAGCATATTAATGGATTCATTGCAATGCTTGTTTTTTCCGGAGTCTTTTACTGGGTATTTTCTTCTTTCCGTGAGCAGGCTTGTACTATGGTTTGTCCATATGGAAGACTTCAGGGTGTGATGCTCGATCAGGATTCAATCGTTATCTCATACGATTATGTTCGTGGCGAACCGCGCGGTAAGATAAGCAAAAATAAAAAGCAGGAAAATAAAGGGGATTGTGTTGATTGTCATTTGTGTGTCGATGTCTGCCCGACAGGGATTGACATCAGGAATGGCGTGCAGCTTGAATGTGTAAATTGCACAGCCTGCATAGATGCGTGTGATGATGTTATGGATAAAATTAATAAACCGCGCGGGTTGATAAGATTTGATTCTTTAAATGGAATTGAAAACAAAAAAAGAAAATTCTTTACCCCCAGAATGATTGGTTACAGCATTGTCCTTATCCTTCTTATTGCTGTTCAGGGATATATGCTTGCAAACAGGTCCGATTTTAGTATAAATATTCTCAGGACTCCGGGATTACTATTTCAGGAGCAGGATAACGATAAAGTGAGCAATATTTATGATGTTAATATTGTAAATAAAACCTTTAATAGTTTGCCTATCGAGTTAAAACTGGAAAACCTTCAGGGTGAGCTGAAACTCATCGGCAGTGAAATGAATTTGAAACCTCAGGAAATTTATGACGGCAAGATTTTAATAATTCTTCCCGAATCGGAAATTAAGAGCATGAATACACCGGTAACTATCGGTTTTTATTCAAACGGGAAGTTATTGCAAACAATAAATACATCTTTCCTTGGGCCCGTTGAAAAACAAAAGAGGAAAAACAAAGAAACAGAAAGAGGTGAAAAGAAAAATGAAAATTAAATGGAACTGGGGCTGGGGGATATTAATTGTTATAATTCTTTTTATGGGTTTAACACTTGCAAGGGTTTTATTTTTTATGAACATGGATGTAGACCTGGTTACTGATCATTATTATGATAAGGAAATTAAATACCAGCAGCAGATTGATAAGGAAAAACGAACCGCTGAACTGAATGAAAAGATTAATGTCGATTATTCGGGAAATTATATAACAGTTTCTTTCCCGAAAGATGAAAGGCCGACAGGAGATCTTTATTTCTATCGTCCGGCTAATTTTCGTAAAGATTTCCGGGTGCCTATAAATCCTGATAAGGATTTTAACCAGCAGCTTGATATCAGCAAACTGGACAGAGGCTTATGGAAGTTACAAATAAGCTGGTCCTCGAATAAAAAGGATTATTATACTGAGAAAACTTTAATGCTTAATTAAATGGAAATAATAGCTGCGTTATCTATAGGATTCCTGGGGAGTTTTCATTGCGTTGGTATGTGCGGACCGATAGCACT
>CAYPNM010000085.1:0-8054 GCA_964412105.1 uncultured Ignavibacteriaceae bacterium | reverse complement strand
AGTTTAATATTGAATAATTATTATGAACGGAGGAGGGGAAATGAATAAAATCAATATTGTAAATGGTATCTTAAGTGTTTCTGAAATTTCTCTTGGCTGCATGCGGATAGCTCAACTATCAAGTAGCGATGCGGAAAGGTTAATTAAAACAGCACTGGATGAAGAAATAAATTTCTTTGAACACGCTGACATTTATGGCGAGGCTAAAGCTGAGGAAGTTTTTGCAAATGCTATCGGAATGAACAATAACATAAGAGATAAAATTTATATTCAAACAAAGTGCGGTATCAGAGAAGGCTATTACGATTCTTCAAAGGAACATATTTTAAACTCTGTTGATGGAAGTTTAAGAAGATTAAAAACCGACTACATAGATATTTTACTCCTTCATCGACCCGATACTCTTATAGAACCTGAAGAGGTTGCGGAAGCGTTCGATTTGCTTCAAAACAGCGGTAAGGTTAAACATTTCGGTGTAAGCAATTTTAATTCTATGCAAATTGAATTACTAAGTAAATATGTAAACCAAAGATTAATTATTAATCAACTTCAATTGAGCATAACTAACACAGGAATGATAGATTCCGGAATAAATGTAAATACAAAATTTGCTGGATCAATTGACAGAGATGGAAGCGTTTTAGAATACTGCCGTCTTAAAGACATTACAATTCAGGCCTGGTCACCATTTCAATATGGATTTATTGAAGGGGTGTTTTTAAATAATGAAAAATTTCCAGGGTTAAATAAGAAAATAAATGAAATAGCTATATTAAAGAATGTGCCGAATGCTGCAATTGTCATTGCCTGGATACTTAGACATCCTGCTAAAATACAGCCGATAATCGGGACTACAAACTATAAGCGACTAAAGGATATTTGCAAAGCTTCGCAAATTACTCTCACCAGACAGGAGTGGTACGATATTTATAAATCTGCAGGGAATAAATTACCATAATATTTATTGTTAAAATTTTTTAATTTCTAATATATCCACTTTTTAGACCGAATTACCGTAAGCAGGCAAGAAAGATTTTTAAATTATTACATTAAGGAGGGAAAATTGTAATGGCTGATTATAATAACAAGGAAATAGCTGTGCAATTCCTAAAGCTTGTGATAGCTGGAGAAATAGACAAAGCTTATAATGATTATGTTGATGCTAAAGGAAAACATCACAATACATATTTCCCTGCAGGGTTCTCTGTATTAAAAGAAGGAATGAAGGAGAATCATGTGCAATTTCCTAATAAACAGTTTAATATAAAAAATATATTAGGAGATGGCGATCTAGTTGCAACACACTCACACTTAGTTTTTAATGAGGGAGAGCCGGGAATGATTGTTTTTCATTTATTCCGTTTCCAAGACAATAAGATCGTTGAGATGTGGGATTGTGGTCAGCAGATACAAGCGGATTCACCAAATAAGGATGGCGCTTTTTGAATATAAATCAAGTTACATTTAACCACTAATGTATTATGAACAAAAAAGTATTTGATGATTTTGTAGATGCGATTAATGAACATAATGTTGAAAAATTATATTCCTTGATGACGGAAGATCATAAATTTATAGATTCCTACGGCAATGAAGTTTCAGGGAAGGATAAAATGAGATCAGGGTGGATTGAGTATTTCCATTGGTTTCCCGATTATAATATTGAGATCACAGATTTATTTATCGAGAATAATACCATCGCAGCTTTTGGCTTCGCAGGTGGAAGCTTTCAAGGGGGTAAATACAATTATCTTGAAAATTATTTTCGTATACCGGCAGCATGGAAAGTTACGATTGAAAACGATAAAATTAAACTGTGGCAGGTTTATGCCGATACTAAAAAGCAACTTGATATAATTGAAAGAAATAAATGATTTATAATAAGAATAAAGCAAAACTACGCGGTAGAGGGACAGACATAAATCCTCCCAACAGATTTGAGAGGCTTTATGTTGAAGAAACTGAAGATATGTACGATGAAAGAGACTATGAACCGGATACCGAAAGAAAAATAGAAACAGTATTCTACAGGGATTATTCTAAATCAGCAATAGCAAAAAACAATAGCCCGGATATTCCATTTGAATATTCATTCAATCCATACCGTGGATGCGAACACGGTTGCGTTTATTGCTATGCCAGGCCAACCCATGAATATTTAGGATTTTCATCAGGTATAGATTTTGAATCAAAAATAATGGTTAAGGAAATCGGTCCGGAATTACTTAGAAAAACTTTTGAAAAGAAGAGTTATGTATCGAAATTCATTATGTTTTCAGGGGATACTGATTGCTACCAGCCCATCGAAAGAAAATTAGAAATAACCAGGAAAGCACTACAGGTCTGTCTGGAATACCGCAACCCGGTTTCCATATTAACAAAAAATTCGTTGATATTGCGTGATTTGGATATTCTCAGTGAAATGGCAAAAATGGATTTAGTTACTACTTCCCTGTCAATTACTTCATTGAATAAAAAACTTGCATCAAAAATGGAACCAAGAACTGCTACCCCTGAAAGGAAATTGGAAGCAATTGAAAAACTTTCCAAAGCCGGAATTCCAGTGGGAGTAAATGTAGCACCAATAATTCCAGGATTAAATGATGAGGAGATACCAGAAATATTAAGTCAGTCGGCTAAGAGGGGTGCCGCCTCCGCTACCTATATTTTACTAAGACTACCCTATTCCATCAAAGATATGTTTATTAACTGGCTTGAGAGAGAATTTCCTGATCGGAAGGAAAAAATATTAAATAAAATAAGAGAAATGCGCGGCGGTAAATTAAATGTCTCCGACTTCGGAAAAAGATTTAAGGGTCAGGGCAAGCAAGCTAATGCAATCAGAGAATTATTTTACATAAGTTGCCGTAAATATCATTTAAACGAACGGGACTTTGAGCTTAATACCACACATTTTAAACGCCCTTCAGGGAAACAAATTGAATTGTTTTAATCCTCCTTTTCAACGCATTCAATATTGTGTTTTATTGAGTGCAGCGATCTGTCCAATATGATAAATATCGTGCTGTATAACTCCATCCAGCAAATATTTTATTTTAAATTTCCTGTCCCGGACTTTTAAGTTAAGAATTTCATCATCTGAATTGTTCAGAATTTTAATAATTTCATTCTGAACAACATCCATTTTTCTTAGAAGATTTTTCCAGGCAGTTTTTTCATTTTTATCTATCCGTTTCCAGTTAAAAGTATCCTTCTGCGTGAGTTTAAATTTGTGCTTTTCAGATATTCTGCTTAATAAGAATTCCCGCCAGCCTATTATATGTGCAGTTATTTCGGCAATGCTGTTGGTTTTTTTGCCTGAAGGTTTAACAAATACTTTCCCTGGATCAACTTTATTTAATATGCTCATTAAGGAATCTCCGTACCAGGGGCTCCCCTTGTAGACTTTGTTATATTTATTAATAAATAAATTGACTCCCTTTTTCATAATAATTCCTCCTGCTTTTAAAATAATTTAATTATCTCCTACACCAGATTATAAAATCCAGCAGATTATATTTACCATCTATATCAATTTTACCGGTGAGAAATATAATAAAAATATTCTTACTGTCAAACAGTTTTTTGATGGTAATATTATTATTTTTGTTCTGACTATTGGAAAGGTTAAAAAATGAGCAAAAACAGAAGTATTGAGACAATGACCATAGACGGAGGATGCGCCTGTTTCAATTTTGTGAATACTGTCCATTCGAGAGTCGAAGAAGATAGCTACGATTACTTGAACAGCTATGATGATCTTATTAAATGGATGGAAAAAGTAAAACTCCTTCCGGATGGAAAATTAAAAATACTAAAAAGGCTGGCCGCTGCTGACAATAAAGCTGCCGAAAAGGCTCTAGTCAGAATAAAAAAGCAACGTGAATTACTATATAATTTTTTCTCACCCGTTATCCATGATTATAAGCCTGAAGATTCTGTTGTTAAACGCATTAATAAAACCTTAGCATATTCGTTATCAGCTTTATCATTTAATTACAGCCATAGTGAACTGGAACTTGGATGGAACGATAGTACAATTGATTTTTATGAACCCTTAAAGATTATTTATAAAGATGTATTCGATATAATAACTACTATCCCTCATAACAGGTTTAAAGAATGTAAGGCCTGTGGATGGCTGTTCCTTGATAAAAGCAAAAACAACAGCAGGACCTGGTGCAGTATGCAAACCTGCGGAAGCATCGAAAAAGCAAAAAGATATTATTACAGGAAAAAGCAGGAAAAGTAATACAGATAATCTTTTTTGCTACCCATCGATAACATGCAGTACTATCATAATTTAAAAGCTAATTTTTACTTATCAACAATTTCAATTGTTGTTTAATAAATTATTGCATTTTAGAGGATAATCTTTAATATTGTGTTTTGCATAATATCAGGGAAATATAGATTATATAATGAATGAAAACCTTTTACTCTTTGCTTTAACAGTCTTCACAGGTTTCTTTGCAATAATGAATCCTATTGCCAACACCCCTGTATTTTTGGGATTGGTTGGAGACAGGGATGATTCGGAAAGGAAAAAAATTGCGGAAACTTCCTGCCTAACTGCATTTTTTATTGTAGTATTCTTTGTAATTCTAGGCAAATATACGTTTCAATTATTCGGTATCACTATTCCTGCTTTTAAAATTACAGGCGGAATACTTTTATTTTATGTTGGCTTTGAAATGCTTCAATCAAAAAAATCAAGAATACATCACCAGGAAGATGTTGAGCCGGACGAAGGAATTGCAATATCTCCCCTCGCCATTCCGATTCTTGCAGGTCCGGGCACTATCGTTACCGCAATGAACAACGTTACAAACGGAAGCCTTGTACACATCTCAATAGTGATCTTTATTTTTGGTATTATGATCTTATTAACGTACCTGGCATTTATTTTAAGTGACCTTATTGTTAAAAAGATCGGAGAAAACCTGATAACAGTTATTGGTAAAATTATGGGGCTTATACTTGCCATAATGGGTACAGGTATGACGGTTGAGGGAATTAAGATTGCATTTAAATTATAAATAAAACCAACAATAAATTATTATAATTTTACGGGGGATTATGTAATTACATTCCAAGGGGAAAATTTTATTAAATAATACTTTCATAAACGAATTGAACTATCAAAATGAATATTAGCTATAAGTTTGATGTTATACCTGATGCTGATAAAATTATTGACCTTTATAAAAGCTCAGGTATGCCAAGGCCGGTTAATGATAAAGCGCGCATAGCAAAAATGTATGAAAATTCAAACCTCGTGGTCAGCGCGTGGGATGGAGACTTACTAGTGGGGATTTCAAGATGCCTTACAGACTTTTGCTGGAGTTGTTATCTTGCTGATCTTTCAGTCAAACATGAGTATAAACACAAAGGCATCGGTAAGAAGCTGATTGATCTTACAAAAGAAAGGATTGGAGAGCAAACCATGCTGTTGCTTCTTTCTGTTCCAACAGCAATGGAATATTATCCTAAAGTTGGGTTTAAAAAGGTTGAGAACGGATTTTTAATAGACAGAATAAAATAAAAATACAGAGAGAAGGAAATATGACTACAAAAATTGCACTTGTTACGGGCGGAAGCCGTGGACTCGGAAAAGATATGGCTTTATCATTAGCTAAAAAAGGAATCGATATTGTACTTACTTACAACACTAAAAAAGAAGAAGCAGAAAATGTTGCCACTGAAATAAAAGATATGGGAAGGAAATCTGCAGTTCTTCATTTTGATATTTCAGATTTCAAATCAATTGATGGTTTTATTGAAAGATTTATTTCATTCCTTAAAGAAAGCTGGGATACAGACAAATTTGATTTTCTCATTAACAATGCGGGGATAGGCGCGACCGTCTTCATTCCGGAAGTGACTGAAGAATACTTTGACAGGTTTGTAAATATTCATTTCAAGGGAGTTTTTTTCCTGACTCAAAAGCTACTTCCTTTTATGAATAATAACGGTGGAGTAATTTTTGTTTCTTCCGGCTCGGCAAGATACAACGTACCGGGTTACGCTGTATATGCCTCACTGAAAGGTGCAATTGAGGTGCTTACAAAATATGTTGCTAAAGAATTCGGCAACCGCGGAATAAGAGCCAACGTAGTTGCACCGGGTGCAATTGAAACAGATTTTAATAATGCTGCAATTCGTAATAATCCCGACAGAAAAAAATTCCTTGCTACTTTATCTCCGCTTAGCAGAGTCGGGCAGGCAGATGATATTGGCAGCGTTGTTGCCTTTCTCTGCACAGAAGAAGCTAAATGGATAAACGGCCAAAGAATTGAGGTTTCAGGCGGGGCAACTTTATGATTTAATTGGCTTATCCCAAAATTGCATTATCTTTTGATAGCTTGAGCTTAATCAATTTTCATCTTTCAGTTTTATATTTAAAATAATTAGAGTAGCTTTATAAAATAATAGTAACGATTAACATTAAGAACAGATGTATAAATCCGAAGAACTAAAGGAATTTGAAAAATCAGTAAAGAACAAGTTTGACGTTTACAACAGCTTATTCTTAAACCTTCCCTTTAGTAATATCAGGAATACCGGCATACTCATTCCCCTTATGCAACAGGTTTGTAAAAACGGTTTTGAGAGCGGGAAAGATCCTCAGGAAATTCTGGATTCTTTTTTTTCAACACATACAAGCATAAAATCGGAAGAAGAAAAAATCGATTTTATGTTCAGGATAATTCAGTATATTGAAAGGCAGATAGTGCTTTACGACAGCGTGGAAGATGCGGCTTTCCCGAAAATACAAATGCTTGGCAGCGATCTTTCATTGAAAGATTTTATCAACCTTTCAAAAAATAAAAAGAATGGAGAGAACCTTTCAAAAAGTCTTTCAGAATTCAGTGCGAGGATTGTTTTAACGGCGCATCCCACACAATTTTATACTCCTGCCGCCCTCGATATCATCGATAGATTGCGAATCCTTGTACTTGACAATAATATCAACGAAATCGACATCACTCTTCAGCAGCTTGGATTGACATCGCTAATAAACCCGGACAAACCCACACCTTTTGATGAAGCAAGAAATATTATTTACTTCCTCAGGAATGTTTATTACGATGCAATCGGCAATCTGTATTCATACATAAAAGAAAATGTACACGATGAAGACTTCGATAATCCGGATATAATAAAGCTCGGATTCTGGCCCGGCGGCGACAGAGATGGAAATCCTTTCGTCACTTCTGAAGTTACAATGAAGGTTGCAAATGAACTCCGAATGACGTTAATGAAGTGCTATTATAAGGATATAAAAGTATTAGAGCAAAAGATGACTTTCAGAGGGGTTGAAGAATTGATCGATAAGCTCAAGAGCAAGCTATATCCTTCCCAGTTTGATGCTTCAAAAGTTATTAAGTATAAAGAAATAATATCTCCGCTTTATAAAATACGTGAGCTTATAATTTCTAAATACAATATGCTCTACCTCGAATTGCTTGATAAACTAATTGATAAAGTAAAAATATTCAAAACACACTTCGCTGTTTTTGACATCAGGCAAAATCATAATGTTCATAAAAAAGCTGTGACTGAGGTTCTGAAGAAAAAGAATATTGTTTTTAATGACCTTGATGAGATTGAAATGAGCAAACTTGTTTCTCTCCTCATGCAAAAAGATTTTCGAATAGTCCCTGATCAATTTGATGATGAAATAGTAAGGGATACTATTAAAACAATCTACCAGCTGAAAGAGATACAAAATAAAAACGGTGAAGATGGCTGCAACAGGTATATAATCAGTAATTCGGAAGATGTTTTTTCTGTGCTGTTTGTTTATGTTCTGTTTAAGTGGTGCGGCTGGAAAAATGAAGAGATAAATTTCGACATCATTCCCCTTTTTGAATCTATGGAGGGGATGGAAAATTCCGAAAAAATTATGGACTCGCTTTTCGAGATTCCAGAATACCGGGAACATTTACGCCACAGGAAGGAAAAGCAAACCATAATGCTCGGTTTTTCGGACGGTACAAAGGATGGCGGTTACCTTAAGGCGAACTGGTCAATCTTTAAAGCAAAGGAAA
>CAYPNM010000084.1:2353-8603 GCA_964412105.1 uncultured Ignavibacteriaceae bacterium | reverse complement strand
GATGTTTTTACAATTGAGTTTGATGTTTTCTTTGAAGAACTGGCAACGAGAAGAACTGAACAATATCAAATCAGGCTTTTCGAAGGACGTGGAGCTACTGAACGTGGGAACAGGGATAATAGAGTAATAGATATTTTCTGGGATAGGGTTAAAATGGGAGGCTTTGGTGGACAAACTGCAAATTACAGAGAAGAGAAAAAAAACTGGCAACCTAAATGGAAACACATTGCTATCGCTTTTAACAAGAGATCACTGAAATTTTATATGGATCACGAAAGAATGCTGAATATTCCTCGTGTAAAATTCGAACCTAAAATGTTCTCAATAGGTGTACAATATGATGATCGCTTTATAAAAATTTGTGCAATAAAAGATATTAGAGTAAATGAAGGTGGCAAGAAATTGTATGACCGCATTATAGCTGACGGCAAGTTTGTAACCCACGGTATTTTGTTCGATGTTAACAAATCAACAATTAAGGCTGAATCAATGGGTACTATAAATGAAATTGTTAAATTAATGAATGAACACCCCGATCTAAGATTCAGAATTGAAGGACACACAGATAGCGATGGTGAGGAAGCATACAATCAAAAACTTTCCGAAGAACGTGCTGCAGCAGTAAAATCTTTGTTGGTTGATTCAGGCATAGATGTTTCTAGGCTAGAAACTGTTGGATATGGAGAAAGCAAGCCTATAGACGAAAACACTACCCCTGAAGGTAAAGCTAATAACAGGAGAGTTGAATTTATCAAGTTATAGACATTATGAAAATTAACCTAATTCAATTTACTTTAAATTAAAGGAGGTCCAAGGGATGAAAAAAATTCTTCTATTCGTAATTGCTTTAAGCTATGCTGCTTTTGCGCAAATCACAATAACTACAGGTGATAAAGCAAATATATTTAAAGTTGGTAATACTATAACTGTCTATTCAGATACATTACAATCATCTGTTGATATTGGTTCCCCGGGTGGAGGCAATAACTGGGATTTTAGCGGACTGATCTACAATAAATCAGCTGACCTTGAAATAGTGGATCCATCAACTGCTCCCAATATAAGCGATTTCTCAGGTGCAGATATTTGCGGACACAGTTCAGATACTACCGGTGGTGTTCAGACAGATATTTGGTCATACTATAAACTAAATGGCACTTATGACCTAATGGGAAGTGCAACAACAACTAGTACTTTCCCGGGGGATACAATCGAAATAAAAGATAATCCATACAGACAGCAATATGTGAATCCAATGACTTATGACTCAACCTGGTCTCAAACATATACACAATCACAATCATTAAATGGAACACCAATCAGTTCATCGAGCGTTTCGATCAGTTCTATAGTAGACGCCTACGGTACCTTGAAATTACCCGGAGGAGCCAGCTACGATGCTTTAAGGATAAAAGAAACGACTACTATAAGCCCTCTTACAATGGTTTCTTACTATTTTGTCGCAAAAAACGGTGCGCAGGTTGAAGTAAGTGCAACAGATTCAAACCCTGCAGATAATGGAACGATCAGTGTTGATGGGACAAATTACAATGGTGCAATTATTACTACTGATGTGAAACAAACTAGTGCGCTGCCTCAGAACTATAAATTAAAACAGAATTATCCAAACCCATTTAATCCATCAACGAAAATTGAATACATTCTTCCAAAGGAATCTCCTGTTCAATTAAAAATATATAATATACTAGGAAAGGAAGTAGCAACTCTTGTCGACAAAATGCAACCTGCTGGAGTTTACAATGTTAATTTCACAGCAAAGAATTTATCAAGTGGGTTTTATATTGCGCGGTTAAAGACGGGTTCCTTTACCAAAACAATCAAGATGATGTTATTAAAGTAATTTTATTTTAATTGGCCTGTTGCTATAAAAGCAGCAGGCCAGTATTACTAAGCAGATTTACTACCTTTATTGTTATTCATAGTTAAATAATAAACAACAAACGAAACAACAAAACCAACAAACCACGCATAATCATACAGAAAATGAAGTGAAGGAATAATCAATCCAATTAATGCAACAAAAACACCTGCCGCAAGAGATACGATCCCTTTTGGGTTAAATCCTCTTTTATATTCATAAATCCCGTTTCTTATATAAAGATCTTTTACCTCAAGATGTTGATCGCGGATTATGAAATAATCACAAATTAAAATACCCGCAATCGGCCCGAGAAAACTGGAATATCCAATAAGCCAGCCGAAAATATATGCACTAAAATCAGAAAGTAGTTTCCACGGCATCATCACAATTCCGATTACAGCTGTGATTAACCCGCCTTTTACAAAATTTATTTTTTTTGGAAAAAGATTCGCTAAGTCATTTGCAGGTGAAACAACATTTGCTGCAATATTTGTTGTTAAGGTAGCAATTATCAAAGAAACCAAAGAAAGAAAGACCACGAACGGATTGTGAAATTTTGAAAGCAGTACAACGGGGTCCCAGATTGCTTCACCAAATATTACTACAGTCGCAGAAGTGACAGCGATTCCAATAAAGGAAAACAAGGCCATCGTTGGAGGAAGTCCTATAGCCTGTCCGATAATTTGCGCTCTTTGACTTTTTGCATATCGCGTAAAATCAGGTATGTTTAATGAAATAGTCGCCCAGAATCCAACCATTCCTGTTAGAGAAGGAATAAAAAACTGCCAGAACTCGCTCATTGTCTGAAACTTGCTTGGCTGACTCAAAATCGGGCCAAAGCCGCCTCCATTTTTCCACGCCCAATATAAAAGCACTAGACCCATCACAATTAAAAAGGGAGCTGCAAAAGACTCTAACCAGCGTATTGATTCTGTTCCCTTCACAATAAAGTAAACGTTCATAGCCCAAAAGATCATGAATCCAACAGCGGGTCCCCAGGAAAAAACAGCCCAGCTCGGTAATAGCAAAATTATTAATGAATTAAATGCCTCGCCTCCAATCCAGGTTTGTATTCCAAACCAACCGCATGCAACCAGAGCACGAAGCAAGGCTGGCACATTTGAACCTAGCGTTCCAAATGATGAGCGTGCTAATACGGGGAAAGGAATTCCATATTTTGTGCCGGCATGAGCATTCAAAACCATTGGAATAAGCACTATAATATTTCCCAGAACTATCGTCATCAATGCCTGCCACCAGTTCATTCCTCCGGCTATCAATCCGCTTGCAAGCAGATATGTCGGGATGCAAACGCTCATTCCAACCCATAGCGCAGCAATATTATAAGTACCCCATGTTCTTTGAGATACTCTAGTGGCTGCAATATCATCATTAATTAACTCGCTGTCTTTAATATCGGAAAGATCAGTATCAATTAATTCGGAAGTCATTTTTGCCATTATGAAATTCCTTAAATAATTGTTGATTAATATGTTGGGACAAGGCTACTGAAATTTAATAAACTTTTCTGGAACTAAAGATAAGCTTTACTATCAATGATTTTTTCTAATTCACTCATAGCAAAAATTAATTCGTCATCAATGTTATAAAAATGCGGAGCAATTCTTATTCCTGCACCTTTTCTGTAATCTACAATTATATTTCTCCTTAATAATTCTTTTGAAATTAAATATGAATCAGGCATATCAAGAGTTATTGTACCCCCTCTCTTATCGGCTTCAAGTGGTGTGTTAATTTTATATCCGGCTTTTTGTGCTTCATCAATAATCAGGGAAGTTTGATGCATTGATTTCTTTCTAATTGCATCTATTCCTGCCTTTGAAATAATTTTAGGCCCTTCCTGAATGGAATAAAGAGCAGGAACTGAAGGAGTACCGTTAAGAAATTTATAAACATCGTGCGTGTATTCCATACTTTTTTCAAATGCAAAAGGATCTCTATGCGCCAGCCAGCCGGTTATAGTGGGTTCAAGTTTTTCACGAAGTGCGGGTTTAATCCACAGAAAAGTTCCGCCGGGTCCACCGCAGAGCCACTTTAAAACACCTCCTACTAAAATATCAACTTGAAGGCTTTTAACATCAACTGGAATAGTCCCAACTGAATGATAAGCATCAAGAATAACGTAAGCACCGACAGAATGTGCTTTTTCCACAATTGAATTAATCTCCATTATAAATGCGCTCTTAAACAAGACGTGAGATACAAAAACAAGCAGTGTTTTATCAGTAATTGTATCAAGAATTTTTTCAGTCGATGGAATTATCTGATCATCTGAATTAACTATTTTAGTCTTTGCTCCAAGTCTGGTCCCAAATTTTTCAAAAACATACATATCAGAAGGAAACTCAAGGCTGGAATAAACGATTTCGTTTTTATTTCCTTTAAAATCAAAGCAGGAAAGGATAATTGATTGAAGAAGAGAAATATTCATATGCATTGAAATCTCGTTTGGGCCAACACCAATTAATGGAGCGATAATATTCCCGACTTCTGAATTCAGTTCCCACCAGACTTCCTCCCACGCACGAACCCCTCTTGTTGCCCAGATATCAGCATATTCATGTATTTTATCAAAAACCGATTTTGGCATTGCGCCGAGTGAATTAGAAATAAGGTAGGTTGTATTATTTAGAATGGGAAACTCTTCCCGCCATTTGATAAGTTCATCTTTCTGTAACGACATTAACTATGAGTTCCGAAAATATCTAAAAATAATAGTTTTGTAGAGACAGGATGACTTGTCCAGCATTTACGGGATGCCCCGTCTCTACATATTAGAACTACTTACTTCCACGCACCTGCGTAAGTATCTCTCTTTACAAATTGTCCACGTCCTGATTTTCCTAAAAATTTATTTTCCTTAACAATAACTTCCCCGCGTGAGAATACCGTTTCTGCATTTCCCTTCATTTTCTTCCCTTCGAACATAGAGTAGTCTGTGCACATATGATGTGTATGTGCGGAGATAGTATATTCTTTTTCTGGATCCCAGATAACAATATCCGCATCACTGCCTGCAGCAATGGTACCCTTGCGCGGATAAAGGCCGAACATTTTTGCAGGAGTTGTGGAACAAAGTTCAACCCAGCGGTTAAGAGAAATTCTTTTCTCAACAACTCCCCCGCTGTAAAGCAGTTGTAGCCTGTGTTCAATTCCTGGCCCGCCGTTTGGTATTTTTGTGAAATCATCTTTACCAAGTTCCTTTTGCTCTTTATAGCAGAATGGGCAATGATCCGTAGATACAACCTGCAAAGTATTTTTTCTGAGCCCTGCCCATAATTTATCCTGATGCCATTTTTCACGAAGAGGAGGCGTGAAAACATACTTAGCATCTTCAAATCCAGGTTTGTTCATGTTTTCTTCTATTGAAAGAAATAAATACTGTGGACAAGTTTCAGCGTATGTAGGTAGGCCTTTATCCCTTGCTTCGGCAACCTTTTCAAGCGCATCATTTGATGAAAGGTGAACAATGTAAACAGGCGCACCTGCCATTTCAGACAATGCAATTGCCCGGTTAACAGCTTCTCCTTCTGCCGATGTCGGGCGCGTAAGTGCATGGTAGATCGGCGCCGTTTTCCCTTCCGCTAAAGTTCTCTGAACTATTGTATCAATTACACTTCCATTTTCGGCATGCATACAGACCAGCGCGCCGTTTTGTGCTGTTTGCTTCATCGCTTTAAATATCGTTGCATCATCAACCATTAGAACGCCGGGATACGCCATAAATAATTTAAAGCTCGATACACCTTCGTGTACCATATCATTCATATCTTCAAGATGTGCATCTGGAAGGTCCGTGATAATCATATGAAGTCCATAATCAATCGTAGCTTTATTTTCAGCTTTCTTCCACCAAACATCCAGAGCTTCTCTCATTTTCATGCCTTTAGATTGTATAGCAAAATCAATCAATGAGGTCGTTCCACCAAAGGCCGCAGCTTTTGTACCTGATTCAAAATCATCACAGGAAGTCGTTCCTCCGAAAGGCATATCCAGGTGAGTATGGACATCAACTCCTCCTGGAATTACATATTTCCCTTTAGCGTCATAAACATTATCAGCTTCTATTTTTAAGTTTGAACCAATTGTAGTGATTTTATCTTTTTCAATGTAGATATCTGCAGAGTAATCTTGTTCTGCAGTTACAATTCTTCCGTTTTTAATTAAGGTTGACATAGTAACCTCCTTTAACTAGCAGCTGTCAGCTTTCAGTCATCAGCTCTTAGTTTTTTTATTAATGAAGTCAGCATTTTCTTAATTTCTATTATTTTAGAATAAAGCTCTGCAAAAGCAGACTTTTTAATTAATCCTAATTCTTTTGAAAGAAAAACTAATTATTCAAGTTCA
>CAYPNM010000084.1:0-2253 GCA_964412105.1 uncultured Ignavibacteriaceae bacterium | reverse complement strand
AAAATCTTTCATTATCCCCTCTAAACTTAAAAATATAAAAAGAACTGAAAGCTGATCGCTATTAGCTAACAGCTAATGAATTATTATTCCATGTTTTTTCTGAAAATCACCAAGATTTTCCCAGGTTAATTCTTTTCCTTCCTTTTTAAATTGTTCTATTAACTCATTCCAGGTTTTTTGCTCAGCTCCGTTATCCAGACGAACCATCGAAATACAGCCTTCAACAGGACAAACGATTGAACAAAGATCACACCCGACACAATCACTCTCACGAACCTCTGTTTTTGTATGCCCGTTTACCGGAATTAAATCTATACACTGATGAGCCCCATCATCACAGGCTATATAACAGAGATTGCAATGAATACATTTTGATTGATCGATTCTTGCAACCGTCTTATGTAATAAATTGAAATTACCAAAATCATCAAGTTGAGGAAGTGCTAATCCTCTTACCTCATCAAGAGATTTATATCCCTTTTCTTCCATCCAGAAGGTTAATCCTTCAATCATATCCTTCACTATTCTAAATCCGTAATGCATAACCGCCGTACAAACTTGCACACTCGACGCGCCTAATAAAATAAATTCAAGTGCATCACGCCAGTTGCATATTCCTCCGATTCCTGAAATGGGAAGATTTACTTCCCTATCAGCGGCAACCTGTGAAACCATATGAAGTGCAATTGGTTTAACAGCCGGTCCGGCAAAACCACCATGACTGCTTTTACCAGCAACTGTCGGCTTTATTTTTAACGTATCGAGATCAATTCCCATAATACTATTAATAGTATTGATCAGAGAAATACCTGAAGCATTTGCGGCTTTAGCGGCACGGGCAGGCATAACAATATTACTAACGTTGGGTGTAAGCTTAACAAGAACCGGAATAGTTGACACTTCAGTTACCCATTCTGTTATCATCTTACAATATTCTGGGACCTGTCCAACAGCGGAACCCATTCCTCTTTCACTCATTCCGTGCGGGCATCCGTAATTTAATTCAATTCCATCGGCGCCTGTATCAATAGTTCTTTTAACAATTTCGTGCCAGGCTTCTTTTTTAGATTCAACCATCAGTGAAACCACCACAGCACGATCAGGCCAAAGTTTTTTTGTTTCAGCAATTTCCTTCATATTAACTTCTATGGGACGGTCGCTGATAAGTTCAATATTGTTCAGGCCTGCTATTTTTTGTCCATTGAAATCAATGCTACCATAGCGGTTGCAGACATTCATTACCGGTTCACCGATTGTTTTCCAGACTGTTCCTCCCCAGCCTTGTTCAAATGCTTTGCAATTTTGATAGGCAGAATTAGACGGTGGAGCCGACGCAAGCCAGAATGGGTTCGGGGATTTTATTCCACCACAGTTAATAGAAAGATCAGCCATAAAATTCCTCTATTCTGATAGAAATGAATGAATTCCGTGTGCAGCCCGTTTCCCGTCGTAGGCTGCATTTACTACCTCTTTTCCTCCGTTTATGCAATCACCACCAGCAAAAACTCTTGGATTCCCTGTTTGATAATTAGAAGGATTAACCTCCAGCTTATCGTTATTAATTTTTAATCCTGGAATTGAGTTCAAAAACTTCGCTTTAGCACTTTGACCAATGGCTTTAATAACCATATCAACAGGAATCACATAATTAGAATTCGGTATTTCCACTGGCTTTCTTCTCCCGCCTTTTACTGATTCAGTCAAGGCCATTTTTACGCATTCAATTGCTTCCACATACTTTTCACCAATAATTTTCTTAGGGAAAGTTAAAAAGTGAAAAAACACACTGTCATTTTTGGCCAGCTCAAATTCAAACTTATAAGCTGACATTTCTTCTTCACTTCGCCTGTAAAGGATCATCACCTCTTCGGCACCGAGTCTTACCGATTCAGTAGCTGCATCAATCGACGTATTGCCGGCACCTATTACTGCAACTCTCTTACCAATATTAACTGAAGTCCATTTCTCTTTCTTTACCTCTTCAATAAATTCTATCGCATTTACAACGCCGGGCAATTCTTCTCCAGGAATCTTTAAGTCTGTACTTTCACCAAGACCTATTCCAAGAAATATAGCATCGTACTGACTATTAATTTCTTCGAAGGAAATGTTCTCACCGACTAACGAATTGGTTTTAATTTTTACACCAAAACTCTTAACCAATTCAACTTCTTTTAGGCTGTCTGCCTGCCGCGTTTTATAAGGAGCAATACCCCACGTATTAAGTCCGCCGGGAATTTTATTCGCTTCATA
>CAYPNM010000083.1:0-8625 GCA_964412105.1 uncultured Ignavibacteriaceae bacterium | reverse complement strand
TAAAAAAATCCTGATTAAAAGTCAGGATTTCTTCTTGAGGCGCCGGCTGGATTCGAACCAACGAATGAGGCTTTGCTGGCCTCTGCCTTAGACCACTTGGCTACAGCGCCATTACAAATATATTCAAACATAAGAAAATCAGAAACAATTAGTAATAATTAAATTTAAAATACCAGGAATTAACCATACTGGTCAAATGATTTAAAAGATCACCAACGGGGATGCCGGCAGGCAAGGTTCCCCTAACTTTTCGAGAATTTTATAATGCAATATTGTTTCGCCAATCAAAGAATAACTTTTTAATTATTGTTTGAAAGCAACCGGACCTAAAGTTTTATCAAGCCATTTATTTACAATGATAATACGTTTTTCCAGTGTCGGGACATGGCCCGATTCAGTCAGTGATAACTGTTTTGGCTCACTGAGTAATTTATAAAAGGGCATCGCCTCTGTTTCCGGAGGGAAGGCCTCATCATATTTTCCATTGAGTAATAGTTTTGGAGCTTTGATATATGGAGTAAAATTTACAGGATTAACTTCAGGCAGCATTTTCATGGCACTTCTATGTATGCCTCCGGCAATAAAAATAACCGAATGGTATCTCTTTTCAATTGAAGCTAAAATAATTCCTGCATTAGTTGATCCCCAACTGGTTCCCACGAATGCCAGTTTTTCCATATCTATATCTTTGCGCGTTTCCAGATAATCAATACCGATTCTGAATTCGTTTACGTAGTTAATAGTCTGCTCGCGATATTTGACAGTTCCTAAATCAGGCCATTCAAATCCCGGCTTATGCGGTCTCCCGATTGCGCCAAGCGGAACTACAGCTAATAAAGCGCGGCCTGATTTGATTTGTGCGCTAAATACAACTTCAACCGCATTATCCACGCGTTCATTTCCATTAATAATACCGCTGTGCGGAATCCACTCCAGACATTGATATGGCTTTGCCGCTCTTTTAGGAAGATATAAATATGCAAGGATAGTATCATTATCTATTCCTGTAAATTTGATTTTTTCCTTCGTCCAATCAGGGGTTTCAGTAGTCTCAATAATTTTAGGTTTTAACGGTTTCTTATCATATCTGTATTGTGAAAGGAATGATTCGTAAGTTTTTTTATCAACCGGTTTATAAACCGGGATGTTCTTCTTTACGTCTATCTTTATTTGACTATTTTCACCCGCATCGTTGCCGACTATACGTACACAGCGAAATCCAATTACATTGGATGAATAAAAAGAAGGATATACACCAAAGTAAGCAAAAGTATAAATGGGATCCTGCCATGAACCTCCGGTAGTTACATTTCCATTATTTGTTTCATTAAAACACCACTCTTTAACATTTCCGGCCATATTGTAGCAGCCAAACGGACTAATTCCAAATTCAAAACTATCGACGGGTAAGGCTCCATTACTTTCAAAATTTGCACGGTGCAGAATAGCTTCATTCGGAGCTTTTAATCCCCAGGGCATAACAAGATCATAAACCTCATACTCACCATTTCTGGCAGCTCTTTCCCACTGAAAGATTGTCGGTAATTTTTTATCAACAAATTCAGCATAAGCCGCAGCTTCATACCAGCTTATGTCAGTTACAGGATAATTGTCTTTACCAGCAGGATATTCTTGATTTATCCATGTCCGCGGACCCGGCAAACCGGTGCGGTCCACAAATTTCGACATCGCTTCTTCCCAGGATATATGTTTTCCATCTTTAATGAAAGAATACTTCCAGTATTGTTTTTTTGAGTATCCACCTGCTGTGATAAAAGACTTAAAATCTTTATTACTTACTTCATACTTATCGATATAATAATCGCTTAATTGTACGTTAGTTGAAGATGGTGCATCCCAGCCAACAAGATGATATTTCCCGCCCGGTATAAAAACCATATTTTTAATCGCTTTATTTTTATCGAGCAAATTGGCCGTAATAGTTATATTTGTAAGGCGCTTATTAGTTGGAAGACCATATGCGCGTTGAACTTCTTCGGGACCAAAAAAACTGGAAAATACCCGTTCGACAGGAGCAAAGCCCTCTTTTTCCAGATACACTAAGTACCCTCCACGGATTACCTGCAAATTGTGAATTGGGGTCAGGCCGGCATATTCTTTTGCTATCGAATCTGCATTTTTATTCGGTATATATCTTTTAAGGTATACCTTTGCACCTTCCGGCTTTGATAAAACGGTAAGATAATCTGAGTAGTCCGGTATCAGGCTCTTAAAAGTTGAATCATTCTTTAAATATTCTTCTTCCTGTTTTGCAAGCTGAAAGGCTTCAAAATACTTCCCTTCTTTGACAAAATTCTTGATCACAGGAATTTTTTCTTCGGCTCGATTTCTATTAAGAAGCTGATAGTATGGAATTAGAGCAATGATTACTACCAGAATAAATACAATTATTACAGGAATAAAAATCTTTGGTTTTCTTAATTGTTGCTTAAAGGAAATCAGGTTTTCCTTTGAGCCTTTTGATACCTCCTGTAATGAATAAAACCGGCTTACAATTTCATCGAACGATTGAAATCTTTTTTCGGGATCTTTTTCCAGGCAGCCATTAAAAATATTTTTTAATTCATCGGGAATATCAGGATTATATTTTTCTATCGGATCAGGTTGTTCATTAAGTATAGAATACATTAATGCAGCATCGTACTCGTTTTTAAAAGGTAAACATCCGCAAAGCATTTCATAAAGAACGACTCCGAAAGACCATATATCTGTTCTATGATCGACCTCTTTTCCGCTTGCCTGCTCGGGGGACATATAAGCAGCGGTTCCTACTGTCGATCCGGTCTTTGTCAGCTGTATTCCCCCCTTAATTTTAGCTAATCCGAAATCCATTATTTTAGTCTTGCCATCATCAGTAATCATTATGTTTTGAGATTTAATATCCCTGTGAATTATCCCTATTTTGTGTGCCGCTTCAAGGCCTTCGGCTATCTGGATGACAATTTTGATTACTTCATTTATCTGTAGAGACGGGGCATGCCCCGTCTCTACTAAATATTTTAATTCTTTTCCTTTTACATATTCCATAGTTATAAACATCTGGTCATCAGTTTCTTCAATGGAATAAATAGTAGCAATATTGGGATGATTTAAAGCAGCGGCTGCCTGAGCTTCGATTTCGAAGCGTTTTCTTTCCTCTGTATCGGTGGAAATTTGTTTAGGCAGGAATTTTATAGCGACCTGTCGTTTGAGTTTTGTGTCTTCTGCGAGATAGACTACACCCATTCCGCCTTCACCTAACTTCTCTAATATTTTGTAATGCAGAATTGATTCGCCGACCATTTTTAGTCCTTCTGCTTTAATTTATTGTTCCAGTTAGTAACTATTGTAAGTGGTGGTGTTTCATTGCTCTCTACCGGTACACGGAAAAGGAAATGCTTACCGTCATTTGTTATCCCACTAAAAAAAGCTCTCCCTGAAAAAGGTATATCGAAAAGCGATACAGTTTTGCCGATTTCAAATTCATTTCCGTGCGGATTTACTTCTGTATACATCACCTTATTTGTCACGGTAGCGTAATAAATGCCTTTGCCATTAGAAGCCCAACGTACAAAATCCTTAGGTGTAGTTGTTGATACCTGCCATTTACCATCCGTAATATTTGGAAAGGGGCTTACATATAATTGGAGATCTCCTGATTCATCGGTACCGTAGAAAATCCATTTGTTATCCGGGGAAAACGATACTCCGAATTCAAGGAATTTGGTTTTAAATAATGTAATTGGTTTTATTATACCTGTATCCGGGATATTAGTTATTGGCAATACATAAGCATCAAATTTTGTATTTGGATACAGGTTGCAAAATCCGATATATTTGTTGTCTGAAGACCAGCTTAGAGCAACTATTTGATTACTGCCCGAATTAGTTAATTGTTTAACATCACCTAATCCATTTGAAGATTTCATATATAAATCGTGTTTTCCATTATTTCTGGTTGAAGAAAACACGATCCATTTCCCATTATTCGACCAAAGTGGTGCATAATCGGTTGAATTTGAGAAAGTAAAGCGGGTAAAGAATTTTCTTTTAATGTCATAAAGCCAGATGTTCTGGGCCCTCGAGCTATTATCATAAATTGCAACTGCTAATTTTGTTTCATCAGGAGATAACCTTATTACTCTATAATCATCAATTTTCCCAAAAACGCTTTCCTGATTTCCGTTTTTATCGTACCAGGCAAATTGCATTCCGCTGGTTGTGTTGCCTCTCTGGTAAAATAAAACTCCGTTACGAGAGACAGAGAAAATCCCGCAGTTAAATCTCTGTGTAAATAATACATTTTCTTCAATCGGAACCGCTGCTCCTTTTAATTGCAAGCTACCAGGATCAAAAGGCTGGGCCATTAATGTATTATCCTGCACATACAGAATATTGTTATCGGCATAAACAGCATTTGAGTGAGCAGTAAACAATTTTTTAATCTCTTTCCCGTCAAGTGACGACACAAAAATTGCGTCTCCTTCCTGAGAAGTGTTGCCGTTGACCCTCGAATAAAAAATAAAATGATCTCCATCAGGCAAAAAGCAGGGCCATCTGTGAGTACTTTCACCTTTGGAAGAATCCGGTTTCGTAATCTCCTGTGCTTCACCTCCGCTTGCCGGTACCTTGAATATTCCGTCATACTGGTCAGGTTCAAACACTATTATATCATTTTGATTCCAGCTTCCGCCTCTGCCTGAGTTTGCCTTGCATATTGTAATGCTTGGCCCTCCTGAAGCAAGAACCTTTTTCAATTTTCCATCAGCAAAATATGCAATGTATTTGCTGTCATAAGACCAGAAAGGATAATATGCGCCGTCTGTTCCGTTAAGTTTCTGCGCTGTCAGTGCGTTAAGTTGTCTTACCCAAAGAGAGCTGTTACCGCTTGAATCCTGAGCAACAAAAGCAAGCATCCTGCCATCCGGTGAAACTGCAAGGTGCACACCTTCAAGCTGGTTTACGGCAAAAGCAAATTTATAATCGTTTCGTGGATTTATTGAAGCTGTAAAAGAATTTGTGCCTGATAAATCCCCGGAAGATTTGTTAGCTATAAACAAATAAAGAAAAAGAACAGCCGCGATGAAACAAATTGAAAGGCTAGTCCACAAAATTTTCCTGTTATAGACAATATTCCTCAGTAATTTTTTAAGAGGGACATCGTCATAGACAAGAGGACCGGAAAGATTAGTGCCTGTAGTTTGTTGAACCGCTGTTCTGTTCATCCCGGTGTTCACATTATACATTCTGCTTGAACGGCTGCCGGTAGATACTCTCTTTATTTTCCTGAGATTTTTAGCAAGCTCTTTTGCACTCTGGCATCTTTCATCTTTTTCTTTTTCAAGGCACTCAAGAATTAGTCCATCCAGCTGCGGATCAATATCGGGCTTTACAGTTGCAATCGGTGGCGCTTCAACATTTACAATCTCATACATTATTGCAGTCTCGTGCATTCCTTTGAAAGGTGATTCACCTGCAAATAATTCGTATAGTACAACTCCCAGAGAAAATATATCACTCCTGTGATCGACATCTGTTCCCTGCACCTGTTCAGGAGACATATATCCCATTGTACCAACTGTTGTTCCTGCCTTAGTCAGCCTGGAAACATTGCTATCCTTATAAAGCTTTGCCAGTCCGAAGTCCATAATCTGAGCAATACCGTCCTTACGGATCATAATGTTTTCAGGTTTTATGTCACGATGAACAATCCCTTTTTCGTGTGCGGTTCCCAAACCTTCAGCAACCTGTATAGCTATATCCAGAATCCTTTTTTCGGATAGGGTACCTTTTGTATCCCGTAATGTTACCCCATCAACATATTCCATTACTATAAATAGCTGTTTTTCATATTCTTCAATTGAGTGAATTGTGCAGACGTTTGGATGATTCATAGCAGAAGCTGCTTTGGCTTCCTGGATGAATCTTGCCTTATCGTCCTCAGATGCAGTAAGCTGAGAGGGAAGGAATTTTAGTGCAACAAAGCGGTCGAGCTTGGTGTCCTGAGCTTTGTACACTTCACCCATTCCTCCTTCGCCGAGCTTTTCTAATATTTTATAATGAAGTATTGTTGAACCAATCATTTGGCACCTTTAACTTTTAAAACGTGCAGAAGGTTAGACATTTCCTGGCCGGACTTAAAGCATCATAGAATGAAAAATCATTGAACCGATCATTTTTGTGCCCGCTACCAGGAGGATAATTATAACTTAAACAAATAAAAAGGATTAGGCAAGAAGGATTTAATTTTCAGTTAAGAGCTGAAGATTTGCTGAATGCGGTTAATAAACCACATAATATCAGGCCTGCCGAAAGAGACGCCGGCAATAGTAAAAATGTATAAATACTCCCACCTTTTGTATATGTTCAGTTGGGATTGCCTTTTTATAATAACTTCGTGAATTTTAAGTGTTTATAATGTGTTATATGATATATGGAGGATAAAACTATGAAAAAGCGCAAACTTGGCAAAAGCGGACTTGAAGTTTCTGCTCTTGGGCTCGGCTGCATGGGAATGAGCCATGCTTTCCCCCCGTTTCCTGAGAGGAAAGAGATGATCTCCTTAATCCATACTGCTGTTGAACGCGGGGTAACATTTTTTGACACTGCGGAAGCTTACGGCCCCTATATTAACGAAGAACTTTTGGGCGAAGCACTTGCTCCGTTACGTGACAAGGTGGTAATAGCAACTAAATTCGGTTTTAAATTTGGACCAGACGGGAAACTCGCGGGACAGGACAGCCGGCCTGAACATATAAGGGAAGTTGCTGAGGCTTCACTTAAACGATTAAGGACCGATGTGATAGATCTTTTCTATCAGCATCGTGTTGACACAAATGTGCCTATTGAAGATGTAGCCGGAACTGTAAAGGATTTAATCAAGGAAGGAAAGGTCAAACATTTCGGCCTTTCTGAAGCAAGCGTAAAAACAATCCGTCGTGCAAATGCTGTCCAGCCGGTCACAGCATTGCAGAATGAATACTCTCTATGGTGGAGAAAACCGGAAGAAGAGGTTATATCAACACTTGAAGAACTTGGAATCGGATTGGTTACATTCAGTCCTTTAGGAAGAGGATTCCTTACTGGTAAAATTAATGAAAATACCTCTTTTGAAAGCGGTGACTTCCGCAACATTCTTCCACGTTTTACAGCGGAAGCGCGCAAAGCTAACCAGGCTTTGGTTGATTGGCTGGTTAAGGTTGCAAAACAAAAAAATGCAACTCCCGCACAGATAGCGCTGGCATGGCTTCTCGCACAGAAACCGTGGATCGTGCCGATACCCGGGACTACAAAATTAAACCGGCTGGAAGAAAACATTGAATCAGCATCAATAGAACTTACTGCTAATGATTTAAGTGAAATTGAAGACGCTGCGTCAAAGATTAAAATAGAAGGAGCAAGGTATCCGGAAAGCCTGGAGAAAACCGTAAACAGATAATTAAAAATTAAGGAAGTAATTAAAATTATTTGAATGTGAGGAAGGAATTATCATTTCAAATTGAATTAAAAAGCCAGCTTTTGAATTAAGTTAATTTCTTTTCACGGTTGGAATTTCGGAGTCGGGGCGCTATTTTTCAGAAAAGAAATACGGGAAACAAAAATGGATTTAAAAGACTTAAAACCATTTAAATACAACGGCGCCCGCTCGATGGTTATAATGCACGAACTGCATTTGCAATCATTCCTGCAAACCTGGAAGGAAGCTAAAAAAAATAATCTGCCTTTACCTAAAACAGACAATCCTGATTACAAATCGCTGGAGACGCTTCTCTATCACGTCCTTCGTGCAGCGCGGGGATATATGACCTGGATGTGCGAAAAATTAAACCTCTCTGATCCGGAAATAAAACCAATTCCCAAACCTGACGTGATTGAAAAAGAAGCGGATGAATATCTCGTTCATCTCTTGGAGAAATGGCGCACTCCCCTGGCAGAAGTCCCCATTGACAAATTCGAACACGGAACTTACACTTCGCGCTGGGGAACAGATTACTGCATCGATGCAATGCTCGAACATGCGGTTATGCATCCCATCCGCCACGAGTTTCAGCTTAAGACTTTGATGGGAAAATAAAAGAATTACTGTAACCGAATGATTTATCCGGGATAATCGGGAATTTTAACATCAGGCATAATTCATTTTAAATGGAAGACGGAATATTATTTCATAAAGTTAGATCGAATGAAAATAATTTTATTGAGCTGATTGCAGAGTGGTATTTAAATGAATGGGACATTCCCATTGAACAAACCAGCAAAAGATTAGCCAATATCCCAAATGATGATGTCATATTCCAGCTGCTGCTTTTAAAGAATAATGAGCCGGTAGCAACAGGCGGTTTATATAATAAAATAAACCTCCTTAAAGTTCATCCGAAATTTTTAAAGTTTAAGCCGTGGGTAGCCCTGCTTTACACTCCACCCAAAAACAGAAACCGGGGTTTTGCAGAAAAGCTATTATTCAAAATCGAAGATATTGCAAATGAATTAGGTTTTAAGGAATTATATCTTCATTCATTTACTGCTGAAAGGTTATATTTAAAGAATAAATGGATAGCATTTGACAGAGTTGAATATAAAGAACATATTACGGCTGTAATGAAAAAAGAGATTTAAGATTTTCTA
>CAYPNM010000082.1:3858-8761 GCA_964412105.1 uncultured Ignavibacteriaceae bacterium | reverse complement strand
ACCTAATTTTTCTAAAATATTATAGTGGAGTATTGTTTCACCTATCATAAATAATATCCGATTAAATAATTAAAGTATTATTAACTCTAACTTGTTATTTCAAATACTTCTCCATCCAATCAATCCATTTTTTATAGACATCGGTAGTCCGAACTATATCGTGAGGGAAATGAGTGTCTACCGGGTAGACATAAAATTCCGTATGTACGCCGTTGTCGAGGAGCGAGTGATACATTTCGTAACTGTTAACAATAGGAACATTCGGGTCACCCGTATCGCCCATAATAAGAGTCGGGGCTTTTACCTTTTGTGAGAAAGATATTGGTGACTGCTCTCTCCATATATCCCAGTATTTTTTTGTCCACGGTGAGCCACCAAAGAAATATAAGTCGCCTTTTTGATAGTAGGCGATTGTATAATCCATAACCCAATCATTCAAAGCCGCACCTGAAACGGCTGCTTTCCATTTATCAGGATAATAACCGATTAACCATGAAGTCATATAGCCGCCGTAGGACCATCCAGATACACCTATCCGGTTTGTATCAATTACATTAAGCTGAATAACTTTTTCCAATCCAGCCATTACATCTTTTCCCGGACCTTCACCAGTATCTCTAAAAATTGCGTGCTGGTATGCGTCACCCAGATTTATGCTTCCACGGTAGTTGGGCTGAAACACAAAGAATCCCTTCCCGGAAAGAAGCTGGGGGAGGGGGGAGAACTGTACAGTCGATGCTCCTTCGGGACCACCGTGAATAACAAGAACTAACGGATATTTTTCTCCGCTTTTATATTCTGCTGGATATGTTAAAACTCCGTCTTCATCAAAACCATCAGGCCCTTTCCAGTTGACGGGTTCTGTTTTTCCCAGAGTCAGGCTGTCAACAAAAGCATTAAGGTTTGTCAGGCGTTTTGGTTTTTCATTTAATGAAGATAAAAAGTATAATTCAGCCGGATGAGAGGGTGTATTACCTATAAATGCAATTGATCCGTTTTTAGAAATACTCAGGCTTTGACCTTCAATTTCCACATTGCCAGCATTAAATTGTTCGGCAGCTCCGTTAACAGGCTGTCGCCAGATAACGGAATTTGTCCCTTTTTCTCCGGCAATTAAAATTCCCTTAGAATCGGGAAGCCATAAATAGTTGTTTATATTTCTATCGAGTTTTTGAGTAACGTCAACATTCTTTCCGTCCATTTTTACATACACCGCATTTCCATTATTCTGATCGCCGTTTCGCGGTCGCATAAATGAAAGGAAATTAAAATCCGGTGAATACATCGGACGACCTGATCCTTCATTCGCAATTAAGGTTTTTACTTCTCCTCCACCTGTATCAACTTCCGCTATTATAGAATGCCAGGCATTACCTTCCCATACGTCAGGGAATTGCTGGAAAATGATTGAGCTTCCATTTTTATTCCATACTACCGGTGATACACTTTCCTGATCTGTGATTAAACTGAACCGGCCTTTTGTTAATTGTCTGGCTTTGCCCCCCTGGGATGATACAATCCAGAGATGCCAGGGTTCTAATTCAGCGCGTACCAGATAATTGTTGAAACTTACCTTGAATGCATCCTCGTGGTGCTTAATCTGTTCAGGGTTGGGAATAGTATCCTGTGCTACGTAAGCAATTTGTTTTCCATCCGGGCTCCAGGTAAACTCATTCACACCGGTTTTTGATTCTGTTATTTGCACAGGGTCACCGCCATTCATCGGCATAACAAAGATCTGCGTCTTTTCCGAGTCGAGGCCCTTTGCAATAAATCCCAGACTTGCGCCGTCAGGTGACCAGCTTAATCCTGAAATGTCTTCTCTTTTAAAAGTAATGCTGCGAAGGGAACCTTCTTTGACATTAATAAGAGCAATTTCCTGTTTACTTTTATCTTTTTCCCAGTCGAATCTGGAAACTATTACCGCAATCCGGTTTCCGTCAGGAGAAATTTGCGGATCGGAGAGCCTGACGATCTTTCTAAGATCTTCCAATTTGAAAACGTTATCTTTTGTTTGTGCGAAACAGATTGCAGACAGCATAATTGCAAATAAAATAATGAAGGCTGCCAAAAATTTTTTCATATTATTATCCTTTAATTAAGTTCTTTGTATGCAGTATAATTTTTGCATCCGGTCAGGAAATTTTGCCCAATTTTCAATAATCCTGTATCGGAGAATAGTTTCACCAATCGTTTAATACCTCAGTATTTTAATTTATTTACGGTAATCTTAGGATATAGAAGGGGCTACCTAATATTAAATAATTTACCTATAAAATGCGATAAATTTTTGCCTTTCAGGCATTTTAAGGCAAAATAGGTGCTTAAAATATTGCAAAATCAGAGAATACTAACCCCCCTATTCATACTTATTTATGATTGCTTTATAGCCCGGAAGGCCGCGTAAAGAATCATATAAGGGATCCAACTTCAATTCGTTAACAGAAAATTCGCCGGGAATTGATAGGATATAGTCAATCTGCTTCAAAGCATTATCATTATCTCCCAGCAGAGTATAAATGATTGCCAAATCCCACTGACGGTAATAACCTCTGTAAGCTTCTTTTTCCAGGGGGAGTAACTCTATTCCTTTTTTGCCTTCAAAAATTGCTTTATCCCTTAGTCCAAGTCCTGCATATGTAATACCAAGCGAGCTATGAATTCTCTCATCCTGGGGAGAAGATTTTAACATGTTCTCCAATTTGTTTCTGGATGACTCAAAATATTTTTTTGATTGTACTTTATCATTTTTATACCAATAAATAAGTCCCAGCATTTGATCCAGTGGCGTATAACGAAATTGTCCTACTTCAAATGGCTTATTTTTTGTTTTCAATTCATTGATCGCTTCATCAAATTTCCTGTCAAGTATGTATAGAAAAGCTTTTTCATTTTTCATTATATCAAGATAATTTTCATCACTAATATTATTAATTATCTCTGTGGCAGTTTTTAGGTCACCTTTTAAAGAATATATTTGAGCAAGCTCTGCTTTTGGTAAACTCATATCGGGGCTTAATTCAATAACTTTTTTATATTGGGTAATTGCTTTATTGTAATCTCTGATCAATCCGTAAGTTTCTCCCAGGTTACGGGAATATTCATTGGACAGCGGATCAAGATTATAACCTTTAGACATATTCTGAATAGCAAGATCAAATTTTCCCATTCTACGATAAACAACACCAAGACTAAAAAATGCTGTAGCATTGTTAGGCTGAATTTTCAGAGCTTCTGTAAATTCCTTTATAGCACTTTTATAATCCAGCTTACACCAGTAGTGGTAATATCCGAGTGCCAGGTATGCTTCGGCAATATCTGGATTTAATCTCAAAGACTTTTGCGCATTATCAAAAGCGTCATTTACATTTTTTTCAGAACGATCAAAATAAAACCAATACATGGACGCCTGTCCTCTAGAAAGATGAGCATAAGCCTGCGCAAATCCAGGATCGAGCTCAATTGCCTTCTTAAATAGACTAATACTGTTTTGAATATCCGATTTTGCATATGAACCCCGTGCTTCATATGATAAACCTTTTAAATAAAAATCATAAGAATTAAGATTAGTGGTTGGGGGAGTTTCTTTCTGGATTTGATTATTTCCAATAGATCCACCCAATTGGTCAACAACTTTTTGTGCAATTTCATTCTGGACAGCAAAAATATCATTTAGTACTTTGTCGTAGGAATCAGACCAGGTAATTGTGTTATCTGATACCCGGGTAAGCTGCGGAGTAATCCTTACACGGCTTTCATTTTTCCCGCCCTTTGCCCAGAGGACGGTTCCATTTAATATATAGTTCACTCCAAGTTCTTTTCCTATCTCCTGCGTGGTTTTATTTTCTTTGGCCAATTTTTCCGCACTGCTTGTTGAAATAACACCGATGTTCCCAATCGAAGATAGTTTGCTGGTAATCTGATCAGTTACACCATCCGCAAAATATTTATCATCCTGAGAGCCAAGGTTTTGAAACGGCATAACTACGATCATCTGTTTGCTGTTTCCATTTGCTGCTGTCACATGATTTTTACTTTTCAAAAAATAAAATATTGAAGCGGCAGCAATTATTATTACCGCTGATATGCCAATCCATAAGTTCTTTTTGGAATTTTTAGATACCTTTGCAATCGGGACTTCCTTCGATAATGATCTTGATCCGGAATCACTTCTTAACGCCTTTAAGTCATTAAGCATATCACCTGCCGTCTGATATCTGTCAGCCGGAGATTTTGCTATAGCTTTCTGTAATATATAAGATAAAGGTTCAGGGATGTTTGTAAATTCAGGCTGTTCATTTAATATAGAATAAATGATAGCCTGGTCATAAGCGCCTTTGAACGGTTGGCCGCCTGTCAGCATTTCATATAATACTACGCCGAATGACCAGATGTCGGTTCTTTGATCGAGCGATTCGCCCCTAGTCTGTTCAGGCGACATATAGGCAATGGTTCCAATGGTAGTGCCCAGCTTTGTAACCTGGCTGCCTTTGCCAATCTTGGCCAGACCAAAATCCATTATTTTTACATTCCCATCTTTTTTCATCATAATGTTTGAGGCCTTAATATCCCTGTGCACAATACCTTTATTGTGTGCGGCTGTTAATCCTTCTGCCATTTGGATTGCTGTGTTGACAGTTTCATCATAGGGGAGGGGGCCAGCTTTAATTTTTTCTTTTAGTTCGATACCATCAATAAATTCCATCACAATAAAAATCGTATCACCTGATTCCTCGATAGCGTGGATGGTAGTTATATTGGGATGATTCAAAGCAGCAGCAGCCTGCGCTTCAATTTCAAAACGCTTTCTCTCTTCAGCATCTGCCGAAATTTGTTTGGGAAGGAATTTTATGGCTACCTGGCGTTTCAGCTTTGTATCTTCTGCGAGATAAACAACGCCCAT
>CAYPNM010000082.1:0-3758 GCA_964412105.1 uncultured Ignavibacteriaceae bacterium | reverse complement strand
CATCACAGAGGATGCCAATTAATAGTAATTCTCCAGCATTGAGGACTATTATGGCATAACAGGAAAAGTAACCTATTATTTATCTTTCATCAAATCAATAAATTCCGGTTCGTTCTGGATGCTATTCAAATCGGGATCGCGCTTGAGCCATTCAAAATTTGTGTACCCCTGATCGATTGCCTTTTGCAGGTATGCAATTCCTTGTTTTTTTTCTCCCAATCTTGAATAAAGACAGGCAACATTGTACGACATCAATGAATCATCAGGACTTAGTTCTACTGCTCTTTTGCCTTCAGCCTTAGCTTCTTCAATTTTACCAACCTTTACAAGATCGATGGCATAAACGACATGCGCGCGTGCATCATCAGGATGATCCGATAAATATCGAGGATAAACTTCCATAAGTAATGCGAGGGTTTCTTTTTGTCCTTTTTCATCACCCAATTTTTCATAGCTTACACCAAGATCTGCATAAGCTGAATAGAAATCGGGATTAATTGAAACTACTTTCTTATATAGGTCAATGGCATCTTTGTCGCGGTCTGTGCTATGGTAAATTCTCCCAAGTACCCAGTATGCATAATAATTATTTGGATTCAATTCGATTGCTTTTTGCCCGGCAGTAAAAGCTTCAGTACGTGATTTTTTATTATAATAAGCAAGTGCCAAGGCTGCGTATGCTTCAGAAAGGGAGGGATCATACATTAGTGCTCTAAGGCCGGAATCGATCGCAAGATCAAGCAATTGATCGCTTTTTTCAAAGAAGTAATATTGTGTTGCATATGCTTCGCTAAGCCCGGCATATCCCGCAGCAAAGCGTTCATCGAATTTTATAGCTTTTTTAAATAATTGTATGGCGAATATTATATTGTTTTTCGAAACCTTGTAAAGGAAATTCCTTCCTCTTAAATATAAATCATAGGCTTCGGTGTTTGTAGTAGCGCGTTTTTCAAGAACGATTTTTTCGGAAGGGGAGAGCTTAAGTCTCAGCGCTTCAACAATTTCTTTTGATACTTTTTCCTGTATATCGAACACGTCTGCAATTTTGCCTTTATAGGTTTCGCCCCAGAGCTGGAGTCCGCCGGAAACGTCAATCAACTGGATTGAAATCCTAAGGTCATCTCTGAATTTTCTGACACTGCCTTCCATTATATACCGCGCACCTAATTCTCTGCCAATAGTTCTAATATCTTTTTCTGATCCTTTATAGCGTATCGAGTTGGTTCTGGAGACAGTTCTTACTTCTTTAATCTTAGAAAGATTTATAATCAGCTCTTCAGCAAGGCCTTCGGCAAAATAATCCGTTTCCTGGTCAGAGCCGATATTATCGAAAGGCAAAACTGCTATCGTTTTTGTCTCATCGGTTTGAGGTGTACTCTTACTGTTTAATTCTTTTAGATCTTTAGAAAAATCCTCGATGTTCTGGTAACGCTTATCAGGATCTTTGCTCAGCATTTTCCCGACTATTTGATCAAGTTTGATGGGGAGGTCTTTATTTACTGAAATTATCTGATCAGGCTCCTCATTTAGTATAGAATAAATTATTGCCTGATCGAATTCACCTTTGAAAGGAAATCTTCCCGTAAGCATTTCATAAAGTATTACACCGGTTGACCAAATGTCAGTTCTTTTATCTACTTTTTCTCCGCGAGCCTGTTCGGGTGACATATAAGCGGTTGTTCCGAGAGTTGTGCCGAATTTTGTTATATGTGAAGTCCCGCCGATCTTTGCCAGTCCGAAGTCCATTATTTTAATTAGTCCAGCTTGCGTGACCATGATGTTAGCCGTCTTTATGTCCCTGTGAATTATTCCCTTCTTATGGGCTGTGCCTAATCCGTCAGCAATCTGCCCGATGATGTTCAGTGAAAGTTCAAGGCTTAAAGGTTGCTTTTTGATTTTCTCTTTTAACTCCACGCCGTTTATATATTCCATCACAATGAAAACATCACTACCGGAATTTTCAATCGAATAAATAGTGGTTATGTTCGGATGGTTCAAGGCTGCAGCAGCCTGCGCTTCAATTTCAAATCTTTGTCTCTCTTCGGCATCAGAAGAAATGTGGTGCGGGAGGAATTTTATGGCAACTTCGCGTTTAAGCTTAGTATCTTCCGCCTTATAAACAACCCCCATACCTCCTTCGCCAAGCTTATCAATTACATTATAATGCAAAATTTTCTGACCGACTAAATTATTCATTTGGACTCCTCATAACCGGTGAACGGGATGAAAAAATTTACCAATACTTTATGCCCCTATGCTTATAAATTATTAGAGTATTTAATATATATAATGATTTAATGCTTATTTACCTTTCATTAACTCAATATATCCGGATTCGTTTCTAATATTGTCAAAGTCAGTGTCGCGTTTGACCCATTCATAGCTTTGATAACCTGAATTCAAAGCTTTTCTAAAATAATCCACTGCAGTTTCTTTTTCTTCAAGTCGTGAAAACAGGCAGGCAAGATTATATAGCATTAGTGCATCATTCGGTGTAAGTTCGTATGCTCTATTTCCCATTTCTTTTGCTTTTTCTACCTCTTTAACTTTAGCAAGCGTCTGAGCATAAAAGATGTATGCTCTTGCATCATCCGGGTGTTGTGATAAATATCTGGGATACATATCCAATTGTCTTTGAATTGTTTCGCTATATTTATTGAAATTACCAACGCGTTCATAACAAATAGTTAGATCCATATATGCTGTATAAAAATCAGGATTTAGTTCGATAACTTTTTCATGAAGTTCTATGGCTTTTTCATCGTGGTCCATAGTATGATATATTCTAGCTAAAACCCAATAAGCAGTTGCGTTATCAGAGTCCAGTCCCAGTGCTTTTTGAGCAGCATCCAAAGCTTCTTCGTATAGCTTTTTATTAAAGTAGGCCATAGCCAATGCAACATAAGCTTCAGTCATTGACGGGTCGTACATTAAAGCTTTTAAGCCAGCTTCAATTGATTTTTCAAGCAGTTCTTCCTGCCTTTCAAATGAAAAATAATATTGAGCGTATGCTTCACTAAGACCAGCGTATGCTGCAGCATATCTTTTATCTAATTCAATAGCTTTATTGAAAAGCTGAATTGCAAACTGAACGTTATTTTTCGTCATTTTATATAAAAAGTCTCTTGCGCGTAAGTTCAAATCAAATGCCTCAGTATTTTCCGTGGACCTTTTTGTCAAGCTAACTTTTTCGGTAGGGGAGAGTTTCACCATCAACATTTCTGCAATTTGTTTTGAAACCTGTTCCTGAATGTCAAATACATCCGCAATTTTACCTTTATAAGTCTCTCCCCAAATTTGTTTCTCGAGTTGGGCATCCATTAATTGAACAGAAATCCTTAAATCTTCATTGAACTTTCTCACGCTGCCTTGCATAATATACCTTGCGCCTAATTCTCTGCCCAAGGTTTTAATATCTTTATCCGTGCCTTTGTATCTCATTGTGTTAGTGCGGGGAGTGAGCTTAATATCCTTTATTCTTGATAAGTTTGTAATTAGTTCTTCAGCTAATCCATCGGCAAAATAATCAGCCTCTTTATCGGGACTAATATTTTCAAAAGGTAGCACAGCAATGGTTTTTTCTTTTTCATCGGGTTTTTCAATTTTTGCACTTTTGTAATCTTTAAGATCGGATAAAAATGAATTTACATCCTGGTAGCGATCATCTTTATTTTTGGAAAGCATCTTCTTTGTAATTTGAGCAAGCTTTGCAGGAATTTCCGGCTTTAATGTAGTGACAAGTTCAGGTTCAACATTCA
>CAYPNM010000081.1:0-9045 GCA_964412105.1 uncultured Ignavibacteriaceae bacterium | reverse complement strand
GCAGGACATTTTTATCTTGCGGAGAGACAGGGATTCGAACCCTGGGAGCTCAAAAAAGAGCTCAACGGTTTTCGAGACCGCCCCGTTCAACCACTCCGGCATCTCTCCGATTAACCAGCTTATTTATGGATTCTGGGCGTAAATGTTATAATTAAATATTAAAATTATCAAAATCTTTCAATAATGGAAATAATTTTTAGTAACGATCTCATTAAAAAACGATAATTCCAGATGGTTAAGTTACAGTATTTTGTTAAAAGAGGGGTAAATCTTTATATTTGAAGACTTCAATCCGGAGAGATGCAAGAGTGGTTGAATTGGCTACCCTGGAAAGGTAGTGTATCCGCAAGGGTACCGTGGGTTCGAATCCCACTCTCTCCGCGATTATTTTTTACACCCCTCAAATATTATTAAAAACGAACGATTTAGAACCGTTCAAATAATTTTCATTGACAATTGAAAAATTATCTCATACCATGAAATAATAATAATTTGCTTCTATCAAGAGTCAATTTGTTTTAATATTAAATATTTTTTTACGGATTCAAATGAAACTTATTATTATTTTTGCAGCAATTTTTATCCTGGCATTTATAATAATTTTGATTTTCCTGCTTTTTGCACCACGGGGTTGGGAAGATAGAAAGGGCTATCATAAAGCCAAGAACCACATCTGATACTTTTATGAATTGTGAGTATTAATAGATGCCCTTTGGAGGTCTTTTTATATCTTCCGCATTATCCAAACTTCTATTTATCACTCATTGACATTTTAGACCTTTAATTAAATAGAATCGTATATTGTCTTTCCACATCAAATCTTATATAAGATAAATTATAATGCAGAGGATTTAAGAATGGAAGTCAATAACAAAGATCATTGGTACGACGGATTATTTTACGACAGATTTATTGCGCCTCATCAGGATGCTTCATTTGATTTGTTGGAAGATATGATAGCAGATAATTCAACTTTGCTTGATGCCGGATGCGGCACAGGTAGGCTTGCTTTTAAGCTGGCGAGCAAATGCCAGAAAATAGTCGGGATTGATCTTTCGGAAAGAAACATTAGCGTTGCCAAATCAAATTTGTTGAAGAGCAGTTTGCAAAATATTGAATTTCATCACGCCGATATTAACAAATTTAATGTAGAACCAGGCACATTATTTGATTATGCAGTTATATCCTATGCCATACATGAAATGAAAGAAGGGGATAGAAAGTTAACATTGGATTCACTTTCCGAAATGGCGAAGGAAATAATTATAATAGATTATTTAATACCGCAACCAAGTATCTCTTTGAAGATGCTAAGTGAGGCAGTAGAATTTTTTGCGGGATTGGAGCACTACAGGAATTATAAATCATTTTTGAGAAACAAAGGTATTGAAGGACTGGCAAAATCAAACAGCTTGAAAATTGTCAGGGAGATTAAAAATGCGCCATTGACCAGTCACATTGCCCTGTTATCAAGGTAACTAAATCGAATAAAATTATCTAATCGAATTATATCCTCCTTCTATTCCATTTTTGGAAAGTACAATTTGCCAGAGCTGATTGTGCCTGGCTCTGAATGATCCGGCTGAACCAAGTAAAAAATACTTCCACATCCTACGAAAGCGTTCATCATATTTATCTTTTAATTTGCTCCAGGAGTTATTGAAGTTGTTATACCAGGCCATAAGAGTTTTATCGTAGTCTGTCCCGAAATTGTGCCAGTCCTCCATCACAAACAGACCCTCTATTGCCTTCCCAAGTTGTGCTACAGAAGGCAGCATTCCATTCGGGAAAATGTATTTGTGGGTCCAGGCATCTATTGATTTAACAGAACGAATCTCCCCGATTGTATGAAGGAGAAATATTCCATTATCATTTAAACACTTATGTGCAGTTTCAAAATATTCTCTGTAATTTTTATACCCAACGTGCTCTATCATTCCAACGCTCACAATCCTGTCAAACTTTTCATTAAGATCGCGGTAATCCTGAAGGCGAAATTCGACGGGAAGACCTCTGCATAACTCTCTTCCCAATCCGACTTGTTTTTCAGATACGGTCAGGCCGACTGAGCTTACATTATATTTCTCAGCAGCATATTTCATGAAAGCACCCCAGCCGCAGCCAATATCGAGAATTTTCATTCCCGGTTTCAGATACAGCTTTTTACAAATCAACTCAAGTTTGTTTTCCTGAGCTTCAGCCAGTGACGCAGCATCTTTCCAGTAGGCACAGCTATAGTTCATTCTTTTATCGAGCATATTCTGAAATAATTCGTTGCCAAGGTCATAGTGTCTTTTTCCGATCTGGAATGCTCTTCGGCGGGCCTGCATATTTATCAGGTAAAAACCGGCCAGTTTAAGAGCCACTTTATAATTCCTGCGAAGTTTTTGTTGAAGATCTGCTTTTACCAGCCTATAAGTAAGTTCATCAATGCATTCAGCCTCCCACCAGGCATCCATATACGATTCGCCGACGCCGAGTTCCACTTCAGTAATAGACCGCTTATAAAATCTTTCGTCAAGAACCTTAATATCCCATTTGGCAGGGCCATTTATCTTTACGCCCGCCAGATCTAGAACTTCTTCCGTAATTTTTTTATATCTTGAATTCATTCCCTATTTTTCGATAACTCCACTATGAGTTATCCTTTTTAAATTTCTCTATGAACGGAGTTAGTAGATCTATCGGAACAGGGAAGAGTATAGTTGAATTTTTATCGGATGAAATTTCCGTTAAGGTTTGCAAAAACCTCAATTGAATAGCAGCCGGAAATTTTTGGAGGACTCCGGCTGCGTCCGATAATTTTTGGCTTGCCTGGAATTCTCCTTCCGCGTGAATTACTTTAGCACGTCTTTCTCTTTCTGCCTGTGCCTGTATCGCAATAGCACGCTGCATTTCAATCGGCAGGTCAACCTGTTTTACTTCAACCGCAGTAACCTTAACTCCCCATGGTTCTGTTCTGTCATCAATTATTTTCTGGAGTTCCTGATTAATTTTATCCCGCTCAGATAAAATTTCATCCAACATTGATTGTCCAAGAATACTTCGTAAAGTTGTCTGAGATATTTGAGAAGTAGCAAATAAATAATCATCGACTTCAACTACAGCTTTTTCGGCCTGTACTACCCTAAAATAAACTACGGCATTGACTTTCAATGAAACATTGTCTTTTGTAATTATATCCTGCGGCGGTACATCCAGTACAACTATGCGAAGGCTGACTTTAATCATACGGTCTATTATCGGGATAAGAAATATTATACCCGGTCCTTTAGTTTGAATGAGTCTTCCCAGTCTAAAGATAACACCGCGCTCATATTCGCGAAGAATTTTAATTGCACTGAAAAGGATAAAGATCACAAAGATTACAATTATAAACAGATATACGGGAAATTCCTGCATTTTGGCCTCCTCTGTATTATTAAATATCTATTTTCTTTATTTGTAGTTTTAAGTTTGATATTCCTGTTACGATAATTTTATCTCCTTTGGAGATAAAGCCCTCGATGCTTTTAGCATTCCAGATTTCTCCGTGAATTTTAATATCACCATCAGGATTCAGATCTGTAATAGCTTCACCGGTCTCGTTTATTAACCCTTCCTGACCTGTTGTCGGTTTTCTTCTCTGTGCTTTAATTCCAAATCCAATAGCAAGTGTAAAAAATCCAACGGTCAGAATTACAAACAGTAAAATTACTTTCCAGGAAACCTGCAGAACATCAAAACCCGGTTCAGTTTTAATAAGCATTAATGATCCCAGAATCAATGAAATAACACCTCCTATTGTTAATATGCCATGGCTGACAATCTTTATTTCCAGAACAAACAAGATTATTGCGAAAATTATAAGGGCAAGGCCGGTATAATTTATCGGCAGAGTCTGCATAGAATAAAATGCCAGCAGCAGGCTGATAACTCCTACTACGCCCGGAAAGATTAAACCGGGACTGTATAATTCGAACAGCAATCCATAAATTCCAAGCATAAATAATATGTAGGCAATGTTAGGATCGCTTAGAATGCTTAACAGCTTTTGTTGAAAACTCATATCCCTGTAAATTAGTACCGCATTTTGAGTATGAAGGGTTATAGTACCAACAGATGTTTCAATTTCTTTTCCGTCTATCTTTTGAAGCAGATCTTTCATATTATTTGCGATAAGATCGATAACGCTATCCCTCATTGCCTCAGTTTCAGTTATGGAAATACTTTTTCTGACTGCTTCCTCAGCCCATTTTACATTTCGATGTCTTTTTTCGCTTATTGTTCTTATAAACGCCGCCGCATCATTGGTTACCTTTTCAGTCATAATAGAATCCATCTGTCCCTGCAGCGTTACAGGATGGGCAGCGCCAATATTTGTACCCGGAGCCATCGCCGCAATATGCGCAGATAAGGTGACGAAAACGCCGGCTGATGCGGCTCTTGAACCTGGAGGAGAAACATAAACCACAACCGGAACAGGGGACTGAAGTATATCAGAAACAATATTTCGTGTAGACTCAAGCAACCCTCCGGGAGTGTTCAATCTGAGTACGAGGCACTGCGAATTATTTTTAACAGCCTGTTCAATCCCATATTGAATATATTCAGAAGCTGCAGGATTTATAGCACCATCGAGAGTTATTACAAGCACATTTTTAGTTGGACTGTCCAACGGGAAGGTCAGAACCGAAAGCCATACGAATAAAAAAAATAACCTATACATAAATTTCCACGGGGAAATTGTTGTTTAAAAGTTACCCAAAAATAGCCAGCTAATCAATCTATTTATCACTTTCGTAATCAAGTCATTTTTATGCAATTGTGAATTATGAAGTTGTCATTCAGTCTATAATGTGATTTTGAAATTTAACAAATTAAATTCTTGCAATTCATTTATTAAACTTGTTTATTAGTGGATAAATATCGCTTCTGGTCGATATATTTTCTAAGTATCTTATAAATATTATTGCTTTTAATAATAAAAGGGACCAAATTTCCACCTAAGGATTGCTTCTGATTAAATAATGAGGTAACCTTCAAAAAGTGAGGAAGTTATGCTACGTAAAATTCTAGTGTGGAGTAGTTTGCTCTTTTTATTCGGTGCGCTGGCTTTAGTAACATATCTTACTTTTTTCGCAGGTACTTCCGTAAGTAAGAAAAGTACCTATAAATTGAGTGCAATTATTTTGAGCTATACTGTCAAAAGGCAAGATTTTGATGTCTGTTCTATTAAGCAACTTGACAGCCTTTCTGCCGCCAGTAATTTTTATTTCACAAAAATAAATGCCACAGAATATCCGCTTTCAGGATTGTAGAATATAAAATAAGAACCCCGCTGATTATTAAGCGGGGTTCTTATTTTGTTTATTATTCTCCTTAAATTCGAATCAATAATGCTTTACCTGCGCTTGATTTTATTATAGGCGTTTTCAGCTTCCATTAATGAATTATAATAGCCTATTCTTACTCTATAATAAGTTCTGTTATACTTGGGAATGAACTTGGTTACTTTAAATGCATTATAACCTTCATCTTTCCAGGTTTGTACGGAAGCATCCGCTCTACTTTCATTTGTAAATGAAGCCAACTGGACCACATATAACTTTCCATCTGTCCATATGTTCTTTTTTACCATCCTTTCATTATCAAGATTGAATTCGGGTTGAACCACTTTGGGCTGATTTTCAATTACTTTTACCGGTTCTGTAGGTTTAGGGCATCCATTAGATTCGACTACTGTGCCGAAAGGAGTATTAGGACACTTGTCGAGATAGTCGGGGACCCCATCTCTATCCGAATCAAGCGGACAACCACTAATATCAACTTTTGCTCCTGTCGGTGTGTCAGGGCACTTGTCGAGGTAATCTGCTACGCCATCACCGTCAGAATCCAGCGGACAACCATCGGGATCCACTTTAACTCCTTTAGGAGTGAAAGGGCATTTATCCATGTAATCTGGGACACCATCAACATCAGAATCCATAGGGCAGCCGAATTCATCGACCGCTACACCTTCCGGTGTATTCGGACACTGGTCTTGACTGTCATCCACCCCATCATCGTCGGAATCCTTTTTACCGAAAAGAGAATAAGAAACACCGACATTGATGGATGAATAAGCATCTTTTTTACCACGGCCAAAACCATCCAGGAAATCATTAGGGAAGAAATTGTGAGTTAAGCTTGCAGTAATAGCGACGTTATCATTTAAAAAGTATCTTGCTCCTATTTCAGCAGATGGTAATGCAGTATGTGTCACATATCCTCCTATTACCGGGAGACGAATTCCATTTGGGTCATAAGGGTGGAAATACAGGTAATCGATTCCAGCCATAACATAAGGATAGAAATTCGGCTCAATTCTATAACCCAGTTCAATTCCAATTCCTGAATAAACGATAGAAGTCTTGTATTCTGTAGGTCTGCCAATTGAAGCCAGGTCATTACGTGTGCCTGTCACATATCCGGTTCCACCATATACTCTTATACCGGAGAAAAAATTCGAGTAGATGGGTAAAAAATATTCGCCTGATCCACGCCAGGCAAAGCTAAATATGTTACTATCATAATCCGTTTCACTGATTGTTTCCGAATATTCCAGTGAAAGCACCACGGTCCCAGCTAAAGGATGATAAATGTTCTTTTTTTCCTGTGCCAGGGAAAATCGGGAAATCCCAAAACAAAAAATTAGCACCAATATGTAAATAAAAGAGTACCTGGGAAACTGCGGCAGTAATTTCTTTTTCATATTATTCTCGCTAATTTGTTTTTAATAAAAATAGCCTGAGCACCTTATTGATTTCGATAACATTTAAAAATAGTAATTGAAAATAATGAGCGATTGAAACATAACTTAAATAATCACCCTTTAATCATTTACTTTTTACATATTTGATTTCAACTCTCCTGTTTAGTGCCCTTCCGTCAGGAAAATCATTCGAAAAAATCGGGTTGCTCTCTCCATAGCCGGTAACTTCGAGCATATTTGGATTCACACCCTTGCTTATGAGGTAATCAGCAACTGTTTGCGCGGCTTTTTTGGATATCACCACGTTCTGCTCGGCTGCTCCTGTTGAGTCAGTGTAACCATTTATCTGCCATTTTGAATCCGGATAGGCTTTCATCGTATTTATAAGAATATTAAGTATTGTATAAGCCTTAGGCAGAAGTTTATCCCTGCTGGGTTCAAAATAAGTATCAGTATAAAGCACAACAGAACCTATTTCCGAAGGAGGAATAATTCGAACTATTTCCTTTTCATTTTCCTTTTCAGGTGTAATATTATTTTCATTAGGTATATTCTTTGCAGGACAGCCTATTGAATCAACCTGCGTACCTATCGGCGTATCGGGACATTTATCCTTGTAATCCGGTACACCATCGTGATCTGAATCGACAGGACAACCTGATGGATCAACTTTAAGGCCGGGCAAAGTGTGAGGACATTTATCCAAATAGTCCGGGACTCCATCGAAATCGGAATCCAAAGGACAACCGGTAGAATCCACTTTTACTCCGACAGGTGTATCGGGGCATTTATCCAGGTAATCCGGGATACCATCACGATCAGAATCTACAGGGCAACCGAATCCATCAACCTCAACTCCTATAGGCGTGTTCGGACACATATCTTTATCATCTTCTACACCGTCTTTATCCGAATCATTCAATGAAGAACTCTTAAGGAAAGGAGCGTATGATATTCCTAAATTTATAGAACTGTATTTGTCGTTTGCAATTGCCTTCTTCAAATCATCAAGGTAATCATTTGGAAACATATAGTAAGTTATGCTGGCATTAATTGCTATGTTGCTGGTAATAAAGTAACGAAATCCAGCTTCAATGCCCGGTTCCAATGCATGATTCTTATAAACATTGCCAAGTGCATTATTGGGGAGTTTATTTCCGTAAATATCTTCCGGTTGAAAAAATAAATCGGTCAGGCTAAAGAAAGCATAAGGATAGAAAGTTGGATTCACCTTATAGCTAAACTCGAGGCCAAGTCCAAAATATACAATGGAAGTAGAAAACTGGGGCGGATAACCAGCAGGATCATTTTGTAATGCCAGGTCGGCGCCCGTCAATGTACCAAAACCGCCGTAGAGTCCCCATCCATAATAAAACCGATTATCTATCGGCAGAATATATTTCGCCATTATTCTCCATCCACTGCTTATTGTATTGGATGTAGTATAATCCGTAAAACTCTTATTGATATCGTATTCCAGGGAAAGCAGCAGCGTTCCTTTTGAAAAATAACCAGAGGAACCTGAATCATTGTTTTCCTGCACATATAAGGAATCATTGCTTTTTTGCGTATACAGGGTGTCATTGTTTTCCTGTGTATGCAGGGTATCAATGTTTTCCTGTGCATATAGACCAAAGGAAAAACAAAATAGCAATAATAATAGTGCAACAAGCGATGATTTAAAATTCACGGGTTTGCCAATAATTTCTTTCATAACTTGATCAATATTAAAGTGTAGATTTATAAAGTTAATAAAAAATAGAAAAAGGAACTATTGTCTTAATTTATAAAGGTTTAAATAGTTTAAAAATTGGTCACCTATAATATGCAACAATTTTTGTAATTTCTCCCCTTTATCGACAGGGAGGTGAAATAGTCTTAATTTTATATGGATAATATGCTAAAAATATATGAATAATGTTAGAATTTATTGCATTTTTATTTTGTTTATAATTGCTGGTAATGAATGTAAATTAGAGAGATTTAAAGACTGCGCTGAGCTGAAACTTTATGACCACGATGATATTTTAGGGGGAATTAATTTCCCGGCAGACAGATATTTATAATCAAAAAGGAATGACAGTTCAATCCTTTTATTTTTTTGTGGTTTACCGGGCGAAGCTGTGCGGAGGAGTAGCGTATAGTTAAGTAGCGTAGAGCGTATAGTTGAGTGAATAGTGGAGTGTTGGAGGGAAAGAGGGAGTATTGGAATAATGGAGTGTTGAAGGAAGGAAGGAATTTTGCATGGAAGGATGGGGTATTGGAAGAATGGAATGTTGGAAGGAAGGAGGGGGACAGATGTCAGAAGTCGG
>CAYPNM010000080.1:0-9244 GCA_964412105.1 uncultured Ignavibacteriaceae bacterium | reverse complement strand
TAGCAGCGCAATAGCAGCCCAATAGCAGCGCAATAGCAGCCCAATAGCAGCGCAAGATAAGGCTAGTTGAAAGCTTGCTGATGATAAGAAAGATATTATACTTTACGATGTCTAGATCTCTGCAGTCAAAGCCTGCAAGTACATCCCAGATATAATAAGGCACGAGTTATTTGTGGTCAGCTTTGTTTTTACTAACAAAAGTGAAATCAAGAGACCAAAAGATGACCAAAGTGATTAAATCAAAAGAATAGAATAAATTTACATTATGAAATTTTTAGTTACAGGCAGCAGCGGCCATCTTGGAGAAGCCCTTGTCCGAACGTTAGCGTATAAAAAGCAGGAGGTTATAGGCATTGATCTTATCCCCTCTGATTTTACCAACAAGGTGGGCTCTATAACTGACAGAGCATACATTAAAAAATGTATGAAAGACATTGATGTAGTTCTCCACACCGCAACTTTACACAAACCACATATGGCAACTCACAGTAAACAAGATTTCATTGATACAAATATTACAGGAACTCTGAATCTGCTTGAAGAGGCATTAGCTGCCCGAGTTAAATCTTTTGTCTTTACGAGCTCAACAAGTGTTTTTGGGCATGCGCTTATGCCAGCCGATGAAGCTCCAGCCGCATGGATAAATGAAGAGGTAACTCCCCTTCCAAAAAATATTTATGGTATTACAAAAATTGCAGCGGAAAATCTTTGTAAACTTTTTTACCATAATTATAATTTGCCGTGCATTATTCTCCGAACATCCCGTTTTTTCCCGGAAGCGGATGACAAAAAGGAAGTGCGGGAAGCATATGATGATAAAAATATTAAAACAAATGAATTTTTATACAGGCGTGTCGATATTGAAGATGTTGTTAGCGCACACTTGCTTGCTTGTGAGAAGGCACCTGTCATCGGCTTCGGATGTTATATCATAAGCGCAACATCTCCTTTTACAAAAGATGATTTAAATGATTTAAGAACAAATGCAGCTTCAGTGTTAAAACGAAGAGTACCGGAGTATGAAGCAGAGTATAAAATAAGAAATTGGAAATTTTTCCCCATAATTGACAGAGTATATGTTAACAAAAAAGCCAGGAAAGAACTTAACTGGCTGCCGGTCTATGATTTTAATAAAATACTTGAAAAACTTAAGGCTAACGACGACATAAGAAGTCCTTTGGCAAAGATAATCGGATCAAAAGGATATCACGATATTAAATTCAAGGATGGTCCGTATCCTGTTGAATAAATCAGATCAGCCAAGTCAACTATTGTTAGAGATATTTTACTAAATGTAAAATAAAAGAATTGTCGAGCTATATTGGAAAAGGAAATTAAAGAATTTATTAAAACTCTCCAGAACATCAGGCAATAAAATCAAAAAGTCAAACTGGAACTATTCAAAACTAAATCCGCGCAAAAATTCCTCTATTTTCATTCGCTTCTTGCCTTCTAGTTGAAGTTCCAGCACTTCGAGCGAATCATCTTCACAGCCGATAAATAATTGCTTTTTGGTTTGTTTTATCTCACCGGCTTCCAGGAATTCTGTCTCTGATATTTTGCTCCTGTAAATTTTTATTTGTTTATCCTTATGATAAAAATATGCGCATGGGTATGGGGAAAGGCCTCTGATAAGGTTGTGAACATCTCTGGCGCTTTTCTCAAAATTAATTCTGGCAATTTCTTTTGTAATCTTAGGAGCAGGACTAGCCTTCATATCATCCTGTGTTAATAAATCCTTATAACCATGCTCAATCAAATAAACTGTTTTTAAAACTGCTTCGGCACCAACAATACACATTTTATCATGGAGGCTGCCAAAATTATCTTCCTTCTTTACACTTATCTTTTCCTGCAGGTAGATATTTCCTGTATCAACTTTCTCTTCAAGTTTAAATGTAGTTACGCCTGTTTCTTCTTCTCCGTTTATTAGAGCCCATTGAATTGGGGCCGCGCCCCTGTATTTTGGCAGCAGTGACGCATGAAGATTAAAAGACGCCTCCTTCGGAATTGTAAAAACTTCTTTCGGCAGTATCCTGAATGCCACAACTACAAAGATGTCGGCCTCATAGCTATTCAATTGCATAATAAAATCTTTGTCTCTGAGTTTTTCAGGTTGAAGAATAGGGATATTATTTTGAAGGGTAAATTCTTTAACAGGTGTGAAGCTTACTTTCTGCCCCCTTCCTCTTTCTTTATCAGGAGCAGTTACTACTGCCAGAACTTTATGTTTGCTTTCGATCAATATTTTTAATGATGGAACCGCAAATTCTGGCGTCCCCATAAAAATAATATTCATAATAACTGGTAATCCATATGTTCGGTTACCGGGTAATCGAAATCTCTTTTCCTTTGTTTGATTTTATTGAGTTCTTTTTTCAGTTTCTTATTATCTTCGCCAGAAATCCTGTCGATAAATAAAACTCCCTGTAAATGATCATATTCATGCTGAATAACCCTTGCAAGCAATTCACTCGCTTCAATTCTCTGTTCCTTCAAATTGGTATCATAAAATTTAATTGTTACTCTTTTAGGCCTTTCTATTTCAGAGCGAATATCAGGAATGCTAAGGCATCCTTCTTCCATTACGATTTTCTCTTCGCTAAACTTCTCAATTTCCGGGTTAATCAGAACTAATGGCTTGGATAGTTCATACCCCTCAATCTCAGAAAGATTGACAATGAATATTTGCTTATCCGCCCCAACCTGGTTTGCTGCAAGGCCTATACCGGAAGCATTCTTCAACGTATCAAACATATCTTTAATCAACTTTACAGTATCAATATCAACATCGAAAACTTTTTCGGTTTTCTTCCTTAGTATTTTATCACCATAAATTGTAATTGGCAATAGGGACATTTATACTCCATAGAAAATAAAAAATTGCAAACTTTCGGAATTAGTTAAGCAATCTTAAAATATACTGGTATTTGATGAATTATGGATTGCACACAAAATTACTATTTTATAAAATAATAAAAAACCCCAGCAATAGAAATCCGATTGGTATTAAGAGAAGGTAGAAAATAAGAAAAACAAACAATTTCTTATTATTATATCAACAGCTTTCCATTCTTCATAAGTATTTTATTATCAAGATAAACTGTTGGTTTTTTCATCACCCCGTCAAGATGAATAGGCACATTAACTTTTCCTCCCATTGAAACATTATTTCCAAGCGCAATATGAACTGTACCCTTAACTTTTTCATCTTCAAGTATGACCCCGCTAAGCTTTGCACTATCGTTAGTTCCAATTCCAAATTCAGCAATATTTCTGGCATTTTTTCCAACAGCATCCAGCATCCGAGAAAGTTTTTTAGCCAACATCCCACCGGAAATCTTTGCGGCATATCCCTTTTTAACTTCGATCTTTAAATTGGAATTTTTCACAAGCCCGAGTCCCGCCATCGATCCGTCAACAATAAAAACCCCATTGGTAGTTCCTTCAACAGGAGCGAGGAAAGTTTCTCCCGTGGGAAGATTTCCGCTTTCCCCTTTTTTATGATTGAGACCTTTGCTTGCAAATGCTTTTCTTCCTTTGATAGAGAATGAAATATCCGTTCCAGTCGGAGTAGTGATTCTAATATTTTGTCCTTTTTCAAGAATCCTCTTCAACTTTATTGAGAGCGCATCAACCTTCTTATAATCCGCACTCATTCCCCGTTTCATAATGTCTTTAGTAATGCCGGGTAATGTTGCAACTCTAACTCCTTTTTTTGAAGCTGCTCTTCTTGCGTTAGTATGTGTGAGTGATTTCGATGTAGGACAAATTAACACATCAAACTTTTGCATTAATTCCGCAATTGCTTCAGGCGGTTCCTCACCGCTAATTTTACCTGATTTCATTTCAACATATAAAGCTTTGTGACCTAGCCTTTTTGCATTCTCAAAAAGTGAAAGTCCGATTTCTCTTTTAAGCTCATCGGAAATAACCAGAATTGATTCGTCCTTTTTCGCTCCCATGCAATCTTTGATTGCAATGATGGAGGCCTTATCAAGTTTGGTGAATTTCATATCATAAAATTTTGGAGACGGGTTTAGCTCGTCTCTATGAAAGATAATTAATTTTGTGGAGCAGGCATATCCTTTATTCCCTTTTCTAGTCCATGTCCATTAGGTCCAGTTTCAGATTTCCTGAGTAGATAAGCAAATATTAATCCCAGGATTCCAAGGATTGAAAATATCCACATTCCTAAATGATATCCTGCAGGATTTGTTGCACTCGCACCTTCAAAATCATTTGCGGCACCAACCAGAATCGGGAAAAGTGCCATACCAATCTGCTGGATCAAAGTCATCAATGCGTAAGCAGAGCCAAGTCGTTTCTCTTCAACAATATATGCAACCGCAGGCCACATTACTGCAGGTATTAGCGAGAATGCAACTCCCATCATTATCACGGGGAAATAAAGTGAAATTTGTGTGTATCCCATTATTAAATAAACTGGAAGCAATAAAATTGAACCGAATGTCATAAGCAAAGCTCTTTTACCAATGTAATCGACAAGCAAGCCTATCAATGGTGTTGCAATCATTGCCGCAAGTGGCAGCCAGGATATGAGTCCGCCAGCAACTTCACGGGTAACGTTGTGACTTTCCATAAAAAACTTAATAGCAAATGCCCTGAATGGAAAGATTGCAGAATAAAAAGTCACACATAACAAGGTTATGTACCAGAAGGATTTGTTAAACTTAAAAAAATCTTTCACATTAAGTTTATCTGTAGATCCGCCCTTTCCAAGGGCAAATATTTTTTCTCCCCTGTGTTCAAGCATTGCATAAATAATAATTCCTATGAACGCAAATACTCCAATTAAAGCTGCTATTACTAAAGGTGACTGGTAACCTCCGCTGTAAGCTCCGGGAAAAATTGAAGGTGAATTATCAACAGTATATGTTCCTGCGCGCGCAAGGAAAAGATTAACTCCCAAAGCAAAGCTCAATTGTTTTCCTTTAAACCATTTTGCAATTGCAACAGTAACAGCCACAATCATTGGTTCAGAACCTACACCAAGCAAAAATCTTCCGGCAAGCATCAGGTATAAATTATGACCAAATGCCACAATGAAACCGGAGATTGTACAAATAATTGCAAAAATGATAGCAGATTTTTTTGTTCCCCATTTATCAACTAAAATTCCCCCAAAAATTAAAACAATAATAGCGGCAATGCTGTAATAAGAATACAACTGCCCGATATCAAGATCGGTAAAATGCAGCTGTGTTTTTAATTGATCGGCAACGAGTGAAATTGAATCGAACACATAGTAGTTGCCATACATGGCAACACTGAGAAACACAAGAACCATCCACCTGTAAAAAGCGGATGGTTCCTTTTTAATAACTCCGTTAATGGCTGAATCGTTATTCATCAAATTTTATATTTTGTCCTCTTTACTCATCGCGACTCTGTAAAGCAGTAATGAAAGAAGGACGAAGAATAGCAACCCAAGAACATCACCCCAGCCTCCCAGGTAATCGCCAAGCGAACCTGTTGCACCACTTACAAAGAATCCTAAAATAGTCTTGTGGGCAGAATCAATAAATGTAATTGCATTTCCTGAAGCAGTATGGCCAACAGTCCAGCCGATCAAAACAGCAACAAGAATTCCTGTAATCGTACCACCAGCGATTAAGCCCGAACTAAACAGGGCACCGGGACCAGTTTCGCTCTCTTCGGACTTCTTTCTTTTATCGACAAGCCATTTAACAAGGCCGCCAACAAAGATAGTTGAAGTAGTTGAAAGAGGAAGGTAAGCACCTACTGCGAACGCAAGTGAATTAACGCCGGAAAGTTCCATCACAAGAGCAAGTCCCATACCAATAATCACGAGAGCCCACGGCAGGTTCTGGCTGAGTAAACCTTTAATTACTGTTGACATAAGAATCGCCTGAGGTGCAGGTAACGGTTCGGGATGGTTAGGTGTAATCATTCCAATACCAACTGTACGTTCAAGCAGTAACAAAGTAAAACCGACTGCTACGACAGAAACCAGTACACCGATAATTAGTCCTATCTGCTGTTTTACAGGAGTTGCGCCGACAAGGAAACCGGTTTTTAAATCCTGTGAAGTCGAGCCCGCATTCGCTACAGCTATACATACAACTGATCCGATAACAAGGGCAAGCGGTTCATAATAATCTCCTGTCCATCCGATTCCCACAAATATTAATGAGGTAGCCATCAATGTGGCAATCGTCATACCTGATACAGGATTTGATGAAGAGCCTATGAGACCCACAATCCTTGATGAAACAGTTACAAAGAAGAAACCGAATATAACGACCATTAAGGAGGACATAAAATTGGTCGGGATACTTGGAATTAGAGCCATAAAAATAACCAGCAGAAGGCTTCCGCCGAGTACTACCGAAAGAGGGATATCTCTCGAAGTTCTTTCTGTTTCAGTAACAACATTGTTCTGTTTATTCTTACGGCTTGATTTAATATCTTTAAATGAATCTGAAAACGCACTGATAATAGTAGGTATAGATTTTACAAGCGTCACCAATCCACCGAATGTTACAGCACCGGCACCAATGTATCTGATATAATTGTTCCAGATTTCACTGGGCGACATATCCGAAATAAGTTTTGTACCCGGAGCAAAAACTGTTGTGAGCTTATCACCCATCATTGTTATAAGAGGAATGAGAACAATCCAGGATAAAACACCACCTGCAACCATTATTCCTGCTATCCTGGGACCGATTATATAACCTACACCCAAAAGTTCAGGTGTAATTTCACCATTTATCGTACCGTTTGGTAGAGCTGAGTGTCTGCCAAACACATAAGTAGGAACATCCTTCCACAAACCCATAATTGACATAAACAGTTTGTAAAGGAAAGCAATACCAAGTCCATAATAAACTTTCTTTGCCAGGTTGCCCCCCTTTTCTCCAGCGATAAGTACATCAGCACACGCCGTACCTTCAGGATATGGCAGAGTTTCATGCTCTTTAACAATTAATGCCCTTCTCAAGGGTATCATAAATAAAACACCGAGAACACCACCAGCAAGTGCAAGAATAAAGATCTGAAAATATTTAAAGTATGCCATACCGCCCGGAAGGAAAAGCAAAGCTGGAATCGTAAAGACAACACCAGCCGCAACCGATTCTCCTGCAGAGCCTATGGTTTGTACAATATTATTTTCAAGAATAGTGGCTTTCCCAAATTTCTTAAAAACTGAAATTGCCAAAACGGCAATTGGTATTGAAGCACTGACAGTCATTCCAACTTTCAATCCCAGGTACACCGATGAAGCACCGAATATGATGCCAAAGATGCCGCCGAGTATTATTGCTTTAATTGTAAATTCAGGGATTGTTTCTGAAGCTGGAATATAAGGCTTGTAGTTGGAAGCCGGAGAATTGTTTTCTGCCATATACTGGCTCCTAAATTATGTTGAGAAGTTTAAAAAACTGGTTATGAATATTGAAATAAATGGTTAAAGATGCAACTTAAGATTTGAGGTTTGGGGGTTTCAAAACTGCATTTTACGCATGCCTATATGACAAATAGCAAAATCATACTTAACGGGATCGATAGGATCATATTTTTTCAGATTTTCGGTTATCTCTTCAGCCATTTTCCAGCTTACATTTTTATATGTCGTAAGTCTTAATGATTTACAGATTCTCGCAACGTGGATATCGACAGGAATTATAAGTTTATTTGCGGTTATTTCATTCCAAAGTCCGAAATCCAGATCATCCTTCCTTACCATCCATCTTAAAAAAAGATTCATCCGCTTGCAGGCACTTCCCAATTCAGGCAGAGGGAACATAAAACGAACACCTGGAGAAATTATATCAGATTTAGTTCTGTCTTTTATTGTATAAATAAAGTGCTTTGAAAATAAGGATAAGGCATTCTTAATGTTTTTCTCTCCGCCATTAAAATTTTCCAGGAATAGATTTTTTAATGTACCTTTTCCCCTGTAGATATTATTCAATGCATAAAATAAATTCTGAATATCTCCATCGGTATAAAACCGGTGTTTCAATCCCTTTAATTTTATTTCGCTTTTACCTTTGTCAAAGTTCATTACAAATTCGTAAGGCTTTGAATTTGAAATCAATAAAATTTTATCAATTATATTTATTATTTGCTTGACATTTCCATACGCAAATATGGAAGCAATGAATCCAACTAATTCAATATCCTCCTCTTTTGAAAAAAGATGAAGAAACTGTAAAGGATCAGGAGAGATTTGTGTTTTGTCAAATAACTTATAGTGGTAATCAAGTTTTTGTTTGAGGTTCATAAAAATATAACTATCAGTAATTTCGAAATCTGAAATTACTACTTATTTTTATCAAATGTATTTTATAAATTAGCTCCGGACTTTAAAGGAAGTATAAATGAAAAATTTAGTTCTACTCCTATTGTTCTCATCGTCTCTATTATTCTCACAAACAAAACAAATCGATAAAGTTAAACTTGCCAATGAAGTTAAACAGGAATTCCTGCACGCGTGGAAAGGCTATAAAAAATATGCTTGGGGTCACGATGAATTATTACCACTCACAAAAAGTTATAAGGACTGGTACAAGGAATCTTTGCTATTAACACCAATGGACGCTTTTGGCACCATGGAAATTATGGGACTCTCTAAAGAAGCGAAGGAAGATAAGGAACTTTTATTAAGCAAATTGTCATTTGATAAGGATATAAGTGTGCAGGTTTTTGAAATAAATATCAGACTTCTTGGTGGACTGCTCTCCGCATACCAGCTTGACGGTGATAAACGATTTCTTGATCTTGCCATAGATCTTGCAAACAGACTAATGCCTGCATTTGATTCGCCAACAGGAATGCCTTACCGATATGTAAATCTTAAAACCGGCGCTGTAAGTGACTCAATAAGCAACCCTGCAGAAATTGGGACATTGATCCTTGAGTGGGGTACTCTCTCAAAAATTACTGGCAATGATGTTTACTATCAAAAAGCAAAGAGAGCACTCGAAGAAGTTTTTAAAAGAAGATCGAGAATTGGTCTTGTGGGTACTTTTATAAATGTTAACACAGGAAAATGGACGAATACTGATTCACACATAAGCGGAGCTATTGATTCCTATTATGAATATTTATTGAAAGGCTGGCTTATGTTTGGAGATAAGGACCTGAAAAATATGTGGGATGAAAGCATAAAAGCGATTAATGAATATCTGGCTGATAATACAAAGAATGGGTTCTGGTACGGACACGCCGATATGAATTCCGGGAATAGAAC
>CAYPNM010000079.1:0-9403 GCA_964412105.1 uncultured Ignavibacteriaceae bacterium | reverse complement strand
CGTTTTCAGAGCGTTTTCAGAACGTTTTCAGATGGTATCTGAAGCATATATGAAAAAACGCCATATCATAGAAAAACACATAAATTAACATCTTTTATGCGGGACGCAGTTTTAAGTTTCAGAATATTCCAGGTTATGGCCTTTAAGGCCGGCTTACATTTCTCATTGTATTTTGGGGGGTAATAATTTTCTCTATGCGGAATCACAGCCTGAGGATAGTAACTGAGATAGTATCAAAGCTCCTATTAAATCAAATGCCTTTTTTTATATTCCAGATCCAGTTTGAAAGAATAATTACCACTAAAAATATTTTATACTTCAGCTGCCAATTACTTTTCATAAAATCCAGGTATTGGTTTTTGCCGGTAAAAACATCTTTAACTAACCAGAAGAATGAAACAAATATTAAGATATTTGTCATAATCCCAAAAGGATTCATCAGGATAGATTTTAAGAACTGACCATCAAAAAGCAAAATCGTAGCCCTCGTTGATCCGCAGGCAGGGCAAGGGATACCAGTGATATATTTAAACAGACAAAAACTGTTATTACTTATAAAATGCGGGAAAAAGAAAAGCAGGAAATATCCCGCAAGAATAGCTAGAACTAATAATATATTTTTGGATTTATTATCAACGCGCATTTCTCATAAACAATTGATAGTTTGATTCCTTAGTCTTACCCATTATTAGAAACCAGTCTACGATTGTCCATATGCCAAGACCGCCGCAGGTAAGCAGTTTTGCTATACCCAGTCCGGTCTCACCGAGCATAAAACGATCAACTCCAAAGTGACCAAGAAAAATTGAGACGATTAACAGGGTTTGAGGATTTTTGTAATTTAGGGATTGCAGGTAGGCAAATTTATTATCATCAAGTTTTGCTAACTGTTCCCGTATCATCATATGTGTATTAAATTCAAATTTTTCATTCATTGTGGCGATGAACATATCAATTTTATTTTGATCCATATATCTCCCTGAGAATTGTTATGAAAAAGTAATTCGAATATAATTGCGCAAGTGAAATTTGCCCCTTTTTTCTTATGGTCAACATAAGAAATTTATAATATGAGAACAATAAAAATATTCGAAAAATTATAAAGTAAATGTTAGGTTTGAACGGCTTATTTTTTGAAATCTATAATCTTCAAAGTGATCTAATATACCCTCGGAATACTTTCAAATATTATTAATGCTAATTTTACTATTATGAATTTTAATTTGAAATACGAACTCAAAAATCTTACTGCTATAATCCGAAAATTGGACAGGAAAGTTATAATCATTTTCCTCTCCGTCGCAATATTGCAAACCATTTCCTGGTATTTTACATCAAGAAGGTTTTTTGCGGAAAATCTTTTCAATTATTTCAGCAACAGCCAGAATGTTGATCTTTATCAGTATATATATTGGTTCCTTGGCGATTTCACCACGTTTTTTATTCTTCCGCTTTTAATAATTGTAATCTTTCTGAAGGAAAAGCCTAAGAATTTTGGTCTGCAGGTCGGAGATTATAAAGCTGGTCTGAAAATTTCATTCTACTTTTTATTAATAATGCTTGTAATCGCCTGGTTTGTTTCATCTTCATCTTCCTTTCAGGATACATATCCACTTTTCCAGAGGACGAGAGAATCCTGGCATTTATTTTTCATTTATGAAGCCGGATTGATTTTATTTCTATTCGCGTGGGAATTTATCTGGCGTGGGTTTATGCTTTTCGGTTTGGAAGAAAAATTTGGCTATTATGCAGTCCTTATACAAATGATACCTTTTGTAATTCTTCATAACGGGAAGCCATATATGGAAACTTTTAGTGCAATTTTGGGAGGAATTGCGCTGGGCATTCTCGCTTTTCGAACCAGATCAATAATTTATTGCGTAATTGTACATATAGGTGTTATGTTTATAATAGGTTTATTTTCAGTATTACGATACAGAGCAGCAGACTTTGGGATCGGGGTTAATTCTTTTATTAACATATTAAAAGTAATTTTTTAGGGAAAAAGGATGAAATTTTCATTAAACATAGATCATTTCGCAACAGTCAGAAATGCCAGGGGAGGACAACAGCCGGATCCTGTAACGGCCGCTTTGATAGCAGAACAAGCAGGAGCCGATGGGATTGTCTGTCACCTGAGAGAAGACAGGCGGCACATAAATGAACGCGATGTCAGACTGCTTCGTGAATTAATTAAAACGAAACTTGATCTTGAAATGGCTGCGGTTGATGAAATCGTTAAAATTGCCTGTGATGTTGGTCCTGAACTTGCTACACTCGTTCCGGAAAAAAGACAGGAACTAACAACTGAAGGCGGATTGAATGTGATTGATAACGTTTCAAGGCTAAAGGATACAATTGAGGAATTGCACGGAGCAGAGATTGAAGTCTCTCTTTTTATCGAGCCTGAACTTGAACAGATAGACGCGTCCGCTGAAATTCACTCCGACTTTATAGAAATTCATACCGGCGTTTTTGCGAATGCTCTTTCAGAAGAAGAACAATTCGATGAACTTGAAAGAATTCGTGCGGCTGTTAAACATGCTAAAAAATTAGGGCTGGGTGTTAACGCGGGACACGGTCTGGATTACCAGAATATTAAAGTTTTTCGTGAAGTACCTGATATAGATGAAGTAAGCATTGGTCATGCTATTATAGCTCATGCAATGTTTGTGGGAATTGAAAGAGCGGTAAAAGAGATGATTGGATTGCTAAAAGGCTGATTTTGAAATGCACATATTGATTTCAATCAATTGAAATTCAAATGGAACCTCCTATCAGTTCTTTGGTCCATTTGGTGACAAATAATTGTAGTTTTAACATTAGAAAGGATATTTTTTACAGACCTAAATTTAGAAAGTTAAAATAATTCATAATTTATTCACATCTTTTGGGGTACACATCTATGAAAAAGAGTCTTGTCTTTATTGCTGCCTTAATAATCTGTATTACTTTCACATCTAAAGCACAGACGCTTGAGGATGTTCTTAACAACTATTTTAAAGCTATCGGACAGGAAAAATTGCTTACTGTTCAATCTTTTGTTACTAAAGGAAAAATGATACAGGGAGGAGCCGGTATATCTATTATAGTTTATAATAAACGTCCGGATAAGCTTCGTGTTGAAGGTACTTTTCAAGGTACAACATTTATTCAGACATATAACGGCAAAGACGGCTGGAGCCTGAATCAATTTATCGGAGAAACATCTCCCAGACCGGCAACACAGGATGAATTAAACTCTTTCAAGGATCAAGCTGATATTGATGGAATTATGTATAATTATAAAGAGAAAGGCTGCGAGGCTGAACTTCTTCCTGCTGATACAGTTGAAGGACAAAAAACTTTCCCTGTTCAAATTACCAAACCCAACGGCAATGTTTATATAAATTATATTGATGCAGGTAATTTTTTAATACTTAAAACAAAGATAAGAGTTAAGGTTGAAGGTGTCGAAAGAGAAGTTGAAAATTACTTCAGCAATTATAAATCTGTGGAAGGCATGTTGTTTCCATATTCGATAGAAACAAAAATGAACGGACAGACAGTTATGCAAATGGTGATTAACAATGTCAAGCTTAACGCGCAATTAAGCGACTCTTTGTTTACGCTTAAATCCGAATAATGTTTTGTTGCTATAAGATTAAAAGGGGCGGAAAAAGATCATAGAATTATTGAATAGATAACAGCAAATATAGATTGAGAATTCTATTGAAAGAAGTAATTTGTCCAACTTAAGAGGAATATTATGGCATAATTCGCTCGTAGAAGGATATTGAATTATAGGATTCAGCATATCGCAATATAAATGCCAAAATTATTCTGTCGTCCAGACTCCAAAAACTCCTCCAGCAATTCCTTTTTGCGGGGCAGAAAATTTTACAGTTATTTTATCTTTCGCTTCAGTAAACTTTTTATCGAGGGGATAAGTTATGTAAATGAACCTTCCCGGTTTATCTAAATGCAACGTTTGTGTAGCAATTTTTTGATTGTCTACATAAATATCAAAACTTCTTTCTTTTTCAATTCCTCCCCAATATTTACAAACCAGTTTAACAGGATTTTTCGATGAAATTTTCATATCATAAGAAATCCAGCCTCCGAAGTTTGCCGACCTCCATTGGTTGTGATCTTCTTCTCCAGTACCTGTATTTTCACCTTTGTAATTATGCTTCATTTCCTGATCAGCTATTCCGGGATGTACAAAATCAAAGGAAGTATTATTGAGATTCTTAACTTCCTCCTTCTCTTTATTAATATCAGCAGAGCGAATTTTCCATTCAGAAGGAGTAAGTATGTTCCAATAAACGGAATATCTTTCATCGTGTACCTTATAAAAAGGAATAAGTGTAACATTGCGCGGATGCCCGGCATAAAAAGTCCGGAAAGTATTAGCTTCACCTTTAACAGGTCTAATCCATTCATTTAATTTTTTGCCATTCGGCACAAAGACGGGGACATAATCAACATTGTCAATTTCGGAATCATTAAGAGGCCCCAGTTTACCAGCTAGTACTAATGGACCATACATAATTGCCGCTTTGTTCATATCATCAGTCATTCTGGCAAGGTGAAGTGACATTGATAAATCGATCTCTACTATATCTTTATTATTCCAGGTTCTGCTAATTTTTGCATAGCCATTAAGGACATCAACATCTTTTACTTTTTTACCGTTAATCCAAATGTTAAAACCTTTTCCTGACCATTTCGGTTGCCTGATAAGAAATGAAAATTCAACCGGTCTTTTGCAATCAAATATAAATTTAACTTTGCCTGAATTTGGGAAATCAGTTTGTTGTATAATTGATATTCCTTTAGCTGCCCATTCAACTTTGGATGCAATAAACAGGTTAACTAAAAGACTATCATTATTGTGGTAGTAAATATTTCTTCCGTATTTTGAGTGATTTTCCATTCCGGTACCAACACAGCACCAGAAACTATTAAAAGGTGTGGAGTAATCCTTATAAGATCCAGGTTCCAACGGCATAAAGTAACACATCATACCTGTTACAGGATTTTGCGAAGCAAGAATGTGGTTGTATAAAGCTCTTTCATAAAATTCTGCATATTCAGGTTTTGGATCCAGTTCAAATAATTTTCTTGTTAATTTCAGCATATTATAAGTATTGCAGGTCTCGCAAGTATTTGAGTCGAGCCTTGCGCTCAGATCATCAGGTTTTCCGAAGTATTCATTCTCGCTGTTTCCGCCAATGATATATGAATGATGTTTTACAACTGTCTTCCAGAAAAATTTTGCGGCATCAAGATATTTTGTATTTCCAGTTAGTTCATAAAGTCTCGCAAGCCCGATAATCTTTGGAATTTGTGTGTTAGAATGCAAACCATTTAAATTATCCTTCTGATTTTCCAACGGGACAAGGACTTTATCATCGAAAAACTTCTCTGCAAGATCAAGATATTTTTTATCACCTGTTCTCGAATAAAGCTCAGCCATTGCTTCATTCATTCCGCCGTATTCGCAAACCAGCATATGCTGAAATTCGAAGCGGGTAAGATTTTTTGTAGTATTGTATACCCAATCACCTAGTTTTTTTGCTATATCCAGTGCCTTTTGATTATTGCAATACTTTTGAGCATCGAGCAATCCCGCAAAAAGTTTATGTATTGTATACCAGGGTGACCAGATTCCATTTAATCTGAAACCGGAGGTTTTATTTTCGATTATATTGTCCTCCGAGATTTCCTTAAATAATTGTTTGCCTCCGGGAATTGCTGCTACATATCCGTTTCCGTTTGCGATCTGGCATGTGTCTAGTTCATCTATAATATAGTTGACTCTGTCCAACAGCTTTCTATTTCCTGTAGAAGCATACATCATAGAGCAGGCAGATAAATAATGTCCCAGAGTGTGCCCCGCAAGCTGATCTGATTCCCATCCGCCATAAACTTCGCCTTTTGGTTTTAATCCTGCCTCTTTTCTGAACCATGATAATAATCGATCCGGTTCTAATTCAAGAAGATATTTTTCATCCAGTTCCATTGCACTTTTGAATGGACCATCAAGGAGCTTTACTTCAGGGAGATCAAATGGCCTGACTTTATGATAAACAACATCCTTTATTTTATGAAATGAATCCTGGCCAAATAATATATTTGTTGACATGGATAATGATACAAGTAAAAAAAATATTAAACTCTTCATTCCTGGTCCTGATATTAATTATTCAGATCAAAATAACAATTTCCCTTTTATAATAGAATTCTATAATGTGCTTTGTCTGAAAGATCCCCGCGATAATTTTAAGATTAGAGTGGTTCTTAATTTTCAAGAGGCTTTTATTTAACTTTATTAATTTTTAATTCCCTTCTTGAAAAGATTCTGAAACTTCCTTCAATTCCAAATGAAAGTAAAACCATAGCTATTAAAACCCATATATGAGATGGATTGTTTTTTAATACCTGCCAGATCAAGCTAATGAGAGCTCCGATACATAACCCCGCACCGATAAATGATATGAATTTTTTGCTTTTAGTTTGTTCAGACATTTTTGCATTTGCAAGATTTACGGCTGCGAAAATTAATAGAAAACCGGCGCTGCCCATTGTTGACAGGTTTGAAATATCAAAAAGATTTGCAACCAATAAAGTTACAACTGAAGTAATCAATAATCCTTCGAGCGGCTTGTTCCAGACATTATCTTCGAGAAATTTTGGCAACTCTCCATCTTTTGCTATTATATAACTTAATCTTGCCGATCCGTACAGTGTAGCATTAATAGCAGAAGTTGTAGACAACAAAGCAGCGACTGAAATCAAAATAATTCCAAATTGTCCCAGAAATGGTTTTGCTGCTATGGCAAGTGCATAATCTTTTGCTTCCACAATTTGTGCTACCGGAAGATTGCCAACCGTTACCGCCGCGACCAGGACATATAATATAATTACAAAAATAACGGAGCCAAAAAAAGCTCTCGGTAAGGTTTTCGCAGGATCAAAAACATCTTCAGCGGTGTTGGCTATTAATTCAAATCCTTCATATGCAAGGAATATTATAAAGCCTCCCGCGATAAGGTTCATTGCAGGCGACCACTCAGTTATTGTTAGTTTGTTTCCTTGTATTCCCCAGAATCCAACCGCGCAGAAAAATAAAAGGATTACTAATTTTATAGCTACTATAAAATCTTCAGCTTCTCCAATAAGTTTTGCACTAAAAATGTTCAATATTGTGATGCCCACTATGATTCCGCTTATTAAAACATGCTTTAAGAATTCATTAGATCCTCCTGAAAACAATACGGCACCATAGCTTCCAAAAGCATAGGAGTAGAGAGAAAGCATAACAATGTAACTTATCCATAAAAGAATATTCATTGATCCAGTAAACAGGCCCGGACCAAAAGCTTTATCAAGAAATGAGACGGTTCCACCTCTTCCGGGTAAAGCTACAGAAAGCTTTGAGTATGAATATGAAGTAACCAGAGCAACAATTCCTGCAATTAAGAAAGCTATAGGAGCTCCGCCTCTTGATAGCTGAACTGCAAGACCTAGAACGGCAAATATTCCTCCGCCTACCATTCCGCCTATTCCTATTGCAGAAACTTCAATTAATCCAATTTTATTTTTTCCTTTCCTTCTTCGCATTTACTCTAATAATCTTTTAAAATTAATTCAATAGAATCGAACATCTAAAATTTACTTAATAACTTTTTCAATAGAAAAATATTTTTGTGGTATTTAAAACAGAAAAGCCGGGCTGAACCCGGCTTAAAATAAGCAATGAATTAATTTCAGTATTTAAGGCAGCACATATCGAATGCCCGAAGTGAGCGCAAAATAAAAACTCGAAGAACCTCCGCCAAAAATTGGTCCAAATTGTGCATCAGCCGGTATATACATATTCGGAGCAATTTTAAAATCAACTCCTCCGCCAAACCTCAATGCGAAGTAAGGACCTCCAGTCCAAAACCACAGGCTCATTCCGCCATCAAAATAAGGTCTGTATCTTTGATCTGTAACATCCAGCATATAGTTAATTGAAGCATTCCACTCTACCGGCGTACCGGTTTGTGTATTAATATTAAGGTCAGAGCTAATAGCCATATTATTATTATAGAAATATTCTAGCGTTGGCCCAAGCTGCAGACCTGAATTCCCGTCCATTATAGAAAGTCCAAATCTTCCCCCGATTACGTATTGCTTATTTAAAGATTGAGCATTAGCAATTATCGATGAACAAATTATAAGAGTCACAAGCAAGAGAATTTTTCTGAGTGTTATAAATTGCATAATATCTTCCTCTAATTATTTTGAAATGCAATCATTAAAAATAAAGAATAGTTTAGGGCTACCAGAAATAACAACTATTCAAAGCTATTGTTTTCCAAAATGATTGTCAATTTTCAAAGTAGATCAAAATATGACACAAAAACAACCACGTGTTTCAATTTAATTTGAGTTAAACTTTGTATCCAATTCCTTGATTACTTTTAGATGCTCATCTGTTAATGCCGAAATGTCAAAGAGGGAAACACCCGTTGCACCATTTTTTTTTGAAATCTCCACAGCTTCTTTTAGTTTTTCCGGAGAAAGGGAGGGGATGTAAAGACCTGCATACAATGGAAATCTTCCATGAATTTCTCTGAGTCCCTGCCGTATAGAAAAACCTATCCAGTTTAAATTTTCATCATAAAAATTTTGATAAAGCATGGGTAATACTAAATCAAGGTTCCAGGAACTCCAGTCCTGTCTGACATTCATTCTGGCAAGCTCGGGGAAAGGAAATACGGCAGCAGATATCTTTTTACCATATTTGTGAGCAATTATTGCCAGTTCATTTACCAATGAAGTTACGGCATTTAACCTGAACTGCCGCCATTCGTTGCTCAATTCAGGATGTTCCATATTCATTGGATCAACTCCGAAAATTTCTTTGAATTGTTTTCTGGCTTCCGGATGATAACCAAAATCATATTCCGGCATTTCATGATCCTGAACCAGATGATACAGGGGCTGCAATGCCTTGCCCAAAATAACATCGCAATATCGAACATAATCAAGATGAACCGACGCAAGTCCTTTTACTTCCGCAACGGCACGAATATTACTTTTAATATATTCACGTGCGCCAGGACTAAAAGGACTCAACCACTGGTAATAATCAACATACGGTCTATGCTCGAGACTGTTCTCCCCAAGTCTGTTTACTGCATACCAATCAGGATGCTTCTGAGCTGTAGTATCATTCGGTCTGTTTAGTACCCACACCCATCCGTGAATCCTGATCTTTTTACCTTTTGTCAGTCTAACCATTCTTTTAAGTTCTGACGGTGGAGCTTTGATAAAGAAATCAGTAATTCCGGCTTTATGTAATTTTGTAAAAACAGAATCCCAACCTGCATCCGATTTTGTTGTGTCGCCGTGACCCCAAACGGCAAAT
>CAYPNM010000078.1:0-9541 GCA_964412105.1 uncultured Ignavibacteriaceae bacterium | reverse complement strand
GCGTGTACTACTTCAGTAATTCGGTAACGGCAGGCAGAGAAATTCCTTAGGCCAGTAAGAAAGGCGGCAATTTACGGCTGGTTCTCGGCTGAATACTGCCATAATGCCTTATCAAATTTTCTGATTGATACTTTATATCGTTTCGCCGCATTGCGGCAGAAATTGGTATAATCATTCCAAAAGTTGAAGTTATACTTTGGCGGTACTTCATAACCTAAGGACCACAATGCTCTAAAATCTAATATGGGGTAAGCAAAGCCGGAAGTATAATGCAGAATAGTTGATGCCGTAGGCCAATTGACCCCTTTGAGAAGAGTAAGGATTTCTATTTTCAGTTGTTCGTTTTTTGTTTTCAATGAAATCCCGGTTATTTCCCTGATTAATTCTTCAGGGTTCTTTCTGCAGAGCGGTTTGGATCTTGGTGTTTTCCACTCACATAACTTCAGAAAATCCTTTTTATTTAAATAACCGGATTTCCTGGCACGGGGTACTATTGATTCGACAATTTCTTTATCAATTTGATAATCATATGCTGATGAAAGCTTATTTATTTGTGAAGGCTTAAACTTTAATTTGAATTTATTCATAGACGTTGACACATAAAAAGAATGCTATTTTCGCAGAGCTTTTTTAATTCTTTCTATGCCGGCTTCAATTTGCTTTAGGTTTGTTGTTGAGTAGGAAAATCTCAGGTTATTCTGGAAATACCTGCCAAAGCAGGAACCATAAACTGTCGCAACACCAGCATATATTAATTTATTAAAAACATAAAATTTACTTTCCTCTTCAGTAATATTTCCAGGCACAAATTCCGAAAAATCAGGGAATATGTAAAATGCGCCCTCAGGTTTGTTCGGCAGTCTTATTCCCTCAATTGATTTTAATCCTTCATACAAAGCATCTCTTCTTAAAGAAAATTCATTCATAAAACTATCAACAGATTCTTTCTCTTTTTCAGTATTTAATATTGCCTCCGCTCCGGCAAACTGTGTATAGGTCGGAACGCCCGCGGTTTGTGTATAGTCACCCAATTTAATAAGGTTTGCCAGATCCTTATTTCTGCTGACCAAATAACCCAGCCTCCAGCCGGTCATAGCATAAGTTTTTGAGAATGTATATGAAGCGATAATATTTTCATATTCAACCTGCATCGGGCTGAAATGATTTTTCCCATCAAAAGTAATTCTTTCATAAGCTTCATCAGACACAATATATGTTCCGTACTTACGACAGATTTGCACGAGGTTTTCAATCTCTTCCCTGCTGAATATTTTCCCGGTAGGATTATGCGGCGTATTCAGATACAAAAATGCCGCATCTTTAATCTCATCTTCAAGCAGACTATAATCTATGCTGAAATCGTCCGCTAAAGGTATTTGTTTAAAATCGGTTCTAGCATATGGAATAAAATTTTCGAGAATGCAGCTCCATACCGGCGCAAACCCGACAGCTTTTTTCCCTTCAAAAAGTTTAAATACGAGCTGCAATGCCTCCTGTCCTCCGTGCGTAACAACTATATTCTCGGGCTCCAGATCATGAACGTGGTTAAAGCTGTTCAGCTTCCGGATTATTGCCTTCTTCAATTTTATATGTCCGCCCGAGACAGGATACTTTGTTAGTCCCTGGTTCAACGCATCGAACATAGCATCAACTATATACTTTGGGGTTGAAAAGCCAACCTCCCCACGCTGAAACAAAATAAAATCTTTTCCGGTTTCCGAAGATTTTTTATTTACTTCCTCGCTGATTGCCACGATTGGTGACAGTCTAATGCTTTCCATTGCTTTATTAAACAACTTGTTCTCCTAATTTCACAAATGACAGGGATAAAATTTAATTAGCGCAGGTAGAGAAATAATAATAGAATACTGTTTTAAACATAGTATTATTATCGATTATTAGAAACATTAAAAATATATGCGTAATCATTCAATAGAAATTTTGTCAATTGTTAGAAAAGATTTCTCAGTTGTCCCGATTTCATCTGGGCTCGTAAGTTTTAGCTGTTTGGTTTCCGAGCTTTGCCCTGATCAAAGTCGAATGGCCTCATTTATTTCGCTTCCTTTAATCGCTTTGTCCATTGCCACAATCCATTAGTCACTTCAGGCGGAAGGCGACAATTAAATTGGCGGGATAATAAGATTATTTGCCCGCGGTGATGAGCTTCGTGCGCAACAAAATAAGATAGAAAATGAGTAACGTCGTTTGGAAAATTTAACCATGCAGGCTTGGTCGGCAATTTGCCCCCATTGTCAATAATAGCTTTTAAGAGCTTTAGCATCGACTGACTGCTTTGATTCAAAGCTCTCAATACTTCTTTACGACCAGCAATACGCTGATCAACTTTTACCGGCACCTTGATTTTTTGCCCTTTCAATATCATTTTTATCCACCTGCAACGGGTATTATGAATGTGGCTCGAAATCATTCCAATCGTTCGCTGTGATGAACCGGCAACTTTTTTATCCCACAAAATTGACGGAATATGTTCAATGAGAAAAATAGTAGTCTGATTAGTGGTCTTCCAGGAGTCTAATATTGTTTTATGAATATCTATCCTGCTTTTCATTGGATTAAGGCCTTTTATGATTATAAATATCTTATATCGATTACAATTTTATTTTTTACCTGTTAACATCCATTGAATACCAAATTTATCAACTACCATCCCGAAATTATTTTCAAGCGGGAATAGTACATTACCATCCTTAGCTAATTTATTAAACGATTCTTTTTGCTCATTAATATTTTCAAAGATCACAAATAAGGCAAAATTGCTGCCGGTTTTTACCTGATTATCCGGTAAATCGTCCGATGCCATAAAATCTATTCCATCTGCTTTAAATTCCGAATTGAATATTCTCTCATTATACTTTTCAGGTAGATTCATATTTGATTCAGCATATGTTTGCATAAGGACTATTTCTCCATTGAAACACTCTTTATAGAACAATAGAGCTTCTTTGCAGCGGCCGGAAAATATAATGTATGGTTTTATTAGTTTCATATTTTTATCACTATTAATATTTCTTATGTGGTCTTTATTTCAATTAATTATGGGACGGGAATTGCCCAATAAGGTCACAAATAATTAAATCAGTCAATCCATCTTCATCGTATATAAATATTTGAGTGCGAAAACGCACCGGATAAATAGCTTAACCAGCGCCTGCTTTTTGCCGGTGAGTACTTAACGCTATTATAAGTGTAAATGCGGCGGAGGTCACCAGCACTATTGCTGCTATTGTGCCAATTTTCCAGAAAGTAAATATTGTTAAAATCAAGAGTATCCCGGCACGGAATAAATTGCCGGTTTTAGGACCCTTCGCACGTTTGCATCTATAAGCCGAAGTTACAATAAGTCCCCCTGTAATAATTCCAATCAACAGTTCCTGCCACACCGCTAAATTTTCCGATAAAAATAGAAAGAATAGGATTAACCAGACGATAATGCCCCCGAGAAATGTCCAGGCCGGTACAATAAACCTTTTTTCCATCCTTGCCCCCGTCCTTAATAATTAATTATTATATCCTCATATAATAAAAATTCCCATAACTAATTTACTAATTTTTTTTTCTGCAATGGTATTATCATTAAATACCAGCCCAATTTTATTATCAGCGGGTAATTTGCTCTTTATACGGCTGTCTGATTTTTTCTGATTTCCCTGAATAAATAAATTGCTAAAATAAGGAGTATCGGAGCAGTTACTAATCCAGGGACATATGACATTTCATAAATTGCCCAGACAGGATGTCCAATCCCATTAATCATTTCTATGACAATAAAAATCCAGATTATACTTCTCGCAATTGAATAATCTTTCCGAACCGGAACTGCCCAGCTCCAAATACCGAATATAAAAAGCCCAATGTTAATTATTAAAAATCCTGTTTCAAGATTATTTGAGACCAGGCCGGAAAGAAATTTCGCCGGCTGAAAAACCTCCCATAATCTGCCGAAATATTCTTCAACAGAATGCACGCCTTGAATTAAAACAAGCATAAGAAATGCTATTTTAATATTCGCATTCATAAAATTTTACATAAAAAATAATCTGGATAAATACTTTTTCTTATTTTGTTTTAAGCGAAACCTTTTCTTTTGAAATCAGGAAAATGACAGAGCCCAGAATAACCGCGGCGCAAATTGCAACAGCGCCGGCTACTCCCGGATTTTCTCCCGTTGATCTTGTAAATGGAACAGCTACCTTTCCATAATAAAAAATCATATGAACAACTATTGCTGTTACTGATGCAACTATTGGAACTATTTTGGGAACATTCTTAAGAAACATACCAAATAATATAGGAATGAAAGCGGCTGCAAAATAAGCATAAACACCATTCTGGGCTAATATAGCTACACTAAGTTTTGGATTGACTAACTGATTGTATGAAATAAATATTGATATTACGGCCAATACAATAATCACAATTTTATTTAACCTGACATCAAATATTCCCCTCTTTGTTTCCTCCTTCGGGAAATATTTACCAAATAAAGGAGTAATTAAATCTGAAGTGATTGTTGTTGAAATAGCCTGAATTAATCCTTCAAGTGTCGAAATACCTGCAGATATCAATCCGAGTATGACTATCAAACCAACATATACAGAAAACCTGCTTACAACATAAGCTGAAAATATCCCATCTAATTTAAGCGGTACGCCATTGACTGTTAAATCAGGGAACATAATTCTTGCATACAATCCCGCAAATACAACAAGGAAAAATATCCCTTGCACAATTGCGCCGGTAATTAAGTATCTGTTAACATCTTTTTCTGACTTCAACAGAAGAGATTTTGTTAAAATATGCGGCTGACAGACTATCGCAACTCCTATAACAATCTGTGCGAATATAATTTCGAAAAAATCCCTAAAAATAAAACTGGATTGATTTGTAAGCTGTGTCAATTTAGGATCAATATTCTGTAAAGTATGAATAAAACCATTTATGCCGTTACTAAAATTCTGATAACCGGATCCGAGCAAAATAAATGCGACTACCAGCATTATTATCCCCTGTACTGTGTTGGTATAAACCATGGAGTTTGCGCCGCCGAACATCATATATCCGAAAATAAATACGATTATCCCGATCAATATATAGAGCTCATCAACGTTCAATGTTTTGGAAAGAATTTTTGTAAGGCCGACACATATAAGCACAATAAATGTGATTAATAGCAATGATAAGAAAGCAAAGAATATTGAAAGACCCTTGCTTTTATATCTTGTCCCTATCCATTGAGCCATCGTCAGAGCTTTAACATTTGCGCCGTGCTTCCTGAAACCTTTTGATAAAATTATTAATGAAATAATCGCTGCCGTTGGTAAAACAATTACATAAGAAAGAATGCAGCTAAAACCGTACATCGCAGCAAATCCCGGATTGATAATAAACGTTGCTGCGCTGGTCATTGAAGCCGCAAGTGCAAATCCTACGGCAATCGGTGAAAAATTCATACTGCCAATTGCGTAATCCCGTATACTTTTTGTTTTTAATGCACCACGGATTACAAAAAATAATATTACCCCTGAATATGCTATAATTAAGATCCATCCTGCAATAACAAGACCGTGTGAAGCAATATTCAATTTATCCTCCAAAAGATTTATTCTGGAATGAAATGTTAATTCAACCTTATTATATTATTCCGACCGGTACCGCAAAAACTAGTGGTCAATTTTGTCAGTCTACCATTTTTCTTAAAATGATTTTATCGATTTTACCTATTGCCGTCTTAGGCAGAGAATCAACAAATATATATCTAACAGGGATTTTATATTTGGCTAATTTATCTTTAAGAAATATTTTGATCTCCTCAGCGGTTAGATTTTCATCCTTTTTAAGCACTATAAATGCGCAGCCGACTTCACCCCATTTTTCGTGCGGTATCCCGAGTAAAGCAGCCTCCGCTATAGCAGGATGACCGTGCAGAATACTCTCAACTTCAGTGGGATATACATTTTCGCCGCCGCTGATAAACATATCTTTAGTTCTGCCGATTATATAGAAATATCCGTCTTCATCGGTACGCGCAATATCTCCTGTATAAAACCATCCGTTTCTGATTGCGTTTGCGGTCTCTTCGGGTCTGTTCCAATACCCGGGTGTAATATGCGGACCGCGTATTAAAAGTTCTCCTTCTTCATTAGAATCACAGGTTGTTCCGTCTTCACGCACAACTTTCATGTCAACGTGAAAAGCAGGATATCCAACCGACCTTGATCTCTCCCTGACCTTGCCGGGCTCAAGCCAGAAATTATTTCCGCTCGCTTCGGTAAGTCCGTAACCCATTTTAAAATCAACGCCTTTATTCCAGAATTTTTCCATAACAGGCAGCGGACAGGAAGCACCGCCGCTTATAACCAAACGCAACTTAGTGAAATCAGTTTTCTCCCATCTGGCATGCTGCTGCATCATTACATACATCGTAGGAACAGCTACATAATGGGTAATTCCTCCCTTTTCTATTAAATCGAATGTTTGTTCCAGGTCAAATTCCCTGCATAGAATAGTCCTGCCGCCGACGTGCACAAGCGGAAACATAAAAATATTTGGCCCGCCTATGTGAAACAATGGCAACTGCAGAGGAGCAATATCAGTCTCACATATTCCCCATGTTGTAATTGTGTTTACATTGTTCCAGAAAATATTTCCGTGGGACATTATCGCGCCCTTGGGCAGTCCGGTTGTGCCCCCTGTATAATAAATTCCCCACGGGTGGTCCATTTCAAGTTCAGGCTTGTACTTCAGATCGCCCGGAAATTTAGTGAATTCATTAAATTCAAGATCATCCGCATTTTCCTTTTCGGTAATTGCAATTACTTTACAATTATCAGATAACTGTTTTCTCAGCTGTTTCACCTGTTCTATCCAGTCTTTTGAATAGATAAAAACCCTGGGAGTTACATCTCTCATAATTCCTGATAATTCATTAACGGTTAATCTCCAGTTCATATTATGCAGAATGGCACCAATTTTTCCGCAGGCAAAAATAACATTCAGAAATTCCAGACAATTTGTCGCATAAATCGAAACTATATCTCCTTTTTCTACACCAAAGCTGTGTAAATAATTTGCAACTTGATTGGCTGAGCGATTCCATTCTTTAAAAGTATATTCTTTCCCATCGATGTAATTTATTAAACCAATTTTATCTGGGGTGTGTTTTGAGCGTTTGTCGAGATAATCAGTTACGAAAAAAGATTTTTGTTGTTCCACTTTTTCATTCTTTATTTTAAAATTAAATTAACACGGCCCCCATTTAACACAGGTTGCCCCCCAGACGTACCCAATTCCGGCACCCAGCATGAGCATTAAATTGCCGTCTTTTAATTTGCCCTGTTTAATACCTTCTATAATAGAAATTATAGTATCCTGCTCACCAATATGACCAATGTTGCCTGTATAAACAGATTTATCGTGACTCAATCCCAGCCTGTCAAGCAGTCCATAATGGGCGGAAGGTTTGACCAAAACCATATTGACAAAATCCAGGTCAGCTTTTGTATACGGTGTGCCATCAGGTTTATTGCCGCTTTTTTTCAAAGCCTGTTCCGAGCACCAGACCCATATATCCATTGAGGATTCGTTCAGTTTTTGTTTCATACTTTCAGGATTGATAAGATCAAAATAGAATTTCCCTTCCCTGACGGCTTTGTCTGTCGGGTGCTGTATAGTTCCGCTCGCAGGCACAATAACATCCTTGCTCATTGACCCGTCTGAGAATAACTGGCTGCCGAGAATATGGTTTTTATCCATGCCTCTTCTAAGAAGCATTGCACCGGCACCTGCTCCAATATTATAAAGAAAAGTAGTCTTGGGATTTTTGAAGTTTATAAATTTGTCAATTGCATATCCGCCCGCAATTAAAACAGTATTTATATCTTTATCAGAATTCATCAGGTCTTTCGCGATTTTTACAGCAGCAATGGAAGTGCAGCACCTCATATGCATATCCATAGCCCATGCATTACGAGCCCCTATTTCATAGGCTAAATGAATTCCTGAAGTCCACAGCAAATATTCACGCCACTCTTCTGTCGTACAGAGTACAACATCAACTTCATCCGGTTTTATATCTGTATGGGCAAAACAGTCTCTGGCTGCTTTTAAAGCCATTTCATTGGGGTGATCATCCGGACCGGAAATATATTTTTTCTCGATTCCGAGTTTATTGCGTACAACATCAAGCGGCAGGCCGCTTTCTCTGGCGATATCTTCGGCTGTTAAATAATTCTCCGGCAAATACATGCCAACACTGGCGATACCTACTGCATCATTATTTTTATTCATAATATATATACCTTCTATATTCGGTGAATTAAGAACAGGTCCCCTGTTATTTTACCCACAGGGGACCACCAGTAAGTTATCCACTTAACTAGAAGGAGAATTTCACTTCTGCACTAAACAATCTGCTGATCGGAGGAGAAGCGGCAAATTCCATCGCCTTTACATTAAATAGATTTGTTACGCTTCCCGAAACTGTTACAATATCTGTAACTCTGTAACCGGCAGAAAGATCAACATTAAAGAAACCTCCGAGAGGACCGTAATTCCAATCCCTTCCAACTCTTTGTCCCTCGATGACCGGACTTCCGCCAAAAGTTAAACCCGGAATAGTTTCTGACCTGACATTTATACCGGAAAAGAAATTATAATTTTGCGACCAGCGCCCGAAAACCGATCCAAAGAATTTTTCTCCGTAATAATTTAATCCAACGCCGAATTTGTTCCTTGGTGTATTTAAGAACAATTGGTCCGTGCTGATATTACCTTCTTTAACCTCATAATTGAAATAAGAATAATTAAAAGTAAGACTTAGATTATTATTGAAATAATAATTTAAGCCGAGGTCTGCTCCATAGGTGTTTATCTTGCCGACATTGAGATAAGTTAAAACATATGTACCACCTAAAGCCTGAAGCTGATTTATGTCCTGGCTACCTCTTAATGTAACCGGGTTTCCAGGTTGAGCAATCTGGACTAACGGACTGATGAAATCCTTGGTAAAATTATAGTAGGCATTGAAGTCAATGAATAGTTTATTTTCAGCAACTCCTTTATATCCAAACTCAATAGTGTTAATGGTTTCAGGCTTGAGAGCTGGAATTTTTGTTCCATCCTGTAATGTAAAGCCTTCGCCGTTGCCAAGAATTAGGCCACCAAAGATATTCATTTCGGCATTAAGAATTGTTGGATTGGCAATACCATTACCGTAAGTGATACGGAAAGTCCCTGCATCATTTGTATATAGCAAACCTGCTTTGGGAACAAAATGGAAGCCATATAGCTGATGATCATCTGCACGAGCGGCAACCACAGCTTTAAAACCGGAGCCAAGTTCCTTTTCAATCTGTGCGTAAAAACCGTACTGGTAAATATCTATTCTTGAACTATCATCCAGCAGGTAGGTATCATGACTTCCCGCCATATCCAGCATATACTGTACACCTGCAATTACATGGTAACCACCCCAATTATTATTATACTGAACCTCAGAGTTTAGTCTTCTTGAATCATCCTG
>CAYPNM010000077.1:6649-9645 GCA_964412105.1 uncultured Ignavibacteriaceae bacterium | reverse complement strand
ATTTCTTGTTGCCTAATCCGGATTATTTCTTTATGTTATAAGCATTCCAAAGCAGCCAGGACAAGCAGATGATTGGCTCAACTATTCTTCACTATAAAATAATAGAGAAATTAGGCGAGGGGGGTATGGGAGTTGTTTACCTCGCCGAAGATCTAAAACTTGAACGCAAAGTCGCGATAAAATTCCTGCCTCAACACATATCCTCTGATTCCGAAGAGAAAGCCAGATTTAAAATAGAAGCTAAAGCCGCGGCCGCGCTCAACCATCCGAATATCGCTACCGTTCATTCAATTGAAGAAGCGGATGACCAGTTATTCATAGTTATGGAATATGTCAAAGGTAAAGAGTTAAAAGATTTTATAGAGACAAACAAAGGTCTTTCTCTGTCGGTTAATGATATGATTAATTATGCAATCCAGATTGCCGAAGGATTAAATGCCGCGCATAAAGCCGATATCATTCACCGCGATATAAAGTCTTCCAATATTATGATAACCGAAGATGGTAATGTAAAGATAATGGATTTCGGACTGGCCAAGCTCAGGGGAAAGACCAAGCTCACAAAAATCGGCACTACAATCGGAACAATAGATTATATGTCGCCCGAGCAGGCGCAGGGTGAGGAGGTTGACAGGAGAACAGATATCTGGTCGTTCGGTATCGTACTTTATGAAATGCTGACAGGAAAGATGCCATTTAAAGGCGAGTACGAACAGGCGGTATTATATTCAATACTTAATGAAGATCCTGAGCCGGCAAATGTGCAAAATTCTGAAGTAAGTCCTGAGCTGGCTCATATATCTGAAAAAGCTCTGCAAAAGAAACCGGACTCCCGTTATTCTGATATGTCTGAGATCATTGATGAATTAAAGCAGTATAGAAATAAAATAAGTCCGGAGACAGGAAATGTCCTTTCGTTAAAGATGCTGGCCCATCGTTTTAAAAGACCTAAAGTTTTTATCTCCGCATTTAGTATTGTCATTGTGATTGTAATTGCGGCCTGGTGGTTTTTCAACAGGGAGTCAAAAATAAAATGGGCTGAAGGAGAATTGCTGCCGCAAATACAAAATCTTGTTGACCACAGTTGGCGGGATTTTACACAGGCATACAAGCTTGAAGTAGAAGCGGAGAAATATATCCCGGGTAATACCGAACTGGCTGAACTAATTGCAAAAAGTTCACTAAAATTAAATATCAATACTGATCCCGAGGGTTCAAAAGTTTACATAAAACAATATAATAGACCGAACGACGAATGGAAGTATTTAGGTACAACCCCCATCAGGCAAACCAGATTACCTATAGGTGTGTTCAGATGGAAATTTATTAAAGAAGGATTTGATACTGCATTTGCTGCCGCTTCAACATGGGATATAAACATAACAAAGAGCAGCCTTTTAATTCCTTATAATATTACCAGGAAACTGGATAAAGAAGGAAGCATCCCGAAAGGTATGGTAAGAGTAGCAGGTGCGGAAACAAACTATGGTCCTGTGCCTGACTTTTTTATAGACAAATATGAAGTAACGAATAAACAGTATAAAGACTTTATTAACGCCGGCGGATATAAAAACACAAAGTACTGGAAAAATGAATTCATAAAAGATGGTAAAGAGCTTACCCGGCAGCAGGCGGAGAAGTTATTTGTTGATCAGACCGGGAGACCGGGCCCGGCAACATGGCAGGCAGGTGATTATCCGGATGGAAAAGCCGATTACCCGGTAACGGGAATCAGCTGGTATGAAGCCGCTGCATACGCGGAGTTTGCCGGTAAGGAACTGCCGACAAGAACTCATTGGGGATTGGCAATTGGAAATTCGACGCCATTAGTCAAGTGGCCGCAGCTCGGCGGATTCGCGGTTTTCGAGCCCTTCAGCAATTTTAATCATAAAGGACTGATTCCGGTAGGAAGTCTTCCGGGATTTACGGCATATGGTGCGTATGATATGCCAGGAAATGCCAGGGAATGGTGCTGGAATAAAACACCGGGCGGAAGATTACTTCGGGGAGGTGCCTGGAATGATAATACATATATGTTCAGAGGTTTAAGCCAGGCTTCAGCGTTTGACCGTTCTTCAAGAAACGGATTCAGATGCGCTGTTTATTTAAACAAAGAAGAAATCCCGGCTCAGGTTTTTGGAATGGCACAATTTGTCCCAAATGAATATTATTCCAATCAAAAGCCGGTATCCGATGAGGTATTTAAAGTTTATAAGAATCAATTTTTATACGACAAAACCGCGCTTAATTCAAAAGTGATATCCAGGGATGAAGTTAAAAATGAATGGGTACACGAGGAAGTTTCATTCGATGCCTCGTATAATAATGAGCGCGTTTTGGCTCACTTATTTCTTCCAAAGAACACGTCGCCTCCTTATCAAACGGTCATATATTTTCCCGGGTCAGCGGTTTCATTTCAGAAAACGAGCAGGGATATTGAAAATTACTACGAGTTTACATCGTTCGTTTCTTATATAGTTAAAAATGGACGGGCTGTCCTTTTCCCTGTTTTAAAGGGAACCTTTGAAAGAAGCCGAAAAGGATTATTTCCGGATTTATTGATTAGGGAAGGCAAATTGCACCAGTTTACTGAATACAGGATTCAACTGGTAAAAGATTTTATGAGATGCATCGATTACCTTGAAACCCGTCAGGATATTGATACCGGTCGGCTAGCCTATTACGGCATGAGCTGGGGAGGAATATTCGGAGGGATTATCCCCGCTGTCGAGCATCGCCTGAAAGCAAGCGTTTTAATTTCAGGAGGCTATGTTAATATGGGGCTTCCGGAAGTAAACGCGATCAACTATCTGCCCAGGGTAAAGTTACCCACTCTAATGCTGAACGGAAAATACGATATGATATTTCCTTATGACAAAGCCATAAAGCCAATGTTTGATTTTTTAGGTACGCCTAAAAAAGATAAAGAATTGAAACTTTACAACACCGATCATATCCCTCCACAAAATGAGTTCATAAAGGAAACTCTTGCCTGG
>CAYPNM010000077.1:2563-6549 GCA_964412105.1 uncultured Ignavibacteriaceae bacterium | reverse complement strand
AGCCTTTTCTAAGCCTTTATTGCCTTTTTACTTTTTCTTCGGCTTGTGATAATAAAGCCTCCTGATATTCTCAAAATTGTCGTTGGTTTTCTCGGCTACATAGAAAAAAATATCCTCCTTTGTTCTGTCAGGATATTTACTGACAATGTGGTCGACATAATTTTTAATCAGACGGTTTTTATTAACGCTCCTCTTTATCCGGTGCAGTGCGCTTAAGGGAAATATATCCCGCACCTGCCTGATATTACCGTCAATCGCTAACAATAAATATTCTTTAAGATCATCAAGCTTTATAAAATAGAAGCTGTCCGGCATCTTTCTAAGCATTTCCTTCCTGTCTGCCGGAATGTCTTCGCTTCCGTTAAATCCCTTCTCGCCTGGGACGCGTATCAGCGGCAATAAATGACAGCAGTTTGCGGAAGAGATCGCCTCATTATTTAATGATGTAAAAGCGGTTTCAACTCTTTTTTCACCGTCATACTTTAGCACTAAGCTTTCAATAAGTTTAAGATCAGCATAAAGACATTCGATTATCTTGTGAAGATGGGACAATTGTTTGGGCATTTTGCTCCCCCCGTATTATTTTAAAGAATTGCTGTAATCAGATCAGGGAGGTCCGACACCTGCTGCTAATAACATTGCCTATAATTACCCCTGCCTGAATTTTTCCGAATATGCAATTTTATACCCAAAATCGCAACCACAACTATGTAACGCGTCGCGGTGGCTGAGTGTCCCGCCATTAGGCGGGATTGTATCTAGGACACCGTTCCGAACAATTTCACATTCTTAACTTTAAGTAATGCCATTACCCTCTGTCATATCGACCCCGATTTATCGGGGGAGATATCTTTTTCTGTCGCTTAACAAAAATTCCTGCCGCTCTCAAAAAATAATTGTTGACAGTATTCTTTAAAAAGCTTAAGTTAACTTTATCCCGAATATACCGAAAAAACTGAATTTTCAGGAAATATAGTTTTATGGCTCAAATTCTAAATATTTGCTTAAAACTAAGGCGAATCAATCATTAAGAATCAAAACAATTATACCGTTTTATTCTTCCTAATTCTCTTACTAGTCCTCACAATGGAGGCTGATATGAGCGCTCAAACTTCAAATAAAAAATCAGGCAAAGTAAAAACCAACGGAACCGAACTTTATTATGAGATAACAGGCAGCGGGCCGAATCTTGTATTAATTGAAGGACTCGGTGCCGCGCTTTATTTATGGGAAAAACAGATTCCTGAACTTTCAAAGTATTTTACCGTAATTGCATACGATAACAGGGGCGTTGGCAGGTCGGATAAACCTGCCGGTCCTTATACTATTAATATGATGGCGAAAGATTTAGCGGGATTGATGGATTCGCTGAAAATTTCAAAAGCGCACATACTCGGCGTTTCGATGGGCGGATTCATTGCTCTGGAGTTTGCCCTTTTATATCCGGAAAAGGTGGACAAGCTGGTGCTGGGTGCAACCAGTGCCGGCGGTAAAGATCATATTGCCATGAGTCAGGAAACCCTGGCTCTTGTACTAGCGGCATCCGGAGATTCAAGAGAGATGATAAAGAAGAAACTCTCGCTGGTTTATTCAAAAGAATATGTGTCAGATGACAGTGTATTTGAGCATCTGGTGGATTTAAGGGTGGATAATCCGCAGCCGCCGCAAGCATATCAGGCACAGGCAATGGCGGGAGTAACATTTGACAGATCGGAGGATGTGAAAAATATCAATATTCCAACATTGATACTTGGCGCAACGAATGATGTTTTAGTCCCGATCCAAAACTCATATAATCTTAACAAAAAAATTAAAAACAGCCGGTTAATAGTATTTGACGGAATGGGCCACCAGTTTTTTGTTGAGAAGTCAAAAGAGTTTAATAAAGATGTGATTGATTTCTTAAATGATAACTGAATTAAACAGCAAACCTTAATTGAAGGAAATTAAAATGGATGAATTACGGTATAAAATTATAGATGACATTGGAAGCGGCTACGCAAAGTTTGGACATAGTCAATTATTAGGCAGAGTTGTTGGTTTACTGATCTGTGAAACTGAGCCGATAACAGTCGATAAAATGTGTAAAATACTCCAGATAACAAAAAGCCCTGTAAATCAAATTTGCAGAAGGCTTGAAGACCTGAAGCTTATCAGGAAAGTGTGGATTAAAGGAAAGCGTAAGTATCATTATGAAATTGTGCCGGATGTTTACCTGCAGGCTGTAGTAAACCAGATGAGCCTCTATGAAGATGATCTGCATATGATCAATGAAAATTTAAAGCTTTTATTGAAACAATATATGGAAGATAACGAGAACGAAAAATTAAAAACAGTCTGCCAGAGACTGATTGGAATGCGTGAAATGCATTTAAGATTTACAAAACTATTATTCGATTTTACGGAAGAATGGATGAAGTCGGAAGAAAACTTTCAAAGTATTGAGGAATATATAGAAGAGATGGGATTGTCAAACGAGATTAAAAAATAAATACTGCGGGAAAAAGTAATATGAAGCTAAAAAATAAAACAGCGATAATAACCGGCGGTGCAAACGGACTTGGCAGGGCTACAGCGCTTTTGTTCGCAAAGGAAGGAGCTAATGTTGTGGTCGCGGATATGGACGAAAATGCCGGATCAAAAGTAATTAATGATATTAAAAACAGCGGCGGCAGGGGATTATTCGTAAAAGTAAATGTAAGTGACCAGGAGGATGTAAATAAACTTGTGTCCGCTGCTTTAAAGGAATTCGGGAAACTTCATATACTTATAAATAATGCCGGCATTGTTTCCGATGGGCGATTAGTAAAAATGGAGTTGGAACAATGGCAGAAGGTAATTGATGTAAATCTAAAGGGTGTTTTTATCTGCGCGCAGGCTGTTTCAAAGGTTCTGGTTGAACAGAACGAAGGAGGCGCAATTATAAACACTTCCTCTGTTGTCGGGCTGTATGGGAATTTCGGGCAATCGAACTACGTAGCTTCTAAAGCCGGAGTAATCGGTATGACAAAAACCTGGGCAAAGGAGCTTGGTAAATACAATATACGCGTAAATGCGGTCGCGCCCGGATTTATGGAAACGGATATAATAAAATCAATGCCCGAAAAAGTTATCAACTTAATGAAGGAAAAAACTCTTTTAGGAAGATTGGGTAAACCGGATGATATTGCTAATGCCTTCCTTTATCTGGCTTCGGATGAAGGAAGTTATGTAACCGGGGCTGTGTTATCGGTGGACGGCGGAATAGTAACCTAAACTAATGGATTTATGAAATCTGATCTTACCGGCGAGCATTTTGAAATAAACGGAATAAAGATTTATACGGAGTTTATCGGGAAAGGAGAACCACTGCTGATGATACCGGGATTAGGTGCCGGTAACTGGCTGTGGAAAAAAAACTATAGGAGTCTTTCGAAAAATTACAGGCTTATTATGCCGGAAATAAGAGGAAGCGGGCGCACAGATAAACCGGATGAAAAGTATTCAATTAAGATGTTTGCAGAAGATATAAATAATTTGTTGGAAAAACTTTCAATTAGTAAAACACACGTTTTAGGTGCTTCAATGGGAGGATTTATAGGTCAATATTTTGCCTCGCACTGGCCCGATAAGACAGTTTCACTGATACTTACCTGTACAACTCTGGGCGGACAGGATCAAATTGGTCCGTCGGGAGATGCATTTCTATGTTTAGTCAAACCTCGAGGAAAAACACGAAAGGATAGATTAGAATATTCTTACTCATTCAGCTTTTCAGATGAATTTAAGCAAAACCACAGGGATGAACTTGAATATATCACCAGCTGGAGAATTGAAAATCCGCAACCTGAGTATGCTTATTACAGACAGTTTTTTGCGGGAAATAATTTTGAAGGGAAAAAATATGCAAAAAGAATTATCGCGCCGACTTTAATTTGTTCCGGCAGAGATGATAAACTTGTTGAAATTGAAAACGCATATGAACTCGAAAAATATATTGAAAATTC
>CAYPNM010000077.1:0-2463 GCA_964412105.1 uncultured Ignavibacteriaceae bacterium | reverse complement strand
TACAAACCAATGACGAGAGTAGAAGGCGCCTGCGCTTCTTCTTCACTTGCTGTTTACGATGCCGTCTACGCGATTGAATCAGGGAGATATAAAAACGTACTTGTTATAGGCGTTGAAAAAATGAATCTGCTTGATACCAAAGGCACTGCACATGCCTTATCCTGTTCATCTTACTGGCCTGAAGAAGGTGCCAGGGGAATGACATTTCCCGGTTTGTTTGCTGAATATGCAAAGGGCTACCAGTCACATTATAATATTCCGGAAGATCAGCTTCGTTTAATGTTCGCATCAGTTGCCGCCCAATGTTACAGGAACGGATTGCAGAATCCGCTTGCGCATTTTGGTCCCGGCAGTTTACCCGAAAGGCTTGGTCTTGTAACTGCCGAAGCAATTCTTAATATGCCGGATGAAGGGAAAGGAAGCAACTTTATGGTTGCACCTCCATTAAGGCTCCATGATTGTTCGCTAATTTCTGATGGTGCTGCAGCGCTGGTTTTATCCAATACCGAAGATGCAAAAAACCGCAAAGATAAAATTGTTGAAATTGCAGGCATCGGACACGCTGAAGAGAGAATGGCTTTATCAAATAAGCCGAATATGTATGAACTTACAGGAGCAAAGCATTCAGTAAATAAAGCTTATGCTGAAGCGGGAATCGGAGCCGAAGACCTTGATCTGGCTGAAGTACACGATTGTTTTACAATTAATCAATTGTTGTGTACAGAGGCATTGGGATTATCAGAAGACGGGAAATCAGGCTTCGATTACATCGGAGGCAAGTTTGAAAAAGATCAAAAGTGCCCGGTTAATTTATCCGGCGGATTGAAAGCAAAAGGACATCCGGTTGGCGCAACCGGCGCATCAATGCACGCTCTAATATATAAACAATTAATCGGGGAGCCTGTCGGGGTGGCTCCTTCAAAATTACCCGAAACAGGCGCCCTGTTGAATGTAGGCGGTTCAGCAGCAACTAATTGTACAACAGTATTAAGAAGAATAAAATAAAATATTAAAATGTATATAGGTGATTACCTGGCCAGGCGTTGTGTTTATTCCAGCAATAACACTGCCATTATAGATGTTTCGATGGAACCTGCGACCAGGTATAGTTTTTCGGAATTAAACACCCGCGCGAATAACCTGGCAAACTGGTTAAAGGAAAACGGCATACAAAAAGGAGATCGCGTGTCGCTTTTGTCTTATGACAGTATCTATCATTATGATTTATTTTTTGCCTGCGGAAAAATGGGAGCTGTTTTTGTGCCGTTAAACTGGCGGCTGCATTCAAAAGAATTAGAGAATCAGATCCGCTTGACGACACCCAAAATTCATTTTAATTCAGAAGAAGATGATATTAAAATTACCGGAGAGTATCTGAAAAAATGTTCAAAGATGCCCAGAATTTATCCTGTCGAAAACTCAACTAAAACCTCACTGGAAAGTATAATTCAAAAAAAGAATGAGAACAAAGTTACCTGTGAATCATTAACTGAAAATGATACAGCTTGTTTACTTTTTACCGGTGGTACAACGGGCACACCGAAAGCGGCTCAAATAAGTCACAAACAAATAATCTGGAATACTATAAACTCAATTCTTGGAGATGTTTTAGGCAGCGACATTTTTTTGAATATATTCCCTCTGTTCCACGCCGGCGGATTATTTGCGTTTTCACTCCCGATTTTAATTCAGGGCGGAACAGTAATACAGACAAAGAAATTCGATGCCGAACAGGTGCTCAGCGTGATTGAAAAAGAAAAGGCGACTACATTCGGCGGAGTGCCTTCGATATTCCAGCTTTTAACAGCAGCTAAAAGCTGGAAGACCGCGGATCTTTCATCAATGCGGTACTGTATGAGCGGCGGTGCGCCAATGCCCGTAGCATTAATTAATAAATACCGCGAAGAGAAAAACATTGTCTTCCGGCAGGGATTCGGCATGACTGAATTCGGACCGGGAGTTTTTTCACTGCCTAGCGGGGACGCAGAAAGAAAAGCAGGATCAATCGGCAAGCCAAATTTTTTTGTCGATGCAAGAATAGTAGATATAGAAACTAATTCTCCGCTGCCGGCAAATAATGTCGGAGAACTTGTACTCAGGGGACCCAGCGCTACGACAGGTTATTTTAACAATCCGGATGCGACAAAAAAAATATTCGATTCAGAGAATTATTTACATACAGGCGACCTGGCATATATTGATGACGAAGGTTACTTCTTTATAGTAGACCGGTTAAAAGATATGTTCATCAGCGGGGGAGAAAATGTATATCCCGCAGAAATCGAGGGCGTACTTTATCAACACAAGGCAGTTGCACAGTGTGCTGTTATCGGCGTTGACGATGAAAAATGGGGGCAGGTGGGTAAAGCGTTTGTTGTTCTAAAAGAGAATGAGAAATCAACTGCCGGTGAAATTCTGGATTATCTTAAATCCCATTTAACAAAATACAAAGTGCCAAAATAT
>CAYPNM010000076.1:0-9728 GCA_964412105.1 uncultured Ignavibacteriaceae bacterium | reverse complement strand
CGGATCATTTAGAATAATTTCCGGAGTTCCGCGATATTCTTTGATCTTCCCTTTTACTTCAATTGTTTTACCTTCAAGATCTTTGAGGTTTGTAAATTTGTCTGCGTCCGATTTGAAGACAACTGCTGTGAAAGCATTGTCAGGATATTTACCGCCCATATTGATAAACCAGGTGCCTGTGCTTGAATGGGTTACCTGATCGACTTTGCCGGAGACAATGACCGTTTTGCCGATGTAGTCTTTTGCTTGGGAAGGAGTGATTTTAGTTTGTGCTAAAGCAGTGAAAGTAATTAATATGAAAATTACAGATACTGATCTTAGACTTTTTTTCATAGGTATACCCTGCTGTTATTATGCAAATTTTGCATTTTTTGTTTTAGCATATATTAAATTGTAATTTTACACCTTTAGAGCTTCTTTAATTAATGCCAATAGTGTATGTTTTTCAAATGGTTTGGATAAATAATGGGTCAAGCCGTTTGCCAGGAATTTTTCTTTATCACCATACCCTGCATGAGCTGTTACAGCAATAAAGGGTTTATCTTTATTATCATCAATTTCCTTCAGCCTTTTTGTAATTTCCATTCCATCAAATTCACCGGGCAGGCCAATATCTATTAAAAAGGCATCATAATTGTTTTCGTTAACCTTTGCAATGGCATCAAATCCAATTGTTACCCAATCAATCTGATATCGATCACCAATAAATATTCTAATAATATCCGCAGTAACTTCGTCATCATCAACAAGCAGTAGTTTCGGCTTAGTGTAGCTTTCATTATTAATATTTTTGCCATTCATAATAATTACTTTATAATCTAATAACCTGAGAGCATTAAATAATAGGGCTGCCTGACGGAAATTTTAGAATGAAGGTTGTACCAGCACCAGGTTTGCTATTAAGTGTAACGGTTCCTCCCATTATACCTGTATATTTTTTTACAATTGTCAGGCCAAGACCGGATCCCTCATATTTTCTGGAAAAACCCTCGCTTGCCTGTCTGAATTCCTCGAATATAATTTGCTTATCCGCATCCGCAATTCCAATACCGGTGTCAGCAACTTCAATAACGACCTCGTTATTTAATTGTCTGGCCGATATAGTAACTTTACCCTCCGGCGTAAATTTGACAGCATTGTGAATTAAATTTTCTAATATTGATGTTAGCAAATTTTTATCGGCTTTTAGAAAAAGCGGAGCATCTGGAAGATTGATTTCCATTTGAATTCCTTTTTCCCCCGCTACAGCTGAGAAAAGATCATGGATTGATAAGATAATTTCATTCAGGTTGCAGTCTGTTAAACTAAGATCACTATTCCCTGATTCAACTTTGGAAAGATTAAGCACCTGATTTAAAGTTCTCAATAGCCTGTTACCGCTGTTGTTAATAATTTTCATCATATTATGATGTTCTTCATTACTAATTTCCTGCATCATAATATCAGTATAACCAAGGATGCCGATAAGGGGGGTTCTTAACTCGTGGCTCATGTTCGAAAGGAAATTTGTTTTCAGCCTGTTCATTTCTTCTGCTTTCTCTTTTGCATCGATTAACTCCCTTTCAATTCTCAGACGTTCTGTAACATCCCTCATTACTCCCTCATGATAAAGCACATTGCCTTTATCGTCCAATACGTGCCTGCCGTGATCTTCAACCCATAATTCTGATCCGTCTTTTTTCTTTAAACGAAAGATTGCCATTTCTTCAAGCTTTTCTTCAAGGGCGGCGCTTTCGCGATCAGACTCCTGAAAATAGAGCTGGGTTTTAATATCTATATTATAAAGTTCTTCTTTGTTATTATAGCCCAGCATTTTAACCAGCGCTTCATTTACCTGAAGGAACTTTCCCTCATGAGTGCTTTTATAAACACCGTCAAGCATTTTTTCAATAAGCTCTTTGTACTTCTGCTGACTTTCAAACAAAGCTGCAGAGATCGATTCCCGTTTCTTCTGCTCATCAATAAGGACCTTATGTCTTATAATTATATATAAGGAAATAGAAAGTATCAGCAGTAAAAAAATGGTTATAAAAAAAAGTTTAGTCCTGATTCCGGAAAGTGCGGCAATTGCTTCATCTTCGGGTGTGGCAACAACAATTGACCAGAATGTATTGCCTATAGGGACAGGCAAATAGACAGCATCTTTAAGTACATTTTCATTAGTTTTACCAGGGACTCTATTATAATAGTAAGTAGCGACCCCCTGTTTCTCTTTAAGCATATTATGGAGCATAGATATTATTTCTGGGAACCCTTTGTATAAATTGAATACATTTTTACCAATATGATCCCGGTAGGGAGAATAGATCTCAATTCCATCTGCGCTGACCACCCATGCGTAACCGCTTTGGTTGATCTTAATATTTCCTATGTATTTTCCTGCGATATGATCGAATGACAGAAGAAATGCAAGAGTACCATCATATGCAGTATCTTTAAATACAGGCACATGAACTGCTACAGCTCTAAAACCCTGAACCGTCATAAATACATCGCTGACAACTGGTTTATGGGTCTTCATAATCTGCATAATGTGTTTTTGAAATGATATATCAGTCCCCGCTGAAGCGATAGCTGGATAAGTGTATATAATTTTTCCGTTGGCATCAACCCTGGTAATTCCCTTAACCTCTTCTGGAAAAAGTTTCTGGTAATTGTTTAGTATTTCTCTGCCGGAATCATTGAGATTAATAACATCAGAATAGTGAGCCAGGAAATTTAAAGTATAAATCATATGATTAAAATGATCTTCTATCCCTGCAGCAGCCTGCCTGGCATATATCATCTGCTGATCATTTAAATTATTAATGGTTTGATTTTTAAGATTTTCGTACAGAGTATATTCAACAACAAAAAACAGAATTAAAACGGCTAGAGAAATAAAGATAAGATATTTTTCAAATCTCATTTTTGTTTACCTGAAAGATTTTATAAATAACCAAGCAAAAACAATAGTTGGGAATGATCAGTCAAGAATAATTTACAATTAATATTAATAATCAACCAATCCTTTCTGCTGAACTATAATCCCGGAAATGGTATCAGGAATGTTTAAAAATTAAGGTTACCATTTAATAATGTCCAGACACAGAGACGAGAATTTTGCAGATCGATGAAATAATATTTTGGTCCGGAGTGTCAGGTTTTTCATAAATCCTTTAAATATGGGATACGCTCATTATTTATTATGCTCTGAAAAATTATTAAATTAATCATTCTTATTTCAGGACATCCTCCTGAAATATTTTGAACCCAAGCTCACATTTCTTAATTGATCTGTGGGCTTTTTTATTTGGAAGCGGGAACTTTTGCATTTCAAAGTCTGTTTTGGAAGGCAACCTACATATAAATTAATTATTGCTCGGTTAAACTTCAGTCGCCCTGATGTTTAACCATAGTAGCCTGGTTTGTGATTCTATTTACCGGAAAATACCCGAGAAAGTTTTTTTATTTCACTGTTGGAGTGATGAGATGGAATTTACGAGTAACAGGGTAGGCAATTTTACTCGTTACTGATAGATATCCGCCATTCAGTTTCTAAAGATAATTACAAAGTGGAAACAATTTTTGTTTTTGTAGATAGGATAACTATGTGCCTGGCATTATTGATATCGTTGAGTAAAAGTACAGTAGCGGCTTTAAATTACTAATTTGTAAAATACTTGCTGGAAGCACTTCACCCGCTATTGCTTTTATACATTGTTGGGCGTATGTGCTTATTAATCTTCGTTTACAATGCTTTCAAGTTTCTTAAAGGCACTATATATCGGAATGTAAAGAAAGATTCTTTATTACAAAATTTGGTGCTTGTTGGTATTTAAAAGTGGTGTCTGTCAATATTTTCATTTCTTTCGTTTCCCAATTCGTTAGTCCGATATGAAATTGGGTTTGAGCATTGTCAAATAATTCTATAGCTAACCACTTTCCATCCTGACTCCAATCATGCCACCCTTCATCCTCTGTGTTTTCGGTTAATTTCCATTGTCTGCTGCCATCAAGCGCTACAGCATACAAGCTGTATTTGCCATTCTGATAACTTTGGTAACTAATGAAGTTCTCTGTTGGATGCAATTTCGGGGGGCCGGTTTTATATGCCCACCACGGTGCAGTTGTATCAGATGCAGGATAATGAGTTAGTTGTTTTAGTCCTGTGCCATCAAGATTTATCAGGTATAATTCTTCTTTATATCCTTTTTCGCGTTTGGATTTTTTATTACCTCCACAGAAAACCACCTGTTTTCCATTATTTACAAAAAGCGGATCATCTGATTTAGGCAAACCTGTTTCTAATTTTCGAATCAGCTGGCCTTTCAAGTCAATAATATAAAATACAGAATCAACTTTTTTGTTGGGCTTAACGATAAATTCGGTCCCATTATTTCTACTACTCATCCAACTATCTGCCAAAGGAATATTTGAAACTTTTTTCGGATTGGTTCCTTTGTAATCCGTTTCATAAAGGAAATAGGCACAACGTTGACAAGTATCCTTATCGGAAATGAAGTAAAGTTTATCCATATAAGAAAAATATGTCCATTCCACACCACTTAGGTTCGTGATATTTCTCTTATCCGAACCATCCATATTCATAGTAAAAACTTCGTAATTATCATTTTTACTATCAAATAAGACATTATAAGCAATAGCATATTCCGGGTCGACTTTATTAATTTTATTATCGGATTTATTAATCCCAGCACAACTGATTAAAACGCATACCCCAAATATTGAGCAGAAATTTATTAAATGTCTTTTCATGGATTTACATTATTATTTGCTTTGTCAAGTAATTTAAATAAATTATCGTTAATGTCCGACTGATTCTTAATAACAACCATGTGTGATATTCTCGGCATAGGACCTGTTAATTTTTCTTTTTCAACTATACCTTCAAAAGGCAAATCACCTAAATCCATTCCCAGGCGTAGCTCTCCCTTTTTAATATTGATGGCTGCAAATTCTCGCTTCTTGGTAATAGACACATAAGTTTTCTTGGTAACAAATTCAACAGAATTGTCCCAGTCTAAAATTTTCTTTTGCAGGTGTTCAAATAACGGACGCATATCATGATATTTTTCAAATTGGTTTTCCAGAAGGTTCTGTTCGCTTGCATAAACAGGTTTCCCATTGTTAAAATAAATACCAGTTAATAAACTTGCATACATATGACCGAATTTGTTTGTTTCTTTTAACCATTTGATGATGTCGTTCCGCTTTGTAATTCCGCTGGTTTTGATTGCTGACATCCATTCATAGAGGGTTTTGCCTGTGGTATTCTTCAGGCCATCAATGAATTCTTTTTCTATTTCTTGAGATGTTTTTGCCATAGACATTAATTTTATCAATTTATATTGTTTGATTCCATTTGTGTACCTACTGACCATAAATTACCTGCAAAATCAATAAATACACATCTTCTGTCAGATTCTCCTTCTTTCTGAACAGGAGCTTGTAAAGCCTTACATCCCAGTTCTATTGCCAGATTAAAAATAGCATCAACATCAGACACGTACACGTGTATGTTTTGCATTTTTGGTGGATTGGATTCTGTCGAATCGCCAATCATAACGATTGAGTCATCAATCCGAACCTCCATATGTATAATCTTATTATCGGAGCCAACATATTTTCTTAATTCTTCTGCTCCAAATAGGCGGTGTAAAAAGTTTGCCAATTTTTGTGCCCCAGCAACACAAAAATAGGGAGCAACAGAATTATAACTTTCAGGTTTATAATCTTTTTTCATATAAAAATTATCGCCATATTCCTAAAATAAATCCAATTACTGTAAAATAAATAGTGATATAGCCACCATTAATAAATATGTATTTCCAGCTTTTTTGTTCAAACAAAGCAATGGCTGCAAATATGGCTGCTGCCCAGCCAAATCCAGTAAGAAATCCTGCTGTCAATCCCCATTGCCAGTCAGTATTGGCATCTCCTAAGAAGAAGGCGAGGTTATAAGACATAATGTATGCGAGTAAAAAACTTATCCCGTAGGTTTTTATCGGTTTCGATTTTTTGATGTCTTCGTCTGTCAGGTTATTTTCTTTTTTCCATGCATTATAAAACAAGGCAGGAGAATACCATATTGCACCCAATAAAAGGTTAAAGATAGCACATACTAAAACAGCCCAATTATTAATTATCATGTTTTCCATATTTTTCCTTTTTTAATGTTTAAGACAAAATTACTAAACGGATTTAATTACGATAGGAAAAATTTTACCTCAGCTACTTCACTGGAATGTAGTTGAGGAAATCGCCTTTTTGTTTTATATACTCAGAAGGAGTAAATCCTGAAAAATTTTTGAAATCAGCTATAAAATGTGATTGGTCATAAAACCCACAATCATATGAAATTTGAGACCAGTCAACAGCAATTTGGTTTTCAATGTGTTGGATTGCCTTTTGAAACCGAATGACTTTCAAAAACTCTTTTGGTGTTACTCCAACGTGTTCTTTAAAAAGCTTGATGAAGTGTTTTTGAGAAAATCCGACTTTGTTAGAAATGGTCTTAATGCTACTCTGATTAGGGGAAGCAATGATTTTTGAGACCGCGAAATCGACAAAAGAATTTTCCTTCAGTTTTCTTAGGTAAATTTTTAGAAGCAGCTTTTCCAATACCTGAAATTTCTCAAAGGGAGACGAGGCTTCTAAAAGTCGTTCGCGAATATTTAAGATTATTGGGCTTATTACCAATTCAGCATCCACCACAAAATTTGTCAAGTTTTGCATGGGTTCAATTAAAAACGGAAATGCTCTGCCCTTTTTAAACTGAACAATTAGCATTTCGCTTTCCTTACCTGAAGGTATGGTGATTGGTTCAGTTCGGAATCCTGAAAACCAAACATTTTGGCATGATTGAATTTCTTTCAGTGTCTCATTGTCATAGATGTATTTGGGATAATCAGTCAAATCGAAAATAATTTGGACTTCACCATCCGGTAGAAATCTGTCCACTGAATGTTCCGGATTGTAGTCGACATAATAGTAAAAGTGGTCAATGAATTGACATAGTGGGTGTTTTGGTATGTGAATTTTTGTTATCAAAACTCAATTTCTTTCTGATTCACAAGCATTATGCCTAACTCATTATTTACCCTAATATTATAAAATAAAAATTAAATTCCTATAACGATTTTAGGAGTTTAATTTATAGGACCAGACCCAGTGAAATAGGTATTTTGAGTTCCAGAAATATTTTAATGTAATATTCCATTTAGATGACCTTATTTGTTTAATCTTTATTTCACGGGTCAAGAATTTTTATTATCTGCTGCATTATGAGATCAACAAGTAGTTTGTCAGCTTACAAGGGTTAGCGGATAGTTGCGAAAAGCTAAGGAATGATTATGCAAGTACTTCAGTAATTCTCTGTCTCTGGTTCCGGCGAATAATTTGTTTGCTTCACCAACTATTTTCTCATACTCAATCGATTGGTTCCCATAGTTCAATTTTGTTTCCTTCTGCGTCAAGTATATGGACGAATTTGCCGTAATCGTAAGTTTCAATAGTGTCCACAATGGTTACGCCTTCCTTTTTTAATTCCTCAACAAGTGCTGCCAGGTTTTCCACCCTGTAATTTATCATAAAGTCCTTTGTTGAAGGTTCAAAGTATTTTGTGGTTTCGGGAAACGGAGTCCATTGTGATTGTCCTTTCTTTGTGCTGTCATCACGTTCATACCACTCAAAAGTTGCCCCATATGGATTTGTATCTAAACCAAGGTGTTTTTGATACCATTCTGTCAATTTTTTTGGGTCTTTGGATTTAAAAAAAATACCCCCTATGCCAGTTACTTTTTTCATTTTTATTGTTTTTTTATTTTGTTTTGAAATTATTGTCTTAAATACGAAGCCAAAGCAAAATGATGTCACAATTATCAGGATTACTAAAGTCGTTTTTTTCATTGCTTATTTAAAGTTGTATTTTCTCCCATTGTTAAATACTTGTTATTCTTTTATTGTTGTGTGCAGTCACACTTACCGCTAACTCTTTATTTATCTCAATATTACAAAATTAAAATTAGATTCCTAAAATTATTTTAGAAATAAAATTTGAAGGCAGAATTTTTATGACCTACTCTTTTTTGAATATTGAAAGAAAATACATCGGCTTACCTATTGTTTCAAATATTTCAGGGTAACCGTTGGCTAAGCTGCCGCATATATTATCTCCTTTTAGATTTTAAATATTCTTCTTTCAATTTTAAAAGGTCAATGGTTGAGCAGTCGATAATGAGTTGTTGAACGATATGCATAGGCATTTCATCTTCATTGCGGAAATTAATGCACCCTTTTTGAAAATTTGCTTTAGGTAACAGGGTTTTGTATTTAGAGTAAAGAACCTTTGAGCCATAAATTGGCATTATATGAAAGGACATATAGTTTTTTACACTTGCAAGCCCATATTTCATATGACCTTTTCCTTTATAAATTATCATTTCTTTACCCATCATTTTTCCAACTTCAGCTTTTACGCTTTTGTCTGCTGCTATAATAGATTTGTGAATCTTTTCTAATATATTTTGTCTTATCAAAGGTTGTAATGATATATAATTTTCTATATCCATAGTATTAATATGACCGATTGATTGCTGTAAACTTAGACTTTAATGAAATATCACAAAATAAAAATTAAATTCCTATAAATATTTCAGAAATTAAATTTGAAGGACCAGACCCAGTGAAATAGGAATTTTGAGTTCCGGAAATATTTTAATGTAATATTCAATTGAGATGACCTTATTTGTTTAATCTTTATTTCACGGATCAAGAATTTCTATAATCTGCCGTATTATGGGAGAGTTGATTAGCGGATAGTCACGCCAAAGGCGTGGCAAGCGTTCAGCGTTTAGTATTTTTGAACCTGCCTTTTACTGCGATTGATTGTCGCGATATCCGGGAAATTAAGTCCATTCACTGCTTCTGAAAGATATAGGGCTTTCTAGGCAGCCTGCACTTCTTTATCGGTTTTTTTTGCAAACAGCCAGACGAAATATAATGTTACAATTATCTGAAAAAATATTACGGTAGTCAGTAAGTAAGGACTATGCACAAAGAACTGTTCAAGCCCGACAACGTCTGGTGAAAAGATTGTAAAATTAAAAAGATTAAAAATAATTATAACGGCAAGGAGAGATTTGGATCCTTTGTAATACCACCAGCAGAAAACGCCGAACAACATTTCAAATAGAAAAGCCAGATAAGGAAAACCGGAATAGAGCATACTGCCCAGCTTTATGTTTTCAGAAAAAAATGAAAGAGGCAGGTCGTTGTTATGAGTAAGCAAATCCAATATAATATGTGAAGAAATAGCGAGGCTTATCGCCGTGGCCAGCATTTTACTATTAAAGAACTTTTTTATTAATATATATGCAAGCCCTGCGAGGATAACAGTAGATAATATAGAATGGGAAAACGGCATATGGGATAAATGAATATCCCCAATAAATTTAACAGAATCTTCTGTAGTGGTTGATTCAAGTCCAATGTAATTAAAAAGAACCCAGAGCAATTCCACCAACTGGACAGATATTAGCAGCCATACAAGTTTTACATCCGGGTACTTCTTTTTAAAAAGCAGTGCAGCGGATGCATGATTTATTGCAAACATAATATACCTTTTAATTTTTTTTGAATTATCGAGAGGCTACGAACTGCTAAAAAGATAAAAAAAATTATTTATAAAGTCATATAATCTGTGATTAATACTGATAAGTTGATGA
>CAYPNM010000075.1:0-10416 GCA_964412105.1 uncultured Ignavibacteriaceae bacterium | reverse complement strand
AACGGAATTGGAGCAGATGGAGTTATTACCATTTCAAATTCAGATAATTTTGATTTTATAATGGAATATTTTAATTCAGACGGTTCATCAGGAAGTTTATGTGGAAATGGCGCAAGGTGCGCAATAAAATTTGCGGAGGCTACAGACAGAGTCAAGGAAAATAAAACTAAATTTACTTCGAACGGGAAGGTATATTCGGGAGAAATTTTAAGTGAAAGCCTTGTGAAGGTACTTTTTAATGAACCTCAGAATTCAAAATATAATTTTAAGATAAAAGCAGCAGGTCAATTGATAAATTCTAGCTATGTAGATACCGGTTCACCTCACGTTGTAATAAATATTAAAGATATTTTAGTAAACGCCTCCAATCCCAAGCTATTTTATAGTGATATTAACGATGTGCCTGTTTTTGAAATCGGCAAAGAAATCAGGAATTTGCCTGAATTTAAGCCGGAAGGGACAAATGTAAATTTTTATTCGCTGCGCGGAGATGAAGTATTGATAAGAACATATGAAAGAGGTGTTGAGGATGAAACGCTTGCCTGCGGTACTGGTAATGCCGCCACAGCAATTGTAGTAAACAATATTCATCAAATTAATCCACCTGTAAATCTTATCACAAAAGGAGGAGATAGGTTGATAATTGATTTTGAGAAAGAAAATAGCTGCATAAAAAATTTAACTTTAACCGGTCCGGTAAAAGTAGTGTTCACAGGTGAAATTAATTCTAACAATATCCTAAATTAAGCGGAGAATAAATGGCAAAGGTTCTTTTAAGCATCAGATATGAAATTGAATCATCCAGAAGAGATGAATACCTAAGTGTAATACGGGAATTAAAAAGCGTACTTAAAACGGATGGCCTGGAAAGCTATTCTGTGTTTGAAATAAAAGGGAAACCAAATAATTTCGAAGAGATTTATACCTACAGCTCGGAACAGGCCTATGAAGAGGCAGACGACAGTGATAATGAAAGAATTAACATTTTGATTGATAAAATTACCGAGATGTCTGTAGATAATTCTACCAAATACACCACACTTTATGAGTTAAGTGAAAATTAATCTATTGCAAATATTAAAAGATTTTTTCACATTCAACTTTAGATTTTAAAATTATTAACTAAAGCATTTTATTAAATTGGGGAGACATCAGTTTGAGGTAGAAATATTAGTAATTATATGATGTCATTTCCCCGATGAATAAAACCCTTCATTCAATCTACATAGGGCTTTTCCTTCTGGTTGGTATATCAGTTACGATACTGCTTGGCGTTGATGGTTATCAATATTACAGGCTTCCTCTTGAACAGAGAGTTTTTTCAGCACAACATATTTACCTTAAACCAAGCGGATTAATAGGACACGGGCTGGGCATAATTGGTTCTTTAATGATGATTCTTGGCGTCGCGATTTATATGATAAGAAAAAGAGTGCGAAGCCTTGTAAACTTTGGCTACCTTAAATACTGGCTTGAACTTCATATTTTTCTCTGCACCCTTGGACCTATCCTGGTTTTGTATCATACAGCTTTTAAGTTTGGAGGGATAGTTGCAGTAAGTTTCTGGAGTATGGTTGCAGTAGTCTTAAGCGGAGTTATCGGCAGATTTATTTATGTCCAGATACCAAGAACAATACAGGGACAGGAAATTAGCGCAAATGAACTAAATGAAATCAGCGGTGATCTCACTTATATGTTAAGGAAAAAGTATAGTACCTACAGGGTTGATGATAGAATCATTGATAGAATTGAAACCATTTTTTCCTCAAGTAAATATTCCGGAAGAGGTGCCGGTGTAAATATATTGATTGTGGTTTGGGAATATTTTAAAATGAAAATAAAGCTGAGGAAATTAAAAAGACAACTATCTTCTAATGGGGTAAAAGGAAAAAATTTGAAAGAAGTTGTTGAGATTATTAAATCCAGAATCATCTTAAATAGAAGAATAGGCATGCTTCGATCAATGCAAAAATTATTTAAATACTGGCATGTTGTCCATCTGCCTTTTGCAATTACTATGTTTGTAATAATGTTCGTTCATATCGCGGTTACAATTATTTTTGGCTATAGATGGATATTTTAGGAAATTTATGAAAATAAAACCTTTATATTTTTATTTGGGCGTAGCACTTATTGTCATAATTTATCTCTTTGTAATTACACAGAATAATAATGGTAAAAAGAATGTTACGGATCCGGCAAACAAAGAAATTCAGAGCGATGAAATACATCAGGGAATGAACCTTCCCGGACAACAAGCACCCAGCAAAAGCAATGTATCCGGTGATATTTTGAGACATATGGAATTTCTTAAAAAGGCGGTTGAAGAGAGCCCTAATGATACTGCAAAATTAAAGGAATATGCCGATTTTTTATATATGGCACATCAAAATGTAAAAGCTCTTCCAATATACGAAAGGCTTGTAAAACTTAAGCCAAATGATACTGATGCCCGCTTTACTTTAACTTCTATTTACTATGAAAACCGGCAACTAGATAAAGCAGAAAAAGAAACAGATATTATCCTATCATATGATAAAAATAATCCGCAGGCACTTTATAATAAAGGTGCAATTGTAGCTGGAAAGGGAGAAAAAGAAAAAGCTCAAAACATCTGGAAGGATGTAATAAACAGGTTTCCGGAATCAAAAGCCGCACAGCTCGCCAGATCAGCATTACAAAAACTTTAGTTAAAATAAATGGAAGTAATTGTTGAAAATATAGTTATCTATTCCGTGGTTTTTATTTTGATCGTAATAATCTTTTTTATTTACGTCAAGATGTCCAGGAAAAAGTCGCGTGAGACCTCAGAAAAAATAGAAAAAGCAAAAGAGTATGGCATTCACGAACCAGTATCACTTCATCCTGTTGTAGATACAGAAACGTGTATTGGCAGTGGTGCGTGCATTGCAGCCTGTCCGGAGAAAGATATACTGGGAATGATAAATGGTCAAGCGCATATTATTAATGCTTCCAGATGTGTAGGACATGGAGCCTGCTTTCACGCCTGCCCCGTACAGGCAATCACTTTATGCATTGGGACCGAAAAACGCGGAGTTGAGCTTCCTCACGTCAGTCAGAACTTCGAATCAAATATTCCGGGTCTCTATATAGCCGGTGAGCTGGGAGGTATGGGACTGATTAAGAATGCTGTTGAGCAGGGAAAACAGGCTATTGAAAATTTTGTAAGGAAGAAATCCTCCGGAAATATTGCGCAGTATGACATTATAATTGTCGGTGCCGGACCTGCCGGGATTTCTGCAACTTTAGCTGCTGAAAAAAATGGTTTAAAATATTTGACCCTCGAACAGGATAGTCTTGGAGGTGCGGTATATAGTTTCCCACGGGCAAAAATAATAATGACCTCTCCTATGTATTTGCCATTGCATGGAAGGGTAAAATTATCCGAGACAAGTAAGAAAGAATTACTTAGTTTATGGAATGAAGTAATTTCAAAGAATAATATCAAGATAAATGAATATGAAAAAGTTGAAAATATTGAAAGAAAACGAGACTATTTCAGCGTAGTGACCAGTAAATCCACTTATATGACTTCTGGAATAGTTCTTGCAATTGGGAGAAGAGGCACACCCCGCAAACTGAATGTGCCCGGTGAAGATAAGGAAAAAGTAGCCTATAGACTGTTAGAACCTGAATTAATTAAAAATCGGAATATTCTTGTTGCAGGTGGAGGTGATTCTGCTATAGAGGCTGCGTTATTACTGTCAGAATCAAAAAATATTGTAACTGTTTCTTACAGGGGTAATGTATTTTCAAGAATTAAGCCTAAGAATCTTGAAAAGATAAATACGGCTTCAAGATTAAATAAAATAAAAGTTTTGTTTAATACTAACGTCATGGAAATTAAAAACGACATAGTAATATTAAAGGATAATATCAAAAACAGCGAATTTCAGATTAAAAATGACCTGGTATATATTTTTGCAGGCGGTGAGCTTCCTACAGAATTCCTTAAACGGACAGGTGTCAATATTACAAAAAAATTCGGTGATGCTATATTGAAGCATTGAAACCGAGCTTACCCAGACTTAATAAAGATAAAAATTTTAATTTGTAGTACTTTTAACTATTTACAATATTGCTGCTATAACATATATTATTTTCAGAATATACATGAGCAATTATAATACAAACCCAGAGTACACTTAAAATAATTGTTACCATTCTAAATTAGCTTTTCATTCCGGGCACTAAAATAAATTAGTCATTATTTGCATGAGGCTTACTCTAACTTTACATACAATAAGCAGCGGCAAATTATATTTAATAGCCGCAGTAATTTTAGTATTACTTAATACCGGGAATTCCTACGCCCAGATTTCTCCGGGAGATTTAACGAAGTTCCATGCTAACCTTGAAGGATTAAAAAACTGCACAGTCTGTCATGTACTGGGTGACAAAGTTACTAATGATAAATGTCTGGACTGCCATAAGGAAATTAAATCTCTTATTGCAATCAATACAGGATATCATGCAAGTGCTGAAGTTAGAAATAAAGAGTGCCGGAAATGTCATAGTGAACACAACGGACGAGATTTTCAAATAATAAGATTTGATGAAAGTAAATTTAATCACTCAACTACCGGATTCACTTTGAGCGGCAAACATTCGCAAATTAAATGCAAGGAATGTCATCAATCTAAATTCATTAATAATTCAGATTTGAAAAAAAGAGAAAATACTTTTCTTGGTTTGAGTAACAATTGTAACAATTGTCATGAAGATGTTCACAAAAAAACTCTTGGTAACAACTGTAGCAATTGCCATACATTTAACTCTTTTAAGCCGGCTTCCAAATTTGATCACAATGCAGCCAGGTTCAAATTAACAGGATTGCACAAGACCACAGACTGTATAAAATGTCATAAGGTGGAAACAAGAAATGGTAAACCTTTCCAGAATTTCGTCGGACTTTCTTTTAACAGTTGTGCTTCCTGTCACGCAGACTTTCATAAAGGAAAGTTTGGGAAGAATTGCGAGAGCTGCCATAATACTTCAGGATTCAAGAATATAAAAACATCATCTTTCAACCACGACAAAACCAGGTTCCCACTTTTGGGTAAACACCAAAATGTAAAATGCGCCGACTGTCACGGAGCTAAGCTGGCATCAAAGCCAAAGTTTGCCTTATGTACTGATTGTCACAAGGATTATCACAAAGGACAATTTACTAAAAATGGCATTGTAAGCGACTGCGGCCACTGTCATAATGTATATAGCTTTACTCCTTCCACTTTTACTATTGAAAGACATAGTAAAACCAAATTTATTCTTGCCGGAAGTCATCTTGCGGTATCCTGTAACAGTTGCCATAAACCGAACAATAGTGATTGGAATTTTGTTTTCAGTTCACAAAAGTGCATTTCATGTCATAAAAATATTCACGGACCGGAAATCAGTTCCGCCTTTCTTGGAGATGATAATTGTGAAAACTGCCATAGCGTTGAAAGCTGGAATAAAATCAAATTCGACCATTCAAAAACAAAGTTTGCACTTGAAGGAAAACATAAAACGATTAGCTGCGAAAGCTGCCACGCTTATAAAAACTTACAAAACAAAGTTGAATATAAGTTTGCATCTCTTAAGACAAGTTGTGAATCCTGTCACAATGATATTCATCATCGACAATTTGCTAATTCCGGGCAGACTGATTGTTCCAGGTGCCATTTATTTGATAGCTGGACTGATCTGAAGTTTGACCATGAAAGAACTAATTTTAGTCTGAAGGGAGCACATTCAAAATTAAAATGCATTCAATGTCATAAGCCCGTAAATGATAACGGGGTTTTGTTTATTAAATATAAACTGGAAGAAATAAAATGCGCCGATTGTCATTCATAGTAATATCTATGGTGCTTGCAGCTAATTTATTTGCGCAATCGCCACATGGAAAAGATTTTAAAATAGATTGTTCCAATTGTCACTCCTCCACATCCTGGAAAGAAATTCCAAAGACAATTAAGTTTAATCACGATGAGACTCCCTTTAAATTAACAGGACAGCATAGGAGTGTTAGCTGTGTTAATTGTCATCAATCGCTTATTTTTTCCAATGCTAAAGATGATTGCGGAAGCTGTCATAAAAGTATTCACCAGAATTCAGTGTCGCCTGAATGTTCAAGTTGTCACACAACACAAACCTGGCTTATAACAAATATTAATGAATTGCACGAAAGAAGTCGATTTCCGCTTGTGGGAGTCCACGCAAGCTTAGACTGTTCCCAATGTCATGCTAAATATTCCACACTTAATTTTGAGGTTCAGGGTATTGAATGCATTGATTGTCACAGAAAGGACTTTATGGCTACAAATAATCCCAATCATATCCAGGCGGGATTTTCTACTGATTGTCAGCAGTGTCATTTGGTAAATCAAACCAACTGGTCGTTTGCAAACTTTGCACACAATTTTTTCCCTTTAATTGGCGGGCACAAAATCAATAATTGTTTCGCCTGTCATCAGCAGGGAAGTTTCACAGGATTGTCAATGGAATGCTATTCCTGTCATAAAAAAGATTATGATGCAACTACTAATCCAAATCATGTTCAGGCTAATTTCAGTACTGATTGTTCCCCCTGTCATACTATAAATGGATGGAGTCCATCCACTTTTAATCATAATTCTACAGCATTTCCGCTTACAGGTGCTCATGTAACTGTTAGCTGCAGCGCCTGTCACACGAACGGATATTCAAATACGCCGACGGATTGTTACAGTTGTCATAAAGCGAATTTTGAAAGTACTACTGATCCGAATCACGTAACATTAGGATTCCCTACTGACTGCAAACAATGTCATACTACATCAAGTTGGCAGGGGGCAACATTTGATCATAGCACAACCGGTTTTCCATTAACCGGAGCTCATACTTCTGTTAGCTGTTCTGCCTGTCATGCAACAGGTTATACGAATACTCCCAGCGACTGTTATTCATGTCACAAAACTAATTATGATAACACAAATAATCCCAATCATGCATCAGCTAATTTCCCTACTGATTGCATTCAATGTCATACCACAAGCGCCTGGACACCTTCTACGTGGGATCACGACAGTCAGTACTTCCCAATATATTCAGGAACACATTTAGGGAGATGGAATTCCTGCTCAGATTGCCATACAATAACGAGCAATTATGCTTCACATACCTGCAATGCTATATGTCATAAGACTGATCATCATCAGAATGAGGATTGTTATTCATGTCACCCAACAGGTAGAGGAGACTAGAAGATGAAAAATATTAGTTTATTTTTGCGAATAATATTTATAACAATAATTCTTGGAAACGGTGTAATATTATCGCAAGTGAGCGAAAAACGCATTGAAAAATTTGGAAAGGTTACTTTTCAATCTTCACAGAATATCTACATCACGTTTGATAATACAGAAGGGATCAAAGAAGGGGATACGTTATATGTGAAGAAAAAAAATAAGTTAATACCCGCCATAATTGTAAAATATCTATCAGCGTCTTCTTGTTCCGGGCAAAGTACAGGAAAAACCAGTATAAATGGTGATGAGACAATCATTGCATTTGTTGCAGAAAGGATTGAAAAAAACACACAGGGAAAAAATGTAAAACCGGTTATGGTTGATACCCTTGCGATGCAGGGCCAAAACAATGTTGTTGAAACTGTTACAGTGCCGGAAGTCAAATCAAATTATAGCAGAAAATACGCACCTAATAAAACATATAATGGGAGATTTTCAATTCAGTCAATATCAAGTCTGGATAATATCTCAGCTGCCAATGATTTGCAAAGATGGAGATATACCTTTTCTTTCAATAAGAACGATTTTATGGATTCACATCTATCATTTTCTAATTACATTGTTTTTGCTTACACTGCAAATCAATGGTCTGATGTGAAATCGAATATTAATAACAGCCTGAAAGTTTATGATTTAACATTAACTTATAAACCAAATGAACAAACGACATTCTGGCTGGGAAGGCATTTAAATGGTAAAGTCGCAAATATAGGTGCTACGGATGGATTACAGGTTGAAAGAGAAATTGGTAATTTTTATGGCGGTTTGATTATTGGTTCCCGGCCAAATTATATGGATTATAGCTATAACCTGAAACTTTTTGAGTATGGTGGTTATATCGGCCTGTTCAACAGGGATAATGATACCTACATTGAAAATGTTATTGGAGCATTTCAACAAACCAATAATATGAAGGTTGACAGGAGGTTTCTATATATCCAGCACAGCAACAATTTAATTCCTAAAACGAATTTATTTATGTCGTCTGAAATTGATCTTTACAAAAGAGATAACAATAATATCGGACAGAGCACATTCAGACTTACCAGTTTTTATTTGACTTTACGAATTGCACCAAGCCGGGCATTCTCATTTACAACAACTTATGATGCCAGAAGGAATGTAGTTTATTATGAAACATATAAATTTATAATTGACACATTATTCCAGAACCAGTTGAGACAGGGACTTAGATTTAACACAAATATAAGGGCCGTAAATAATTTATATCTTGGATTAAGTGCCGGCTATCAGTTTAGAAGCGGTGATATTCAGCCCTCTAAAAATTATGGTGGATATTTAAGTTATATAAATTCCCCACTATTTGACATTAATCCTTCGTTAAATTTCATGAAAATAATGAGCAATTATGTCAATGGAACTGATGCTGGGGTAAAACTTAGTAAATATTTTTCAAATGGTATGCGTATTTCAATTGGCTACAGGAAATTAATATATCAGTTCACTGTAGTATCGGACAAAATTGATCAGAATATATTCTCATCCGATCTTTCTTTTCTTTTATTCGGAAGCCTAAGTCTGTCGATAAATTATGAAGGAGTATTTGAAAGCTCAAATACTTTTAGCAGACTATTCATTGATTTGACAACCAGGTTTTGAACAACACATTATTTCCAGTAGTTCATTTTCTTTATAATTATTATAATGTTGTTCTTATATTATAATAAACTTATCTTTCGTCAGATTTATAAATAATTGAGAAATTAATCCATATGTATGAATATGTTGGTGCTCTTCATATGCATTCGACTTTTTCAGATGGTTCAGGGGAAGTCGGTGAAATCGCAAAAGCTGCAAGTGAGGTTGGACTGGATTTTGTTGCTTTGACGGACCACAACACATTAAGAGCATTAAAGGAAAATTATGAAAAATGGTATGGCAACACATTACTGCTTGTCGGCTGTGAAATAAATGATAAAGAAAATAAAAACCACTACCTTGCCTTTGGAATAGAAGACACCGTTTCCACCAGACTTTCTGCCAGGGAATATGTAAAGCTGGTTAAGGATAAAGGCGGGATAGGATTTATTGCGCATCCTCACGAAAAACGAACTCATATGAAGGAACATCCGCCTTATCCGTGGGTTGACTGGAGCATAGAAGATTTTGATGGCATCGAAGTGTGGAATCATATGTCTGAATGGATGGAAAATTTAACAGAAGAAAATAAATACCAGTCTTTTCTTCATCCTTTACGTACAATAGATGCTCCTCAGAAAGAAACTATAAAAGTCTGGGATGAACTTAATCAAAAAAGAAAGGTTGTTGGAATCGGTGGAGTTGATGCTCATGCGCATAAATATAATTTATTAGGGTTCCTCGAGGTTGAAATATTTCCATACAAAGTCTTATTTAAGTCTATCCGCACGCACATATTAACAAATAAAGAAATTGTAAAAGGTGAAGGCCAGCAGGAAATAGATAAGGCAAAGAAAAATATTTACGGTTCGCTTGCGTCAGGAAATTGCTTTATAGCTAATGATTACCATGGTGATTCAAAAGGCTTCAGGTTTTTTGCCGAATCACCAAATAAGTTTTACCAAATGGGTGAAACAATAAGTAACGAGAATAAGATAAAATTTACGGTACTATTACCAGTTCCAAAGGCAACAGTTAGATTAATTAAAAATGGAATTCTCATTGACGAAGTTGAGACCGATCAAGCTCAATTTATTTGTAGCGACAAAGGGGCTTACCGCGTAGAGATTTATTTAAATAATAAAGCCTGGATTTACAGCAACCATATCAGAATAAAATAGCGGTCTTATTTCTTAGACTGTTCTAATTATACTAACATTTGTTATCCGGCAGTTAAAATGCAATTGACATTTAACAGCAATATGAGGAATTTTCAACTATAACCAGTTAGTTAAATATTATAGATAATTGGCGAATGTTAGTAACTTCTGTGAGCTGATGTATTTAATGAATAAAATTTAAGAGTTAATATGAGCCTTTACTATATATCGACTCAAATATTAATATTTGTCTTTGGGGTATTTTTTTTGTTTCTGCTCACTGTCGCGGTTTTTACGCTAATGTATATCTATAAGAGGAAACATTTATAGTCTGCAGCCAGCATTAATAAAAATTCACTTAT
>CAYPNM010000074.1:0-11297 GCA_964412105.1 uncultured Ignavibacteriaceae bacterium | reverse complement strand
GATATTAATGGGTCAAGCCCGGTGGTATCCCTATCACTGGGCTTTTTATTATAATGAGGAAAATTAAATGCCAAAAAAAGCAAAAAAGAAACATAATCACGGCTCAAAAAAAGTTTTTACTTCACCATTCAATATCTATTGGGAAAGAAATAATTATTATTTGCTCTTTGCCGGAATTGCTCTTATTATCCTTGGCTTCTATTTAATGTCAATAGGACCGTGGAATAGTTTTGTATCATTAGTAATTTCGCCGATTGTTTTGGTTTTCGGCTATACAATTGTTATTCCTACTTCTATTTTTTATCGTAAGAAAAACAGTATGGAAGATTCAAAGGAAAACGACATTGCTACTGGCAAAAGTTAAGGGGAATGTAATTTCCACTCAAAAAAATCAATATCTAAAAGGACACAAACTTTTAATTGCCCAGAAAATAGGGCTCAACGGAAAATTCATTGGCAAAAATGATTTTATTGCTTTAGACCTGGTTGACTCCGGAATTGGGGACACTGTTCTTGTTGTCCAGGAAGGAGCAGCTGTCAAACAAATATTAGGACACAATAAAGCCCCTGTACATACAATGATTGTTGCCGTTGTCGATAAAATAGAAGTGAAGTGATTCCTCTTTAATTTTTTAATTAAATCATAAAAATTCGTTTTGACCAAACTTAGTCTTGAAGAATTAACCAATCTCAATTTACTTCTTTCAATTGAAGGTATCGGTCCGGGTAAAATTAAGAACCTCCTTAAAAAATTTGGATCTGCCCAGGATGTTGTAAGCGCAACTGAAAAAGATTTAATTGAAACGGATAGAATAAATAAAATATTGGTTAATAGAATAATAAGGACTATTAAGAATAAAAATAAAGTTGAAGAAGAAACAAAAAGAGAACTTGATCGGATAAATGATCTCAATATTAAAATTACTTCGCTCTGGGATACTGACTACCCTGAATTACTAAAAAATATTTATGATCCTCCGTTACTTCTTTATTATAAAGGGGAAATATCTGAATCAGATAAATATTCAGTCGCAATTGTGGGGACAAGAAATCCTACCGAGTATGGAAAAATTCAGGCACAAAGAATCACATCTGAATTAGCTTCTCAAAATATTACAATAGTTAGCGGATTAGCTCGAGGCATTGATTCGGTTGCGCACGCATCAGCACTAAAATCAAATTGCCGGACTATCTCAGTTATTGGCTCAGGATTAAATATAATTTACCCGCCGGAGAATAGAAAACTTTTTGATGAAATTTCAGAAAAAGGGATTATTTTTTCTGAATATAATTTGGATACCCCGCCTGACGCAGGAAATTTTCCACAGCGAAATAGGATTATCTCTGGGCTATCACTTGGTTGCGTTGTAGTTGAATCCGGCGCAACCGGAGGTGCTTTACTTACAGCTCAATTTGCTCTGGACCAAAACCGGGAGGTATTTGCCATTCCGGGCAATTTGGGGGTAAAACAATCTGAGGGCACAAATGCATTGATACAAAGATGTAATGCAAAGTTAATAAAAGATGCAGAGGATATTTTGATCGAACTTAATTTAAAATTAAAGCCCGTTATCGGGAAAAATATTCCTAAGCCCAAACCTGATCTTAATCTGTTTGAGGAAAAATTATTAAATATTTTAAGCGACGGACAAATTCAAATCGATAAAATCGCATCATTCGCCAACCTTTCAACTTCTGACTGTCTCGTGCATTTGCTTTCATTGGAGTTCAAAGGACTCGTAAAACAACTTCCGGGCAAGGTATTTTCTATAATTTAATGTTAGTATTTCTTAAGTGATTTCCACAAAGATTTCAGCCAGTCTTTTATCCTCTTCTCCTGGCCATTTTCGCTCGGGAAGTAATATTGAGTATTTTTTAATTCATCAGGAAAATAATTTTCTTCAACAAAATGCTTTTGAAATTCGTGAGCATATTTGTACTCTCTTCCATAACCGATATCTTTCATCAGTTTGGTGGGAGCATTTCTTAAGTGAAGAGGGACAGGATATAAGGGATTATTGCGTACATCCGAAAATGCACTTTCTATACCCATATAAGATGCATTACTTTTGGGTGCGGAGGCAAGGTAAGTAGCACACTGAGCTAAAATTATTCTTGCTTCAGGCATTCCAATTTTGTCTACAGCTCCAAAAGTAGCCTCTGCAAGCACCAGTGCATTCGGAGAAGCATTCCCGATATCTTCAGATGCAAGTATAACCATTCTTCTGGCAATAAATAATGGATCTTCACCACCTTCAAGCATTCTTGCAAGCCAGTAAAGAGCCGCATCTGGATCACTGCCTCTCAGACTTTTAATAAATGCTGAGATCACATTATAATGTTCTTCTCCGGCTTTATCATAAATTATATTCTTTTTCTGCACAACATTTTCAAGCACCTCCTTTGTAATGCATAACGGCTTGGAATCAATTTCCTGGATTACTGCAGATTCAAGTATGCTCAGTAATGCCCTGGCATCTCCTCCTGATAAATAGAATAAAAATTCTTCATCTATATTTTCAATTTTTATAGATGAAAGGAAATTGTCTCTTTTTAATGCAGAGTCAAGAATTGCTTTTAAATTTTCTTTAGATAATTCCTCAAGAATGTAAATTCTTGCGCGTGACCTTAATGCCGGTATTACCTCAAATGAAGGGTTTTCTGTAGTTGCTCCAATTAATGTAATTAGACCTGATTCGACAGAATGCAGTAATGCATCCTGTTGAGATTTGTTGAATCGATGAATTTCATCTATAAACAGTATTGTCCTCTTTCCAATTGTTTGGTTCTTTTCAGCAATCCCAATAATTGAACGAATATCTTTTACGCCTGAAGATACAGCATTAAGCTGGTAAAAATCGGAATTTGTATGTTCAGCAATTATTTTCGCAATCGTTGTTTTTCCTGTGCCCGGAGCTCCCCATAGTATAAAAGAGCTTAGAGTATCATTCTCGATCATCAACCGGATAGGTTTGCCTTCCCCAAGCAACGCCTGCTGCCCCTGGAATTCTTCAACTTTTTTTGGTCTGACTCGTTCGGCTAAAGGAGTTTGAGGTATTTTAATTTTGCCCATTTTATTTTTCAATTACTTGAATCGACTTTTCTCCGGGTCTTTTCATCCCATATTTTTCACGAGCAACTTTTTCTATCTTTGCAGGAATTTTATTTTGCAATGAGTCGATTTCTGCCTGCAGACTTTTATTCTGCTCCTGCAGTCTTTCTACCTGCTCATTTAAAGATTTAACTTCACTTCGAAGTTTAAGATATTTAAAAATTCCTGATTCATTGAAGAAAATAAATACCACTCCAATCAGGAACAACACAAAAAATATATAAACTTTAGTTTTCTGATTTTTAAATGAAATCATTGGAGACTTAGCTTAATAATTCGATCGATCAATTCTTCGAATGAAATTCCAACTGCTTTCGCCATTTTAGGTACTAGGCTGGTAGATGTCATTCCAGGAAGTGTGTTTACTTCAAGACAAAAAAATTGGTTGCTTTTATTCAACCTGAAATCAATCCTGCCATAAACGCGGCACCCTAGAGCATTAAATGCAGTAAGTGAATCTTTTTGTAACGATTGAGCGACATCAACAGGAACATCAGCCGGAACAAAATATTCACTCATTCCTTTGGTGTATTTGCTTTGATAATCATATAAGCCGCTTATAGGTTTAATTTCCAGAACAGGCAATGCTGTTTTGTCAAGTATCGTAACTGTTAATTCCCGTCCTTCTATAAATTCTTCAATTATTGTTTTCTCCGAATATTTAAAGGACATTCTTAATCCTTCATCAATTTCATCGACATTTTTACATACAGTTAAACCAACCGTGGAACCTTCATCATTTGGTTTAATTATACAGGGATAGCCGATTTTTTCATCTATATCTTTTTTAATTTTTTCAGTATCTGAACTATTCTTTTCAACCATAAACCATTTTGGAGTACTTACATTACTTTGCATAAATATTATTTTTGACATAGCCTTATCCATTGCTACAGCACTGGACATCACCTTTGAGCCTGTATATTTAATACCTCTGACTTCCAGCATGGATTGAATTATTCCATCCTCACCCCATTTCCCGTGTAATCCCAAAAAAGCGATATCAATATCATCAAACAAAGAAGAATTAACGGCTTCTAAGTAATTCCTGGTAGAGACTTCTGAAAAATCCTTTTCACTAAAAAAAGCTTCGGGTACCTTCGGTTGATTTTTTCCGTAAGCAGGATCAATCAGGACTGTTTCGTAACCTAGCGCTAATAAAGCTTTATATATTGAAGATGATGAAGATTTGGAAATAGCTCGTTCAGAGGAGGATCCGCCGAGCAAAAGGGCAATTTTTAGTTTATTATCAGTCATTAAAAAGATTTTCCAATTGCAATAAGTTTCTGTTAATTTTTAGAAAATATTTCGTTCGTCCTGTGTCAGACCATAAGTTCCTTTTGAGAGATTAAGTAATTCAAGAATTTTTTCCCGTGGAATTTCAGTTTCTCCTCCAAGAATCCTTGAAATGAAAATTGTTTTCGCCGTATGTTCAAGCTTTTCCATCTTAAAATATGCATCTCTCAAACTTTTACCTAACGTAACTGCACCATGATTCTGAAATAAAAAAGCCCATGAGTGTTCTATGTATGGTTCCATACTTAAAGGCAGATCATCGGTTGAGGGAGTTGTATATTTACACAATGGAACTTTTCCGAGAGTCAAAATTACTTCCGGAAAAACATTTTTCATTAAGCCCTCACCGCTGGATGCAAAAGCAGTTGCATATACGGGATGACAATGAACAACCGCGTTTACCTCAGGCCTTCTGGAGTATGCATACAAATGGACCTTATATTCAGTAGAAATTTTCCCTTTTCCCCTCAATATATTTCCTCCCGCATCAATTTCCATTATATCATTTTCCGTTACGTCTCCTTTGCAAACAGCTGACCTGGTGATTAAAATTGTATTTTGTGGAGTTATTACTGAAACGTTGCCATCGAAAGCGGAGACAAACCCCTTCTCATAAACTTTGTGACAGATTTCAACGAGTCTGCTTATTTCTGACATTTACTCTCAAGTTCTTCCATTAATTTCATATTTATATACCCATCATAACCCGTAATCAACGGCTTTTCATTTTTAAGGAATGAATTTTGTATAGATCTTAAAAGATAAACCACTTTGTTCCCTCGCTTTCTGAATGCCTTCTTCGCTTCTCCCTCTAATAGTATTGTTAACTTTGATGAAATATTCTTCTTGCCGATAAGATTATCAATTGAAAGCGCCCCTTTATGACCCAATATTTCAATCCTGTTAAATCCTTTTTTATTGCTAAAAGACACGCTGAAAGTGCCGTATCCGGATTCCTTAAACTTAACAATAGCAGCTGAAAAGTCTTCGACATCACATTTATAGACAATATTATCCAGTACGCCATTAATGCTGATTACTTCTCCGCCAAAAAATCTCATCAAATCAATAACATGAGTACCAAGATCTCTAAGTGCACCTCCGCCGCTCAGCTTCGGATCAAATCTAAAATTATTGCTTGGGGGTATATCAATATTAAAATTGATATTAATTAAGTTTAACTTTCCAAGCATTTGAGAATCAACTATTTCTTTTGCTTTGGTAACTAGCGGATGAAATCTATGGACATAATTTACTGCAAGAAAAACATTATTTTTTTCACAGGCTCTTACCATTTCATTGGCCTCTGCTGATGTCATAGCAAGAGGCTTATCACAAAGAATATTCTTACCTGCCTCTGCTGCCTGTATTACCTGATTATAATGATCTGAGTTTATGCTGCCAATATAAACCGCATTGATGTCCGAATTTAAAAATTCACTATAATTAGTAAAGTGATTGGGGATACCATATTTATCAGCAATCTGTTTGGCTCTTGCTGAACTTTTGCTGTAAACCGAATTGATAATACTTCTCCGAAGAAATTCCAAAGCCGGAATGAAAGAGTGCTCCGTAAATCTTCCGCACCCAGCTGCCCCCCATTTAATTTTCTTTATTCTGGAGACTTTTTTCATAAATTATAACAATTAATTCCTTATATCATGAAAATGATTCTGCTCTTAAAAACCAAATTTATGAATCATTAAAAAATGTTAGGCAGTATGTTTAAATAGCTTAAGCCTTGACATTAATTTTTTTACAGGTAGCGAATTTTGCAAAATATAAAAATGAACACTGGGAACATTTTTGCTTAAAAGCTCCTCAACCTGGTTCGCAGCCCACTCAACACCGATATCAAGAACTCTATCAGGAGGAGCTGCATATACTTCATCTGCAAGTGCATCAGGAATATTTATATGGAAATTTTTGGGAACGTTAATCAAATGTGATTTTGCAGTCAATATTTTTATTCCGGGAATTATTGGGACAGTAATTCCTTCTTTTCTGCAAAGCTCCACATATTTAAAATAGACTTTATTATCATAAAACATTTGTGTTACAATATAATGCGCACCTGCAGCTACTTTCTCTTTAGTGAATCTTATATCGGTATTCAGGTTTGGCGCTTCGAAATGTTTTTCAGGATAGCCACCTACGCCAATGCAAAAATTTGAAGGTCTGGCATCCAGCAAATTTTCTTCAAGATACTTTCCGCTATTCATTGCAACTATCTGGCTGACAAGCTGAGATGTATAAATGTTTTTGCTTTTCCCTTCAGGAATGGGTTTATCATAACCGTTGTCATCACCACGAACTGCAAGAATATTTTCAATTTCGAGATAACTTAATTCAATCAGAAAATCTTCAGTCTCTTCTCTTGTAAATCCCTTTGTTAAAACATGCGGAACAGCATCAATATTATATTTATTTTGAATAAGAGCACAAATGCCAAGTGTTCCCGGCCTTTTTCTTTTAATTTTTTTCTGAATACCTTTGGAAGTCTCCTCATAATTCACTTCCGCAGAATGACTTGTAATATCTATAAAGGGCGGCTTGTACTTTGCTATATCATCAACTACTGCCAAAAGACTTTTAATATCTCCGCCTCGTTTGGGGGGAATCAGTTCAAAACTAATTAAAGGTTCCGTAGCTTTTTCTAAATGTTCCGTTACTTTCATTTTATTCTTTAATTTGATCTAAGTCTTTAATTTAATATAATATTACATAAACTTCACAGAAATTACTGATGGTCTGCCTTCTCTATTAAAAGCAATTTCTTATTTCCGGCTGCAAACGATTGCTCGTCGGTTTTGACCTTAACATATCCTCCTCTCAGCCACATCCCGGTCATATCCTTGTAATGCTGGCTCATTACATTCCCCGATTCACCGGTTGTTAATATCATATAGAATTCATTTGGATTAGAAAAATCATAAATATACCTCATAACCGGACCAAGTGTGTTTTCAAACTCATCATGACGAAACCTTGGATACTTTTCAATGCTTTGGTAAAAGGGATACTCTGTATTGAAAATTGTAGTTCCATCGCCGCCAATGTTATAAGGACCTATATCAATAAATTTATCAAGCAATCCTGAGAACCCGCTGAAGGCGTGCTTGAAAGTTGCCTTATGCATCTCTCCCCATTGCCAATAAGTAATATCCTTCCCATACTTATCTTCAAGTTCTGAAAGTGCATCGGTCAAACTTTTTCTTATTATATCGTTTTCAGTTTCCTTCGCTTTGGTGTTGACATTATCGAACCAGGTACAATCCGGATTGCCTAATACCTTCAATAAACTTCGATAAGGAATATTTGCAACAAATACAAATTCATTATAAAGTTCTTCTCCCATTTCATCCTGATAGATATTTTTCATAAGATATTTTAAGAATGTGGCATATATTGCCGGAACCTGACTATACTGATCCATCTCATAGTTCCAATACTTAAATAGTTCCAGTGATGTTTTCAGGTTCTTATCTATAATTTTTACATCCTGAAATGCGGGGAAAATATATTTTGTGATTTTCTTCGCATAAGGTGAAACAAAATCCATCTGGTATTTTTCATAATCTTTTACAGATTGTTTCTTTTTTAACGTTAATAGTTGGTCAATTCTTTCAATTCTTGAAGAAGGTTCCCATAGATTTGTGATATAATATTTAAAATCCTTTAATGTTTTATTGTTTGCAGAGGCAATAAAATCCTGTGATGGATTAAGAAGTGTCGGTATTTGATCTTGTGGGATGTAACCCTTCCATTCATATTTGTCGCTGGTCCCGTCAAGTACAAAACCGGGATTATCAGAATTTCTGATCGGAAGTTTTGATCCGAAGATATAACCTATATTCCCATCTTTATCGGCATAAACAAAATTCTGGCCGGGCACAGCAAAATCCTTTAATGATGATTTAAATTCATTCCAGTTCTTTGCATTATTCACACCGCGTATCGCAGTGAATTCATCGCTGAAATCGCTACCCATCCACTTCATACTTACTGCCGGTATATGTAGGTGATTAGAGTATATGAAAGTATAAGGATGAATATCTGAAACAATTGGGCCGTGAACTGTAGAGTAAATCATTAATGGAATAGGTTTTTCATTTTTTACAAATATAGTATCAGTTCTTAAGTCCAGGTTTTTCCATTCACCATCGTACAAATATTTAGTTTTAGTAGAGTCGAGCTTCTCCATGTAAAAATCCGCATCGTCGTTCATTATGTTTGTCATAGTCCAGGAGATATTGGAATTTTTTCCAATAACAGTACCCGGGACTCCCGGTAAGGTAAATCCCGAAACGTTTTGATCGCCTTCCTGTAAAACTGCAACAAACCATGGGCCTGGTGCCCTGTAACCAAGATGTGTATCATTAGCTATAATTGGCTTACCGGTTACCGATTTATTTCCGTCAACAACCCAGTTGTTTGAACCAATATGTGTTCCTTGCCAGCCCATAAATTCACGAAACCTTTTATCAGTATCTATGAAATTGCTGCTGATTTTCGGATAGTTCTTTATCGAGGAAGGAATTATAGTTGGCCCGTCTTCAGGATATTCAGGCAGAATTTCATTCACCTTATCTGCTCCGAGTTTTTGAACCAATTCTGTATACGCAATATCAACCCACCAACTGATATTTAATTCCCATCCCATCATCCTTATCATTTCAATGCTGTTAATTGGTTCCCATTTTTCCGGCTTATAGCCCAAAATGTCAAATTCTATAGGATATTCTCCTTTTTTATCTTTTATATAAAGATTGACTCCATTAGCATAAGCATCCAGTATTTTTACTGATTCCGGATTCATTTTTGAAAGAATATTTTCACAAGTGCTTTTTAGTCCGATAGTGCGGAACATTTGATCGAAAGGAACAGTTTCACTCCCGAAAATTTCACTCAATCTCCCTTCAGCTGCGCGCCTGGCCAGATCCATGGTGAACATTCTTTCCTGAGCATGCACATACCCGAGAGCAAAGGCTGCATCTTCCTCGTTAGATGCAACAATGTATGGAACTGCAAGGCTGTCGCGATAGATTTTGATTTCGTTCGTGATTTTGTCTGACTTAATTTCACCTGAATATTTAGGCAAAGATGCGTGGAGCATTCTATAGAAAATAATTCCTGCGACAATCAACAGAACGATTACAGAAGAGACGACACCAATAAAAATTTTAAGCCAGCGGGTCATAAGTAGAGATAGTTAAAGGTCTTAATATTATTTTTAAACTTTTCCAATCATTGGCCGGGTTTTAAGACCATTAAGATAACAGCAATATATGGCGCAAGCGTTGCAATTGAGCCCCAGATATTCCATTGCCTGGACATCTTTTCATATTCCTCCCAATTAAATTTGCTTTCGTCACTGGCAAGTGCATACATCTTCTTTTGTAAAGGAACCACCTTTGCCATAAATGCGATTGCAGAAATAACAATCAACGCTAATCCCCACATGATCCAGGGAGTTTCTATTGCATAGCCTGCAGTCATCTGAGCACCGAATCCAAATAAAATTAGGAATGTGACAGATGGCATAGTGAATAGTCTGTCTGCCCTGATTAGATTTTTTAATGTATCAGCAATTTTATCCCTGTTCTTCGTTCTGTCAGCGGCAGCTTTCCAGAATGGTCCGAGTGTAATATTTCCCACAAAAATAATTACAGCAAATATGTGTAACAACTTCCAGATATTGTATACCATTTTATCCTCACTTATTCATTTGTTTTTAGCAAGGGAAATTTACTAAAATAATATCACGGTATGTAATGCTAATTATAATTAAAATTTAGGCTAAAATCATAAAAAATGACTAAATCCGATAAGGCGAATCCCGAACGTAATTATTGGTTATAATAAAATAATCAATCCAATTGCAATTATGATACCGGACAAAAAAATTGGTAGCCAGACTGGTCCAATCCATGGCACAGGTATTAAAAAGAAAACATCAGTGGTTGAAAAAGATTCAGGCCAGTTAAGAATTATTTTAAGAAATACATAATAAAAAATGTCCCATACACCGAACAATATAAGAAAATATCCAAGGCTTGTCACAAAAGTATTTCCGGCTGCAACTGCAAATCCGCCAAGCATTATTATTGTAGCAGCCTCTCTACCGACTTCAGTAAGAATAATTTTAGGTGGAAAGGGTTTTAGCTCACTTACAGCTCCAAATTTAATGAAGGGGAATTTCACTTTTTCTTTAATATAAAATCCTTCAGGATAATATAACTCTCTTAAATAAACGACCACCGCAGCTTCCAGATAACCCATAGCGATGGCAAAAACGATAGCTGTATAAATGTTCAATTTATTTCAACCCAATCAAAACTAATTTATAAAATCATTTCTTATAATAACTTAATGCTTCCGGCAACTCTTTTTTAATATCTTCAATTCTGTTCTGATCAGAGGGGTGATCACTCAGGAACTCGGGTGGAGATTTGCCTTTTTGCATTTCAACCATTCTTTGCCAGAAGTTTACGGCTTCGTGAGGATCATATCCTGCAATTGCCATAAAAATTAAGCCTAGATGGTCTGCTTCACTTTCCTGCGTTCTGCTGAATGGCAATAGAATACCAACCTGTGCACCGACTCCAAAAGCAGCCATAAAGAGATTCTGAGTCATTTGCGGTTTGCTCTTGATTGCTTCTGAAAGTGCTGCACCGCCAAGTTGAGTAAGTAAGGCTTGGCTCATTCTCTCATTTCCATGCTTTGCAACAGCGTGCGCAATTTCGTGTCCAAGCACAACAGCTAAACCCGCTTCGGTTTTTGTGATCGGAAGTATCCCGGTATAAACTACAACCTTGCCTCCCGGCATACACCATGCATTCACTTCCTTGGATTCAATAACGTGAAATTCCCACTTGTATCCATCAAG
>CAYPNM010000073.1:0-11313 GCA_964412105.1 uncultured Ignavibacteriaceae bacterium | reverse complement strand
AAAAATAGATAAATTATTTTACCTTATCAATCTTATTTAGTCATAAGCAATTAAGCCTTGCTTGAACGTTCAATGCACTTTATATTATGTTTAATAATTTTAAAAGATTATGAAGCTTTTATATTCCTTAGCAATATTTATATCCTTTATTGCAATTATGTTTTATACTGGATGCAAAGACTCAATAACCGCTGATCAAATTAACAGCGTCGTAATTCCTTCTTCTAATGTGAGCTATTCTAAATATATCCAGCCTGTTTTAACCGTATATTGTGCCACTTCCGGATGTCACGATGGAACCGGTGGCGGTGGCGGATTAAATTTTACTTACTATGGAGGGGTCATTGCTGATCCAAATGTTGTATTTCGTGGTCAACCTGATAACAGCAGTTTGGTATGGGTAATCACTGGAAAGCCCGGAATTAATCACCCATACTTATATTACAACCTGAACCCAAATCAAATACAGGGTGTTAAGACTTGGATTTCTGAAGGTGCTAAGGACAACTAATTGTGAATTTTGGAAACTAAATTTTGAATTCAACATTCATAATTCATAATTCAACATTCATCATTAAAAATTCCCTATATCCATTTCATTTCTTTATACCATTCGCAGGTTCTTCTTATCCCCTCTTCAATAGAAATGTTTTGATGATAACCAAAATCTCTTACTGCTTTTGATGTATCGCATATCCAGTAAGTCTGTGTTATATCCTTTGCCTTTTCAATGTTCAATGTTGCCGGTTTGCTGCTGAACATTGCAAAAAATTGTGCGATGCCTGCGATAGAATACACAACGGGATGAGGAACTTTAACTTTAAACGGCTTCTTATTTAAGACTTTTGAAGTTACCTCTCCAATTTCCTCCCACGTATAATATTTTTCAGAACTGATGAAATATATTTGATTCTTCGCTTTATCCGATTCGGCAGCAAGTATAAATCCTTTTACAAGATCATCCACGTGAATCAAACTTATTTTTTTTGTTTCAAAACCTATTGTCGTCATTAATCCGCTGTTAAATGTTTTAAAGAAGATTAATATTTCTGTGTCTCTTTCTCCGTAAACAGCGGGAGCCCGGCATATGGTAACTGGGAATTTTTCCATAAATGTTTTTGCAAGTTCCTCTTCCGCCAGTTTGCTTCTTCCGTACGTTGTAATCGGATGAGGAACTTCATTCTCATTTACAGGATTTCCGTCTAATGAAGGGCCCGCTGCAGTCTGACTGCTGACAATTATAAATCTTTTAATTTTATCCTTAAATTCTTCGGCGACCTCCAGCAAATTTTTAGTCGTATCTACATTACCTTTAAAATATCCTTCGGGAGTTTTTGATTTTACAACACCTGCCACGTGATAAATATGTTTCGCATTATCAAATGCTTTTCTTAATCCCGGCTTATCCAACAGTCCGCAATCAAAAATTTCAACATCTTTACCTTCAAGCCATTTAAGGCTGCTCGTCTTTCTTGTAATGCATCTTACCTTGTAATTTTGGCTTAACAGGTTATCTACTAAGTGACTTCCTACAAAACCGTTAGCTCCTGTTACTACTGCTGTTGATTGGTTTTTCATAGTCAATTTTATTTGATTTTCAAACGATTATAGTTTAGATTCATTAGATTAATTTAACAAATTAAATTAAATTTAAACTTTAAAAATAAAAGAATAATACAGACTTGCTACGGAGGGTTTATTGGATTTATTCAAAAAATGCTATGAATTTACAAGGGCCGATGATGTAAAAGCTCTTGGGCTTTACCCCTATTTCAGAGCGATTGAGGAAAACGAAGGTCCAGTGGTTCAAATAGAGGGGAAAAAAATTATAATGGCGGGCTCGAATAATTATCTCGGCCTGACCTCTCATCCAAAAGTAAAAGAAGCTGCAATCAAAGCTGTTGAAAAATATGGAACCGGATGTTCCGGATCCCGGTACTTGACTGGAACATTAGACCTGCACATTGAATTAGAAGACAAGCTTGCAAAATTTTTCAATAAAGAAAAAGTTCTTTTGTTCAGTACAGGTTATCAGACAGCACAGGGGATAATTCCAACATTAGTGCAACGGGGAGATTATGTTATTTCCGATAAAGATAATCATGCCTGTATAGTCGCCGGAAACCTCATGGCAAAGGGCGCCACTGCAGATTTTGTCAGGTATAAGCATAATGATATGAAAGACCTGGAAAGAGTAGTTTCAAAATTACCTGAAGAAGCCGGAAAGCTAATTGTAAGCGATGGTGTTTTCAGTACAGGCGGTGAAATTGTGGAACTGCCTACTCTTAATAAAATTGCCAAAAAATATGGCGCAAAGACTTTAATCGACGACGCTCATTCAGTTGGAGTTATAGGTAAAAATGGAAAGGGAACCGCAAGCGAATTCAATCTTGAAAATGATATCGACCTTACCATGGGCACTTTCAGCAAAACATTTGCATCTCTTGGTGGTTTTGTAGCCGGCGGCGAAAGAGTTATAAATTATATTAAACATTTTGCCCCTGCTCTTATTTTTAGTGCCTCGCCTACCCCAGCGTCTGTTGCAGCGGCTCTTGCTGCTCTTGATATTCTGGAAAAAGAACCTGAACGGGTAACCCGGCTCGTGGATAATGCAAATTATATGAGAGAAGGGTTTAAGAATGAAGGATTTACAATTATAGAAGGCAGAACTGCTATTGTACCGGTAATTGTCGGTGATGATGACTTATCATTCAAAATGTGGAAAATGTTGTATGACGCAGGCGTTTTTGTGAACGTTTTTATCTCTCCCGGTGTTCCACAAGGTAGGCAGATGATGCGGACAAGCTATATGGCTACACATGAAAAAGCTCATCTGGACAAAATAATTGAAATATTTACAGATGTCGGCAAGAAGATCGGATTGATCTGAGTCAATTTTTACTTTTGTCTAAAATAAAAGCCCCGCTATATGCGGGACTTTTTTTAATGAGGGTGTTTTTATGAGCATAAATATTATTACAGTCAAATCGAAAAAAGATCTTAGCAGATTCCTCAAATTTCCATGGAAAATTTATAAAGATGATCCATACTGGGTTCCTCCCCTGCATATGGATAAAAAGAAAATTCTAAACAGAGAAAAAAATCCCTTCTTCAAACACGCAGAAGCAGAATATTTTTTAGCTGAACGCAACGGTGAACTGGTAGGTAGAATTGCTGCAATAAAAAATGATCTGCATAATAAATATCATAATGATAAAGCAGGCTTCTTTGGATTTTTTGAATGCATAAATGATCAGGAAGTTGCCAATAAGTTGTTTGACACCGTAAAAGATTGGCTGAAAACAAAAGGCCTTGATACAATGCGTGGGCCGGCTAATCCATCGAGCAACGATGAATATGCAATGCTGCTCGAAGGTTTCGATGATGAGCCAAGATTGCTTATGACTTACAATCCGAAGTATTATCTGGATTTATGCGAAGGATACGGATTTAAAAAAGCCAAGGATCTTTACGCTTACAAACTGGAAAATGAAAAAGTTATGGGATCTGATAAATTGAGGCGTGTAGCTGAGCTTGCACAAAAAAGGTCGGGAATTAAAATATCACAGCTCAATATGAAAAATTTTGATTCTGAACTCGAAAAGGTAAAGTTTGTTTACAATAAAGCATGGGCACCTAACTGGGGTTTTGTACCCATGACTGATGAAGAATTAGATGCAATGGCAAAAGATCTGAAGCCGCTTGTTGAACCATCTCTGGTTTTGTTTGGAGAAATTGAAGGGCAGCTTGTTGGTTTTGCACTCGTAATGCTTGACTATAACCAGATATTCAAAAGTCTAAATGGCAATTTATTCCCTTTCGGTTTTATTAAATTATTTACGCAGAAGAAAAAAATCAGGTGGTCCAGAATTATTACCCTTGGAATTGTGCCTGAATTTCAAAAGAGAGGCCTCGATGCAGTTTTCTATTGGGAAATTGTAAACCGTGCTCATAAAATTGGAATTGATCTGGGTGAAGCCAGCTGGATCCTTGAAGATAATGAAATGATGAATCGTGGGGCACAGGTAATGAATGGGGAACTTTATAAAAAATACAGGATATATGATAAAAGCATTTAGATATTTTATCATTTTACTTATTCTTTTTATTCCTCTTGCAATAAATGCTCAATATTCTTCGAATGAAAGAGACCTGGTTAAAACTACATTTGACCGTTCCTTCGATAATAATATAATATCCCGTTACCTCAGCTCTAGCGATCCGTTAAAAGTTAATGCTGCATTGTTAAGCATTGCCCAAAGCGGTAATAAATCATTTATTGAAACGATAGAAAACCTGAATTTTTCCCAAAATCCGGAATATATTTGTTTTGCTCTCGGTCAGTTGGGTCCGGATTCATCAAGCTCTGATTTTTTATATCAAAAATTATCCGATCAGAATTTACCCGTCAGTTATAAACCATATATATTAAATGCTATTGGCAAAATAGGTTACCCTGAAATTCTTGAACGATTAGCAAACGATTATTATTCAAATAACTATCTGATGTTCGATGGAATTTCGACTGCTATTTATGACTTCTATTCCAGAGGGATAAAGGATGATCAAGATTGTATTAAGATCTTGCAAAATGAATTAACTGCTGCTGATATCCCAATTCACAGAAAGATTGAAGCAGCATTCGCTATATATAGAACAAATCTGAGCAGCTATTTAAAAGATATAATTGCTGACGAGATAAGTAATCATATCGATGAAGATGCTCTTAATGCAGATAGAAGTACTTTAACTCAATACCTACTGGAAAATTTAAGAAGATCAAAATATTTTCCTGATAATACTTCACTTTTTGATAACCTTGTAGGCTCCAATATTTCCCTTATAAGAATAGAAGCCGCAAAAGTTCTGGTATATTATAACTATCAGAATTCTGACGATCTATCCGATTATCTGTCTCTTCTTGATGATGATAATCCAAATGTCAGCAGGCAAGCCGCAATGTCTATTAAGGATCTCAGGATTCCAGAGTCGCTCACACCGGAATTAAAAAACAAAATTTTAAATGGAATATTTGAACAGGGTAAACCACCAAACACTAAAGGCGAATTATTTATAAGCTATATCTCCCTATTCCCTGAATCTTTTTCTCAGATATTAAAATCTTTCAATGATAAAGTTGAAAGTGAATATTTATTTAGAGCAGCTTCAATGTTTTCTTCTTCTGACTCCGCTCTTAATTATTTAATCAGTAATTATAATAGCGGGACGCCAAATAGCAAAATAAATATTATTGGCTACCTGCTGGATTTTCAAAATTCATTTGGAAATAATTCAAATCTGGATCAAATATTTTTTAGTGCCATTAAGTCAGATTCGCCTGCATTAATATCAATTGCTTCCGATGGAATTGATTCGGCTTTTGTTTTCAGCAACCGGGATAATTTAAAAAACATAATAGAGCAACAAACCCTAAAATATTTAAATAATCCTGATTTCCTCGAAAGCCTTGTTTCACTGAATGAACTGGCACGAAGATTAGATCAGAATACATATTCACAAAATCTGCAGGATCTTTCAAATTCAAATATCTATTCAATTAGAGCTTTTGCTAAGAATAAGTTAAATCTTCCCGTAGAGAAAAGCTTGAATACGGATACACTTTTTGACGACATTTGGAGAGATGCCTTTAAATATAAATATGCGCAGATTGAAACTGAAAAAGGAACTTTCACAATTAATCTTTTGCCTGAATATGCTCCTGTTACTGTGGGCAATTTTTGCTATTTGGCGGAAAAGAAATTCTTCGACAACCTGGTCTTTCATAGGGTCGTTCCCGGATTTGTAATTCAGAGCGGCGACCCGACAGGTTCTGGCTGGGGTGGACCTGGATACGAAATTGTTTCTGAATTTTCCCCGCTCCATTATTCTCCCGGAACGGTTGGAATGGCAAGTTCTGGAAAGGACACTGAAGGTTCACAATGGTTTGTTACTACCGGTGATTATCCCCACCTTGACAGGCGATATACAATTTTTGGAATTGTCAGTGATGGAATGGACGTGGTAAATTATATCGATCAAAAAGATAAAATTATTACGGTTAAACTTTCCTACTGATTCATAGCATCATTGTATTTAGATGAATGTGCCGAGTCAAGTTTTTTTAAGGTTAGAAATACATCATAACGATCCGAATAATCTTTCAGTTTGTCAATTATTTCTTCACACTTGGCATTAAAAAAAGTTTTCATCAAAACACTCGTCAGATCAATTTTATTTCTCGATTTATCTATTGCATCTACGAGTTTAACAATATATTTGTATGCCAGTTCTTTATTTAGAGAAAATACATCAATTCCGTAATAGTAATCAAATTCCCCCTCTCTAAAATTTCTGTAAGCATCATTATTCAATTCATCAACAAATTTCCTTCTGTTGTAAGCTGCGCTGCTTAGAGTCCAGCCGGTATTATACTGGCTGGTTGCACCATAGCTCGCAATAGCAGCCGCTTTATTAAAGTATTCAGTACCGCCAAGTTCAACATAGGAATCCATATCAAGTCCGATTATAACATATGCATAAAAATCCAGGAAACTTGTGAGCGGATCAAATGATGCCTGATTAAAATAAAGAGGCTGACCCTTTTGGTATACAAAATTCCACGCGTTATCATTTACTTTCAACATCAATGATTTATTCTCTGAATTATAAATGTCCCTTTGACTCGTAACAGCCACCTGTGCTGAAAAATTCACATCATTCGTTGCTGCAGTAAAAAATATATCAAGAGAACAGATAATTCTTGGGCCTTCCCAGCTGTCGCCAACAAATCGAGTCTTGTTCATATAATTTTCAACGGCATCCTTAAAATCGCTTAGCCTGTCACGTAGAGATATGGGAATATTATCCATGTTAACTGTCACAGTACAATTTAATTCCTGAGCAAACATTACGCCTGTAAATAAGAGTATCGCAGCTATTATTGTTTTCATTTTATTACTGATTTTTTCCAATTATTTGTTGATTTAATATATAAAATTCGATATTATGTAACAATTCAAAGTAGCAGGGGAGCCACATGAAAAACTTATCACTAATAATAATCGTTTTCATACTACTGGCTAATCACATTTATCCACAATTTACTCCCGGCGCAAAACAAATTGCCCTTTCCAATTCAGACCTAGCAGTAAGTGATAATGTATTTGCATTTTTTGAAAATCCAGCCGGCCTCGCGCAAATTAAACAGGATGAAGCAGGGGTGTTTTTTTCCCCCTCTCCTTTTGGAATGAGCGAGCTAAAAAATGGTTATCTGGCTTTTAGTCATCCAATGAATTTCGGGGCAATAGCCGTGGGAGCAATGATCTATGGATTTGAACTTTATAAAGAAACCCAAATTTCTTTAGGTGGATCATATAATTATAATGATAGATTTTACGTCGGAGTCGTATTTAATTACAGGAACTTCACTATAAAAAATTATGGAGGTAAAAATACAATAATTTTAGATGTTGGAGTGTTGGCAAAGCTGACAGAGAGTTTGCATTTCGGATTTATCTATAAAAACATAACACGTGCTTCTTTGACATCCGAAACTGATGAATTACCGATCGAAATACACTCTGGTTTGAGCTACAAAATTATCGACAACTGTACTGCCAGTTTAGCGATAGAAAAAGATATCAGGTATAAGGCTTCACCGCGTTTCGGGATTGACTATGCAATTATACAATACCTCGCACTAAGAATGGGACTCTCTAAAAATCCTAATTTATACTCCTTTGGAATTGGTGTAAACTATTCTTTATTTAATTTTAATTACGCTATTGTCACTCATCAGCAATTAGGCTTAACCCACCAGTTAGGAGTAATTATTTCATTTAATAAAAAAGACGGGGATTAAAATAATTAAGATTACTTACGTATTAGTCGCATTAATTATAATGCCTCTGGAAAATATTCTTGCGCAATCAGATACAGTCGAAACTTTGATTGATGATGTATTCCAGGAATTTGTCGAAGAGTTGGATGACGAGACTGATAAATCCGGATTAATAGACAAACTTGAAGACCTCGTTGAAAATCCTATTGACATAAATCATGCTACTATTAATGAGCTATTAAATATTCCGGGCATGGACATTGTAACTGCTACAGCAATAGTATCTTACAGAAATAAATCAGGCAGGATATTTTCACTGGCAGAATTAAATTCTATTAAAGGTATAAATGTGGACAAATTAACTAGATTAAAAATCTTTTTAAGAATAGATAATGACATTGGTAATAAAATTACCCGGCCTGGTTCATTTTCCCTTCAATTCAGAAACAGAATTTCCACTAATCTGCAAAAAGAAGATGGATTTGTAAGGAATAAATTTGAAGGAAATAACCTAAAAACTTATAACAGGCTGAAAATGAGTTATAATAATTACAGGGCAGGAATTACTATAGATAAAGATCCGGGCGAGAAATCAATTAATGATTTTTATTCCGCGCATTTATCTATAAATAATGTAGGAATTATTAATAAAGTAATTATAGGTGATTACATAACCGAATTTGGACAAGGACTGGCATTATGGAGTCCTTATTCTTTTTCAAAAAGCGCAGATGCGATTTATCCAGTCAAAAAGAAATTTCGAGGTATATATAAATATACCAGTACGGATGAGAATAATTTTTTCAGAGGTATTGCTGCTAATATAAAACTGAAAGATTATAGGTTCTCCCTTTTCTATTCAAACCATAATATTGATGCGAATGTTGATTCTATTGCCGGATATATTCATTCAACTCCAATCAGCGGTTATCATAGAACTTCAACTGAATTAATGCAAAAATCTTCGGCCAATGAAAAAACATTAGGAGCGATGATTAATGCATCTTTTGGAAGGTACGTTAGATTTGGATTTCTATCATATCATTCTCAATATAGCAACAGCTTTATGTCAAACAGCATTTTCGGTTTAACTGGAAATGACTTTAGCTTTTATTCATTTTCATATGACCTTCTTTTGGGGGATATGAATTTATTTGGGGAAACAGCATTTAATGGTAAATCTCTGGCTTCAATAACCGGCCTTGAAATTTCCGTAACAGACTATTTGTCAATTGTAACTTTAATAAGAAGCTATCCCGAAAATTATTATAACATACACAGTTTTGGGTTTGGTGAGCAAAATAGTACACAAAATGAATTTGGAATCTATAACGGCATTAGAATAAGAACGCCAGTTGGCCTTTTTAATTTATATTATGACCAATTTAAATTCCCGCGTGGAAGCTATTATTCAAATTTACCGGCTTCAGGAGATGAATTTTTATTCAATTATACAACTTACTTGTCAAAAGGACTGACAACAAATATAAAATTCAAGTTGGAAAATAAAGATATCAACACTCAAACGGGCGAGACGATACAAATTCATAAAAGAGAAAAATCATCCTTCAGGATAGGAATAAAGTACATTCTTAATAAAAAAATTGAACTAAAGAGCAGGGTTGAGGTAAGCAGCTATAAAATAAAAGACATTGATATATCAGAAAATGGCTTTATGATATTTCAGGATGTAAAATTTATGCCCTCAATAAATTTTTATATAGACGGAAGAATAATATTTTTCAGGACGGATTCTTTTAATTCGGCTATTTATGAATTTGAAAATGATTTGGAAGGAACATATTCAATTACAGGGCTAAGTGGTCAGGGTATCAGATGGTATTGTCTTGTTAAATACAAATTCTTTGAAATGCTTAAGCTATCATTAAAATATTCAGAGATATATAAACCTGCACAAAAAACGCTCGGCAGCGGATACTCGGAAATAATTGGCAATTTTGATAATCAAATCAGTGCACAGATTGAATTAGATATTTAAATTACTTTAAGTCATCATCATCCTTTCCAACTATCAATCTTATTCCATGTTTGAAAGTTATATAATACCAGCCCCATTCTCCCATAACTCTGAACCGGTTCCTGAACCCAATTAGAAAGAAAATATGAATAAAACACCATGCGACCCATGCTATAAAACCTGACAATTTCAACCCATGAATATCAGCAACTGCTTTAGCTCTGCCTATTGTTGCAAGATTGCCTTTATCAACATAATGAAAGGATTTTCTATTCTGAGGCACAGTTTTATTTTTAATAATTTTACCCACATATCTTCCCTGTTGAATCGCAACAGGTGCCACTCCGGGAAGTTGCTTTCCTTTTTCATCAAAGAATAAGGCAGCATCTCCAATTACAAAAATGTTTGGATCACCCTCTATACTCATATCTTTTTTTACATAAACTCTGCCGGCGCGATCAAGCTTTATATCAAGAGATCCTAATAATGGTGAGACTGAATTGCCGGCAGCCCAGATAATATTCTTCGTCTCAAATAAGCCTTTATCTGTCTCCACTCCATTAGAATTCACATCTGTGACCTTGGTATTCAGTTTTAATTCCACTCCCATTCCTGCGAGATCGTTCTGAGCCTTGACTGATAATTCCTGCGGATAATTGTTTAACAACATTGGCATTGCTTCTATTAGGTAAATGTTTGTATCTGATGGTTTAAAGTTTCTAAAATCACGCATTAACGTTCTTTTAGCAATTTCAGCAATTGCACCTGCCATTTCAACTCCTGTTGGCCCCCCGCCAATTATGACAAAGGTTAGATATTTTTTTCTTTTGACAGGATCATCTTCCTTCTCAGCTTTCTCAAGCGACATTAAAATTCTTTCGCGAATCAATAGCGCATCACCCAGAGTTTTTAATCCTGGAGCATTTGCTTCCCATTTGTCATTTCCAAAATAAGAATGGCGTGAGCCGATTGATATGACCAGATAATCAAATCCAATTTCTCCATCTCTCAAAATAACTTTTCTTTCGGTTCTGTTAATTGAAACGACCTCATCCAAAATAACTTTTATATTCTTGAATTTACTGAAAACAGCCCTGATTGGCAGAGCAATATCTCCCGGCGAAAGTGCTGCTGTAGCTACCTGATAAAGCAATGGTTGAAATAAATGATAATTTGTCTTGTCAATAATTACTATTTCATCATTGGCCCCCTTCAAAGCTTTAGCAGTCATTAAACCACCAAAACCCCCGCCCACAATGACAATTTTGGACATATAATAATCCTTTTTGTAATAAATTTTAATAATTGAAGCGGTAATTAGAAAATAGGCTAAAGAACTACAAATCTTAATTTCAATAAATTACAAAATTATAAGTCAAGATTTTAACCATTCCCCTTATTATAAGACAATTTTTATTTTGAATTCAAATATTTATTCTTAAATTATTACTATAACAAATCGCTTTTACTTTTTGTAAAATAAATACTTATATTT
>CAYPNM010000072.1:7783-11562 GCA_964412105.1 uncultured Ignavibacteriaceae bacterium | reverse complement strand
AACACCGTCAAATTCCGTTATTCCTGGATTACTCCGATAGAATTTTCTCCTGTTGGAAAACACGCTTTATATTTCGGTGCACAATATTTATTCAGAACAACTGACGATGGAAACAATTGGGAAATTATTAGCCCTGATCTGAGCCGAAAAAAGAAAGATGCTGATAAAAGTTTTAAAGGTACAGATTTACAGGGTGCGGCTGATGCAGGATACGGAGTAATCTGGAATATTGCACCCTCTCCTGTTAAAGAAAATGTAATCTGGATTGGAACAGATGATGGCCTGATCCAGCTCACAACTGATGGTGGAAAGCACTGGAAAAATGTGACTCCATCTACAGTCCCTTTGTGGGCTAAAATAAGCAAAATCTCCCCTTCCCCTTTTAATGTTCATTCAGCTTATGCAGCAGTTGATATGCACAGACTGGACAGATTTGAACCGCTGCTGCTAAAAACAACTGATGATGGAAATACCTGGACAACAATTAATAATGGAATACCAAAAGATGAATATACCAGCGTTATCAGAAGTGATAATGAAAAGAAAGGATTATTATTCGCCGCAACTGACAGAACTGTTTACGTTTCTTTCAATGATGGTGAAAATTGGCAGCCTATAACATTAAATTTGCCTACAACACTCTATACTGATCTCCTTGTTCATAAGAATGATCTCATTGCTTCCACACAAGGACGAGCAATCTGGATTCTTGATGATCTCTCACCTCTTCGTGAGCTTTCAGGCAAATTTATTGATCAGGATGTAGCATTGTTTAGTCCGGCACTCGCCTGGAGAATGCGCGGAAATACAAATCACGATACGCCATGGCCGCCTTCAACTCCGCTCGGCCAAAATCCGCCTGATGGTGCGCTCATCGATTATTGGCTGAAAGATAATGTAACAGGTCCGGTTAAACTGTCAATTTATAATTCACAAGGCGACTTAATTAGAAGTTATTCAAGTGATGATAAACCCGAAAACTTGCCGGCCAACCGTTACTTTGATAAGAGATGGATTAAACCTGCACAAACTCTTTCAACGGAAAAAGGAATGCATAGGTTTTTATGGAATTTAAGATATCCACGCCCGGAAGCTTTGCATTATGGATATTCGATTGCTGCAGTATGGACCGTCGGCACTCCAATTGAGCCAATGGGCCCGCTGGTAATGCCCGGAAAATACTCTGCGGTCTTGAATGTTAATGGCAAGGATTACAAGAAAGACTTTGAAGTAAAACTGGATCCGCGTGTCAAGGTCAGTGAATCGACTCTAAAGAAGCAACTGGAATTCGCACAGCAAGTCAATGTTAAGTTAAATGATGCCGTTTCGCTATATAAGAAAGTTGAAACCAAACTCAAAGAAGATAATGCAAAGCTGTCACAGGATACTAAAGAAAAATTATCTGCTTTAAAATCCGATGTCGCTAGACTAAGTGGCGGTCTTTCCGGATTTGCATCTTCTGTTCAATCTGCTGATGCAGCTCCCACTCAGGGACAAAAGGAATTATTCAGGAATTTCAGCGAAAAGTATAATACTTTACTAAAAAATTTTAATGGTAATAACTAAAAGCTGATATGTCAAAAGATATTATAGAGCAAAATGGAGCTATTATGAAAAATTTTCTTTGCGGAATATTTGCCATCCTCTTTCTAACATTTGCAGTATTTGCGCAGGATGCAAATACTCAAAAAAAGCCGCACAACAAACCGGATTCTCTCAACATTAAACCGGAAGAGGTAACTACCGAAGGTAGCGTGACAGTTGAAGGGCAGAATATAAATTATAAAGCAGTTTCAGGAACAATTATCTTAAAGAATGACAAAGAAGAACCAACCTGCAGCATGTTTTATGTCGCCTATTTTAAGAAAGGAGCCGTTGATGAATCGCACAGACCAGTAACTTTCTTTTATAATGGCGGGCCCGGTTCCTCATCAATGTGGCTTCACATGGGGGCTTTCGGTCCGAAACGTGTTTATTCTGACGACGATAAATATCCTGATCCGGCTCCATACAAACTTGTTAATAATGATTACAGTTTACTCGATGCTACCGATATGGTTTTCATTGACGCACCTGCCACAGGTTTCAGCAGAATTGTTGGCAAGGGAAAGGGAAAAGATTTTTTTGGAGTTGACGGAGATGCAAATGCTTTTTCACAATTCATTACCAGGTTCCTAACTAAATTTAACAGATGGAATTCCCCCAAATATTTATTCGGAGAAAGTTATGGAACCACGCGATCGGCCGTACTTTCAAATATTTTGCAAAGACGGGATGATATTTCACTGAATGGAGTTATTCTTCTCTCAGAAATATTAAATTTTGATACCAGCCCGGATGGCCCTTCATCAAATCCCGGAGTGGATTTGGGTTATTCACTCTCTCTTCCAACTATGGCAGCCACAGCGTGGTATCACAAAAAGCTGCCCAATCAGCCGAAGGCATTGGAACCTTTTTTAAAAGATGTTGAACACTTCGCGGTAACAGATTATACATTGGCCTTAATGAAAGGATCGGAACTTGATGAACAGGAGAAGGAAAGTATTGCCGAAAAATTACACGAATATACAGGCCTGAGTAAAGATTATATTTTAAAATCTAACCTGAGAATTACAGGTGGTCAGTTTAGAAAGGAATTGCAGGATGATAGTGATTTAACCACCGGACGTCTTGATACAAGATTTTCTGGCACAACTATGGACCCTCTTAGTGAGTCTGCAGAATATGACCCTCAGAGCGCAGCAATATCCTCAGCATATGTTACATTATTCAATACTTATGTAAGGGAGGATTTGAAATTCGGGAAAAATCAAACATATCGCCCAACGGCATATCAATTCACAAGACCTTGGGATGACAAGCACAGGCTTCCCGGTCGTGGGTCTTCTCCAAATTCAAATGTAATGCAGGACCTGGCAATGGCAATGAAATATAATCCTCATCTGAAAATTATGTTGAACTCCGGCTATTTCGATCTGGCTACTCCTTTTTATGCGGCTGTTTACACGATGCATCATCTGCCTATTCCTGACGATTTACAGAAAAATATCGAATATTATTTCTATATGTCAGGCCATATGGTTTATGTTCATCCCGAATCGCTAAAAAAGATTCACGACAACACGGCAGAATTTATTAATAAAACACATAGCTGATTTATTATATGAGTTTATATTCATCGATTAAAAGGCTATTAGTGGGGATATTATTTTTAATCTCATCTGTTTATGCTCAGCAAATAAGGATGAATATAAAAGTTGACGCAACTGATACTCCTAAACATTTGCTGCATACAGTTGAATCAATTGAAACAATTGGTGGACCTGTAACTCTTTATTTCCCAAGATGGATACCCGGTTATCACGATCCAACCGGACCGGTTGTTGATATGGCTGGATTATTTATTAAAGCAGATGGAAAAACTATTCATTGGAGACGCGATCCTGTTGTTATGAATGCGATTCATTGTGATGTCCCTGAAAAAACAAAAACCCTTGATGTAAATTTTGATTTTATCCTCCCCCCTGAAATTCCCGGTCCAGCAAATGCGGCCGCCTCAACTGCAAAGCTGCTGATCCTTGAATGGAATCACGTTCTGCTTTATCCCGAAGAAATAAAACCAGACAGCATTACTGTTTCAACGGAAATTACTCTGCCGGACGGCTGGAAATACTTCACTGCTTTAAGACAGAATAAAAAGTTGGGTAATAATATATTCTTTAAACCTGTTTCACTCACACAATTGATTGATTCACCATTATTAACAGGAGAATACACAA
>CAYPNM010000072.1:1206-7683 GCA_964412105.1 uncultured Ignavibacteriaceae bacterium | reverse complement strand
ATTGGGGCTTTTTATCTTCAAAGTTTACCTTTGATTTTTAAGCCGGATTTAATAGTTTTATCGCTACTTACTATTTTGAATCTCCAAATGGGTATTTTAACTTATGTAACATGATTCTTGCAAAAATCCATAATTGGGAGTTTTATGGAAACTGAACAAATTTCTGCCCAAATCAGTAGACTTCAGGATGAAAATCAAAAACTCAGACTCGCTGTAGAAGAACTTTCCGTTTTAAATGAAATAGCAACTGCCATTACATCAACTCAATCAATTGATAAGATTGTTGATTTGATAGTCAGAAAATGCGTCAAGCATATCAAAGTGGAACAGGGTGTTGTCATGTTGCTGGATGAGAAGGATACTCAAAACCCGTTTCATACTATGATTAGAAAACAGGATAGTTCGTCCAACCTTCTTCCATTCAGGCTTGATACACAATTATCAGGATGGATGTTGATGAACAAGGCACCACTATTAATAAACGATTTTCAATCAGATAAGAGATTTAGTACTGTTAAAGATGTTGATTTTCCTATCAAATCTTTATTGAGTGTTCCGATGCAAATGAAAGGAAAGATGATCGGGCTCGTTACTGTATTTAATAAGCATGGTGCAGGAGGATTCACTATCAATGATCAAAGACTGCTGGGCATTATAGCAGCACAATCTGCCCACGTTGTTGAAAACGCAAGACTCTATCAGAATGAACAGGATTTATTAAAGCTTCAGGAAGAAATGAGACTTGCATATGAAATCCAGGTGGATCTGCTTCCTAAAGCTCAGCCTAAAGTTCCCGGATATTCAATAGCAGGAAAAAGTATTCCGGCAAAAGAAGTCGGAGGAGATTATTATGATTTCATTGACCTGACTGATAATCAACTTACATTCTGTCTGGGCGATATTACCGGTAAAGGTATGCCCGCTGCAATACTGATGGCAAATTTACAGGCATCCTTAAGAGGACAGGCAATATCAGGCAAACCGGTTAATGAATGTGTTGCGTTCACAAATGATTTATTATACTATAATACTGCACCAAATAAATTTGCTACACTTTTTTATGGAGTCCTCAATAAAGGGAATGATGAAATAATTTATTGCAACGCCGGTCACAACAATCCGATATTAATTTCTGAAGATAATCAAATTAAAAGACCTGACATAGGTGGATTAATAGTAGGCATAACGCCATCAATAAAATATGAAGAAGCAAAAATTAAACTTAAGAAGAACGACATGCTTGTGATTTTCTCTGATGGAATTACTGAAGCGATGAATAAGGATGAGGAAGAATTTGAAGAAGAAAGATTATTTGAATTAATAAAGTCTAACAAAGATAAAAAAGCCGAAGAATTAATTGAACTGATCTTCAAGGAAGTTAATAATTTTGCCAAGGGATGGCCTCAAAGCGACGATATGACTATGGTTATTCTGAAGAAAGAATAGATTTTAATTAACGATATTTTCACTTCCACGGGAGGTAAATATTATGTTTATGCGAATTCTTAAGTTGAATGTAGACCCGAAATTCATAAAAGAATTCACAGATTTTTATGAAAATACGGTCGAGCCAAAATTGCAGACTGTCGATGGCTGTCTGTTTGCCACTTTTATTAAAAGCAAACCGGATAAAGATGAATTTGTTTCACTTACATTCTGGGAAACCCAGCAGAAGGCGGAGGACTACGAAAAGAGTGGTGTATTCAAAAACCTTTACGAGCAGGCAAGTAAATATTTTTCCGAGGCTACTGATGAATGGAAAATCCAGCTGACTGAAAATATGGAAATACAATACACTCATCCTGAAGATGAACCTGAAATTACTAAGTTCGATGTGGCCGTTCAGAATGGGAAGGATAAAAGCCTCATCAAGCAGGATGAAAGCATGTTTCTCAGAATCGTTTCACTTAAAATTCAGCCCGGTAAAATGGATGAATTTAAAAAGCTTTATTCGGAGATTGTAATCCCTTCATTTAAAAGAGCACCCGGATGTAGAAACGCCTTCCTTACTCAGAGCATTAGTGAAGGAAGCGAATTTATTTCTATCTCTGTTTGGGATAATAAAGAATCTGCCGTAGCACATGAAACAAGCGATGAATACATTGATATGATTAATAAGGTTAAGCATACTTTCTCCAAGTTTTATTTGTGGAAGATGTCACTTGAAAAAGAAAAAGGATCAAACATTAGAACGACAGACGATATGAAGATTGATCATTACGATGTGGTAACAGGAAAGAGTTTTATTTAAATAGTTCTTGTGGCTTATAATTTTTTTCTCACCTTGTATTGCGATCTGACTTAAAATACTTTATTAAGTAGAAACGCAGTACTCATTTTATTAATATTAATGGATTTAATCTATGATTGGCTCGACAATACTTCATTATAAAATATTGGAAAAACTCGGCGAAGGCGGAATGGGTGTAGTGTATAAAGCGGAAGATACTAATCTCAAACGCGACGTTGCCATTAAATTTTTACCTCGACAGATAGCGTCGCAAAAAGAAGAAAAGGAACGATTTAAGATAGAAGCGCAGGCGGCAGCTTCCTTAAATCATCCCAATATTGCCACAATCTATTCTATTGAAGAAGCTGATGATGAATCATTTATTGTTATGGAATTTGTTAATGGTCGTGAACTAAAAGATAAAATTGCCGAAGGACCTGTTAAGATAGATGACGCAATTAACATTGCTCATAAAATTGCCGATGGCCTCAAAGCTGCTCACGCAAAAGGGATCGTTCATAGGGATATTAAGAGCAGTAATATTATGATTACCCCTGATGGGAAAATAAAAATTATGGACTTTGGATTGGCTAAGATAACTGGAAGCGGATTAATGACTAAAGTCGGCACAACAATGGGTACTGCCGCGTATATGTCTCCTGAACAGGCAACCGGTGAAAAAGTCGATCATCGTACCGATATCTGGTCACTGGGTGTGATCCTGTATGAATTATTAACAGGTGAACTGCCGTTTAAAGCCGAATATGAAGCGGCGTGGAACTATGTAATACTCAATAAAGATCCGTTAAAACCAAGTGAACTGGATCGTAAAATTTCCTCGAACATTGATTCCCTTGTACTGAAAATGCTGGAAAAAGATCGGGAGAAAAGATATTCTGATACAGTAGCATTATTAAAGGATCTTGATAATATAAGCAAGGGTGGAGAATCAGATCAGGAAGCAAATGTAAAAGCAATAGCCGTTCTCCCATTCAATAACATTAGTGCAGAAAAAGAAAGTGACTATTTCAGTGATGGACTTACTGAGGAATTAATTTTAAATCTCTCTAGATTGAAAGATATGAGAGTTGTTTCCAGAACTACATCAATGCAATATAAAGGAACGACTAAAGGAATAAGAGACATCGGAAAAGAGCTGGGAGTCCGATATATAATTGAAGGAAGCGTAAGAAAATTTGAGGATAATCTCCGAATTACTGCGCAGCTTATAGATGTTGAAAAGGATGCTCAACTCTGGGCTGAATCATACAAAGGGAAACTAGCCGATGTATTTGATATTCAGGAACAAGTCTCTCAGCAAATAGTAGATGCTTTGATGGTAAAACTCTCTCCAACAGAAAAGGTAGCGCTTTCAAAGCGCCCGACAGTTAATGCCGAAGCATTCGATTACAACCTGAGGGCACGGAATTATTTATACAGATACTCCAAAAACAATATTCAATTTGCTATTCAATTTTTTGAAAAAGCGATTTCCCTTGATTTGCGCTACGCTGAGGCTTATGCGGGTTTGGCAGAGGCTTTCGCAGTAAAGTATGCATATTTTGAAAGAAAGGATACCTGGCTTGATAAGGCGATAGAATTAAGCTTAAAAGCCATTATGTATGATTCCTCATTATCTGAAGCATATGCTGCGCTGGCTCTTGCTTATTTTTACAAAGGATCATTTGACGAGGCATTTACTGCAGTACAAAAGGCAATTGAACTTGAAAACAATAATTTCTTTGGATACTGGATACTGGGAAGAATTTATTTTACAACTGATAGAGATAAAGAAGCCATTATTCCGCTGAAAAAAGCAATTGAGATTAACCCGGAATTTTATACTGCATATGGAGATTTACGATTAGTAACTGAAAGAATTGGAGATCAAAAAGAATGCGAGTCTATAAATGATAAAGCACTGCAATTCTATCCGAAATATCTTGAGCAGAATCCGGATGACTCCAGAGCAAGAGTTTTTTATGCACAAGTTCTAATGTCAAATAATAAGATTGATCAGGCAAAAAAGGAAACAACCACGGCACTGGAATTAAGCCCGAACGATAGCATTCTCCTTTACAATGCCGCCTGTGTATATTCCTTAATAAACGAAAAAAAGCTGGCCATTCAAACTCTGCAAAATGCCGTGGCTGGAGGTTTTGAACATTATGATTGGATAAAAAGAGACCCTGATCTTAACAATCTTAGGAACGAGCCTGAATATATTGAATTGATGAAAGGTAAATAAATATTTATAAATTTGACGAATCAACAAACTAAATAGGTATATAGATGATCAACTTGGTTGGACAAAAAATTCTACATTACAGAATAGTCGAGAAGCTCGGCGAAGGCGGTATGGGTGTGGTGTATAAAGCCGAAGATTCAAAACTGAAACGTGAAGTTGCCATTAAATTCCTGCCTCATCAAATTTCTGCAAATAAAGAAGAGAGACAAAGATTTGAGATTGAAGCACAGGCTGCCGCTGCACTTAACCATCCCAACATCGCAACTATTTATGCGATTGAAGAAGCTGACAATGAAGTCTTCATAGCAATGGAATTTATAAACGGAATTGAACTGAAAGATAAAATAAGCAAGGCAAAACCTGAAATAGATGAATCATTAAATATCATTGAGCAAATAGCAAAAGGATTGGGGGCCGCTCACCAGAAGGGAATAACACACAGAGACATCAAAAGTAGTAATATTATGATAACTCCGTCCGGACAAATTAAAATTATGGATTTCGGATTGGCAAAGGTAAGAGGAGTTTCTCAGATCACTAAATTTGGGACTACGCTCGGAACTACAGCCTATATGTCACCTGAACAGGCACGTGGCGAACACGTCGATCAAAGGACAGACATTTGGTCGTTGGGGGTTATAGGCTTTGAATTATTGACAGGCAAACCTCCTTACGAAGGTCAGTTTGAACAGGCAATTATATATTCCATTTTAAATGAAGAGCCTAAATCACCGGTAACACTTAATAAGAACATTCCGTTAAAGATTGAAAAAATAATTATGAAGATGCTCACAAAAAATAAAGAGCGTCGCTACCAGGATACCGAAGAATTGATAAAAGATATTAACCAGCTGAAGAAACAAGGAACATCTGAAGAGAAAAGTGAAGAGAAAAAGACAATTGCTGTACTACCTTTTGAAAATATTAGTCCGGATAAAGAAGCGGACTATTTCGCCGACGGATTGGCCGAAGAACTCATAACCAACTTATCCAAGATAAAGGAGATCAAACTCGTCGCAAGGACAAATACAATGAGATATAAAGGAACTGATAAGGATATTGCAACTTTAGGACGCGAGCTGGGAGCAAGATACATAATGCAGGGAAGCGTCAGAAAGTTTAAAGAGGATTTGCGCGTTTCAGTGCAGCTTATGGATGTGACTCAGGAAAGCCAGTTGTGGGGAGAAAATTTTAAGGGGAAACTTGAAGATGTTTTCGATATACAGGAAAAGGTCTCCAACGAAGTTACAGCCGCATTAAGAGTAAATCTTTCATTATCTGAAAAAGTCGGTCTTACAAAACGCGCTACTGTTAATGCTGAAGCTTTCGATAATTATTTAAGAGCGAGAGAATTCTTGTACAGATATACAAAAAATAATGTTGAAATAGCAATCCAATTTTTTCAAAAGGCTATTGAGTGCGATACCCGCTATGCTTCTGCCTATGCCGGGCTCAGTGAAGCTTATGCACATATGTATTCTGTTTTTGTAAGAAATGAGCAATTCCTCGATAAAGCCATTGAAGCCGGAATGAAAGCTCTTATGTATGATCCAACTCTTTCTGAAGCTTATGCATCCTTATCTTTGGCGTACTATAACAAAAAACTTTACAATGATGCTTCGGATGCGGGTCAAAAGGCTATTGAACTTGATCCAAATAATTATATTGCTTTTTGGATCTTGGGACGGATTTATCACAGCACCGATCGTGATTTAGAAGCCGTTGAACTTTTTAAAAAGGTTAATTCACTTAACCCTGATTTTTATACTGCCTATGCTGATCTGTCAACCTGCTACAGCAGACTTGGGAACACAGAAGAACTAAAAAAGGCAACTATTGCTTTAATGGAAGTTTTCCCCCGATATATATCTCAACATCCTGACGATTCCCGGGCTCACATTTTTTATGCTACCAAATTAGCAGAAGATGGTAAAACCGAAGAAGCAAAAAAAGAAGGTGAACGAGCTCTCGAATTGAGTCCAAATGATACACTAATGTT
>CAYPNM010000072.1:0-1106 GCA_964412105.1 uncultured Ignavibacteriaceae bacterium | reverse complement strand
GATTTAAAACGAAATGTCGCAATCAAATTCCTCCCCACTCACCTTTCAGGTTCTGAGGAAAACAAGCAGAGATTCTTCCGTGAAGCAAGATCTGCCGCTGCACTTAATCATCCGAACATACTTGGTATTTATGAAATCAGCGAACAAAACAACTCGCTCTTCCTTGTAATGGAATTTGTCGATGGCGTAACTCTTAAATCACACATAAACTCTCTTGGCTCAGGAACTGGTGTTCCCGTACCTCAGGCAATTGACTGGATTGAGCAAATTGCTCAGGGATTAAAATCTGCCCACAATATGAATATCATACATCGTGATATCAAGACCGAAAATATAATGATCTCGAAAGACGGACGATTAAAAATAATGGATTTTGGTCTTGCAAAACTTAAAGGCGATGCGGGGATAACTAAGACAAAAACTTCAGTTGGAACATTATCTTATATGTCACCTGAACAGGCGCACGCGATTCCTGCTGATCATAGGTGCGACATCTGGTCACTAGGTGTAGTCTTTTACGAAATACTAACCGGAGAATTACCATTTAAAGCAGAACACGAAGCCGGATTAATATACCTGATAATGAATGAAGAACCGCCTGCTCCCAGCACTCTAAACAGGAAGGTTCCGCAACAGCTGGATGTTCTCGTTCGGAAAATGACGCAAAAAGACAGGGAGAAAAGATTAAACAATATTGATGAACTCCTAAAGGAGCTCGATGCTATTAGAAGCGGCACAGTTTCGAATGCTGCACAAAATTTAAAAAAATCTATTGCCGTACTTCCCTTTGATAACATCGGCACCGAAAAAGAAAACGAATATTTTGGTGACGGTCTTACAGAAGAATTGATTGTGAATCTTTCCAAGTTAAATGAGATCGATGTTGTTTCAAGAACAACGTCGATGGCATATAAGGACGCAAAGAAAGACACAAAAACTGTCGGCAGAGAATTGAATGTTCGTTATATACTCGAAGGAAGCGTCAGGAAATTCCAGGATAATATCAGAATAACAGTTCAGTTGATCGATGTTGAAAGCGACAGACAGCTCTGGGCAGAAGCATACAAAGGAAAACTAGAGGATGTTTTTGATATACAGGAACAGGT
>CAYPNM010000071.1:8632-11801 GCA_964412105.1 uncultured Ignavibacteriaceae bacterium | reverse complement strand
CCTAACGGCAGGCAAGCTTAACCGCATAAGTTAGAGAGGCAGCTTCGCGGAGTTTTTCTAATATTTTATATTGGAGTTATTGTCTCATCGATCATTTGTTGGTCTCATATATTAATCCATTCCAGTTTTGTTTATATATAAGCAGGGGGATGAGTGTAGCAGTACCGCTTGAAGCAACACAAAAAAAGTTTTCCATCTTTTGACGCGCAAATAATTATCTTATAATATTTGCGACTTACCTAAAATTTTGATAAGTTAAATTTATAGGCCTGAGTCTAATAATAATAGCTTATCTAAAAGAAAGCGAGTAATTAGGATTCATACCATTAGCTTTTACAAAAAATATTTTTAGGGGTGTGCCAAATAAGGGGCTATTTCCTTAATTAAGGGGATACAAATATCGTGAGGTGAGAAATAAGAGGGCCACATTTTTTTAAGCTTAATTTGGGAACTCAATGTATCACCTGAAAAAGTTTGGCATACTATTCATTATATTTTGTTCTTTAGCAAAAGCACAAGATACCGGCTGGAGTGCAATTCTCAATCTCTCACCATTTCCATCTCCCTATACAAATGTTTGGCAGGTAAACCCAGGAGCAGTAGGAAATTTAACTATAGTTAATTACCTGCAACAAAGCACTTCAATAAGAATAAGAGCTACACTTTCAAAGGATGGTAAAGGAGTTGTATTAGAAAGCCTTTCTGATCCTATCAATGTCACATCTACTCCTACTGTTTTAGTCGATAATACCAAGATTATAAAGTTTAGGGATGCAACTTATCCTTATCCAGATATAAAAGATCAAATAGAAAGGACAGGAAGAATTCCGGAGGGCCATTATACTTTATGTCTGGATGTAGAAGATCCGGACGGGGGAAAACTTGTCCAGAATGCCTGCTCTGACTTTACAATCGTTTACCCGGATCCTCCACATTTAGTTACACCATTCGATGGAGATTCCCTTGAAAATAATATGCAATATCCGGTTTTCCAATGGACGCCCGTAGTTGTGCCGCCAAGTTACCAACTTAATTATTCATTAAAGATTGTGGAAATATTACCGGGTCAAACTCCTTCAAAAGCGTTGAGTTCAAATATACCCTTATATGAGAATGATAATATATTGAATTCAACACTTGTTTACCCGATAAGTGCGCTTCCTATTGAAACCGGTAAAACATACGCCTGGCAAGTTCAGGCACTTGATCAGTATGGTTATTCTCCCGCGCAGAATGATGGAAAGAGTGAAATATTTACATTCAGCAAAAAGAAACAGTTAATTCATTTTTTCCCCGTTACAATTAACAACCCTGTTAAGTTATCATATCCGAGTGATAATGCATCCATATCGGGATTCCCTGATTTTACATGGAGCTATACATTACCTTCAGGCTATAATAGTCAAAACATTAATTACAGGGTGATAGTTGTTGAATTAAAAGGCGGGCAATCGCCTTCTGACGCAATTAAAAATAATACACCATATTATATTCCAGATGTCGACATATATAATGCAGTTTATTATGAGAAGAATATAAATCAATTTGGTTATTATTACCGTTCAACGCCTCACGACGCCTTTCCGCTTCCTTTAAATTACAATAAGCAATATGCCTGGCAGGTCAGGGTAGTGGACAAGAAAAATGATAAAATAATTGCAACCAGCGATACGTGGAAATTTACTTATGGTGAAGGTGTAACGGGAGGCGGTAACTGGCAAACAACTTCATTTAACGGTACTCTCAATTACAAATTTGCCGAACCCGGCGACAATGCAACATTTCCTTTAGCTAATACTAATATTAAGCTAATAGTCGAGTACCATCCAATTAATCCTGTGACAAGAAAAACTGATTTTAGTACAACCGTTCCCCGTAATCTTGAAATAGTCTGGCAGGGAGGCACCAGTCAAATAGGGTACAGCGGCCCTGAAGATTTAGGGCAGGTACTCTCTGTTACTAAAACTGATGGAAGCGGAAATTTTAAATTTAACTTTATTCAAACAAAAGCCACGGGACCTTTATCAACGTTTGGGAGCGACTATTATAGAATGTTCAGGATAGTTGTTGATAATCCAGCCGGGAAATATTTTGTTTCACCTTCCAAGGACATAGTAATTCTAATTGGCCAGAATAAAAACATGGGTAATTTTATTGCTACGGCCAAAAGCTGTCAGTTGACCTTAAAAATTGCATCCGATAACCAGCAGAATCAGATGATAACGCCAGGTAACGGTATACCCGGTATGAATGTCTGGCTGCTTCGCAAAAAGCGTCCAGCAGGAGTCCCGATTAATGAAGGGGCACCTCCTGATCGAGGGTTCAATCAAAAGGGAGCGGGATTTCTTTTTTGGTTCAATAAATATGAAATAGTTGCTAAAAGCGTAACTGAAGAAGACGGAACTGTGAAATTTGACAGGGTAATGTTTAATGATGGCCCAAATGATAAATATTATATTTATTCCGGAAGTTCAAATGAAAGTGTTTTCAATTATAGTACTACCTGGCCCATCGAATATTCCTGTAAAGATACCAGTACTGCAATTTTTTCAGATCAATATTCGCCCGAAAAAATATCATATACGGTTAAGGCACATCCATTGAGTCCTTCTGTTAAAGGACTAGTCAGAAGCTCTGCTACGGGGCTAGCAATTCCGGGTGCTTCTGTAGAATTATTGACAGGATTAGTTTCCAAGGAAAAGTCAGCTTTAACCGATAGCTCAGGTAAATTTGCTTTTGTGAACCTGCCTGTAAAATTTAAGAATGGAAATGCTGTTTCTCCCTTGAGGCATTTATTCGTGTATAAATACGGTTATAAACCTTTCGGCACCGACATCCCTTCAAAAGGCAAGGTTCTTATGCCCGGTGAAAAATGGAATGAACCTATCGATCTTGAACCTAATTCGGTGATTGTAGGACAAATAATAAGCGAGTATGGAGGGGGTGTATCGGCAAGGGTAACCGTGAAGGGTGGCGAGTCGGCCGAATTTGATGCAGCGACATTTTTTGATATTAATACTCATAAAATTTTTCCCGTTAAATTTAAGGTAGGCACGACATCCGGAATGCATAAATTAATTATTGATCCTCTTAATGCAGAATTTATGGCCGACACAATTGAGGTGAATGTGAATAAACCGGTTGTAGATCTGCAGACCATTAAATTATA
>CAYPNM010000071.1:0-8532 GCA_964412105.1 uncultured Ignavibacteriaceae bacterium | reverse complement strand
GGTAAGGACGGATCTTTTATACTGCATAATGTTCCAATCGGAAATAATGATTTTATTGCAGGGAAAAGCAGTTCAAATTTAATTGGCGACAAAAAAAGTCTGAACGTTCCAACCAATGGGCTAAGTAATATTAATTTTAATCTTAGAGTTTACGATAAAATGGACATTACCCACCTGATGGGATTTCCCATTGAGGTGGATTCACTAGTAGATAAAAACGGACACGTTTTTATAACAGGTAGTATTGTTCACCTTGACTCACTTAAAAATAATCAGTTCCAGGTAAATCAGAATGCTCTTGTAAAAAGTTTATCTTTTTCAGAAGTTGAAATTGTTCCGGATCCAATTAAGACAAGTGTTATACTCGGGCAAACCATTCCCATATCTGATCCGGCAACTCTACCTGTTAAAACCGATATGAACCATTTAGCATTGCAGGTTCTCCATAATTATTCCGGAGAATTAAGAGATAATAAAATTGGAATAGAACTGGACAAAAATGCACCCGGCAGCGGAATAATAAGAGGGAGGGTACTTGTAAGTCAGAGTTCTTTCAGCAAAATTTCTTCAAACCTTAATATACCGGGAGGAGGCTTTTATATCAGGAGTTCAGGTGCAGGTAATTTAAGAATTCCTGTTATCACTGCTACTCAAAAAGATCCAATAAGCAATTTTAACGGTTTCCTTGTATCCGATTCTCTGATGCATTCATTGAATTTTACATTATATGGATTTAAAGCTATTGCAGATTCATCGCTTTCAGTATTGTATGCGGATTCTCTCGGGTTAAATACACGGATCGAGCTGAACCTTACAAATGCAAAGCCTTCGCACAGCATAATAAATCTCGGTAATGTGAATGTTTCAATTGCTAATGGTATAGGCTATATCCATAAGAGCAATGATAACATAACGCTTCAAATGGACAAATGGAAACTGCTCATCAAAGACTGGAGTTTGTACAATAAACTTAATGTTACAAGCGGCACATTGCAAACGCAGTTGTTTAATGTACCGGTCACAAAACTTCGTATTTCACCGACAGAAATTTTGAGCTCTACGGTGAATATAAAAAACATTAGCATAGGCGGAATAATACCGGTGAATCTTAACAGTAATTTGACACTGAATTATAACAGCTCAAATTCAAACTGGTTCCTGTTTGCTTCAAATCCGGGCACTTCCGTTGCTGCCTTTGGTGGATTACCAGGAATGGCCACCGGAGACTCAGTACATATTTCATCAATTTATTTATATAGTAATCAGGATAATGTTGACCTGATCCCGGAACAGTCATCTAAAACTTTAAAGATTTATAAAATCGGAATATTCAATCCTTCGGAAATAAAATACATACCGGATGGACATCACGTAGAGATGACCTCACTATCTTTCAACATTCCGGGTTATCCGGGTACCGTGAACGGAGTATTGGTCTATTATAAGGAAAACGGACAAATCAAAATGAGATTAGTTCCTTTCAAAATAGCATTTGTTGACAAAGGAGTTAATTATGCTTTTTCAGAGACGGCGGCAGACACGATGATCTTTAATAAAAAAGGATTATTTGTAAGAGGCAGGCTCTGGGAAGAAGGAAAGTATAGCTTGAATTCGTGGCTTTATCATACAGCCGATTCAACTTCAATTTGGGTTGAAACACCCAATAGCCCCTTCGCTAAAGCAGGGACTTTCTGGCAAAAACTTCAAATCGGCGGTAATGTTAATTACTTTGATTCGGTGGGCGGACATATCAATATAGTCGGAAATAACTGGGACACACTTTCGATCGCTGGAAACCTGACAACTCCGAACGGAATTAATGCAGGTCAAAACAGGATGACGTTCTCGGTTACAGGTGAATTTTATGCAAATAACCAATCGCTTGGCGTAAAAAATATTGATACTCCTTTCGGTCAAATGTCGTGGAAATATGATTTTGATAAAGGCCAACTCATAGGTACAATGGATATAGATAAAGATATGGGAGGCGTCAGTATAAAAGGTCCTGCCGAATTGCTGGTTGATGGCAGCGGCTGGTTCTTCTTTGCAGGAATAACTGCCGATATCCCCGGACTGCCACAACAGGATGCCGCACTTATAATCGGCGATTATGGAAGCATGCCTCAAAATGTAAAGGATGGATTTGCCAAAGTCTCCTACGATAAAAATTTGCCGTGCGGTTTTCAATCAAGTATAAGCGGATTTTTATTTTCGGGCAAGTGTGCTATCCCGATTGTTATCCCAACCATCGATATCGAAACAGGAGTTGCCAATATTCATTTTGGAGTTGAGGCAGGGGCTAATGTTAAATTGTGGACGTCATTTTCCAAAAGTGGAAATGAGTATGGAATAGGTGCCATAGGGTTTATCGATGCTTCTTTTAGTATGGACGCATTAACCTGTACCAGCTTATCTGCTGAGGCTACGCTACAACTTGGATTTACAGGTATTTACCAGACAAATCCCGGATTGTTTAGTTTAGATGGATGCGGAAGCTTTTCAATTAGTGCAGATATAGAACAACAGGGTGTTGGTGTTGATGAGGTTTGTACACCACCTAAAATTTCTGTGTTTAATAAAACATTTGCAATGAGTGCATTAATGCATCTTGATTCAAGCGGAAAGACAAGCTTTTCGTTCCAGAGCGGTTCCTGTAGCGACAACACCGCACAAGGCTGTAGTAAATAAATGCATATTATGAAACATATAAATACCAGAAGAATTAAACCGGTAATTTTTATCGTACTAACTTTATTTATTTTTGCCGGTCCAAAAATATTCCCCCAAGTCTCAATAATGGATAAAGCATTCGGGGGTAAAAAAGGAATCTTTGTCTACTTTGATAAAGACATTCCACTGAAAGAAAATACGGGAGAACAGTTTTATTACCTGATTGAAAGACGAGTTGAGAATACAAAAGTATGGAAAATCCTGGGTACAATTTATGGGCCCTCCAATTTCACTGAATTTAAAAACAGTGTTAATTCATTTCACACTCAGTTGCCTTATCTGATAATGGGGAACAATAATGTATTGAATAATATATGGGAAATCAGCAATAAATATAGAAGGATTGATTCTCTTTATTCATATGCTCAGGTACCGATTTACGGATTGGCGCTGGGCACGATTTACCTGGATACAAGTGCTACAAAAAACACAAAATATGAATATAAGTATTCTAAAGTAAGCAGCACCGGTAAAATATTAAATACAATTCAAACATTTGCTGTGCAATATCCCGGTAAAGTTTCCTTTAAAAAGATCCATCGGAAAACTTCAAGGAGTGACGGGAATAAAATATTTATTCAGTGGATTACAAACAATGAGAAAATGCCTGTCTTCCAGGTAATGAGAGAGGATAATCTGCGTCCACCTTTCAAATTAATAAATCCTTTAAAAGGAGTTAATGCAGGTAAGAACGGATTGAATATTTTTGTACAGGATACCCTGATAGATCCTGAAAGTATTTACAGGTATTATATAATTCCGGAAGATATCTTTGGGAATGCAGGCGAAAATTCGGATACTGTAATTGTAGGTCATTATAATTTTAAGGAGGTCTCATCTTTACCCGACAGCATAAAGGTTGCAAATGATTCCCAAGGAGGCGGTATAAGTCTGACCTGGAAATCAAAAAACGATCCATCGATCAGGTATATAGATATATACAAGAGTGATAATTATGATACTGGTTACGTAAAACTTATATCACTTCCAACAAATCAAACATCATACTTGGACCAGGAAGTTAAACCAGAGATAACCTATTATTATTACTTTGTCGCAGAGGGTCAACTTGGGGAACAATCTACCAAGTCACCAAGGTTCTTTGGTGTTTATAGTAATCCAGAATCACCTCTGCCTCCGCTTGATGTAAAAGGGGGGGAGACAAAGGATGGAGTAAAACTTCAGTGGACACGAAATGTAAGTTTTACAAGGGGATATTATGTTTACAGGAGCAGCAGCATAGATGGGAAGTTAGAACAAATCTCACAATTAATTCCCGCTAAAGATTCTCTAATGACTTATATTGACAATGATTCTACCTTATCAGGACAAGTAACATATGCTTATGCTGTAAAGGCCGAAAATTCCAGCTATATTAAAAGCGCATACTCCGACACAGTTTATGTCAGACCAGCAGTTGCAACGAAACCGCTAACTCCAACCGATTTCAGGGCTAAAGTGAACGGCAATTCTGTCAACCTTTATTGGGCAAATATGAGCGCTCTTCAAAACGGAATTGACGGCTATGATTTATTAAGAAAAGAAATTAATAAAACAGGAAAACCGGTCGGTGATTTTAAAGTTGTTAATGATTCAACCATACCACCATTTCAAAATAATTTCACTGATAACGACCTAAAAAGCGGTAGTTCCTATCTATATAGGGTGCGTTCAAAAGATATATTTGGCGGCCTGAGCGACTTAAGCAATCCAGTAGAGGTTAAAATAAACAGCATTTCCGTAATCCCTCCTGCAGGTATAAGTGCTAAAAAAGTAAACGGAGGAATTGAAATAACCTGGTATGAAGCTGAGCTGCAAAATCTATCAGGATATAGAATATACAGGTACGAAAGGGGTAAAAATCCTATCTACCTAGGAATAGTAAAAAATGGTTCGGGACCTGTATACGAGGACAAAAAAGTGAAGTCCGGTCATTTATATTTCTATTATGTTACAAGTTATTTGATTAGCGGCGAGGAAAGTAAGCCGAGTCTCGAAGTAGGTATTAGATATTAATTTAACTGGAGATTATAATGCATCAATTCAAAATTTATATGAGAAAAGAGTTTATTTTGCTCCTAGTATCTTTTCTTTTAGGTATAACAAGCTTCCCGCTAGCAAAGAGACACCTTTCAATAAAACATTCCAATACCAAATTCGGAAACTTATTTTTAACAATTCATTCCGGGGATGTAAATGCAAATGTAAGAGTAATAGGCCCTGATAAAACGTACAATATTAAAAAGAGTAATTACTTTAAAAATATTCCTCCCGGCTATTATACGGTTTTGGTTTTCAGGGTGGATGTACCAGCAGGGGAAAGTGAACGCATTGGCAAAGTTTTCGGAGAATTAAAACCAGTCAGAAGATATCATATTAAAGCGGGTGACACAGTTTATGCTTCTGTAAGATATGTTGAACAACCTGCAAGCGGAAAACTCTGGGTAAGCAATGAAACCGGAGCACGATTACTTGCTTATAATAAAAATGATTTAGCTGCTCCCGGATCTCCTGAACCTTCTGCAAAAATTCAATTCAGTTATGTCAGCCTGAGACAATTCTCATTTGATAAAATGGGCGATTTATGGGTTGCCGGATTCAGCAAGCGAAAAATATTTGCTTTTTCCCCTGAACAGCTACAGGGTAATAAAAAAGCGAATCCCATTGTTACAATTTCAAACTCCAGTATAGACGGGCCCTGGGGTCTCGCTTTTGATCAAGACGGGAATTTATGGATCTCTAACTGGAATACAGGGAGATTAATTTCATATAAATTTGAATCGCTTGTAAATATGCTTGGTGCAAGGAGACTTTCTAAAAAATCCCCAGATGAGACTATCGTATCATCAAAACTACAAAAGCCGGAGTTCATTACATTTGATCCATCCGGCAACTTATGGGTAACGGGGCAAAATCCCGGCAATTATAAAAGTGAAATTTTAGAAATTTCAGCGGATAGATTAAAAAAATCAGGAGAAATTGAACCTTCAATTACCATTACAGAATCAGAAACTCCTACGCTAATCGGAGTAAACTCCCTCGAATTTGATAAGCAAGGAAATTTGTGGGGAGCTGACAACACTGCAATTTTTCGTTTTGATGCATCGCAACTAACTACATCCGGTCCAACAGTTCCTAAATTTTACAGGACTTTATCTTCACCAGTCCTTGTCTCAGGAATAGCATTGGATGCGAAAGGGGAATTATGGTTTGGTGAACAGTACAATGCTAATATTATTCACTATAAATATCCTGACGAGGGGAAAGGGACTGTATATATTTCGGGCGACTCTATTGAAGAGCCTGCCTGGATTACAATTTATCCTGAACCTTCTACTGTAAATAATTCGCGATGAAGTTTTAAAAAATGAAAGTAACGACTGCTTACAATAGATCCATACATTGCTGATGAAATTATTTGCTAAAATATTTCTGATTTTATTTATCATGATTTTCAATAAGTCTGTTTTTTCGCAAAACAGGGCCAGGAGAGACACAACAGAAAGTTTTATCAGCAAAAATTTTTCAGTTAGTGGTGGTATAAATTTTTACGGTGAGCTGTATTCAATATCCGGTATTGCAGCAAGACGTCCTTCATCGACCGGAAGATTATTAATTCATCCTACATTTACTTTCTTTAATACGTTCTCAATTCCGGTTGAAATAATACTATCTACTGAGGGGAGTTCTGCCAGACAGAATATAAATCAATTTGGAATAAATCCAGCCTGGAGCTGGGGTAAAGCACATCTCGGAGATTTTTCAGAATCGTATTCTGATTTTACATTAAATGGTATTGTAATTAGAGGAGGGGGTATTGACCTGAATCCCGGTATACTTAGATTTTCAACAGTAGCAGGTTTTACTCAACAAGCTGTCAATGGTGGCGCTCAGAACGGGAGTTATAAAAGATTTTTGTTGGCCTCTAAAATAGGTGTGGGCAAAGATAATGGTTCGCATATTGATTTTATTTTCCTAAGATCCAAAGATGACATTTCATCTCTTAATCCAACTCAAAAATCAATAACTGTCATTACGCCTAACGGAGATGACCAATTCCCAATTGGAACTTTGCAGACAATACGCTGGACATCAACCGGTATAACCGGCGATGTAAAAATTGAAATTTCAAGGGATGGTGGTTCTACTTTTCAGACAATATTTAGCGATCAACCTGCAAATGGATTTGTTGACTGGAGTGTTTCAGGGCCTGAAACGTATCAGGCAATTATTAAAATAACAAGTATAAATGATTCGAGCATTAGTGATGTCAGTGATTATCCATTTACAATCGCATCGGGAATACAAGCCAAAACAGGCGACCATTATAATGGAAATTATAACCAGAGTGCTAATTCGCCGCAGGAAAATCTGGTGCTTGGCACTGCAGGGAAATTAAGTCTTGCCGATAATAAATTTGTGATAGACTTTGAAGCAAGTGGAAGCGTGTATACCAGGGATCTGAGGTCATCTGAAATTAATTTGGACAGTACGAATATCCCTGGTTTCTTTTCCAGCTTATATAAGCCCAGAACGAGCTCAAGCTATGATTATGCAGTTAAGACAGATTTTAATATCAATCTTCCCACATTCAATTTAAAACTCGGGTATAAACAAATTGGGCCCGGTTATAATTCTCTTGGTCTTGCTTATCTGCAAAATGATCAAAGACAATTTTCAGCCATAACATCCTATAGATTTTCGAGATACTCGGTGTCTGCAAATTTTATTAGATTCAGTGATAACCTTATCAATCAGAAAGCTTATACCACTTCAAGGAATCAATTTGGGGTTAATTTTAACGGACAATTAACCGGATTCTGGAATGCTAATTTTTTGATTAATATCCTAAATATGGGCAATGATTCTAACAATGATACTACAAAAGTTGATTTCTCTAGTCTTGTGCTTGGAATGAACCACGTTTTTATGATAGGTCAGCAATCTTTTTTGCAAAATATATCGATTAATTATACTTATCAGAAATCTGAAAATAATTCTGCTTTATTAAGCGGCAGTGTTACCAATGTAAATACGGTTAATCTTGGATTATCTTATTATATTTCCGAAAATCTCTCAGCCAATTCATCATTTGGTCTGGTGAGTTCAGTGTATGCAGATACAATTAAGAGTGATACAAAGATTGTTTCCTTAGGATTGAATCATAGCGCTATAAACAATAAGCTACATACCTCTTTATCAGTAAGCAGTTCATTCCTGCAAAACAACAGCTCTTACAGAACAATCCTGACATCGGGTTATTCATTGACCAGGTCAGACAGGATTTCACTTACCATCTCATATAATGCATTTAGGACTACCATTCCAAACAGCAACAATTTTAATGAGATAATAGCGGGATTAAATTATTCACACAATTTTTGATAAGAGGCTATTAAATCAACGTTACGCATCAGCCTTCTCGAAATACCGGATGCTCGGCGGTCCGGCAAGCATTGAGCCAAGTTTTTCCATAACTCCGGTCTCTGTGCGCCAGCCCAGATACTTCTCATGATGCTGACGAGATTCCCAGTGTTCAACCAGAACCAGCTTATTCTTATCCTCTGTGTCGAAGTACACATTTAATCCCCGACAGCCATCATATTTACGACTATCCGGGAGTATTTCTGCCAGGTATGATTTCATGTTAGGGACTTCCTCAGACTTGACCGGTGCTTCGAGCAAAACCAATACGCTCATATTATTTACTCCATAATTTAATTAATTAACTTTACAGCTTGCGAAAACATCGGTCGAAAATGCAAGCCGAGTAACTACTACTTATATAGCACTTCTTATCCA
>CAYPNM010000070.1:1523-12110 GCA_964412105.1 uncultured Ignavibacteriaceae bacterium | reverse complement strand
GCAAGTGTGCAGGTCGACAATTCAGGAAGAAGAGTATTAACGGAAGCTGTTTACCCTGACAGCACACCAAACTTTAATGAAGCTGCAAAATTTGCAAGAGCAACTGTGGATTACCTTTCACACCAGTTACCGGGAATCCCTTATCCTTATTCTCACTCAACCACTTTCTGCAATAAACAAAGTGGAGGTGGAATGGAAACACCAATGATGGCTAATGATGGAGCACCAAAAGAACGAGGCAGGGCTATTGAAGTTATATCACACGAAATTTGCCATACACTAATGCCTTTCTATATGGGTATAAATGAGAGGAAATATGCATGGATGGATGAAGGCTGGGCTACATTCTTCCCGACCGAAATCGTCGATAGTTTCGATCCCGATTATCATTACAAACAAAATATGGTGAGAAGCTATGAACGGCAGGCTGGCTATGAAGCAGAACTGCCGATGATAATTCCCTCCTATTCGTATAAAGGCAGGTTCAGCACAGATGCTTTCTATCAAAAACCGGCGACGTTTTACTATCAGCTTGAGGATCTGCTTGGAAGGGATATGTTTAAGAAATGTCTCGATGCTTACATGATGCGCTGGCACGACAAACATCCGATACCAATTGACTTCTTTAATACATTCAGCAACGTTTCAGGCGAAGATCTGAGTTGGTTTATTAAACCTTGGTTCTACCAATTCGGCGTTCCTGATCTTGCGCTCAAAGATGCAAAACAAAATGGAAATAATATCGACATTACTGTACAGAAGGTTGGAAACATACCGACTGCAATAGCTCTTACAATAATGTTCCAGGATGGAACTACTCAATCTGTAAACAAGTCTGCGACGGAATGGAAAGATGGGAAAGATTCTGTTACTATAAGTGTATCAGTGGATAAAAAGGTTAAGGAAGTAAAATTAGGAAGTCCCGACATTCCCGATGCAAATCAAGATAACAATTCATTTACGCTAAAGTAATATTTGAGCGAGACGCTCTCAACGAGCGTCTCGACATTCTATTCAATTAGATAAAATATTGCATAATTTTTACTTCTATTACAATTGATAATTATGTTCTTCCTGGCTTTTTTGCATATCATGCACAATAGCGATAATTTTGGTTATACTTTAATATGGAGTTTATGATGAAAACCTTTCGATTTCTTTTAATTACAATATTACTTGTTTCAACCTCTGTTTTGCCGCAGAAAAAAGATCTGACTCTTCGGCAGGCTACTATTGAAAGTTATGGGCTCTACCCGAAATCGCTTCGTGAAGCAAAATGGATACCCGGAACCGATACTTTCTGCTATATTGATAAGAATGCTTTAGTTAAAGGATTTGCTGCAACTGATAAATCTGAAAATCTGGTTTCTCTATCAGATATCAATAAAAGTTTGTTAGCATTAAAAGCAGATACCCTTTCCTATTTCCCAAGGTATGACTGGATTGATTCCAACACCATTAAATTTTGGGATGGTAATAAATTAATATCCTATGATTTAAAATCAGCAATAGCAAATGAATTGAATTCTATTCCTGAAAAAGCTGATAACAGGGATGAGGCGGTTAATCATAATGTAGCATATACAATAGATAATAACCTCTACTTTGCTGCAAACGGCGTAAGCACACAAATAACAAATGATGAGAATAAATGGATTGTGAACGGACAATCGGTTCATCGGAATGAGTTTGGTATTTACAAAGGCACGTTCTGGTCTCCAACCGGAAATTACCTGGCGTTTTACAGGATGGACGAATCTATGGTTACTGATTATCCTGTAATTGATTTTACTGTTAGGCCTGCAAAAGTTCACGAGATCAAGTACCCGATGGCAGGAATGACAAGTCACCAGGTTACCGTAGGAATCTATAATACAAAACAAAACGATATTGTATGGCTGAATACCGGCGAACCAAAGGATCATTATCTTACCGGAGTAACATGGAGTCCCGATGAAAAATATATTTTCATCGGTGTCCTTAACCGTGATCAGAATCATCTTAAAGAAATAAAATTCGATGCGTCAACAGGTCAACCTGTTAAGACCTTGTTCGAAGAAACCAGTGACAAATACGTTCACCCGATGCACGGACCGATCTTTGTAAAGGGTAAGAATAATGAATTTATCTGGTTCTCCGAACGCGACGGCTGGGATCATCTCTATCTTTATAACACTGATGGAAAACTGATAAAACAACTGACAAAAGGTAAATGGGTTGTAACAGATGTAGATGGATTTGATGAATCCGGTAAAAATGTCTATTTCACAGCAACAAAAGAAAGTCCGCTGGACAGGGATTATTATAAATTGGATCTAAATTCAGATGAAATGACTAGAATTTCAAATGACAGTGGAGTTCACACTGTAGTAATGGATGAAAACGGAAAGTATTTCCTGGATACATATACCAGCTTAACGGTCCCTAATAAAACTCAGCTGGTAAATTCTGAAGGAAAAATAATCAGAACTGTTTTTGTTGCAGAAGATCCTTTGAGGGATTACAATATCGGTGAGACAAAGGTTTTTAAATTGAAAAGCAGTGACGGGTATGACTTATATTGCAGAATGAAATTACCACCCTCCTTCGATTCAACAAAAACCTACCCTGTCATAGTATATGTATATGGAGGGCCCGGCATACAATTATTAACTAATAGATTTATTATGATGAGTCGTGATTTCTGGTTTGACTACCTAAATGAGCAGGGATATATAATTTTTACTATGGATAACCGTGGTTCTGCAAACCGTGGATTGGCTTTCGAGCAGGAAACTTTCAGGCATCTTGGGACAAAAGAAATTGAAGATCAAAAGCTTGGAGTAGATTATCTTAAATCCCTGCCCTATGTTGATGCCAAAAATATGGGAGTATTCGGCTGGAGCTACGGCGGGTTTATGGCAACTTCATTAATGACGAGAACACCTGATCTATTTAAAGCGGGGGTTGCCGGTGCACCTGTGATCGACTGGAGATATTATGAAGTTATGTACACTGAAAGATATATGGACACGCCGCAGGAAAATCCTGAAGGATATGAACAGGCCGATCTTCTTAATTATGTAAAAGATCTTAAGGGAAAATTTTTAATGGTACAGGGCACTTCCGATGTTACTGTCGTATGGCAGCAATCATTAATGTATACGAAGAAAGCAGCTGATCTCGGTATTCCGATGGATTATTTCCCGTATACCGGTCATGTACATGGTATAAGAGGTATCGATGTGTATCAACTATATGATAAAATTACCTCATTTTTTAATACAAATCTGTCTGCAGGAAAGGCAGATTAGTAATGGAGATAAAAAAAATAAACGGGGCGTAAAATGAAAAGGCAAATAAGAAATATTCTGTTTACATCACTTGCTTTAGTAATATTAATTCCATCATTCCTTCTTCCTCAGGAGAAAGGAATTGAAGGAATATGGCTCGGATCTTTAAAAGTGTCTGGAATAAGTTTGAGAATTGTATTCCATATTACAAAAGCAGAAGATGGTAGTTATAAAGCAACAATGGATTCCCCGGACCAGGGAGCTAAAGACATCCCTGTCGATAAGGTAACTTTCGCGGATAATAAAGTGAAAATTGAAATGCCTAATATACAGGGAGTATATGATGGAACTCTTTCAGGGGAAGGGACAAAATTAAAAGGTACGTGGACTCAGGCTGGCAGAGTTTTTCCGCTTGATTTGGAAAAAACTGCAAAAGCTGTGGTAATTAACCGCCCGCAGGAACCAAAGCCACCGTTTCCCTATAATTCTGAGGATGTTTCATATGTAAACAAAACAGAAGGTGATACTCTGGCCGGTACTTTTACTTTTCCAAAGGAAGGTGGCCCCTTCCCTGCTGTTCTATTAATAACCGGCTCAGGACCTCAGAATCGGAATGAGGAATTACTTGGGCATAAGCCGTTTCTCGTATTATCCGATTACTTAACAAAACAAGGAATTGCTGTCTTGCGTGTCGATGATAGAGGCGTTGGGAAATCTACCGGAGACTTTAAGTCTGCAACTACTGCTGATTTCGTCACAGATGCATTGGCCGGAGTTGAATTTCTGAAGACAAGAAATGAAGTAAACAAAAAAGAGATTGGTTTAATTGGTCACAGTGAAGGCGGAATGATTGCTCCAATGGTTGCCGTAGAATCTTCTGATGTGGCTTTTATTGTTTTAATGGCGGGACCGGGATTGCCGGGAGATTCGATACTGCTGATGCAATCTTCACTAATCAGCGCAGCAGAAGGCGCTTCCCCTGAAGACATAACCAAAGCAGAAGAAGTAAATAGAAAAATTTACCAAATTATTAAGACTGAATCCGACAGCGTGAAGGCCCACAATGAAATCACAGCGATATTTGAAAAATATTATGATTCTCTTCCGGATTCAGAAAAAGCAAAAACAGGAGACAAAAATACAGCCTTGAAAATGCTGAGCCGTGTCGAAACACCCTGGTTCAAATATTTTATTAAATATGATCCGCGACCGACGCTTGAAAAAGTCAAATGCCCGGTACTTGCTATTGATGGTTCGAAAGATTTGCAGGTTCCACCGAAGGAAGATCTTGCTGCAATAAAGGAAGCATTGACAAAAGGCGGTAATAAAAATTTTGAAACGATTGAACTGAAAGGACTAAATCATTTATTCCAAACTGCCAAAACGGGCTCACCGACTGAGTACAATACGATCGAAGAAACGATAGCACCAATTGCCTTAAAAACTATCGGCGATTGGATTCTAAAAATCACCAAATAAATATTGTAGAGACGCATCGCGATGCGTCTCTACTCATTAAATTACCACCCTCTCCCTGCTCTTCCTGTTAAACCTGAATGATAGCATGGCGGCTGAAGCGGTTAATCCTATCAACAATCCAATCCATACCCCCTCAACAGACATTTGGAAAGTAAATCCCAAAACATACGCTACCGGCAGGCCAATTACCCAATAAGCTATAAACGTAATTAATGTTGGCCCTTTAACGTCCATAAGCCCTCGAAGTATTCCTATACCGACCGCCTGTGTCCCGTCCGCAATCTGAAAAATCGATGCAATTATAAGCAGAACAGATGCAGTAGAAATTACTGAAGGATCGCTTATGTATAATGTTGGAAGAAAATTTCTAAAGAAAATAAATATAATACCGAATGTTCCCATTATTATCTGGCCTAAAACGATAGCGGAGAATCCGGATCTTCTGATTTCCTTCACATCATCTTTCCCGACTGCATTACCAACCCTTATGGCTCCTGCTGCAGAAACACCAAGAGCACACATAAAGGAAACAGATGCTAGATTAATGGCTATCTGATGTGCCGCTAATTGCTGCGTGCCGAGCCAACCGATCATCACAGCAGCAAAAGAAAAAGCCCCGACTTCAAAAACGTATTGAAACGCGCTTGGCAGACCGAGTGCAAGTATTTTTTTAATGATCTTTAAGTTAATTTGCTTAAAATGAAACGTTACATCATACTCCGAATATGTTGGTGACGCCATAACGAACCACATTAAACCGATTCCCATAAAAAGACGTGAAAAGAAAGTGGCCCACCCTGCACCGTCAAGCCCCATGGCCGGAAAACCCAGATTACCGAATATTAGAAGCCAGTTTACAAACCAGTTTACGATATTTGCTATTATTGAAAAAACCATAGCAGGTCTTGTAAAAGACAATCCTTCAATAAATTGTTTATAACTCTGGAAAAGCATAATCGGGAGAATGGAAAAGCCCAATATATTCAGATATGATTTTGCCAGTCTCACAACATCCGCAGGCTGATTAAGATATTTCAGAAAATCAGAGCAGACGAACACAAGAAGCATTAAGATAATACCCATCACCATGTCAACCAGCAGGCCTTGCCTGAATATTATTCCGCTTTCATAATGCCTCTCGGCACCAACGGAAATAGCAACAAGGGGAGTTATAGCGTAGGAAATTCCTAATCCTATTATTAAAATAAAAATAAATAGTCCGTTGGCTAAAGCCGCTGCTGCAAGAGGAGTGGCACCAAGTTTTCCCACCATTATGCTGTCAACAACGCCCATCGCTATGTAACCAAGCTGGCCGATAATTACTGGATAGGCAAGTGACAGTGTATTCTTTATATGTACTTTAAACGCAGGCATAGAATCCTAATAACAGAACATAAATATATAATGTATTTGGAAGATTGAAAAGTTTTATTACCAGCGCTGGAATGGTAAATATTGGTATGACAGTTGTACAAGATCAATTGTAAATAGAAAAAAGAGTTATATAACTTTCCGTTCGTACATAATTTGCCTTCCTGCTAATTTCAATTCCCAAAAAATACTATTCTAATAATGTAATAAGGACGAATACTATTCTTTTTTAATTACTAAAAGGCAATGATAACCTTATTACCTTATTTCAAAAGACATATTGTAAAAACTCAGATTAGCAATATCCCGATTAGATTACTTGATTTATTAAGGGGAGATAAATAATGCACAGATATGATTGATATTCTAAATTTTAGGATGGGCTGATAGAAAGGTTAAATAAATATGAGGAAATAATATTGAAAGGACCTGAACATTCAAATTCTTAGTGATATAATTTATTAAGGATAAACCAGATCAATTCTCCAATAATAAATGCCATTACTAAATAGAGAATAATCAGTCTTAAAGATTTAACCTTAAATACTAAGGTTGAGCGCTTACCCCTCCAACCGCATTCGCGGCAGCGGCAATAGCTGTAAAAGAAAAAGTTTTTTAACGACCACTCCCCGATATTTTTTGTCCTGGACCTTCTCAAGGTTGCTATTTTCCCGCACGACGGACAGGGATCAAATGACGGGTCTTTTACAGTAAATAAATTATAATTAGCCATTACTAATCCGTTTTTTAAACCGGAATTATTTTTTTACTTGACCTTTGCAAGCATATTAAGAAATTCCGCAACCCCTTCTTCATCATTGCTTTTATGAATGACTATGTCTGCCATTGATTTTAACTCGAATATTCCGTTTTCAAGCGTAACCTTCAATGCACCCGTTTCAAACAGACTTATATCGTTAAACCAGTCTCCTATAACTGCAACATTTCCCACTTTTATGGAAATGTTGCTCAGCAATTTTCTTAATGCCTTGCCTTTATTCGCACCTCGTTTCCTGACTTCAAGATAATATATCCCTTCCTGCCTGTGAGATTTATAGTAGGAAACATTTAATCCGAATGTATAAGGAAATTTTAGCCGGTCATAAACATACTTTATATTATCCTTGTAATCCGATGCAAAAACAATCTCCAGCGTTTTATCTTTTATGCTGTTATAATCCTCAATCTCTTCAAACTTCGCTCCGAATTTATTCATCATCTCTTTCATAGCAGAGTTGGATTCAGTAAAGTAAATAGCTTCTGTCCGGCAAAGAGCTATATTTAAAAGAAACTTGTCGGCGTATTCGAGCGCTTTGTCTACATACCTGACTGGGATGAAAGATTCAAAGATTATCTCTTCGGTTTTAGGATTGCTAATGCAGCATCCGTCAAGTGAAATTATTGGAATATTAATATTAAGCGACTTTGCATATTCATCAAGCGCGGAATGAATTCGTCCGGATGCAATTGTAAAAAGTATTCCTTCAGATTGCAATTTATTGATCAGATTGACTGTGCGATTGCTAATAACTCCCTGATTATCCAGTAATGTGCCATCTAAATCAAAAACGACCAGTTTAATTTTTTTTAAAGAACTCTTATCAAACATTATACCCTGCTATAAATCCACCATCTTATCTTATGAGTTTGCAGAAGAGTGTTCATTAATTTTTCTGCTTGTCATTAAGCTCAAGGTGCGAGTGTCCGTTAGAAGGCTGAGAGTAGTAATAATAATACTTGTAGTATGAACCGTATCCCGGCCTGTAGGAAAATTTATTGAGAACAACACCAATAAATGAAGAATGTTCATTCTTTATGAGCTGCACTGCTTTTTCCATAAGATCTATTTCCGTTACTTCAGCTGTCGTAACAAGTATGGTTGCATCAACCTTGCGCGACAATATTTCTGAATCCGTTACGGCTATCACCGGCGCTGAATCCATTATAATTATATCAAATTTCTTTCTCATATCGTTCAGAAAATCCTGCATGGGAATTGATTCAAGCATCTCCGATGGATTTGGCGGAATTGTACCCGTAGGTATATATGATAGATTGTCAATTTCTGTCGGCCGTATAATCTCGTTTAATGTAGCTCGTTCAAAAAGATAATCGATCAAACCCGGAGCCCTATGAGACTTAAAAACAGTGTGCACACGCGGCTTTCTTAAATCAGAATCAATAATTAAAGTCTTCTTATTGCTCTGGGCAAATGTTCCGGCAAGATTTATTGCAATTGTAGTCTTACCTTCGCTTGGAGCGGGAGAGGTAATAAGAATAGTCTTCAGCGCGTCCTTCCCTATTTTAGAAAACTGGACTCTCGTTCTCAAAGCCCTGAAGGCCTCGCTTGGAATGGAATCCGGTTTTTGAGCTACAATAACTTCAAAATTGCTGTTCCCGTTAACACCCAGTCCTTCAATTACAGGTATCCAGGCCAACAGGTTAATATTCCTTCTCTCGATATCTTCAGCAGTCTTTATGGTATTATCGAAATAATTACTGATGAAAACAAAACCTAAAGCAATTACACAACCAATCAACAAACCTGTCAATATAATTAATATCCTGTTGGGCTTTGAAGGCAGTGTAGGAGGCCTGGCACTATCTATTATCTGAACGTTACCGGGCTTAGACTGCTCATTAACCAGGGCTTCCTGGTATTTCTCTTCGACAAGTGAATACAATTTCTCGGATGCTTCTCTCTGCCTTTCAAACCTGGCATATTCAATTGCGGTTGCTGGAAGTGCGTTAAATTTCTCTTCATATTTTTTCAATACTGAATCCAGCTCATCAAGGGTGATCTGGTATGATTTTATCCTTATCTGGGCATTAAGAATCTTCTGGCTCAGATCCTTTAAAATATCAGGATTGCCGCCGGGCTCATCTGTTTTTAACGATTGAATTTTCTCATTTAAGATATTCTTGAGCCGGTTTATTTCTCCGTTATAATTATTATTTAATAAATTGTTATCAACATTATTTTTATTAACCTGAACAAGATCCCGGTTAACCTGAAGCTTGGCGATATTATCCTGCAATTCTTTTATATAGGCTTCTGAAGCAAGACTTTCCAGGTAACCAGCTACCTTAGGGCTTTGCCTGTTAAGTTCAGCTTTAAGTGATTCAAGCTCGGTCTGTGAAGATTTTATGTCAATTTTAGTAGCATCCCTCTGCGCTTCCAGCGAGGTCAATTGTTGAATGAGATTCTGTGATTGAGCATCCAGAGAAATTATTCCACCCTTTTCCTGAAACTTGCTCAACTGATCTTCCGCCTGTCTCAGATCATTTAGTTTGTCCGCGGATTGCTTTTCAAGAAATTCTCTTACATTAGTGAGCTGTCCTCTGGTAGATTCTAGGTTGTACTGCTTGTATTCGTTGGAATAAATATTAGTTATTAAAGCCGCTTCGTACGGTGAAGGTGATTCTGCGGCAATTTCTACGAAATCTAATCCTCTTTTCTGTTGCACGGAAACGATGCTGCCCAGCAGGCTGGCTAATTGATCGGCATTTAGAATTTTACCATTGGGGTCATGTGACCTGTTATTTTTACTATCATAAATAACTGAATATTTGCTTTTATTGGAGGCGGAGTCATTTTTGAAATAAGAAATTATTTCCCGCGCAGTTCTTTTTCGCACAGAATAACTTTTTATGATCTCAATTTCATTGGCAATGAATCTGTCGCTGCTGAAATCTCCGGCATCAGTTGTAAACTGAGTTGTAAGTATATTGCTTTGAGGTTTCGTGATTTTCAGAGAAGCAGTAGCCTGGTAAATGTCTACCTGTTTATAAGCATAGAGGATTGCTGCGGAAAGACTTACCAAAATAATAATAGATACTATCAATAAATTATTTCTGATCAGATAATAGTAATCTTTAAGCGATAACTTATTTTCTTTCTCCAGTTCCAGATTATTATTCAGATCATTCATAGTTAATTTTTATCCTTGCCGGACTAATATTATAACAGAAAGGAGGAGTGAAACAATTGATATCCCGATTGAAAAATAATCTCTGAAAAACATCCTTGGAGGTCCTCCGGTCGCCAGTAATATATCTCCGGCTTTTAAAGTCAATGTATTATTAATTTTTGAAACATCCGTGTTATAAAGAAAATCGTTATAATTTAGATTAATGACTGATTGGGAAGAATCTGAATTTGTTCTGACAAGCCGGAATTCATCTACTCTTGCTTCGGAAACCGGACCTCCGGCTAAGGAGAGAAGGTCCGATACTTTTGTATTTACTGGAACAATATACCTCCCGGGAAATTTTACAAAACCCCAGACTGCTACTTTTATGTTTACTGACTGAGGATCTGAATAATCATACAACGCTCCCGGATTATTTCTCAATTGCTGTAGGTTATCCCTTCCCAACTGCACATCCTGTCCTTGTGCAAATACAATCCCGGCCCATACTACTAAAGTTACTATTATAAGAACATTTCTCATTAACAAACTCC
>CAYPNM010000070.1:0-1423 GCA_964412105.1 uncultured Ignavibacteriaceae bacterium | reverse complement strand
TCAAACTATTAATTATTTCATACCTGAGACTTAACGAAATTTCAAGATCATTCTTCCTTTTTCCAAACAGGAAAGGAGGATAAGGAAGCTCATATTGCTGTTGTGGTTGTTCTTTACCGCCCTCTCTTGCATATCTGACACTAATACCCGCAGATAATCCCCTTTCCAGATATTGAATATAAGAAAAATATGCTACGTCTGCATTGCTTCCGATCCACTCGCCCAGTGTATATCCGCGACTGGTATAAGTTTGAGCGTCATTGGAATTCATATAAACAAAAGGATTTACACGGGTATATTCAAGAACTGTCTCTGAATTGGGAAAAATTAGGTCTGCCGCCTTAGCTCCGAAAGTATATGCTACTGCGGAAGGCCCGTTTTCACCTTTGAGCAAGGAAGTGATTGAAAGTTCATCAATAAAGAGACTGCTGTACAACTGTATTTTCAATCTGGGAATTTTATAATATACATTAGCAAACATTTGCGCGTTTGAACCGGAATTGCTGCTGTCCTTCTGCAGATAATGATCAGCTGCTCTGAAAAACATAACGGGAATAAGGTAAACTGGTTCAATCCTGTCGCTGTAAACTATCGACTCCCCAATAGAAAATGTCAACTTCCGGCTCAAATCAAAAGATAGAAGATGCGCGGCAATAAATTTTGGAACTTCAAGAAAATTATTCCTTCCCGGTACCGATGTTGACCTCAGAGTTGTTGAATCCAGTATGCCGGAATGCAGCCACCCATGGATATAGGTAAACCTTAACCAGTTAACCGGGCTGATATCCAGCCTGATAAAAGGAAACGACGGAGCTTTGTCCGAAAGAATTATCTGTCCGTTCACACCGCTTCCCCAATTTAGATAATCCTTTGCAAAAGTGAATGTCCCCCACTTCCAATCAATTGAAACATCGGCATTTACTTCGTCATACTGCAGGTTTTGCACACCGGCTGCTGTTGTCCCGGTATGAACTATTCCCGGTACCGGAGTAAAATTTTTTGTGTAATCAAGGTACGGCCCGCTTTCCGTATTATCGCTGTAATTTACACTGAATCCTATATTATCAGAGATATATCCATAAGCACGTGCACCGTTCTGCAGATGGCTTGCAAAATCACCTTTTATATCGGATACAGAATATTTTAGTATAGGATCAGCCATAAATGTAAATAGTGATAGTGAATGTGTAAAAGTTAATGCCCTGAACCGCCCGTTTACGTCTTTGTGAAATATGCTCAGTTGTGCTGGCAGAGGTTCACGCATTAATGTGTAAAGGTCGATTGCATATTCTTTTCTATAAAATTCGAGTTCATCTTTATCGATTGCAGATAATGCATTCCTGTTATTTTCTAACTCTCTTAATTTCCCGGCTATATAAGTCCTGGAAAATGGTTTCACTTCATCATGAATTACTATATTTCC
>CAYPNM010000069.1:0-12446 GCA_964412105.1 uncultured Ignavibacteriaceae bacterium | reverse complement strand
GCAGCATCACCGAAATAACCGTTTTTATTAACGCCTACATCAATAGATAAAATTTCACCATCTTTAAGAACTCTGCTGCCGGGAATCCCGTGTACTACAGCATCATCAATTGAAGTACATATTGAAGCCGGATAATTAATGGAACTACCTCCCTGAGAATATCCTTTAAACGCCGGAATTGCGTTGTTGCTTAATATGTAATCATCTGCAATAGTATCTAATTCTTTTGTAGTTACACCAGGTCTAACGTTACTTTTCACCAACTGCAAAACTTCAGCAACGATCCTGCAACTTTCTTTTATATAATCAATTTCTTTTTTTGTCTTTATTAAAATCACAAAATTTATCTTCGCGATTTAACCCTGCCTGATTTCATGAAACCATCATAATGTCTCATGACCAGGTGAGATTCTATTTGGTTCAACGTATCTAACGCAACACCAACAATAATTAATAAACTTGTTCCACCAAAAAATTGTGCAAATTGCCTTGATACTCCATAACCGCTGACGAATGCGGGAAGTATAGCCACAATTGCTAGAAATATTGATCCTGGTAAAGTTATCTTTGTTAAGATGTTATCAATAAATTCAGATGTCTGTTTACCAGGTCTTACGCCCGGGATAAATCCACCCTGTTTTTTCATATTATCAGCAACGTCTTTAGGATTAAAGGCTATAGCTGTATAAAAATAAGTAAAGAACACGATCATCAGAGCATAAATAAATGAATAAACGGGCGATGTATAATCAAAATATCTCATTAATCCCTGCAAAAAATCATTATTGGGGAAAAACTGTACAACCGTAGCAGGAATAAACATAATTGATTGAGCAAAGATAATTGGCATAACACCTGCGGTGTTAACTTTTAGAGGAATATATTGAGTTACTCCTCCGTATACCTTCCGTCCAACGACTCTTTTAGCATATTGCACCGGGATTCTTCTAGTTCCTTCGGTAACAAGAACAACTCCCGCAATTATAAACACCATAAATGCCAAAATAACTAATTCAATGACTATACTATGATTTCCTGCTGCTATTAATCTATATTCATCAAGTATAGCAAATGGGAAACGATCTATAATCCCAATAAAAATTATCAAAGAAATACCGTTACCAATTCCTTTATCATCTATCTGTTCACCAAGCCACATCATAAAAACTGTGCCCGAAGTTAAAAGCAGTATAGTTGAAAAAGTCCAGGTAAATCCCTGAACAGCAACCGGTACAATCGGTGTACCCTGGACATTCATATGTAATAATCTTATTGTTACTCCCCAAGCCTGTAATGCACTTATTAAAACAGTGCCGTACCTGGTTAACTGAGTAATTTTCTTTCTGCCGTCTTCGCCTTCCTGCTGCAGCTTCTGAAAATAAGGTACAACTGCTCCCAATAGCTGAAGAATAATTGATGCTGATATATAGGGCATTATTCCCAACGCAAAGATTGCAGCATTTTTGAATGCCCCACCGACAAAAAGATCATACAAACCGAACAAGTTATCCGAACTCTGGTTTCTTGTGCTTACCGCCAACAGAGTTGAGTCAATACCAGGTAAAGTAACATGAGCACCAAGACGTACAATTACGAGCAATCCCAAAGTATAAATTATTCTTTGGCGTAATTCATGAATCTTAAAAATGTTCCTGAAGGTATCTGTAAGTTTAGACATTTATACCCGTATTAAATCTTTTTAATTGTACCGCCGGCACCTTCTATTTTTTCCTTTGCCGACTTACTAAATGCATTCACTTCAACCTGAAATTTTGCTTTGACTTGACCACTTCCAAGCAACTTAACAGGAGTTTTTTTGTTTGAAATTAAACCAGCCGCAATTAGTGCATCAGAATTAATTATACCTTCTTTAATCTTTTTTGCCTCAAAAAGCTTCTGTAAAGAATCAACATTGACTATTTGATATTCTTCCTTGAAAATGTTAGTAAAACCAAATTTTGGTATTCTTCTTTGCAACGGCATTTGGCCGCCTTCAAACCAAGCTTTGTGCTTAGCACCAGATCTTGATAGCTGGCCATTCATTCCTTTTGTAGCTGTTCCACCATGACCCGACCCTGTCCCTCTAGCAATTCTTTTGCGTTTTCTGACCGATCCTTTAGCATAATTTAGATTACTTAAAACATCCATATGAAAAATTCCTTACTACTTTTTAATTTCTTCGACTTTGACCAAATGTTTTACTTTATTTATCATCCCTCTAATTTGGGGAGTATCATTATGTGTTTTCTCCCAATTTGGTCTGCCTAAACCCAAGGCTTTAATGGTTAATTTCTGATCTTTCGGTCTATCGATCACACTTCTAGTTTGTTTAACTTTAATTTTTCCCATTTCTTCCTCTATTAAGAAGCGAATAGTTCGCTAACAGTCATTCCTCTCTTATTAGCCATTTTCTTAGCATCTGTAATACCAAGTAAACCATTTAAAGTCGCTTTAACCTGATTATGGGGATTACTTGAGCCAAGTGATTTAGTAAGAATATCCTGCACACCAGCAGATTCCAATACAGCCCTAACTCCGCCACCAGCTATTAAACCTGTACCTGGAGAAGCCGGCTTTAATAAAACCTTTCCTGCACCAAATTTACCAATGATCTCGTGAGAAATAGTACCTTTAATAACTTTTACTTTAACAAGGTTTTTCTTTGCGTCATCAATACCTTTTGAAATTGCATCAGTAACTTCGTTTGCTTTACCAAGGCCGACTCCCACAATACCGTTTCCATTTCCGACAACAACTATAGAATTAAAGCTGAATCTGCGTCCGCCTTTAACAACTTTAGCTACTCTATTTATCTGCACAACTTTCTCTTTTAAACCTTCTACTTCAGTTGATTTTACAATTTTCAATTTTGAATCTCACACAATAAATTATTAAATGAATTTCAATTTTTTTTATACCCGTCAGAATCTTACAAGCTGCCGGGAGAGGATTCGAACCTCTACAGACGCCTCCAAAGGGCGTAGTCCTGCCATTAGACGACCCGGCAAAATCCAGATAGTGTCATAGCTAAAATTTCAGACCTCCTTCACGAGCGCCTTCAGCAATTGCCTGAACTCTTCCATGAAAGCGGTAACCGTTCCTGTCAAACACTACGGAAGAAATCTTTTGTTCTAAAGCTTTTTTTGCCAGTAAATTTCCAACAGCTTTACTTTTTGCTTTTTTACCTTTAGCATTTTTAATCTCTTCGCCAAGTTCCTTATTTAACGAAGATGCTGATACAAGGGTCTTTCCGGTAGTATCGTCTATTAATTGAGCATAAATATTTGAAAGACTACGATAGACCGTAAATCTGGGCCTCTCTGGCGTTCCAGAAATTTTCTTCCTTATCTTAGTTTTTGATCGTAATCTTGAATTTCTATTTTTATTAATCATTTGTTAGTTAATCTCCGCTAAATTACTTACCTGCAGTTTTACCGGCTTTTCTCTGAATCTGTTCATCAGAATATTTAATACCCTTGCCTTTGTAAGGTTCCGGTTTCCTGACCGATCTGATCTTTGAGGCAACCATTCCTACAAGCTGTCTATCAATTCCTGAAATTGTAATTTGAGTAGGGGCCGGAGTTTGTAAAGTTATTCCATCAGGAGGAATAAAATAAACAGGGTGAGAATAACCAATATTCAGTAAAAGATTCTTTCCTTTCATCTCGGCCCTGTAACCAACACCAACTATCTCCAGAGTTTTTTCATAACCCTTTGTTACTCCAACGACCATATTCTGAATCAGTGCCCTTGTTAATCCATGAAGCGCCTTGTTTTCTTTTAAGTCGTTAGGACGAGTAATATAAATCTCACTTCCTTTAACTTCAATTTTCATTGCACGATGAAAACGGCTTTCAAGTTCTCCTTTAGGTCCTTTGACCTTCAAAGAATTATCACTTAAAGCTGTCGTAACAGCCTTTGGAATTACTACAGGCTTCTTACCAATTCTTGACACTTTAAATCTCCAATCATTTTAATACCCGTGTTTCCGGGATGAATTACCAAATATGACAGACAATCTCTCCACCAAGAGCTTTACTCTTAGCTTCTTTGTCAGTCATCAAACCTTTAGAGGTAGAAATTACTGCAATTCCCAATCCATTTAATACTCTTGGCAACGAATCAGCAGGTTTGTAAACCCTTAAACCGGGAGTACTGATTCTTTTCAAACCACTTATAGCAGATTCACCATTAAAATATTTCAATTTAATTCTTAAAATATTTTGCTTTTTATCTTCAAGAATCTCATAATCTTCAATGAATTTCTGCTGTTTCAAAATCTCAACAAGACTTTTCTTCATATTTGAAGAGGGAATATCAACCCTAATTTTTTTTGCTTTAGCAGCGTTTCTTATTCTCGTTAATAAATCTGAAATCGGATCAGTGACCGGCATAAATTTCTCCTACTACCAACTTGATTTTTTTAATCCTGGAATTTCACCCTTGAGAGCCATCTCCCTTAATACTAAGCGGGAAACTCCAAATTTTCTGTGATAACTTCGAGCTCTTCCAGTAAACATACATCTGTTATGAAGTCTAACAGGAGATGAATTTCTCGGCAATTTCTGCAGACCTTCATAATCACCTTTTTCTTTCAATTCTCTTCGGAGGCTGGCATACTTGTCAACCAATTTTTTCCTTTTATCCTGTCTTGCTATTAAGCATGTACGAGCCATTAAATCTCCTGTTTATGCTGTTTTGATTTCTTTTTTAGCAAAGGGAACACCAAAAGCCGACAGCAAATCAAAAGCTTCAGCATCACTTTTAGCTGTTGTAACAAATGTTACATCCATTCCCATAACTTTTGTTATTTTTTCGACATTAATTTCTGGGAAAATAATCTGCTCTTTTACACCAAGTGTATAATTACCTCTACCATCAAATGACTTATCAGATAGACCCCTGAAGTCCCTCACTCTTGGCAATGCAATGTTTACCAATCTGTCAAGAAATTCATACATCCTTTCTTTTCTTAAAGTCACCATTGCGCCGATTTTCAATCCCTCTCTTAATTTAAAGTTAGAAATAGCTTTTTTGGCTTTTCTAACACTTGGTTTTTGACCGGTAATTGTCTCAAGTTCCTTAACTGCCTCTTCAAGTATTTTAGGATCGGCAACCGCAGCTCCAACACCCATATTGACCACAATCTTATCAAGCTTAGGAACCTGCATTACGCTTTTATATCCAAATTTCTTCATTAAAGAAGGGACAATATCATTTTTATATTCTTCCCGTAATCTTGCTTTAATTCTTATTTCTTTTTCCGGAGCTGTTTCTTTCTTAGAAGATTTTTCTTTCTTCTCAGCGCCTTCTTTTTTTATTTTCTTATCAGCCATTTTAAAGTAAAACCTTGAATAATTTTATTAAATCATTTCTCCACTTACTCTGCTAATCCGGGCACGTTTCTTTTTTCCAGTCTTTTCATCAAGAATTATTTGAGCACCTATTCTTGTTGGTTCATTTGTTTTCGGATCAAGTATCATAACATTCGATAAATGAATAGGAGCTTCCTTTTCAATTATTCCACCCTGAGGATTTTTTTGATTAGGTTTAGTATGCCTTTTCCTCAGATTAATACCTTCAATTATAACTCTGGATTCTTTTGGAAATACTTTTAAAACTTTCCCTGTTTTGCCTGTATCGTTACCGGCAATAACCATTACATTATCATTTTTTCTGATTTTCATAAATCCACCAAACTTTATAATACTTCGGGAGCTAAGGACACAATTTTCATAAATTGTTTATCTCTTAATTCCCTTGCAACAGGTCCGAAAATACGCGTTCCTTTCGGTTCATTTTGATTAGTGATAAGAACTGCAGCATTTTCATCAAATCTTATATAAGAACCGTCTTTACGCCTTACCTCTTTTTTAGTTCGAACAATAACTGCTCTTGAAACTTCACCTTTTTTCACTGTTCCATTTGGAATAGCTGATTTTACTGAGACAACTATTAAATCTCCCAGACTTGCATACTGACGACCGCTTCCACCAAGCACTCTTATGCATCTGACTTTTTTTGCTCCTGAGTTATCAGCAACAACCAGATTAGTTTCTTCCTGAATCATTTTTCTATATCGCTCCTGTTACTACTTGGCTTTCTCTACAATTTGAACTAAACGCCATCTTTTATTTTTACTTAATGGACGTGTTTCCATAATTCTTACTTTGTCACCGATACTACATTCCTTCTTTTCATCATGTGCCATCAGCTTCGAGGTTTTCTTAAAATATTTTTTGTATATCGGATGAGGAACTCTTCTTTCAATGGCAACCGTAATTGTTTTATCCATTTTGTTGCTTACAACAACTCCTATTCTAGTTTTTCTTAATGATCTTTCTGCCATAATTAAGCGCTAGCTCCTTCTTTTTCCTTCACACTAGTCGATTCCTGCTCGGCTAATTGCTTTTCTTTTAAAATAGTTTTCATCCTTGCAATATCTTTTTTAGCAAGTTTTAATTTTGCTGTATTTGTCAGCTCCTTCAACTGATGAGAAAACCTCAGATCGATGATAGTTCTTTCTTCTTCACTGATCCTTTTAATCAGTTCATCAGTTTTCATTTCTCTAATTTCACGAACCTTCATTTTATCCCTTTAAAGTTCTTATTCAAAATCTGGTCTTGAAACGACCTTGGTTTTTATCGGCAACTTAAATGAACAACTTCTTAACGCATCGTGTGCGGTTGTTCTATCAACACCAGAAACTTCAAAAAGAATTCTTCCCGGTTTAACAACAGCGACCCAGAATTCCGGTGCTCCTTTACCTTTTCCCATTCTAGTTTCAAGAGGTTTTTTAGATACAGGTTTATCAGGAAAAATCCTGATAAAAACTTTACCATCTCTTTTCATTTTCCTTGTCAAGGAAACACGGCATGCCTCAATCTGACGACTTGTTATCCAATGAGGCTCTAAAGCTTTCAATCCAAAATCACCATAAGCAACGGTACTACCTCTTTTGGCTTTACCAGCCATTCTACCACGCTGTGCTTTTCTATACTTAACTCTTTTGGGCATTAACATAATTAAAAAGCTCCCAGTAATTTATTCTGTAACTCTTTTACCTAAAATTTCACCACGGCAAATCCAGACCTTAACACCTATGGAACCATAAATTGTTTCGGCTCTTCCTACAGCGTAGTCAATATCTGCACGAATAGTGTGCAACGGAATTCTACCCTGTTTGTATTGTTCTGTCCTTGCCATTTCCGCACCACCCAAACGACCTGAACACATAATCCTAATTCCCTCCGCTCCCATTCTCATACCAGCTGTTATTGCCATCTTCATAGCTCTTCTGAAAGAAACTCTACCAGCAAGCTGGTTAGCAACATTTTCAGCAACCAGATATGCATCAAGCTCAGGGCGCTTAATTTCTGATATCTGAACCTTTACATCTTTATCAGTAACCTGTTTTAATTCCTGTTCCAGCTGAGTAATTTCCTTTCCGCTCTTGCCTATAACCACTCCAGGTCTAGAAGTGTGAATAGTTAAAATTATGTTTTTGGAGGTTCTGTCAATTATTATTCTGGAAATCCCGGCTTTTCTAAGTCTATTTCTTACATAATCGCGAAGTTTTGAATCTTCCTTTATTTTACCGGCGTAGCTTTTATTTTCATACCAATTAGAGTCCCATCCTCTTATTACGCCAACTCTAAAACCGACCGGATTAGTTTTCTGTCCCAAAAAATTAACCTCCTAAAATTTACGTCCTAGTGGCAACCACTATAGTTAAATGACAAGATCTTTTTCTGATTTTATATGCTCGTCCCATCGGGGCGGCTGAAATCCTTTTTAACGTAGGACCTTGATTTACATATGCTTCTTTCACGTACAAATTTGCGGGTTCTACTTTTTCACCTTCACTACTGTTCATAATATTTGAAACCGCTGACCTCAAAACCTTCTCGGCATCTTTAGATGCATGCTTTGACTGGAAATGCAATATCTCAATTGCTCTTTCTACCGGAATTCCTCTGATAAGATCAACAACCAATCTCATTTTCCTTGGTGATGAAGGAATAAATCTATGTTTTGCTAAAGCTTCCATCTCTCTAAAATCCTTAAATATAATTAAGCTGCCGGAGTCGGTGTACTTGCCTTTTCAGATTTCGTACCAGAATGTGCTCTGAAAATTCTTGTAGGTGAAAATTCTCCCAGCTTGTGGCCTACCATATTTTCTGTTATATAAACAGGTATCATTTTATTACCGTTATGAACGGCTATGGTATGCCCAACAAAATCGGGAATTATAGTTGATGATCGCGACCAGGTTTTGATAATCTTTTTCTGATTGGTTTCATTCAACTTATTAATTTTTTCAGCTAATTTATAATCAACAAACGGCCCTTTTTTAACTGATCTTGGCATAATTATTCTCTACTTTTTATTTCGTTTTTTAATTATAAACCTATTTGATTGCTTTTTATGCTTTCTAGTCTTTAAACCTTTCGCTTTTTGGCCCCAGGGTGAAACCGGATGACCACCACCTGAGGTTTTACCTTCGCCACCACCCATTGGGTGATCGACAGGATTCATTGCTACACCTCTTACATGCGGTCTTCGTCCAAGCCATCGAGTACGACCAGCTTTTCCAAGACTAATATTTTCTTTTTCAGAATTTCCGATAGAACCGTACGTTGCCATACAATCCAATCTTATCTGTCTTACTTCACCTGAAGGCATTTTTAGTTGGGCATATTCTCCTTCTTTTGCAAGAACCTGAAGAGCAGCACCAGCGCTCCTTCCAAGCTGTCCGCCTTTTCCGGGCTTTAGTTCAACATTGTGAACAAAACTTCCAAGGGGCATATCCTTAAGAGGCAAAGCATTTCCTATATTTATCTCGCTCCCACTACCGGAGATAACAGTATTTCCAACTTTTAAACCATCCGGAGCGAGTATATATCTTTTTTCACCATCAGCATAATGAAGCAGAGCTATTCTGCAGGTTCTGTTCGGATCATATTCAATAGAATTAACCTTCGACGGAACACCGTTTTTATCTCTTTTAAAATCTATAATTCTATATCTTCTTTTATGTCCTCCACCGATAAAGCGAGTTGTAATTCTACCTTGATTATTCCGACCACCTGACTTTTTTAGCGAAACAGTCAAAGATTTTTCCGGAGTAACTTTCGTTATTTCCTCGAAAGAAGACTTCGACATAAATCTTGTTCCAGATGTCATCGGTCTTAATTTTTTAATAGCCATTTCTAAATCCCATTTTCAGAATCTATACTTGTTCGAATAATTCGATTGTTTCACCCTCTTTAAGAGTTATAATCGCTTTTTTATATGCTGATGTTCTTCCAACAAATTTTCCGCTTTTTCTAAACTGAGTTTTCATTTTGCCTGAACGATTAATTGTTCTTATATCAACAACGTGAACATTAAATCTTTTTTCAATCGCTCTAGCTATTTCAATCTTGTTTGCCTTTGGATTAACCAAAAATCCATATTGTCCGTGATCTGCAGAAAGATTAGTCATTTTCTCGGTAATCAAAGGTTTTATTAAAATATTATGCATTTTAGTCCACCGCCTCTGAATTGACATTCTTAAAATTTTTATTGATTATATCAACGGCTCCCTGTTGAAGTACAAGAACCTGATTATTAAGAATATCATATGTTGAAGCTTTTGCGGCTTCAAGCACTCTTACCTTGGAAATGTTTCGTCCCGATTTATAAACATTTTCCAATTTTCCGTTTGTAAGCAGTAAAACTTTTTTGCCAGTCAGGTTTAAAGACTGCAGAAAATTTTGGAAGTCTTTAGTTTTTGGCTTCTCAAAAGTAAAATCTTCAACTACAATCAGTTGCTCATCTTCTACTTTATGGCTTAGCGCTGATTTTCTAGCTAGTTTCTTAACCTTTTGTGGCAAATCCTGTCTATAATCTCTTGGGCGAGGGCCAAAAATTGTACCGCCGCCAATCCATAGAGGTGATCTAGTTGTCCCAGCACGGGCACCGCCTCTTCCTTTCTGCTTCCAAGGCTTTTTTCCTCCGCCTCTAACTTCGCTCCTTTCTTTTGCTTTGTGGGTTCCCTGTCTCTGATTAGCGAGATAAGATTTTACCGACAAATAAATAGCATGATCATTTGGTTCAACGCCAAATATGCTATCTGAAAGCTCAACTTTCTTTCCCGAAGATTTACCGTCAATTTTATAAATATCCAATTTCATCTTTTTACCAAATTACTTCATTAATAGGCCTAAGGCTTGATCAATTCCACATAAGAATTTATTGCGCCTGGCACTGCGCCCTTTACGAGAATTAAATTCTGTTCGGGCAAAACTTTTATCACGCTAAGATTTGATACGGTTACATTCCCATAGCCTTTTCTACCAGCCATTCTCGTACCTTTAAAAACTCTTGAAGGATATGAGCTTGCGCCGATTGAACCAGGAGCTCTGAGCCTATCACTCTGTCCGTGAGTGGTTCCTCCAACACCGCCGAAACCATGTCTTTTCATTACACCCTGAAAACCTTTTCCTTTGCTTTTGCTTCTGACTTTTATCTTTTCGCCCTCTTTAAATAAATCAACCTTTAGTTCATCACCGATTTTGAATTCAGTTCCAGCCGGAAATCTAAATTCTCTTAAAACATGAGTTGGCTTAAGCTCATTTTTCTTAAATTGCCCCAAAACAGGTTTGCTGATATTTTTTTCTTTCCTATCACCAAAACCTAACTGTAAAGCTTCGTAACCATCCTTATCTTTTTTTCTGACAGCTACAATTTTACAAGGACCGGCTTGAATAACAGTCACAGGAATCAGGTCTCCCTGGGCATCAAAAACGCTCGACATTCCTAATTTTTTACCAATTATACCGGACATCTTAATTCACTCCAAAATTCATTAAAGCTTAATCTCAATATCAACGCCTGCCGGTATGTCAAGTTTACTTAGAGAATCGACAGTTTTGTTGTTTGAGTTATGTATATCAATAATTCTTTTATGTGCTCTTGTTTCAAACTGTTCACGTGATTTTTTATCGACGTGAGGAGATCTTAAAACCGTATAAAGAGTTCTTTTAGTTGGCAGTGGAATTGGTCCTGAAACAACAGCTCCAGTACTCCTTACTGTTTTAATAATTTTTTCAGTTGACTTATCAATCAAAATATGATCGTATGATTTTAGTTTTATTCTAATCTTTTGACCAGCCAATTTTAAGATACTCCTTTTTATTATTAGACACGAAAAGGAAGTTGTTAAGCCTCCTTATCGGTCTTTTCATATATCTTTATTCTAAAATCTTGGTTACAACTCCTGCACCAACTGTTCTTCCGCCTTCGCGGATAGCAAACCGCAATCCTTCTTCCATAGCGATTTCCGAAATAAGCTCAACACTAAGCTTAACATTATCGCCAGGCATAACCATTTCTGTACCAGCCGGTAAAGTTGCTACTCCGGTAACATCTGTTGTTCTAAAATAGAACTGTGGTCTATAACCATTAAAGAATGGAGTATGTCGTCCACCTTCTTCTTTTGAAAGGATATAAACTTCACCTTCAAACTTTTTATGCGGAGTAATGGAACCTGGTTTCGCAAGTACCATTCCTCTTTCAATTTCAGCTTTATCTACACCCCTTAGAAGAATACCAGCATTATCGCCAGCCATAGCAGAATCGAGTTCTTTTCTAAACATCTCGATTCCAGTAACAACGGTTTTCTTGTGTACACCAAGTCCAATAAGTTCAACTTCTTCAGATAATTTAACCTGACCTCTTTCAACCCTGCCAGTAGCAACAGTTCCACGACCAGTAATTGAGAAAACATCTTCAACCGGCATTAGGAATGGTTTATCCGTATCTCTTTGAGGAACCGGAATATATTCGTCAACTGCCTTCATAAGATCCCAGATGCACTGAAATCTTGGATCATCTCCAGGAGCATTAGACGTTGCAGCTTCAAGGGCTTTTAAGGCAGATCCTTTAATAATTGGTATTTCATCACCAGGAAATTCATACTCATTTAAAAGATCTCTTAATTCAACTTCAACGAGTTCCAATAATTCAGGATCGTCAACCATATCAACTTTATTCATAAAAACGACTATCCTGGGCACACCAACCTGACGTGCAAGAAGAATATGCTCTCGTGTCTGAGGCATAGGGCCATCGGTAGCTGCAACCACTAGAATAGCTCCGTCCATCTGAGCAGCACCCGTAATCATATTTTTTACATAATCGGCGTGACCTGGACAATCTACATGAGCATAATGTCTATTTTCAGTTGAATATTCAACATGCGCAGTTGCAATAGTAATACCTCTTTCTCTTTCTTCAGGTGCATTATCAATACTGTCAAATGTTCTTACATTAGATAGACCCTTGGATGCGAGAGCCATTGTGATGGCAGCGGTTAAAGTAGTTTTACCATGATCAACGTGACCAATTGTTCCTACGTTAACGTGAGGCTTACTTCTATCAAATTTTTCTTTAGCCATCTT
>CAYPNM010000068.1:0-13338 GCA_964412105.1 uncultured Ignavibacteriaceae bacterium | reverse complement strand
ATTATATGAAAAATTTCGAATTAAGTTATATGGTCTCTCAATGCAGCAGTCTGCTTGAGGTTAAGAAAAACCAGTTAAAAATTGGTGATCATATTATTTTGAAGACATATAATTCAACTTATAAGATCATGGTCGATTCAGATGGAAAGTATATTGTTTCAGGAGGCTGGTTTGATAAGAATAAAATGTCGCCATTAAAAACGACTATAAACGGGTGTACATGGGGGGGCAGTGTAATTAAAACCGATATAATTGCCGCCTGCGGTCTGTTTCTGGAGTTTGGGAACAAACTTAAGACCAGCAGGATAAAAGAAATATTCATATTTCCTATGCCCTGCCAGAATTAAAAAAATTAAAATTCAGAGAGCATAAATGGACAATTTCAAAGGGAAACGCATTTCCCATTACGAAATCCTTGACCAAATTGGTAAAGGCGGAATGGGAATTGTTTATAAAGCTAAAGATTTAAAGTTAGATAGAATTGTAGCAATCAAATTTCTACCTCCCCACCTTGCATCATCAGAAGAAAATAAAAGTCGTTTTATGCACGAAGCTAAAGCGGCAGCTTCTTTGAGCCATCCGAATATCATGAGCATTTATGAAATTGATGAATTTGAAGATACGGTTTTTATGGTGATGGAATATGTTGAAGGACAAACTTTAAAAGCCTATATCTCGAATTTAAAATCTGGTTCAGGCATTCCGTTTATGAAAGCTGCTGAATGGATGTCATTGGTAGCAAGCGGATTGAAAGCAGCACACGATAAAGATATAATTCATCGTGACATCAAAAGCGAAAACATAATGTTAACTCCTGATGAGCAGTTGAAAATAATGGATTTCGGCATTGCAAAATTAAAAGGTAGCACTGGGCTGACTAAAACCGGCACTTCATTGGGGACCCTTTCCTATATGTCACCCGAGCAGGCTCAGGGTTTAAGCGCTGATCAAAGATCAGATATATGGTCACTTGGCGTTGTCTTTTATGAAATGCTTACCGGCGAAACATTATTTAAGGCTGAGCACGAAGCAGCATTGCTTTATTTAATTGTAAATGAAGACCCTCCCGCTCCCAGCATACTTGATAGAAAAATTCCTCACCAGATAGATGAAATTGTAAAAAAGATGCTGATGAAAGATCCGGATAAAAGATATCAAAACCTGTCTGATCTGATTTCGTCCTTATCTGGAATTAAATCTGAAATTGAAAAATCAGGCAGTGAAACTGCCAGGAAAAAGGCTATAGCTGTTCTACCGTTTGATAATATAAGCTCAGATAAGGAGAACGAATACTTTGGTGACGGTCTTACTGAAGAACTTATAGCAAATCTTACACGCCTGAAAGATATGAGAGTAATTTCAAGAACAACGACAATGCTTTATAAAGGTTCTAAGAAAGATATAAAAAGTATTGGCAGAGAACTTGGCGCAAGATATATAATGGAAGGAAGCGTAAGGAAGTTCCACGATGACCTTAGGATTACGGCACAATTAATCGATGTGGAACTTGATGAACAACTATGGGCTGAGACATTTAAAGGCAAGCTGGCTGACGTATTTGATATACAGGAGAAAGTATCTAAACAAATTGTTGATGCTTTAATGGTAAAATTAACTCCCACCGAAAAAGTAGTACTTTCCAAAAGATCAACATTAAATCCTGAAGCATTTGACTGCAACTTAAGAGCAAGAGAATTCCTGTATAAATACAATAAGAACCAACTGAATTTTTCCATTCAACTCTTTCAAAAAGCTTTGGAACTGGATCCTCGATACTCAGATGCTTTAGCCGGTTTGGGTCAGGCTTACGCAACTTATTACCAGTTGTTTGAAAGGAACACCTCCCTGCTCGATAAAGCAATTGAATTCAGCCTGAAAGCAATAATGTACGATCCCGCACTTCCCGAAGCATATGCGGCTCTGGGATTCGCGTATTATAATAAGGAACAATTTGAAGAAGGCGTTGAAGCCGCCAAAAAGGCCATAGAACTGGATACCAACAATTTTATTGGATACTGGATATTGGGTCGTATTTACGTATCACTTGATAAAGCTGGTGATTCTATCAGCTTATTTAAAAAGGTTATCGATATAAATCCTGATTTTTACTCAATATACGGCGATCTTCAAATCGCATATGGTCAACTTGGTGAAAAAGAGAAATATAAAGAGATACTTAATGAAGGTTTGCAGGTTTATGAAAAATACTTATCCAAACACCCCGATGATGCAAGAGGACATATGTATTACGCTGTTGACCTGGCTCAGGCAGGAGAAAAAGAAAAAGCAAAGGCGGAAGCAGCCAAAGCTCTTGAGCTAAGCCCTGGCGATCCTCTGATGCTTTATAATGCAGCCTGCTTTTATTCCCAAATGAATGAAAAGAAACTGGGTCTTGATTCATTAAAAAAAGCTATTGATTCGGGATTTGGTGAATTCGAATGGCTGAAAAGAGACAGTGATCTCGACAACCTAAGGACTGAACCTGAGTTTAATCAATTACTAAAAGAGAAATAAATATTTATTAATTAAATACCGGAAAATAAATGGAAGATTTAACAAATAATACTATTTCACATTACCAGATAATTGATAAGATCGGTGAAGGCGGAATGGGAATTGTTTATAAAGCCAAGGATCTTAAGCTCGACAGGGTCGTAGCAATTAAATTCCTTCCCCCCCACCTCGCTAAATCAGAAGAAAATAAAAAGCGTTTTATGCAGGAAGCCAAGGCTGCAGCTGCGCTTAACCATCCAAATATCATGAATATTTATGAAATTGATGAACATGATAAATCAGTGTTCATGGTGATGGAGTTTGTCGAGGGACAAACTTTAAAGTCATACATATCTAAATTGAAATCTGGTTCCGGTATTCCTTTTATGAAAGCAGCAGAATGGATGACAATTATTGCAAACGGGTTAAAAGCGGCTCACGATAAAAATATCGTCCACAGAGATATTAAAAGTGAAAATATAATGATTGCGCCTGGTGATAAGTTAAAAATAATGGACTTCGGTTTGGCAAAGCTGAAAGGAAGCACAGGCTTGACTAAAACCGGTACTTCCTTGGGAACCCTTTCTTATATGTCTCCGGAACAGGCACAGGGATTAAGTGCTGATCAAAGATCGGATATATGGTCACTCGGTGTTGTATTTTATGAAATGCTGACTGGTGAAACATTATTTAAGGCTGAACACGAAGCAGCCTTGCTTTATTTAATAGTGAATGAAGAACCCCCTGCTCCAAGTCTCCTCGACAGAAAAATACCTCACCCGGTTGACAATATCGTGAAAAGAATGCTCGCGAAGGATCCTAATAAAAGATTTCAGAATCTTGATGAATTGATATCATCGTTATCGGATATTAAAAATGAAATAGAAAAAACAACCGTCGAGACAAAGAAAAAAGCTATTGCTGTTTTACCGTTCGATAATATCAGCTCCGACAAAGAAAATGAATATTTCGGTGATGGATTAACTGAGGAACTGATTGCAAATCTTTCACGCTTAAAAGATATGAGAGTCATTTCGCGAACAACAACCATGCAATACAAAGCGACAAAAAAAGATATAAAAATAATTGGTCGGGAACTTGGTGCAAGATACATAATGGAAGGAAGCGTAAGAAAATTCCAGGATGATCTTCGAATTACTGCTCAGTTAATAGATGTGGATAGCGACGAACAGCTCTGGGCTGAAACTTTTAAAGGAAAACTTGCTGACGTTTTCGATATTCAGGAAAAAGTATCTAAACAAATAGTTGATGCTTTGATGATGAAACTTACCCCACTGGAAAAAATAGTTCTTGAAAAAAGAGCGACTGTTAATCCTGAAGCATTTGATTGCAATTTGAGAGCAAGAGATTTCCTCAATCGCAGAACAAGGAATACAGTTAATATTGCAATCCAGTTATTTGAGAAAGCAATTGAGCTTGATCCTCGCTATGCCGGTGCCTATGCAGGACTTAGCGAAGCTTATGCTACACTCTACCAGTATTTCGATAGCAAAGTACAGTGGCTTGACAAAGCCATTGATTCAAGCCTGAAGGCAATCACTTACGATTCTACACTATCTGATGCTTACTCCGCACTCGCCTTGGCTTATTTTTACAAAAAATCAAACGAAGAAGCTTTTACCGCAGGACAAAAGGCTATCGAACTTGATCCGCATAATTTTAATGGCTACTGGATACTGGGAAGAATTTATCATAGTACTGATAGAGATAAAGAAGCAATCCCGCTTTTCAAGAAAGTAATAGAATTAAGTCCGGATTTCTTTTCAGCTTATTATGATCTTCAGCTCGCGTTCAATAGGCTTGGTGAAAAAGAAAACAGCGAAAAAGTTCTCAATGAATCTTTGAACGTATATCCCCGCTATTTTATTCAACACCCTGATGATGCGAGAGCTCACTTATATTATGCCAATTCACTTGTTAAGGTTGGTAAAACAGAAGAAGCAAAGAAAGAGGCAACAAAGGCTGCAGAATTAAACCCGACTGATCCTTTAATGTTATATAACATAGCTTGTTTCTATTCTTCGCTGAACGACAAGAAAGCTGCGGTCGAAGCAATTAAAAATGCATTCAAGGCTGGCTATGCAGACTATGAATGGACGAAAAGAGACAGCGACTTGGATAACATCCGTAAGGAACCGGAGTTCATAGAACTATTAAAGGACAAATAAATATTCTTACTACCACATTTGAGGGCTTATGACAATCGGGCAAAACATTGCACATTATAGAATAGTTAAAAAACTCGGCGAAGGCGGGATGGGTGTTGTCTACAAAGCAGAAGACACAAAATTAAAACGCGAAGTTGCTATCAAATTCCTTCCTCATCAGATATCCGATAACAAGGAAGAACGCCAAAGATTTGAAATTGAAGCTCAGGCCGCTGCTGCCTTAAATCATCCCAATATTGCGACAATACATGCCATAGAAGAATCCGATAATGAAGTATTTATAGTGATGGAATTCATTAATGGCATGGAACTGAAAGATAAAATAAGCAAGGCTCTCCCTTCAATCGAGGAATCGTTAAATATAATTGAACAATCCGCTCAGGGCTTAAAAGCTGCACACGATAAAGGAATTACACATCGCGATATAAAAAGCAGCAATATTATGGTAACTGAGTCAGGACAGATCAAAATAATGGACTTCGGCCTGGCTAAAATGAAAGGTGTATCTCATATAACCAAATTTGGTACAACGCTCGGCACAACGGCATATATGTCTCCGGAACAGGCGCGTGGAGAACACGTTGACCATAGAACCGATATATGGTCGCTTGGTGTTATTGCCTTTGAATTATTGACGGGTAAAACACCCTATGAAGGCGAGTTTGAGCAGGCCATCATTTATTCCATTCTGAATGAAGAACCAAAAACTGTTTTATCACTAAGGAAAGATATACCGTTAAAGCTTGACCAGATTGTCATGAAGATGTTAAGCAAAAACAAGGAACATCGATATCAAAATGTTTCGGATCTGTTGGCAGATTTAAAGGAATTAAAATTAAAGAATAAACAGGCTCCTGTCGAAAAAGAGAAAAAAACAATTGCGGTTTTGCCTTTTGAAAACATTAGCCCTGATAAGGACGCCGACTATTTTGCTGAAGGATTGGCTGAAGAACTTATTGCCGGTCTGGCAAAGATTAAAGAAATAAAACTCGTTGCCCCCGCCAATACAATGAAGTATAAGGGTACGGATAAGGACATAAAAACTTTAGGCAGAGAACTAGCTGCAGGATTCATAATGCAGGGAACTGTCAGAAAATTTAAGGATGATTTGCGAATTTCCGTTAAACTAATGGATGTCGCTCAGGAAAGCCAGTTGTGGGGTGAAACATATAAAGGGAAACTGGAAGATGTTTTTGATATTCAGGAGAAAGTGTCCAAAGAAATTGTCGATGCCTTAAGGGTTAATTTATCATTAACTGAAAAAGTGGTACTCTCAAAAAGATCGACTTTAAATGCCGAAGCATTTGACAATTATCTTCGTGCTAGGAACTTTCTTTACAGGCTCACAAAGACTAATGTACATCTCGCAATACAACTTTTTGAAAGAGCTATTGAGTTGGATCCAAGGTATGCCGCCGCTCACGCCGGTTTGGGTGAAGCTTATGCCACACTTTATCAATACTTTGAGACAAATGATTCCTATCTCGATAAAGCTATCGAGACAAGCCTAAAAGCATTAATGTATGATCCAACCTTAAGTGAAGCATATGCGGCTTTGGGTCTTGCGTACTTTGATAAAAAGCTGTTAGAAGAAGCAATTACCGCCACATTAAAAGCAATTGAACTTGATCCTGAAAATTATGTGGCCTACTGGATTCTTGGAAGAATATACCATACAACGGATCGAACTGAAGAGGCCATTCAGCAATTTAAAAAGACTATAGCCCTGAATCCTGATTTCTATAATGCCTTTAATGATATCATTATGGCATATGAAAGAATAGGTGATAAGGAAAATGCAAAGCGATCTTTAAATGATGCACTGGATAAAATTGATGTTTATCTCAAAAAAAATCCGGATGATGCTAGAGCCCATATGTACCACGCTATCCATCTGGCGGCAGTAGATCAAAACGATGAAGCCAAGGCTGCTGGCAAAAGAGCTCTGGATCTTAATCCAGGTGATTCTTTAATGATGTATAATGCAGCATGTCTCTATGCAAGATTAGGAGATAACAAGCTTGCTATTACAACTTTAAAAAATGCAATAGCTGCGGGACAGGAAGATTTTGAATGGATAAAAAGAGATTCTGACCTTGAAGGCATTAGAAATGAACCGGAATACCTCGAACTTATGAAAGACAAATAAGGAAGACAAAGAATGGTTGGAGAAACAATACTGCACTACAAAATAATTAAAAAACTGGGCGAAGGTGGCATGGGCGTAGTTTATAAAGCCGAAGATACCAAGCTTAAGCGCGAAGTCGCCATCAAATTTCTCCCCCATCAGATTTCTGCTAACCAAGAAGAAAGACAAAGATTCGAAATTGAAGCACAGGCCGCTGCAGCCCTGAATCATCCTAATATTGCTACTATATATGCAATCGAGCAATCAGATAAAGAAGTATTTATAGCTATGGAATATATAGAGGGAATCGAATTAAAGGATAAAATAAGCAAAGCCCTCCCTCCCTTTGAAGAATCTATTGGCATTATTGAACAAATTTGTCAGGGATTAAAAGCCGCTCACCAGAAAGGAATTACACACCGTGATATAAAATGCAGTAATATAATGGCAACAAATTCCGGGCAGATTAAAATAATGGATTTCGGACTGGCAAAGGTTAGAGGCATATCTCAAATAACAAAGTTCGGAACCACGCTCGGCACAACAGCTTATATGTCGCCTGAACAGGCAAGAGGTGAACACGTTGACCAAAGAACCGATATTTGGTCTCTTGGAATAATAGCATTTGAGCTTTTAACAGGTAAGACACCTTACGAGGGAGAATTCGAGCAGGCGATCATTTATTCAATATTAAATGAAGAACCCAAGCCTTTGATTTCTGTTCGAAAAGATATACCTCTTAAGCTTGAACGGATTGTAATGAAGATGCTTGCCAAGAATAAAGAGCAAAGATATCAGGATACAGTAGAAATTTTGAATGACCTGAACGATCTAAAGACAAAAGATGCGGTTGTTGAAAACAGTGATGAGAAGAAAACGTTAGCAGTTCTTCCTTTCGAAAATATCAGCCCTGATAAAGAAGCAGATTATTTTGCGGAAGGTCTTTCTGAAGAGCTTGTTACCAATTTGTCGAAGTTAAAAGTTGCCGAAGTAATTGCCCCTACGAACACTATGAGATACAAAGGTACAAATAAAGATATTAAAACTTTGGGACGGGAACTGGGGGCCCGTTATGTAATGCAGGGAAGTGTAAGAAAATTTAAGGATGATTTAAGAATCTCAGTTAAATTGATGGACGTAGCAAGAGAGATTCAATTGTGGGGTGAAACTTATAAAGGTAAAATTGAAGATGTATTTGATATCCAGGAAAAAGTAGCAAAAGAAATTGTCGAAGCATTAAGAATCAGCCTGTCCCCTACTGAAAAAATGGTTCTGGAAAAACGATCAACTTTAAATCACGAAGCTTTTGATTTGTACCTTAAAGCAAAAAATTTTTTGTATAAGATTTCAAAAACAAATGTTCGCTATTCTATTCAAATGTTCTCTAAAGCAATCGAAATTGATCCCCGATATGCCTCCGGTTATGCAGGCCTTTGTGAAGCCTATGCTTCACAATATAGATACTTTGAGAAGGATAGCTCACTATTGGATAAAGCAGTTGATTCAGGATTAAGAGCCTTGATGTATGATCCAACTCTCTCGGAAGCATATTCGGCGTTAGCACTAGCCTATTTTGAAAAAAAATTGTTGAACGAAGCTTCTACAGCAGGTCAGAAAGCTATTGAACTTGACCCAAATAATTATATAGCATACTGGATGCTGGGAAGAATTTATCATAGCACCGATAAAGATGAAGAAGCAATGGAATTATTTAAAAAAGTAATTCAAATTAATCCTGAATTCTATTCAGCTTATCACGATCTTTGGACCTGCCATGAAAAATTGGGTAGAACAGAAGAGTATAAAAATACTTTGCTTAAAGCCGTTGAACTTTTCACCCGGTATGTACCGCAAAATCCGGATGATGCACGCGCACACATAATATATGCAACCGCGCTAATTCGTCTAGATAAAAAAGAGGAAGCGGAAAAGGAAGCTGAAAGAGCAATTGAACTAAGCCCGGATGATGCTCTGATGTCATATAATGTTGCTTGCTTTAATTCTAAACTTGGTAATAAAGATTTAAGCATAAAATATTTAAATCAGGCAATTAAATCAGGCTATGCAAATTATGAATGGATTAAGCGTGATTCTGATCTCAACAATATTCGGAATGAGCCTGAATACATTGAATTAATGAAAGGAAAATAAAAGGACTAAAAATGGTAGGAGAAACAATTCTTCATTACAAGATACTTCAAAAATTAGGCGAAGGCGGAATGGGCATAGTCTATAAAGCCGAAGATACCAAGCTTAAACGCGAAGTCGCCATCAAATTTCTCCCCCATCAGATTTCTGCTAACCAAGAAGAAAGACAAAGATTCGAAATTGAAGCACAGGCCGCTGCAGCCCTGAATCATCCTAATATTGCTACTATATATGCAATCGAGCAATCAGATAAAGAAGTATTTATAGCTATGGAATATATAGAGGGAATCGAATTAAAGGATAAAATAAGCAAAGCCCTCCCTCCCTTTGAAGAATCTATTGGCATTATTGAACAAATTTGTCAGGGATTAAAAGCCGCTCACCAGAAAGGAATTACACACCGTGATATAAAATGCAGTAATATAATGGCAACAAATTCCGGGCAGATTAAAATAATGGATTTCGGACTGGCAAAGGTTAGAGGCATATCTCAAATAACAAAGTTCGGAACCACGCTCGGCACAACAGCTTATATGTCCCCTGAACAGGCAAGAGGTGAACACGTTGACCAAAGAACAGATATTTGGTCACTTGGAATAATAGCGTTTGAACTTTTAACAGGAAAGACACCATATGAAGGTGAGTTTGAACAGGCGATCATTTATTCAATACTAAATGAAGAACCGAAATCATTGATTTCTTTAAGGAAGGATGCGCCCTTAAAGCTCGAAAGAATAGTTATGAAAATGCTTGCTAAGAATAAAGAACAGCGCTACCAGGACACTACAGATATTGTAAATGATCTTAACGACTTAAGGAAAAGTGATTCAAGCTCGGATAATACTGAAGAGAAGAAAACAATTGCTGTATTGCCCTTTTCAAATATCAGCCCCGATAAAGAAGCGGATTATTTCGCTGAAGGACTTTCTGAAGAATTAATAACAAACCTGGCCAAAATCAAAGAGATAAATCTTGTTGCCAGGGCAAATGCGATGAAATATAAAAATACCGATAAAGATGTAAAAACAATTGGCAGAGAATTAAGCGCACGCTACATTATGCAGGGCACTGTTAGAAAGTTCAGGGATGACCTGAGAATATCTGCACAATTAACAGACGTTTCTAGAGAATTCCAATTATGGGGAGAAACTTATAAAGGTAAATTAGAGGACGTTTTCGATATTCAGGAAAAAGTGACTAAAGAAATAATTGAGGCTCTCAGAGTTAACCTGTCTCTCAATGAAAAAGTAGTACTTGAAAGACGCGCAACAGTAAATGCTGAAGCGTTTGATATTTATCTGCGCGCGCGCGATTTTATGTACCGGTTAAGCAAGAAAAACCTCCAATTAGCTGTCCAATTATTTAAAAAAGCTATTGAAACTGATGTTCGCTATGCCAAAGCGTATGCAGGCTTGGGCGAAGCGTATACTTATCTATATACATATTATGAAAGAAAGTCGGAAATACTTGATCAGGCAATTGAGTCAGGTTTGAAAGCTTTGACATATGACTCTTCCCTATCGGAAGCTTATGCAACGCTTGCGCTTGCGCATTACAATAAAGGTTTAATTGATGATGCTCTAATCTCAGGCCAAAAAGCTGTTGAGCTTGATCCGAATAACTACATTGGCCTTTGGGTACTTGGGAGAATTTATCATAGCACTGACCGTGATAAAGAAGCTATCGAATTGTTTAAAAAAGTTGTCTCAACGAATCCGGATTTTTACTCTGCCTACAATGATTTACAAATTTGTTACGATAGATTAGGAAATAAGGATGAATATGGAAAAATATTGCAGACCGCCTTGGATTTTTACCCTAGGTATTTAAATCAGCATCCTGATGATGCCCGTGCTCATATTTTTTACGCAAATGAACTGGCTCTTGCCGGCGAATCCGAAAAAGCAAAGGTCGAAGGTAAAAAAGCTTTTGAGTTGAGCCCAACTGATTCGGTTATGTTATATAATGTAGCTTGTCTTTATTCGCATTTGAACGAAAAACAATTAGCCGTTGAATCCCTAACTAAAGCATTATCTGCAGGCTATTCTAATTATGAATGGATAAAAAGAGACTCTGACCTTGACAACATAAGAAATGAGCCCGAATATATTGAATTAATGAATGGTAAATAATTCAACAAATACATACTGGAACTTTAATGGAAGAAAATCGAAAGAAAAATATTTCACATTATGAATTAAACGAAGAAATCGGCCGTGGCGGAATGGGAATAGTCTATAAGGCAAGAGACCTGAAACTTGACAGGTACGTTGCAATAAAATTTCTACCTCAACAGCTTGCCTCATCAGAAGAATATAAATCCCGCTTCATAAGAGAAGCGAAATCAGCTGCCTCACTGAGCCATCCAAATATTTTAAGTATATATGAAATAGACGAAGCCGATGGTTCATTATTCATAGCCATGGAATATGTCGATGGTGAAACATTAAAATCACATATTTCAAAAATGACTTCGGGAACTGGCGTCCCGGTTGATCAGGCAATCAATTGGGTCGAACAGATTTCACAGGGTTTAAAGTCTGCCCACGATATGAATATAGTCCATCGCGATATAAAAACTGAAAATGTGATGATAAATAAAGATGGCAGATTAAAAATAATGGACTTCGGACTTGCAAAAATAAAGAGCAGCGAAAGTGTTACAAAGACCAAATCTTCACTCGGAACTCTTTCCTATATGTCGCCAGAACAAACACAGGGAATCCCGGCCGATCACAGAAGCGATATCTGGTCGCTTGGTGTCGTATTTTACGAAATTCTTACGGGTGAATTGCCGTTTAAATCAGAGCACGAAGCAGCTTTGCTTTATTTAATAACTACTGAGCAGCCCCCCTCCCCCAATCTGCTGAACAAAAAAATCCCTCACCAACTCGACTCTCTTATTAATAAAATGCTTGAGAAAGATCGCGATAAGAGATTTCAGAATATGGATGATTTTTTGAGCAGCCTGAATGCAGTTAAAGAGGACATAAAAAATGCTGCAAGTGCTCCGAAAACTAAAGCTATTGTTGTTCTTCCTTTCGATAACATTAGCCCTGATGCAGATAGTGATTACTTTGCGGATGGATTAACAGAGGAGCTAATAGCAAATCTTTCCAGATTAAAAGATATCCGGCTTGTACCCAGAACTACTTCAATGCGGTACAAGGGAACCAATAAAGATATCAAAACGATTGGAAGAGAATTAGGGACAAGATACATCCTTGCAGGAAGCGTGCGGAAGTTCCAGGAAAATCTTCGCATAACTGTTGAACTTATTGATGTAGAAAATGATGCACAGCTATGGGCTGATACTTACAAAGGAAAGCTTGCTGACGTTTTTGATATACAGGAACAGGTTTCAAAACAAATAGTCGATATGTTAATGGTTAAATTGACTCCATCCGAGAAAATTGTTCTAACCAAAAGATCGACAATTAATGCAGAAGCTTTTGATTTGTATCTTCGAGGCAGAGATTCATTGTATAGGAGAACAACCAAAAGTATGCTGCAGGCAATCCAGCTTTTTGAGAAAGCTATTTCTCTTGATCCCAGATATGCCGATGCATATGCAGGCATCGGAGAAACTTACTCAGCTCTGTACCTGGATTCAGAAAGGAATGAAATATGGCTTGATAAAGCAATTGAAAACGGGTTAAAAGCTTTGATGTACGATTCCGGGCTCTCGGAGGCTTATGCAGCTCTAGGTCTGGCATATTATAACAAAAGATCATTTGAAGAGGCAGTAACTGCCAGCAAAAAGGCTATTGAACTTGATCGGAATAATTTTATTGCATACTGGATTCTGGCAAGAATTTATATAGCCAATAATAAAGAGAAAGAAGCTGAAGAACTTTGCCTGAAAGTCATTGAGCTTAATCCGGATTTCTATTCCGTATATGGCGACCTGGAAATTATCTACGGAAGGCTTGGTGAAAAGGATAAATACAATTCAATCCTAAAAACCGGAATTGAGGTATACAAAAAACATCTTAAGGATCATCAGGATGATTCAAGATGCCACATGTACCTGGCTACAGATCTGGCTCAAATTGGCGATAAGGATAATGCACTTATAGAAGCAAATAGAGCACTCGAATTAAATCCGGATGATCCTTTAATGCTCTATAATGCAACTTGCTTTTATTCGCAGTTGGGAGAAAAAGAATTTGCTTTAAAAAGTCTGGAAAAGGCTATTGGAGTTGGTTATGCAAATTATGAATGGCTTGAAAAGGATACCGATTTAGATCCGATTCGTAAAGAACCGAAGTTCAATGAGTTAATAGCCAAAATTAACAAGAAAATAACTAAATAGAATATAATATTGAATTAAGAGGAAAAAGATGAACGAGTTTAAAGGGAAAACCATTTCGCACTATC
>CAYPNM010000067.1:0-14447 GCA_964412105.1 uncultured Ignavibacteriaceae bacterium | reverse complement strand
TACTCGCATCCCTTTTCAGTATAATTTATATAATCAGCCAGCTCGCGGAATGGATGAATCTTCTGGGATCGGGAGGCGGCTCCGAAAATCCAAGCACTGCACTTGGATTAATAATACTTCTTACGCCGTCACTGTTCCTTGGCTCTTCATTCGCAGTGCTGATGCTCTGCGTTAATCATTACGCAACTGAAGATAAAAAGATCTGGAGCCAGGCAGGTGTTATGTTTGCGACAATATATACTGTTTTAATAAGCATAAACTATTATGTCCAGCTCACACTTGTCGTTCCGCACATGATGCGCGGGGATACTACAAGCGTACGTTTCCTTCTGTTTACTCCATTTGATTCATTTCTTTATTCCGTTGACATCCTGGGATACAGTTTTATGAGCTTATCCACTCTTTTTGCGGCATTCATTTTTGCAAAGGAAGGATTGGACAAAACCATCCGGCGGTTCCTGATTGCGAACGGGCTGCTGCTCCCTTTTATCGCCCTTCAAAATTATTATCACCCATTGCTCTGGGTGGCTTCGTTGTGGGCGATAACTTTTCCCGGTTCAACAATTTCACTGGCTGTGCTGTTCAAAAGAAACTTATAATTATTAAAACGCTACATATAATATTGCAGGCATTCAATTAAGAACAAATTATTGCACGGTGGTAGATATAGAGGTAAAGCTGTATTTGCTCAGAAAATAACTTTTGATGAATTACTAATTCACTAGTGACTTGAAATTTTACTAACCACGCATTAGATTATTTGCAGGAAATGAGAGTAACCCATGGTTTTGCAAAGACTTTCAATATTGTTTTTGTTCTGCCTTATAAGCGTCCTGCAGGTTTGTTGTCAGCAATCCACCCAGCCCAACCCCGAAACAGGTATAAAAGGACAGGTTTATGAGATCGGCAGCCCTGCGATTACACCGGATTGGACGCCCCCGCCATTGAAAAAAGTCAGTACAATAATTCTGCAGGATAGCTCCAGGATTGAATTAATGGAGTTTAACACTGACAGTCTGGGTTCATTCAGTGTTTCTCTAAAGCCGGATACATATTTCCTGATTGTTAAGGATAGTACAAGACCACAGAAAGAAAACGGACCTTTCATTGTCCTGCAAAACAAAGTCACTTCTGCAAAAGTTTACCATGATAATGGTGTAAGGTAATTCAAATAATGTTCACAGCCATATAAGACTTCGTGTTATAAATAAGATACCTGATATCAGGATTAAACAGATAATTCTTGGTCCACAAGGTAAAAGTATGATTAATGGAATTAATTGCCCTGTTTCTGTACCTTGTCATATTAGTTTTTAACAGAAATTTAAGATAAAATTCAAATGAATAATCAAGCCGGGAAATCTTTTATAATATGCTTCACTGTTCTGTCCGCTTTTTTAATAGCCTTATCTTCGTCAGCTTTCTCGCAGTCAATAGATACGCTTCATATAACACTTGATATGCGTACCCCGATTAATCAGGGCTGGCTGGATCCTGAATCGGAAACCGTCGGGCTACGCGGCGATCAGCCTCCTCTTAGCTGGAGTATAACATACCCGGCAGCCGATTCCGACGGCGATGGACTTTATACAGCGTCAATCCCTTTCAAGCAAATTAACGACAGCCTCATACTTTACTATAAAATAAAAGTGGACGGTGTAAACAATCCGGACGATGGCTGGCAGAAAGGCAAAAATCACAGCGTCACGGTTTACGCCGGGAAAAAGAACAGCCTTACTCTGAAGTGGGAAGACCAGGCAAAAGCGCCTCCCCCCTCCCTTACAGGAAATATAGAAATTATCAAAAACTTCAACAGCGCGCCTCTGTTGCCGCGTAATATTTATATCTATCTGCCTCCCGGTTACAACGAGAGTGATCAACGCTACCCGGTTTTATATATGCACGACGGACAGAATATTTTTGATGCGTCTGCAGCAGGAGAGGAATGGAAAATGGACGAATCAGCTCAATCATTGATTAAACAACATCAGATTGAACCCTTTATTATTGTAGGAATCGGCAATACTAAAAACCGCATAGATGAATATACACCGACACGTCAGATCTGGAAACATGTATTTCACAGAATATCACCCCCGGATACTGAAGGAGATCACAGAAGTCTTACCGGTTCCTTTGCAACTGAAGATGGTGATACACTTCACCTGAGATCAAAAAATGGTATCCTTTATGCTATAATACCGGGCAGCAATTTCTGGCAATCCTTAATTAAAAAGTCCCGAAACACTTATTACCTTAGCAGAGCAGGTATAACTTTTCATTTCCCGGATATTTCAGACGGTCCAGTAAAACAAATAACTGCCGATAAAATACCGATGGGAGGTAAAGGAAAAATCTACGAGAATTTTATAATAAATAAGCTTAAGCCTTTTATTGATAGTAAACTTCGTACAAAACAAGGATCGCAATGGACCGCACTGGGAGGATCATCGTTGGGCGGATTGATCACCCTTTATATAGGTTTTGAACATCCCGAAATCTTTGGCAGCCTGCTGGTCGTATCTCCATCAGTATGGTGGGATAACCGGTGGATTCTGAAAAGAGTTAAAAAACTCTCAAAACCGACCGGACAAAAGATCTGGCTAGATATCGGTACTGCTGAAGGAGGAAATTCCCTGGCAAATGTCCGTGCCTTAAGAGATGCTCTGCTGAATATTAATTGGCCTGATTCGGCAATTGAATACCGGGAGGTGAAAGGAGCCACTCATAGTGAACGGTCATGGGCTGCAAGAGTGCCTGATATGCTTCGCTTCCTTTACGCCACGGATAAAATGAATAAAAAATAACAATGCGCTTTATTTCGGGCTGTTTACCGGTATCAAAAATTTATTTTGAATTGATAAAAATTAATCTAACTTATAACTGCAAATATTCTTCTCATTCTGCTGTTTCTTCGGTTATTTTATAATTTCCTATTCCACGTACTCAATCCAGTTCTTTTTATTCAGGCTGTTCTCTAAGTTCGATTAACTATTGGGGGCAAAGTTAAAATGAAAAAACTGACAAACTGGGTAAAAGATAAGCAAATAACTTCCTTTCTGCTGACCTAACACAAATTCAGACTGCTAATAATAAGAATGCAGTCTGTGTAAAAATTTAGGAGGGAAAAAATATGGCACGAGAAAGCAGAAACAATGCATCAGACAACTCCCGCGAAACCTATAATTTATTTCCCAACCAAGTTCCTTTCAATAAAGAATTTCCTCAAATAGAGGATATTTTTATTGAGGTAAAAGAATTCGAGAGTTCTGTGAGAAAACCCGAAAATGATAAAGAGTGGGAAAAAGCTATGGGAAGCTACAGCAGCTATCCCATGGTTCACAGATATTCAAAAAATCACTTACCCGGAGAAAATATTAATTGCACCAATGCATTATGTTTCAACGGCGGATTTCCTATCGGTTCAATAGTAAGAACCATGATAAGTAAAAAAGAAAAGTTTAAGGGGGGCAAAGAGCACTGCAAAGGTTATGAAGGCTCGCCAAAAGGTAAAAGCAAATACCGGGACTGCTCACACCAGTTTGAATATAAAATTGCAATTAAATATTACAGTAAAGGGCCAAATAAAAAATAAATGATAAAATGATCTATGGATACAGAGTTATACCTTCAGCGGATCAATTATTCCGGCTCAATAGAACCAGACTTAGAATTACTAAAGCAATTACAACTTTGTCACCTGCTTACTATTCCCTTTGAAAATCTCAGTATCCATATTAAGGAACCGATAGTACTCCAATATGAATTGCTGTTCGACAAGATTGTCCGGAAAAGGCGCGGCGGTTTCTGTTACGAGCTCAACGGATTATTTTCTGCACTATTGAACCGACTGGGTTTTAATTCTGTAATGCTATCTGCTGGCGTCGCAAATAATGAAGGAGAATTCAGTCCCGACTTCGATCATATGACACTTATGGTTTTGCTTGAAGACAGGTGGCTTGTTGATGTGGGATTCGGTGATTCATTCCGACAGCCGCTTTTGATAGACAACAGGGCTCCGCAGTTCCAGGGAAACTGCTCTTACAGGATAGATGAAAAAGACAATTATCTTATACTGAATGAAAAAAAAGAAGACAGCGACTGGAAACCGCAATACCGCTTTACCCTTAAATCCTGCAGACTGAGGGACTTCGATGAAATGTGCAATTACAACCAGACTTCACCTGATTCGCATTTCACACAGAAAAGAATTTGCTCAATAGCCAGGCCCAACGGACGTTTGACGCTCAGCGACATGCGATTGATTGAAACATCCGGAAATGAAAAGAGCGAAAGACTAGTTTTTGATGAAGCTGAATATGCAGCAATTCTATTAACAGAGTTCGGAATTATACTGTGATAAAAAGTAGAAGTAAAAAGATCTCAGTATTTATCTAAATGCAAAGCTTGTAGAGTCTAAAAAACAACACGCACTAAATTGACAATTAAGTTGTTTTTTTTAATAAATATGACATAATTATATAAGAAAAAATCAGTTTGAATTAAACACATATCTTAGTTGCAGCTAATAATTATTTAATCTTTGGCCGGGATGAAGAAAAAAATAGAGCTGACTGCAGATATTAAGTACCATTTGCTGAAAGACATCTCTCATAAAATCAGGGGGACGCTAGATCTTAATAAAATATTAAACCTGCTGCTGGACATACTGGAAAATATCATACATTATGATGCGGCGGGAATTTTTATTCTAACAGAAGACATTAATTATCCGCTTCGTTCTCACAGGCAAAAAATTGCCGGCATAGCACAGAGAGGGTTCGGGAACCTTCCTCGGGAATCAGATACAATGCTTATGGAAGCAAAAGGTATAATTGGTCAAACTATAAAAACCGGGAAAAGTATTATTCTTAGAGATGTACGTGAAGACGACCGCTATATTGCGGGCAGAATTGAAACTAAGTCTGAAATTACATCACCAATTTTCAGGGATTCAAAAACTATAGGAGCATTTAATGTTGAAAGTGACAAACTGGATGCGTTTTGTCCGGAAGATATAAAAGTATTGGATTTTTTTGCTGAGGCTGCTTCAATATCCATTGATAAGGCTTTGCTGCATTATCAGATTCTGGAAAAGAAAAAAATGGAAGAACAGATTCAACTTGCGAAGAATATTCAAATTGATCTGTTACCGGGCTCTGATCCGGAAATACAAGGCTACCGGTTTTCAAGCATTTGTATTCCGACTTTTGAAATCGGCGGAGACTATTTTGATTACATCATACTCGATGAAAGCAGGCTTGCCATTGTTGTGGCAGATGTTTCGGGCGATGGAATCCCCGCGGCTTTGATAATGGCGGCCTTTCGTGCTTTATTAAGATATAATGCAACTCTTTTTCCGGATCCGGGCAAATTAATGGAAATAATGAATGATCACGTTTCAGATTTTATGAGGAGCAGAGATTTTATTTCAGCCTTCTATGCTATCCTAAATCACAAAACTCATAAGCTTTCTTATTGCAACTGCGGACATAATCCCGCCTTATTTTGCCATGCCAACCAGGTAAAATTATTGGAGAAGAGCGGACCGTCCTTAAATATTTTAAAGAATGCCGAATTTAGTTCAAATGAAATTGATATAGCCGAAAATGACAGGATACTCTTTTATACAGACGGAGCGATTGAAGTTTTTAACAAGTACAAAGAGCAGTTCGGATTAAACAGGCTTATTAATATATTTGCATCAATGAAGACGGAATCGCCGAAAGAAATAATTGAAGACATAATTCTATCAACTAAAGAATTCAATGCTTCTGACTTCTACAAGGATGACTTTACTCTTGTCGCGCTTAATAGAAATCATACCACTTATTGATCTCATATAAAATATCAAACAAATTCCATTTTGCGATTGCTATGCGACGGTGTCCTTGATACACCCCGACAAAGTCCGCTAGGACTTTACCGGGACACTAGCCAATATTTCTCATAATGAGACACTAATGATGACCGAGAGGTCATTTAAGGCCAGGTGAAGGCTAGTTGAGGGCTGGTTGGATACCGGTGAAGTTGTGTATCAAAATGAGAATATACCGCCATCCTAACAGAAGAAAAATATTTGTTAAATAATTAGTGAACCGCGGGTCATAAATATTATAAAGATTTCACTGTTTATTAATTAAAATTTTTTACCTTAAGGGATCAAAGAGAGAAAGGAGTTAAAGATTTTTAAATTTAGACATTAGCGGCAAAGGAGATAAATGAAGGCCAGGGAAAGCGGAATGCCAGACGAAAAAATGTGGGAGCAGTTCTTTAACGTAGATAAAATACTTGATGAACTTGAAGTGAACAATGGCATTGAAAAGCTTGTAGACTTTGGTTCCGGCTACGGCACCTTTACTATTCCCGCAAGCAAAAAAATAAAAGGCAAAGTGTACGCGTACGATATTGAAGAGACTTTAATTCAGGAACTCGACTCCAGGCTAGAAAAGGATAATATCGAAAATGTAATTCTTTTCAATAAGGATTTCATCAACGAAAGAACCGGTTTTCAAAATGACGAAGTTGATTTTGTGATGCTCTTCAATATTCTTCACTCCGAAAGGTCTGAAGATGTTTTAAAAGAATCTCATAGAATACTTAAGAAAGATGGTAAGGTTGGAGTTATCCATTGGAATTATGACTCCGCCACTCCAAGGGGCCCAAGCATGTCTATCAGGCCAAAACCTGAAGAGTTAAAGACTCTGCTTACAAAAGCAGGATTCTCTATATTAAAGTACAATATAAATTTTCCGCCGTATCACTACGGTATACTGGCGCAAAAATAATAGTAAAGTATCTACGAGAAACCGGGTTAAATAAAAAAATCAATAAGCATACCAATCTGGATTTAATAAACCAAAGGCATATCAAAGTCGTTATCGCTTCCGATCGGCTGGCCTTCCGGAATATCCGGCGTCTTAATTTCTTTTATGCTGTCGGGATTATTTTCAAAGTTATTAATCTTTGAAATAAGATACTCATAGTGCGCAAGCAGGTTTTCATTCCTGGTTGCTTTAATTTTTTCTGTTAAATCCTCTTTTAAGTTTTTCAATTTAAATAATGCAATTGCATTTACCTCATCTAAAGTTCCTTTAGCCCCGGCAAGAGTCATAAGATGATTCAATACAATATTGTCAATCACCTCTTCTATCTCTTCCCTTTTTTTATCATTGTGCTGAGATAAAATTGTTGCCGATACAAGTTTATCTATTACTTCGCTTAATGACGGACATGAGGAATCTCTGGAATTATATTCTATCAGGCGCGCATCCCTCTGCGGCTGTAAAATAAGTCTTACAGTCAGTTCAGCCGCAGTAGCCGCCGCTGAAAGGGGATCAAAAGTTAAACCGGTATTCGATACAAAATTTTCCCTTGTTCTATCATAACCCGGAGGCTGAGGCGGAATTAATTTTAATATGCTTTCCGGTATTTCCAATACTGAAGGTTCTAGAGTATTTAACAAAGCGTCGAGAGCTTTCCGCTGCTGATCGGCCGGAACTATTTCAGTTATCTTCTGGCCATCACCTCTAACTGCATAGGTATAATAGAGGCCGCCAAGCGATTTTGCTGCCGCTTCCAATTGGTAACGGTGCAGCAGATAAATGGGTACCAGAACATTTTCGAGAGTTGCCACAGGTTGTCCTTCAGGAATATCATTCTCAGAAAAATTATCCAGTGCAATCTTTCTCACTCTCATAATCCTGTTCAGCTCGTCCACCGGATTGGAATTATTATCCCAAAGGTGTGCATAAGGATGAGCGCTTCCCAATGGCCTGGCACCTTCGTCGGATATATACATCAATCCTGAAGAGATAGTTTTATCAATTATTTTATTTAATGCCTCTTTTTCATTTGTGCCTTTCTGGAATTCCGAGTAACCGTATATAATTGCGCGTTTATCCCACACCCCTATTCCGACCGCATATGCATCGGAAAGATCAAGAGTGCCATCTTTATTAATTTTTATTAATGGATGGGGATAATCCATAACTGATGCCCTGTTTGAAATGCTCGCAGCGAAATTATGCGCCAATCCAAGCGTATGACCTGTCTCATGCGCTGCCAATTGCCTGATCCTGGCAAGGGACATTTTCAGCATTTCATCAGAGACCGGCTTTCCCTTTTTATACGGTGCAAGTAAGCCCTGGGCTATAAGATAATCCTGTCTTACTCTTAATGATCCCAGAGTTACACGACCCTGTATAATTTCTCCTGTTCTTGGATCAATTACGGACCCGCCGTATGACCACCCTCTGGTGGAACGGTGAACCCACTGGATAACATTATATCTTACATCCATGGGGTCGGCACTGTCGGGCAGCACTTTTACTATGAAAGCATTTTTGAATCCGGCGGCTTCAAAGGCCTGGTTCCACCAGCTAGCTCCTTCAATTAATGCAGATTGGATAGGTTCCGGTGCGCCGTTATCGACATAATATACAATTGGTTTTACAGGCTCGCTTATTTCAGCGTTCGGGTTTTTCTTCTGAAGATTATGTCTTATTATATACCTTTTTACAATAGGTTTACCGATTGGAGCAGCATAATCCATAAAACTAATTCCAAAATAACCCGCCCGCGGATCATATTCTCTCGGTTTGTAACCATCATCCGGCAATTTTATAAATGAATAATGCTCGTGTACAGTAATAATATCAGGCGTAGGAACCACCTGTCTGACATACCGGCCCTGAGCATTCCCGGTATAAGTGAGCACTGTTTCAAATTCCGAATTCAGCGGGAAATCTTTCGTATAATTGAGATCCACAGCGGAGCGGGATTGATCAAGCTTATAATTACCCTGTTTTAGTTCCTTAAGTGTCCTGCTTACTCCGTGCATATCTGAAATCAGCAACGGGGTAATATCGATGAGCACTTTGCCATTTTCTTCAGCGGCAACAGGGAAACCAAATAGAACGGATTCCGCAAAGGATTCATTAACATCTTTTCTTTCATCGGCATTATTTGTAATTGCCCTGAATGAATAATTCGGCTGAATCAAAAGTATTTTATTTCCAAACCTTTTAAACTTTACAATCCTGTTATTTCCGATCTGTCCCCTGTCAAGTCCAAGATCATTTGAACCGACACCGTGCGAAAGAGAATTGACCAGGAGAAACTCATCATCAAAATGATCGACCTCCAGCCATATTTTGCCTTCATTACTATCCCAGTAAAAATTAAAATAGCCTGAATATTCCTTATACCCTTCGGTTTTATTCTTAATAGTCGGTAAAGTCTTAGATTGTGAGAAAACAGATACGGATAAAAGAAGAAGACAAAGGATTATTGAATTAAATAATTTCATTTTAGTTCCTCTGATTAAGATGGATTTAGTTGGAATAAGTATTCTTATCATTGGTTCATAAAGAATAATAAATATATAATCATTAACCTCTAAATAGTCTAACCTGATCCTGAAGGGGTGAAATAAGGCTAATCCCAGACATATTTTTCATCATACTTAATATCATACTCTATCAAAAATTTACGATACTCATCCTGAAAGCTTGCCTTTCTATGACGTTCTTCCTGATTTAAGATGTAAGTCTTTACTCTTTCAATTTCTGATCTGCCAACCGAGAAGACTCCATATCCATTCTGCCAGGAAAACTTTGTAAGTATATTGGCTTTTGTCTTAATCCATTTGGATGAACCTCGTTTTATTTCTCCCGCCATCTTTGCTATAGATATATTTCGCGAAATTTTAGTAAGAATATGCACGTGATCTGAGATACCACCTACTGCGATTACGGGACAGTCAAGATTGTTACAGGTTCCGCCAAGATATGAATGCATTTCTTTTCGGATGTTTGTATCAGCAAGAAAGGGATAACGATTTTTAGTTGAAAATACTAAATGAATTATTACCTGTGCTAATGATTGCGGCATCTTTTCTCCTCTTTTTTTACCCCTCTGCCTACCGGCAGTTTGTGTAATTCTATAAACCAGATATTTTATTGACCCCGAAGGGGTCAGATAAATCAAGTCGGGACAACGTCCCGACCCATTATAAAAGATTAAAGAATTAAACCCTGAAATGGTTACATAAAATATTCACTTATGTTTCCCCTTCAGGGAAGAATTATTTGTTTTGTTATTCATTACCTAAGGGTGTTACCCTTAGTTAGTTTATTCTTCCCCTTTGGGGAAGATATTATCTTATTATTTTAGCAATTGTTTGTTTACCAGGTTTAAATTAGACCTGTATAGAATTATCTGACCACTGCTACCGGAACCAAATACAACATAAATAAATAAAGTAGATTAGGCAACAAGAATATTGGAAGACTACATATAGTCACCTATCTGAACATAAAAGTAAAAACAGAAGGGGCATTAAAAAATCTTGATTAAAAATCAGGGTATCTTCTTGAGGAGCCGGCTGGATTCGGACCAACGAATGAGGCTTTGCCGGCCTGCCTTGGACCACCTAGCTAAAACGCCATTGCAAGTATATTCAAACATAGGAAGATCAGAAACTATTTATTGATTATCATTGCCCTGATTTTAGGGATCTTCAATTTCGAATTAAAAGTAAGGCGGCGGATCAGGCAGCTTACTACCGCAGGCACATAGCCCGTTTGATTTTTCATAGCTGTTCATTTTCCGGCATTCACTGCACCGCACCCATATTGGATTAATATGATGAGGCACCCATACGCTGAAATATGCAGCATCACCCAAATCATCCCAGAATCTTTTTTTCGCCTCATTGTGTGACTGGCTTTGTAAAATCCTGCTGACATCTTCCGGACGATTCCAGGCAGTGACTGTAATGCTTCGTTCACCCGCACGGGCCAGAGCCGCCCCGATAAATCCTTCCATTTTTAATAACTCTTTGACAGTATCCCTTCCCCGGTCCCTTATCTCCGGTGTATGCTCATCTGAATTCCAGATTCCCGTGATGGCAAATGCACCCGGCTTATCGGGCTTTCCGGTTTGTGCCAAAACAGAATAGCCAAAGGAAAATGGGCCAAGCTTTTCCGGCTGAACCAGCACCTGTAAGCCTAACTGTTCCGGTAAAACTTTGCTGTCAAAATACCCAATTACAGATTCAATTTTGCCGTTTGATACTTTTATAAAATCAGCGCCGGGGAGTAACACACTTTTTCCCGTAGCCGGTAAACCGCGAAAAGATCCTTTATTAGTTCCCTTCAATAACCATTGCGCTGCAATCATCCCTTCGGCAGACTCCGTCTTACTGACTATTTCAAATGATAAATCCGGAAAAGCATCCCACAGATTTTGCGTGTAAGCGCTGATATCACGTCCTCGTATTTTTATGCCCGGATCCCGGTATTCACCACTTTCAGTAAATAATTTGGCAATTGTACCGGAATCGTGTGCGTTCCACGCATTGAAATAAGCTTGTGCAATATCTAAAGCATTACTCATAATAATTTTTTCTCCGAATGCTTAACTGCTGTATTATCCTGGTTTATTTCCGTTAATGGTATTAAAATATAAATGGAATAATACGCTTAGTTTTTTGTACGTATTGTATATAATCAGGATATTGTGATTTCAAAAGTTTTTCTTCCACTACAATTCGAATGACTGCTACGCTTGTTCCTATCAAACCAATAATAACATTCATGATTGATAGATGCCCAAAGATGCTTGACCATATAAAAAGCAAAGCGGCTGCATACATAGGATGACGTATGAATTTATAAGGCCCGGTTCTCAGCAAGGTTCCTTCCTTTGGCTCGGCGTGTACACTAAATTGTCCTTTTTGAAAGGACACCCTGGCCCAGATATTCAACACAACAGCCAGTAGTTGCCCGACTATGATGAGCGGAAGGGTAGTGAAAACGTTTCCAGAAATAAAAAGGTAAAGGATAATTAGAATTGTAATTAATAAGCCAAATTTGGAAATCAGTTTAACCATCTTACATTCTCCTGGATTTAACAGAACCTGCTTAATACGGTTAATAAAAATATTTTTTTTGAGTTTACCCTTTTATCGGCAGTTTCATCTTTTTCATAAATGCTGCGTAGCGCGGGTCTTTGACTATATTGCGAAGCAGCGGGTCGCCTACTAAAAATGCGAGACCACCGTCCTTCTGCTTGTAAGATTTTTCCAGCCATTCGAATGCTTTGTCCCTTTCATTCCTGTAAGCATAAATTTCTGTTATCTGGTAAGCATTACCGCTCCCATAATTTTTAATTAACTCCGCCAACTTAGCGTTTGCTTCTTTCTTTTTACCAAGTGCAAAATAAACAATTGCAAGTCCATAGGTTTGCCAGGAATTTTCGGATTCCTTCTGAATTTCCACAAGTGCAGAATCAAGCTTACCTTTCTCAATATAATCCAAGCCAATATAAGTATGCGCAATTGGATATTGCGGACTCAGATCAAGGCATTTTCTAAAGGCTGCTAATGACTCATCAATCAAACCGTGATACAGAAAACCCTCACCAAGGGTAAAGTATGAGCCAGCTCTAACCGGGTCGATCTCAATTGCGCGACGGTTGAGTTTTATCGCTTCATCAAATTGTCCAAGTGTAAATGCTAAACCAGCAGCTATGTTAAGGACATATGCATTATCCGGCTCCAGTTCCAATCCCTTCTTTGATGCCTTTTCCGCTCCTGTCCAGTCCCAGTCGTTAACTCTCTTTATCCATCCCATTGTTGCGTAGGCGTCGGCAAGGTTCCGGTTAAGTTCAAGAGCTTTCTCTGCTTCCTTGCGTGATTTTGTGTATCCCTCATCTACTGGCACGTAGCCAAAATCAGCCTGAGAACTGTGGACTCTGGACAATCCCACCCACGCAGGCGCATAAGTGGAATCTATCGAGAGTGCCTTTTCATAATAACCTTCTGCCTTCTCCCAATTTTCTTTACCAAACAAATTATGAAAATGATTCCCAAGCAGGTAATCATTGTAGGCCTCAGGGTCTGTCATCTGTTCTGGCTTTACTGCTTCTTTCCCAAGAAGCGCTGCGCTTAACGCTTCTGCTACATTGCCTGATATTGAATCCTGTAGTGCAAATATATTGTTCATTGTTCCATTGTAAGTATTAGACCAGAGAGTTGCGTCCGTTTGAACATTAACAAGGTCTGCAGATATGCGGAGCTTATCTCCTGCCTTCTGAACACTACCTTCAAGTATGTTCTTTACATTCAGCTTGGCAGCTATTGTTTTAATATCCATTCCCTTGCCTTTGAAAGCAAATGAAGATGTGCGTGCCGTTACTCTTAGCTTGCGATTTTTCTGCAGAACACTTATCAGTTCTTCCGATAATCCGTCAGAGATATATTCCTGATTAGGGTCTGAACTTATATTTGCAAATGGAAGAACGGCTATTGTTTTTATAGTTTCTGTTTCAGCTTTTTCACTTTTTGACGAAGGCATAAATAAGTAAAGTGCTGCTGCAATTACTATTACTACTGCTCCTGCAACTATCCAGAGTACCTTTGATTTTTTCGTCTTTGTTCTTTTTACTTCTCCTGGTCCACCTATCTCTCTCAGCTCTTCAGCCATCTTTCCTGCACTCTGATATCTTTCATCAGGATTCTTCTTTAATGATTTATTTATTATTTGCTGAATCCCTGAATCAATTCCCTCTGCCGGCTGCGGTTCTTCGTTCAATATTGAGTAGATTATTGCCTGGTCATAATCGCCCCTGAACGGGAATTTGCCTGTAAGTATTTCATAGAGCACAACACCCAGTGACCATATATCTGCCCTGTTGTCAACCTTGTCACCTCTCGATTGCTCAGGTGACATATAGGCAACTGTGCCAAGCGTGGTTCCCATCTTTGTCAGCTTTGAAGTTCCTCTTACCTTTGCAAGACCGAAGTCCATTATCTTTACTACACCACTATCAGTAATCATTATATTGGATGACTTAATGTCCCTGTGGATTATTCCTTCCTTATGTGCTGCTTCAAGGCCGTCTGCTATCTGGGTGGCAATTTTGATTACTTCATTTATCTGTAGAGACGGGGCATGCCCCGTCTCTACTAAATATTTTAATTCTTTGCCTTTTATGTATTCCATTACAATAAAAAGTTCATTATCTGTTTCTTCAATTGAATGGATGGTAGCAATGTTTGGATGATTAAGAGCTGCAGCAGCCTGTGCCTCGATTTTGAAGCGCTCCCTGTCTTCTGAATTTTCAGAGATTTGCTTTGGAAGGAATTTAATAGCAACTTTTCTTTTAAGGTTTATATCTTCAGCCAGATAGACCACGCCCATTCCGCCTGAGCCAAGCTTTTCAAGAATTTTATAGTGTAATATTGTTGAACCAATCATTTTTGACTCCGGCTACCAAGGGAATGGATATAACTTAAATAAATAAAAAGGATTAGGCAACAAGAATTTTGGGAGATTATAGACCAATCCACATTTATACGTCCGGATAATACAGTCAGGGCAGATAATAAAAAAATCCTGATTAAAAGTCAGGATTTCTTCTTGAGGCGCCGGCTGGATTCG
>CAYPNM010000066.1:0-14584 GCA_964412105.1 uncultured Ignavibacteriaceae bacterium | reverse complement strand
AGTATGACGGTTTAGCAAACCGTTGGTTTCAGCCACTCACCCACCTCTCCGAAGCTGAAAATCTTAATTTAATTTTGAAATTAAAATATAGCTAAAAATATAAAACTATGAAAGATTATGTCCTATTTGGCTTTATTGTTGACGAATGGGGGCGTGAAACACTGCCAAAATGACAGACTTTCTAAAAGACCTAGAGGCCATTTAAAGGCCAGTTGTACCCTAGTTGTACAGTGCGTGAAACACTGTCAAATATGACAAACAAATTGATTATTAAACCTGCCCTAAGAGTTAAAGTCGGGCTATTCTTAACCCGCATTTAGTGCAAAAGATGTGAATTTAATAGATATGGATAATATGACATCTTTTCACCAGTGTTTCAAATAGGTTCTGAAAACGTTCTGAAAACGTCTCAACCAGCATTCACATTCAAAACTTAACGGCATTCTCAGAACCTTTTGAGTCTAATTATATTATCTAAGCAATAGTATTTTGAAAATTCAAATGTCGTTCAATTAGAATATCCAATAGTTTGAACTTATCCCTTAATTTTCTTTAATAAATAAACTATAAGGAATAATATAAACGCGGTTACCACTGCGGCCGGGCCGCTTGAAAAATCATACTTAAAGGCAAGGAATATCGATATTGGCGGAATAATAGCTCCGACCATTATTGCAATAAAAAAAACCTGCCAGACTTTTCTGGAAAGCAAAATTCCTATAGAAGCAGGGATAATTAAATAGGCGAAAGTAAAAACATCCCCTACGAATCTTGTAGTTAGTGATATTCCCATGCCGACCACTATATAAAAAATCAAAAGCCATAAACGGGAATTTATACCATGTGCACTCGCGGAATCGGCGTCGAACGTAACGAATTTTAATTGTTTATGGAAAATAGTAAAAATACCAAGTGTAAAAATAAAAATGCCCAGTAATGTAAAAAATTGTGATTGACCAATAAAAAGAATATCACCTTTAAGTATTGATTCTACTTCGGAGACTTCGGCTATCGGACTTTTCTGAATGAACATAATTCTTAATGCAACCGCTACAACAAATATAATTCCAAGGATTCCATCCTGCGTTAATACTTTTTGCTTGTAAGTTTGTGAGAAAATTAACACTACGACTACAGCGAACAGCAATGAGAAGAACGCCGGTTCAAAATTATGTAGAAATGAATGATCAGATAATGTTATGCCAAACAGGGAAGCGACCATACCTTCTATATTTATTAAATGTAAGAAGGAAAATGCTACTCCTGCAACAGAGACTTGAGTCAGCGTTGCACCAAGAAAAACAACTCGTTGAGAAACGACAAAGGTCCCTAGAAAACCACAGATCATTCCTGCAAGGATGCTGCCAAGGATTGCAAATGGGAAAAGTTGTATTAACTGATTTACGATGTCCAATTTTTATTTCCTATGTTTTGATGTGATAATATATTCTCCCTCGATTTTATTTACATGAAAATCGGAGGAGTAAGTTTTCTTTAGATTCTCTTCTGATAATACCTCTTCAATGGGGCCAACCTGGAAAAAATCCTTCTCCATTAATACCAGTCTTTTCACACCATTTGCAACATCGCTCAGCAAATGACTGACTAAAAGTATTGTAAGTTTGTTTTCATCGTGCAGCCTTGATATAAGATCAAGAAGCGAATAGTGGGAAGGAGTATCCATTCCATTGGTCGGTTCATCGAGAATCAGAATACCTGGCTCAACTGCAAGCGCTCTTGCGATCAAGGTCCGTTGCCTTTGACCCCCTGATAAGCTATTGTAATTAAGGTTCTTAAGAGCATATATCCCAACGTGAGTCAGGCTTGAATTGACAGCTTCCTTATCCTTTTTTGTTGGTTTCCCGAAAGTTCCCATTAATGAATATCTTCCCATCATAACAACATCCTCAACTGTGTAGGGAAGAAGTGGTTGAACTGTATCTCTTTGAGGAACATAACCAAACCGGTGTGAGTTTTTTTCAATCGTACCTGATAATGGCTTTAAGTTTCCTAAAAGCGTTCTTAAGAAGGTTGTTTTACCAGCACCGTTCGGTCCAACAATACCAATAAAATCGTTTTCATAAATGGATACGTTTATGTTTTCAATGATCTTTTTTCTTCCGTATCCAATTGTTACATCGTTAAATTTTATTATTGCATTTTCCATAGAATTAAATATTGATTCTAAAATAATTTTAACTGTTGCTGACTATCTGATTAATAATGTAGTCCATCATCTTGAAATAACTATCTATTCCATCCATACCAAAAACTCCGACAGGCACCTTGATAACCTTTGCTCCGGTTGTCTGTGATATTTGATTTGGAGCCGCATCGCTGTAATAATTTTCCATAACTATCAATTTGACGTGGCCATTCTTAATAAGATTTATAACATCGGCATTATGGGAAGGAGTGGGAGGTATTCCCGGTTTTGGTTCAACATAACCAGCAATTTTTACTCCATATTGATCTGCAAAATAAATCCAGCTTGAATGGAAAAATACAATTGGTTCTCCCTTCACCTTTGACATTTTTTTGTTCCACTCTACCATCTTGGCGTCAAGCTTATTAATGTAATTGTCATAATTATTCTTATAATAATTGGCATTTTCAGGATCCTGTGTTGCAAGAGCATTATAAATTTCCTGTACCATTATTTTTACGTCCACAGGGTCAAGGTAGTAATGCGGGTTTCCATATGGATGAACGTCTCCGTAACGGGCATCCATTTTTGTGGTTGGCACTTCCTTTTTATCTATATCCCGTGATAAATCGATGATTTGAACATTGGTATTTCTTGAGCCATCTATTAATTGCGGCAGCCATTTTTCAAGATCGAGCCCGATCTTAAATACCAAATCTGCATTTCTTAATTTTAGCATGTAGCTTGGCATAACTTCCAGAAAATGTGGGTCCTGATTTCCTCGACAGAGATAATCCACATCTACCTTATCACCACCGATATTTTTTACAAGATCATAAATTATAGTTGTCGTCGCGACGACTTTTACATCCGCAAAAGCCAGACTGCTGGAAATCATTAAAAGGAGAATTAATAACTTTTTCATTTTAAACCTCATTATTCAAAATCTTTATTAAAATGGATGAGCCTTATGCGGCCCCAGTGAAAAAATCATCTGTAATGTAAAAATGGTTGAAGGATCTTTTGTGGCTCCGCTGCCATATTTATATATCAGGTGTTGCATACCGAATCTGACAGCAAGTGTATGTTCGATTGGATAATAGCCGAACCATCCGGAAATTCCGTGTGTGCTGTTTTGATCATCATTTGATAAAGTATTATATGACGCCTCATCGCCTACTATTCCATTGGTATAATCGTACTTTATGCCGAAGCTGTACATTTTGTTAAACAGATAATCAATAAAGATAAAAGCCCCGTAAGTATTTATTTGCTGCATATTCTGGATAGGAGAATTTATTCCGATCGGGCCATCCCTGAGTACGTCTCTATGATTAAGGATTCCTTCGCCCTGAATTATTAGTGCGGTATAATCATCCGGTCTGTATTTATATTTAAAATCCAAACCAATATATGTGTAATTTAAATCTTTACTAACTAATGCTTTGCTTGTATCACCGGAAATGTTAAAATTAGTGATTGAATGTACCCCGTATGAACAGTCAAGCCCCACGCCTAAATTCCCATAATCACTTACTTGAAAAAAAGTGCCTAACCTGCCGACGAATATCGGGCTGCGGCCTCTGTGATCAATTACGCTTTGTTCATCATCCGGAGTTGTTACCTCGTTCTTTCCTATTGCATCGCCTTTAAAAATTCCAAGGTCGAGATTTGAATAAAAAGAGGTAGTTGGGAGGATGAAACTGAAATTTACACCAATATCATTAAACCCGTCAGGTCCGAAATAGATTTGATGAAATAAAGGCCTGTCAATAAATGGCCATGCGTGGGCATGAACAATATTCAATTGCCCGAATCCGACAAGATATTTGCCGGCTTTTATCTGGACATCGAGCGGCAGTCCTCGAACAACCTCAGCATATAATTCTTCCACTGAGAATGTTCCTCCTTCGTAGGATATATTTCCTGTTCCCTTGGCATAAGGATTTAAATATCCGTCAACAAACAATTCCATATCAGGGCTTTCAAAGGTAAGTTTGCCTTTTTCGGGGGAATTTTTTGTCAAATCAGTAATAGTATTAAAAGTACCTATCAGGCTTATATCCGGATTAACATTTGATTGTGAAAATGCAGCCCCTGTTAAAAGGAGCAGTATTATTGTAATTAAAAGATATTTTTTCATATGTCTCCATTAATTCATATAATAATAAATGATCTCGAAACAATTAAATCATAATATCCCCTTATTATGAAATTGCATCTGTAAAGTCTATAAAAGGATTATGAATTTACTGGAGGGGCTCTAGGAGAGATTAGTGAGTAATTTAATGATGAATATTTATTTCCGGTTAGGTTATTTAATCTGCAATCTAATGGTAGATGAGTTAGTACGATGCCGGATGACGAATAATATAAATGATATATTGAATGAGCGAACTGATGAAGACTACAAACGCTGAAAAAATCGGAGGTTAAATCGTTTATCTGATTAGACTCAACTGAATTTTCAAATGCAGATTGATGATCAAAATCAAAGCGATGAAAATGTAATATACCTACAACTATAAATGCGGCATAAATCGAAAGAAATAATATGCCAATTCTTCTTTTATATTTTGCAGTTAATAACAGCATAGCTTTATCAAATATAATGTTCTTGCGCTATTAGTTCAATATTAAGATGGCCGGGAATAAATAGTCCAAATACATTTATTCCAAATTCCTGAACGCCATTTTAACTTGCAGGCATGTTTCAAAATTATTTACCTAACTAAAGTTCATTTTTATTGCAGATGGCATGACAACATTAAAATTAAAGGATTTTTTATCTACACATAATTTTTAGATTGCCAGTATCATCTACTTTTATTGTGAGTATCTTCTTTCCTGCATCATAAAAATATCCTGAACCGGAATTTTCTAAATTATTTAAAGAACTAACCGGCAAAAGTAGGCTGCTTCCTGAACTTATTTTTGAAAACTGATCTGCGTCAAATATGTTTATAAGATAATCTTTCCTACCGGTATTGTAATTATCCTTTTCTTTCGTGATACTTATATCTAAACCTTTATCATGAGTTACTTCAAATTTTGTTAATGTAAAGTCTCCATTCTGGTAATTAAGTGTCTTACCATCATCCTCATATAATTCATAAGATGAGGACTTACCGGAAGGGAGAATATTAAGTTTCAGCTCTTTTATTTTTTTCTCTCCGACATAATTTTGAACTTCCTGCATTGGAACAATTCCGCCTTCTTTTATGAAGAAAGGTATTCTGTCAATTGGTGCTTCAACCACCACCCATTGTTTGCCATTATAAATCTGATTTGTTTGCAGCTCGAGCCATTTACCTTCAGGCAGGTAAAGTTTTTTATAGACATCATTTTCATTTAAGACCGGCGCTACCAGGATTTCATTACCAAGCATAAACTGGAATTCTGCATTAGTGGTATAGCATTGTCCATCATCCTGAAAATCCAAAAACATTGGACGCATTATAGGAAGTCCTGTGATTGAAGCCTTGTAAAATTCGCTGTAAAGATATGGTAGTAATCTATATCTTAATTCTATAGCCTTTTTAACCCATCCTTCCACTTCCGCACCGAATGCCCATGGCTCTTTATCCTTAATATTTATTTCCGAATGTCCTCTGAAGAATGGGGTAAATGCACCAAGTTCCATCCATCGGGTGTATAAATTTCCGGAAGGTACGCCTATAAAACCACCTACATCCGATCCGACAAAAGGTATTCCGCTTAAACCCAAACTCTGTGTTATCGTACAGGCCATTTTCAGATGAACATCATTTGCAACATTGTCACCTGTCCAAACTGCGGCATAACGTTGTATACCGGCATAACCGGCTCTGGTTAAAATGAATGGACGTGTATTTGGCACATTATTTTTTATTCCATCAAATGTTGCGCGGGCCATTTCGAGTCCGTAGACATTATGGATTTTTTTATGATTAGCTCCAAATCCCTGGTCATCAAATTGAACAATATCCGGGAAAGCCTGTCCCCACACAGAAGGTTCATTCATATCATTCCATAGTCCTGAAACGCCTTGTTTTATCAGTTCCGCATCATGTCTGCCCCACCAGTCTCTGGTTGCTTTTTTTGTAAAATCAGGAAAGTATGCCCACGAAGGCCAGACTTCTCCTTGATAAAATTCTCCATCCGGGTATTTAACAAAAAGATTTTGCTTTAATCCTTCCTTAGCAATAGAATAATTATCAGTATCTGCTTTAACGCCGGGATCGATGATAGTGACCACTTTAAATCCCTGCATTTTTAAATCGCTCAGCATTTTCTCAGGCTCGGGGAATCTTTCTTTGTTCCATGTAAAAACCCTGTAACCATTCATATAATCTATATCAAGATAGATAACATCGCACGGTATCTGTTTATTCCTGAAAGTATTTGCTAGCGAACGTACTGTAGATTCCGGGTAATAACTCCATTTACTCTGCTGATATCCGAGCGCCCATTTGGGTGGCAATTCCATTTTACCTGTTAGGTCAGTATAAGAGGAAATTACTTTTTTAATTTCCGGTCCATAAATGAAATAGTAATTCATTTCACCTTTGTCTGCACCAAACCAATAAAAACGGTTATTGCTGGCACCCATATTAAAATAGGACTTATATGTATTGTCGAAGAAAATACCATAAGATCTGTTATTTCTTATTCCGATAAAGAAGGGGATGGATTGGTAAAGGGGATCTTGTGTCCAACTGTATCCCGGAATGTCAGAATTCCACATTGTGTATTGATTCCCACGTCTTGAAAGATCTCCTGTTTTTTCTCCCAATCCATAAAATTTTTCATTGTTGAATAAAGTTTTGAAGCATCTTACTTCATCTTTGTCGAAAGCAACGCCGAAACTTTTTTCGTCCTCGTTAATAAGGTTCATATATTTATCATATATAGAAACACGGCAGGGGACTTTTGATATTTTTATAGTCAATTCTGAAGTTGTAACCTGGAAATAATTGCTTTTATCTTCAAAATTAAAAGGGACCCTATGCTGTTTATAAATAACGGCATAAGATGGTTCCGTGGAAAAGGATTTGTGGTTTGTATATCTGAAACGTACAATGTTATCTGCAACTACATAAATATTAAACAACGAATTTGATAGTCTGAAATTAATCCCCTGATCCGTTTTATTGTAGGATACTATTTTCCCCGCAAATTCAAACTGCGCTTTAGAAATTGTTTGAAATGCGAATAATATGGACAGGAGAATTATTGATTTTTTCACTTTAGTTGTACAATTTTTTAAGAATATATGATAAATTATTATTGCTTAAATTTATTTATTGTCAGCCAGTGTTCCAAGCGGAATAATTGCAGGAATTCGAGAATAAACCATAATTGAAAATAACTTCCAAATCAGCTCCATAGCTGTATTTTGTGGCCTTATAATAATTGCTTGTAAATGCGCTAAAGGTTAATTTAGTGAATCAATATCTATTCGAATTTTAATCAAGAGAAATAAATGCAGAAATTTCAGGGAGTGGATTACTTTAACATAGAATCTCTTTTATCTGAAGAAGAAATTATGATCAGAGATTCGGTGAGAGAATTTGTCTCTGATGAAGTCATTCCGATAATTGAAAAATATAACAGGGAAGGCAGATTCCCAATGGAATTGATCCCTAAGATGGCTGAATTAGGCCTGTTGGGAACAAATTTACCTCAGAAATATGGTTGTGCTGAATTAAATAACGTTGCATATGGATTAGTAATGCAGGAGCTGGAACGGGGGGACAGCGGTATCAGAAGTTTCGTTTCTGTGCAGAGTGCCTTGGTGATGTATCCCATTTATACTTTCGGAAGCGAGGAGCAGAAAGATTTCTGGCTTCCTAAATTAGCAAAAGCTGATAAGATTGGCTGTTTCGGTTTGACAGAGCCGGACTTTGGTTCCAATCCGGGAGGAATGGTTACAAAGGCGGAAAAAGTCGATGGCGGCTATAATCTCAATGGGGCCAAGATGTGGATCACCAATGGAACAATTGCTGATGTTGCGGTTGTCTGGGCAAAGCTGGACGGAATTGTCAGAGGATTTCTTGTTGAGAAGGACTTTAAGGGATTTACTGCACCTGAAATGAAAGGGAAGCATTCTCTAAGAGCTTCAGTTACCTCAGAGCTAGTATTTGATAATGTTTTTGTACCTGAAAATAATCTTCTGCCTAAAACAGAAGGATTGAAGAATCCTTTGATGTGTCTCAACCAGGCAAGATATGGAATTGCCTTTGGCGTTGTCGGCGCAATGATGGCATGCTATGACACAGCTCTAAATTATGCGAAATCAAGAGTGCAATTCAGCAAGCCCATTGCTGCATATCAAATAACACAGGAAAAACTTGTTTATATTCTGACTGAAATTACGAAGGCCCAATTGTTGAATATTCAGCTGGGAAGGATGAAGGACAATAAAACATTGAGGCATACGCAAGTTTCAATGGCAAAAAGAAATAATTGTGAGAAAGCATTGGAGGTGGCAAGGATAGCAAGGGAAATATTGGGAGCAAATGGAATTCTCGACGAATATCCGATTATGCGTCATTCGGCTAATCTGGAATCAGTTAAGACTTATGAAGGTACGCACGAAATGCATACTTTAATAATAGGTGAAGATATTACGGGTTATTCAGCTTTTGAATAAAGGATTATAAAGGCCACTTAATGTGGTCTTTTTTTATTAGGGAATATGGATATGAAAAATTATATGATTAAAGAGGGGCTGACATTTGATGATGTACTGCTGGAGCCGGCAAAATCAAGTGTGCTCCCCAGAGAAGTTGATATTTCAACGAATTTAACTTCTGAAATAAAGTTGAATATTCCGTTTATTTCGGCTGCTATGGATACTGTGACGGAGGCAGATATGGCTATTGCAATTGCAAGGGAGGGAGGAATTGGAATATTGCATAAGAATATGTCAATTGAAGAACAGAGCTCTGAAATTGATAAAGTTAAAAGATCCGAGAGCGGAATGATCCAGAACCCTGTCACATTAAAGGAAGATCAGACAATAGGTTACGCACTTGAGTTAATGAAACGTTACAGCATTTCCGGAATTCCTGTGGTCGATGATTATGGAAAGCTTGTCGGGATTCTAACCAATCGCGATTTGAGATTTTCACCAAATCCAAAACTTAAAGTTAAAGAATTGATGACTCATGAAAACTTGATTACTGCTCCGCAAGGAACTACACTTCAAAAGGCAGAAAAGATACTTCAAAGATATAAGATTGAAAAACTTCCGGTTGTGGATAAGAACTACAAACTAAAAGGATTAATTACATTTAAGGATATTCAGAAAAAGAATAAGCACCCGTTAGCCTGCAAAGATTATTTGGGAAGGCTGAGAGTGGGAGCAGCAGTGGGTGTTACCAGCGATACTATAGAAAGGGTTTCAGCTATAGTGAATGCCGGTGCAGATGTAATTGTTATCGATACTGCTCACGGCCACTCAATGGGTGTCCTTAAGGCAGTTAAAGAGGTAAGAAGAAAATTTAAATATGAACAATTAATTGTTGGGAATATAGGGACTTATGATGCAGCACTTGAACTAATCAACTGTAAAGTTGATGCTATTAAGGTAGGGATAGGTCCCGGCTCAATTTGTACTACAAGAGTGGTGGCTGGAGTGGGCGTTCCTCAGATAACAGCAGTTAGCGAAGCATACAGGGCAGTTGGCAAGAAAGGAATTCCAATAATTGCTGATGGTGGCATAAAACAAACAGGCGATGTACCGAAAGCAATTGCAGCGGGAGCAGATTCCGTTATGATCGGTGGATTGTTCGCAGGAGTTGAAGAAACTCCCGGTGAAAAAGCTCTTTTTGAAGGCAGGAGTTTCAAAATTTATCGTGGAATGGGATCCCTCTCGGCTATGAAGAGAGGCAGCAAGGATAGGTATTTCCAGGATGTTGAGGATGATATAGCCAAATTGGTCCCTGAAGGTGTGGAAGGAAGAGTCCCATTTAAAGGGCCATTATCAGATACGATTTATCAGCTAATCGGCGGATTAAGGGCAGCTATGGGGTATTGCGGTGTGAAGAATATTAAGCAGCTGAAAACTAGATCTAAATTTGTAAAAATTACATTTGCGGGATTAAAGGAGAGTCATCCGCATGATGTGATTATAACGAAAGAAGCTCCAAATTATCACACCTGAGCTTCTTGCAAATATTAATATTTTCTTACAATAATTTGTGGACTTCAACGAATGTTTAAGGTATTAGTCATCGCTTATTATTTCCCGCCAATGGGCTTAAGCGGCGTTCAGAGAACTTTGAAATTCGTTAAGTATATGAAAAATTATGACTGGGAGCCTACTGTATTAACTGCCGGCGCTACAGCTTACTATGCTCATGATTACACTCTATTGGAGGAAACTGAGAAGGCAAAAATAAAAATAATAAGAGTAGGCGGAAAAGATATCAATTCCAGGATGGCCTATAAAGGTACTGTTAAAATGCCTTCAGAAATAATCAGGAAATTTTTGAGTAGACTAAGCGCAACTTTTTTTGTACCCGATAATAAAAAGGGCTGGTGCAAAAAAGCGGTTGTCAAGGCTAGGGAGCTTTTGTCAAATGAAAAGTATGACTTGATATTCGTCAGTGGCCCGCCCTTTTCCAGTTTTAGAATGGCAGTAAAATTGAAAAATGAATTTAATCTTCCTCTTATAATTGATTACCGTGATCTCTGGTTCGGCAATCAGTTTGGATTTTATCCTACTCCTCTGCACAATTATCTGCACAAAACGATGGAATATGCAGTTCTGAAAGCTGCTGATAAAATAACCGTTACGAATAGAAAAATTAAGGAACAATTACTTTCAGTCTATAAATTCCTGACCTTTGATGAAATATTTATATTGCCTCACGGATTTGACCCGGCAGATTTTCAAGATCTCTCCATAGATAAAAAGATTAAAACAAAAATGATTCTGACATATATCGGAATATTTTATGAATTTATTACTCCGAAATATTTTTTGAAGGCATTTAAGAAACTCTTGATTGAAAGGCCTGAAATTGGATCACGGATAGAGCTGCACTTTGTGGGAATATTAAGAAAAGAAAATGAAAGGTTGATAAGGAAATTAGAATTGCAGGGATGTGTTAAGGATCATGGTTATTTAAACCACAAAGATGCTTTGGTTAAAGCAGTTTCGAGTGATGTGCTATGGATGATGGTTGGAAGAGGGAGGAATGCAGATACTGTTTCGAGCGGAAAAATATATGAATATTTCGGAACGCGAAAACCGGTTTTGGCCTGTGTTAGCAATGGTGCGGTAAAAAATTCACTTATAGAATATAAAGCTTCCTTTTTAGTTGAACCGGACGATATTGATGGAATAAAAAATATGATAATTAATATTTATGAATTATATAATAAAAACCAGCTTCCTGTTCCGGATGAAGAATTCATAGAAAAACACAGGCGGGATAATTTAACCGACGAATTGACCAAGCAATTTTCTTTTTTAGTTAAGGCGGATTAATGAATGTATTATTAATAGGTTCCGGTGGTCGTGAAAGTGCACTGGCCCATAAAATTTCTCAAAGTCCAAGTCTGGATAAATTATTTATTGCGCCCGGCAATCCAGGGACTGAACAATATGGTGAGAATATTTCACTTGATATAACAAATTATGATGAAGTTTCTAACTACTGCAGCAAAAAGGGGATTGGATTAGTTGTTGTTGGACCTGAACAGCCTCTTGTTGATGGGATTGCTGATTATTTGAGGAACAAAAAAATATTAGTTTTTGGCCCCGATTGCGGAGCTGCTGAAATAGAAGCACATAAATCATTTGCTAAAGGGATAATGAAAAAATATAATATCCCAACTGCAGATTATGTGGAATTCGAATATACACAGATGGAAGATGCTTTAAAATATCTTCGTCATATTAACTATCCTTGTGTTATTAAAGCAGATGGTCTGGCTGCAGGTAAAGGTGTTTTAATCTGCAATAGTTTTCCTGAGGTTTCTTCGGCTATTGAAGAAATATTTGTTCATAAGGTTTTTGGAGCCTCAGGTGAAAAAATAATTGTCGAAGAATATATGAAGGGAGAAGAACTTTCAATTTTTGCTGTTACGGATGGGAAAGATTTCATTTGCCTGCCATCTTCACAGGATCATAAAAGAATCGGTGATAATGATACCGGCAAAAATACGGGCGGGATGGGAGCTTATTCACCGGCTCCAATAGGAACAAAAGAATTGTTAAAAGAGATTGAAGAAAAAATAATAGCTCCTACAATAAAAGCACTTGCTGATGAAAGGAGGAAATTTATTGGATGTCTATATGCGGGATTAATGATAACTAAAGACGGACCTAAGGTAGTAGAATTTAATTGCCGTTTCGGGGATCCTGAAACTCAGGCAGTGTTACCATTATTGGAAGGCGATTTTTTAAAATTATTATTTTCAGCATCTTTAGGCAAGCTGGATAAAAAATGTATTGGATATTCGGGGGGGTCGGCCGTTTGTGTAGTGGCCGCATCAAAAGGTTATCCGGAAGAATATAAGAAAGGCTACACAATCTCCGGACTGGATTCAATTAATAACGGTGAAATATTTGTTTATCAGGCGGGAACAGCAAGAAAGAATAACCATATTGTTACAAATGGGGGGAGAGTATTAGGAGTTACAGCCGTTTCCATGCCGGGTGATTTGAAAGCTACGCAAATTAAAGCATACGAGGCTTTAAGAAAAATTCATTTTACCGATATCTATTACAGAACCGATATAGGTGCAAAGGCATTTGGAAAATAATAATGTGGTGTACCTAAAAAAGTAACCGCATATTAAAATTGTTGAAAGAATCCCCTTATTTATAATAATAATAATTTATTAAGAAAGTATAGCGAGTACAACCGCAAATAAATCCTTTGCCTTTCCTAAATAATTACCTGCAACTCCCAAATTATATTTGTCCATTTCATGATAGCCATAGCTTAATGAGCGCGAAAAATTCTGCTTGAATGAATCAAGTCTATTAGATTCAATGTAATTATATTTTTGATATAAGTGATCCGGAATTGAAATGATTGGGAAATATGGTGACTTATTATTTGGCGATATAATCCGGTTAAACTTATTTGTAAGATGCATTAGCGTTTCATTCTGGGATATGGAAGTTTTTAAGGAATCTGGGTTATTACTTTTCGCTGCTTTAGTAACAATATTAGAATTATTTTGTTTAGTTTGATATGAATTTTCAGTGTTATTTGTCTGAGCATAGTTGGTTGTGATAAGCAAAAGAAATACTAAAGATATAAGCAATGTGGAAAAAGGTATTTTAGCTAACATGACAGTTCCTACTCCTACATTAAGGGATTCTTCCAAATAAAGCGTCACATCAACCTCAGAAAATTGAGTAATTATTATAGATATTTTACCTTGGCTTTAAAGTTAAAGTTTCAGATAAAAAAAATACCCTGCGGGTAGTATCCTAAAGGTATTTGCGGCAAATTTTTAATTAAGAATATAAAATATATAGACCTAGCAAATTTCGTCCACCAGCCTTAAATAATGGTTCTAGGTAAAGCAGTGAATCCGCTTAATTCAGAAATGAACCAATTAATCTAGGAAGAGACGTTTTTTATCAAATCACTGATAAATTATGGGACTACAAATGTGTAAACAATCCAGGCTGCTGATGGGATTGTTATAATTACAGATAAAGAAGATATTTATTTGATTTTTTTCCCTTTTAGCAAGTGGAATCCATTATCATCTTGCAGACCAATAGGTGAGGATTCTAATAGCAGAGAGAATACTGCAACCAGAAGGATTGAAATTCCCACATATCCTAAAGAGATTATTACAACTAGCATAAAATTATATAAGGGCAAAATTTATAATTTCAATAAAATAATTTTTTGGCTGAGAGTCAAAAAATGGATACAAATTTATTGACTAAGCTAAATTAAAGGCTCACAAAAGAGGATAATTGACTTTCGTAGCTCATAAGAGTTAAACAGGCTGGAATTGCTAAAATTACACCAACATTTGGCTTAATTATTTGTAGTTATTATAGGATACCACCATCGTGTTTAAAGTTTTTTGGAATAAAAAAGAGGGATGAAGGTTATGGGGACAAAAAGTGTGCTATTTCTTAATATTTTAATGCAAATTCAGCAAATGAGAAACCAGGAAAAACTGATTGATTCGAGGGCTATAAATATACCGGGCAAAAGCCAGGACGAGAGAATTAAAATATTATTAGATATGATGAAAAGGGGATTATTTGTGGGTAATCCTTTACCGGATGAAAAGGGGGAAGTCGGTCTGATAAGTGACATAAACCTGATGACACAAGGGAGCTATTATATTAATCAGCACTCAAAATGACAAAAGATCAAATTTAAAAGAGCGAAGAATGTTTAATCCAAATTGCCACTTTACCAAATCAGTACCGAAGGCCGGACTCGAACCGGCACGAGGTGT
>CAYPNM010000065.1:0-14719 GCA_964412105.1 uncultured Ignavibacteriaceae bacterium | reverse complement strand
AGCACATCCTTGGTAAGGATGAGGTCACCGGTTCAATCCCGGTCGTCAGCTCAACTTAAAGAAAAGAAGTGTTATGAGAGACATTATAACTTTGGAATGTACCGAGTGTAAGAGAAGAAATTACACTACAACTAAAAATAAAAGACTTCATCCTAACAGAGTTGAATTTAAGAAATACTGCCGTTGGGATAAGAAACATACTATTCATAAAGAGACAAAATAATTTTAGCTACGTCAGTAGCTCAATTGGCTAGAGCAGCGGTCTCCAAAACCGCAGGTTGGGGGTTCGAGTCCCTCCTGACGTGCTAGCTGAAAAAAAGAGTTTGTTATGAAAGAAAAAATAATCGCTTTCTTCGATGATATAGTTAAAGAAATGAAAAAGGTTACCTGGCCTACAAAAGACGAATTGAAGGAATCTACTCAGATCGTTATAGTGTCTTGTTTAATCCTTGCTGCATTTACATACGTGATTGATATGATAATTACGCAAATATTTAAAGGCATCTTCTAGGTTAAGCAATATGGATTTTAAATGGTACGTTGTCAGAACTTTTTCAGGGCACGAAAGCAAAGTTAAAACTTTGCTTGATACTGAAATTGCAGAGAATGAACAACTTCGGGAAAAAGTAAAGGAAGTTCTCGTTCCCATAGAAAAGGTTTTTGAAGTTAAGGATGGTAAGAAAAAAAGTAAGTCAAAGAACTTTTTTCCTGGCTATATATTAGTGAATGCCGATTTAGATAACCAGGTTAAGGAATTTATTCTTAATACCCCTTCTGTTATGGGCTTCCTCGGTACCAGAACTAGTCCAAATGCGCTGCAACCTGAGGAGGTCAAAAGAATAATCGGCAGAATTTCACAGGATGAAACTAGTGAAAGAAGCGAAACTATTTTCAGGAATGGCGATCTGGTAAAAATTATTGATGGCCCGTTCAATAATTTTAATGGAACTGTTCAGGAAGTAAATGAAGAGAAAATGAAAATTAAAGTTATGGTTTCAATTTTCGGCAGAAAAACTCCGGTTGAAATCGATTTTGTACAAGCTGAATTAGAAAAATAATTTATTTTATTGATAGGAAAAGATTATGGCTAAAAAAATAGCAGGATTTATTAAGCTGCAAATCCCTGGTGGGAAAGCGAATCCATCTCCTCCTGTTGGTCCGGCCCTTGGTCAGAAGGGTGTTAATATTATGGAATTCTGTAAGCAGTTTAATGCAAGGACTAGTGATAAAGATGGATTGATAATCCCGGTCGTTATTACTGTTTACTCCGATAAATCATTCACATTTATTACCAAAACTCCGCCGGCAGCTGTGCTGCTTAAAAAGGCGGCAAAAGTTGAAAAAGGCTCTCCAGAGCCTCACAGAAATAAAGTTGCAAAGGTATCCTCAGCACAGGTTAAAGAAATTGCAAATTTAAAAATGCCCGATTTGAATGCATTTGATGAAGATCATGCAATGAGTATGGTTGCTGGTACCGCAAGGAGTATGGGAATAACAGTAGAAGATTAGAAAATTAAGTCTATATAACTTGAAATTTATTGGTGATGCAATGCATAAGACAAAAAGAACAAAAGCTATTTTAGAAAAAGTTGACAAGTCTAAAGACTATTCTATAATAGATGCAATTAAAATTCTTAAAGAAAATTCAAATGTTAAATTTACCGAGTCACTCGATTGTGCTATAAGGTTGGGAGTGGATCCCAAACACGCTGATCAGATGGTGAGAGGAACAGTTGCGCTGCCACACGGCACTGGTAAAGAAGTTAGAGTGCTGGTAATTGCCAAAGCAGCGGAAAAAGCCAAAGAAGCTCTTGATGCGGGAGCTGATTATGCCGGATTTGACGAATATCTTGAAAAAATTAAAGGCGGCTGGACAGATATTGATGTTATTATTGCTTCTCCTGATACAATGGCTGATCTCGGTAAACTTGGAAAGATTTTAGGTCCGAAAGGATTAATGCCTAATCCTAAGAGTGGAACTGTAACACCGGATGTGGCAAAAGCAGTTAAAGAAGTTAAAGCAGGTAAAATTGAATTCCGCGTTGAAAAAGCAGGAATCGTTCATACTTCTTTAGGTAAATTAGATTTTGAAGCTGAAAAGCTTGCAGATAATGTACAGGCATTCGTTAATACTATTATTAAACTTAAGCCCTCTTCTGCTAAAGGCCAGTATGTTAAAAGCCTTTATCTTTCAAGTACTATGGGCCCCGGTTTAAGAATAAGTAAGGATGTAATTGCACAATAAGATTTTACGCACTCAACAAAAATGCTTCTAATCCGACACGATTAATTAATAATCTGGTATGGGAGAAATATGAACAAGAATGAAAAAGCTGAAATTGTTGAAGAAGTGAAGGAGATGCTAAATAACTCCTCTGCTATCTATCTTACAGATTTCAGCGGAATTACTGTGGCTGATATTACCAATATCAGGAACGAATTCCGGAAAGAAGGTGTGAAATATAAAGTGATTAAAAACACTTTGTTTAGCCGTGCTGTTTCGGAATCCGGTAAATATTCAAAGCTGAGTGATGATCTTGTTGGAATGACCGGTTATGTTTTTGCAGGAGATAACCCGGTAGCTCCGGCTAAAATCATCAAAAAGTATCTTGATGAAACTCAAAAACTGGCTTTGAAAGCCTGCTATATCGAAGATCAATTTTATGATGGGACTAAACTGAATGAACTGGCAAACCTTCCATCAAAGAAGGAGATTATGGCTGGAATATTAAGAGCGGTCAATTCACCGGCTTCGGGAATTGTTGGTGCTATAAATGCCGTAATGAGAGATCTTGTTAGTGTAGTTGATCAGATTAGTAAAAAGCAGGCAGCATAATTTCATAAAGAATTTTTGAAATAAAATTATCAGGAGTAAAAAATGTCAGAGAAAATTGAAGAAATTGTAGAAAAAATAAAAACTTTATCACTGGTAGAGGCATCAGAGTTAAAGACTGCTTTGGAGGATACGTTCGGTGTAACAGCAGCAGCTCCGGTTATAGTAGCCGCCGGAGGTCAGGCAGCAGGAGGTTCAGCTGCACCTGTTGAAGAAAAAACTGAATTCGACGTAGTCCTTACATCTGCTGGCGATAAGAAAATTAATGTTATCAAAGTAGTAAGAGCTCATACCGGCTTAGGCCTCAAGGAAGCTAAAGATCTTGTAGATGGTGCTCCAAATACAGTTAAGGAAGCCATATCAAAAGATGAAGCTCAGAAACTCAAAAAAGAGTTTGAAGAAGCTGGTGCAACAGTCGAATTAAAGTAATTTCATTTTATAATTTATTATTGGAAAGCGATAAGCCGAAGAATTATTTTTGCATTCCTTTTAGCTTAAATGCGTTCAGGAAAGCGGGCTTATCCCTTTTTATTGCTTTGCTTATAAAGCAGATATCGTTGAGTACGAATAGACTTTTAGGATAGAACAAGAATTTTAATTGAATTGGAGGTTTACAATTGGAAAACAAAAGAATTTCCTTCGGTGTCATACCTTCTGTTATTGACGTTCCCAATTTGCTTGGCATTCAGACAGCTTCATTTGAAGATTTTGTGCAGTTTCAAACTCTCCCTGCTAAGCGGGAAATTAAAGGACTTCAGCAGGTATTTAATTCTAATTTTCCCATCTTCGACAATAAAGAAAATTACCGCCTTGACTTTCTGGAATATTTTATTGAGAAACCGCGATTTTCTGTTTCGGAATGTCTGGAACGCGGTTTAACTTTTGCCGCACCATTGAAGGGAAAGCTGCGGCTTTCAACTAAAGATCCCGAAACTCAGGAATTCGTTAACAGTGTCGAGCAGGAAGTTTATTTAGGAAATCTTCCTTTTATGACCGAAAAAGGCACATTTGTAATTAATGGTGCGGAAAGAGTGGTCGTTTCTCAACTTCATCGTTCTCCGGGTGTTGCATTTTCACAAACAGTACATCCCAATGGAACTCCCATATATTCGGCCAGGATTATTCCTTTAAGAGGATCATGGGTCGAATTCGCTACTGATATAAATTACGTTATGTACGTCTATATAGACAGAAGGAAAAAATTCCCTGCAAGCACGCTTCTTAGAGCTTTAGGTTATGCTACGGACGAAGAAATTCTCAATCTTTTTAACCTGGTTGAAGAAGTAACCATAAAGAAAGTTGATATAGAAGATTACATCGGCAGGACAATTGCTAGCGACGTATTTGATATGTCAACAGGCGAAATCTTTTTGACGAAAGACAGTGTCCTTAGTGAGGAAGATGTAGAAAGGTTGGAGGAAGCGGAAGTTGATAAGCTTAAATTTATCAGTTCAGATACTTCACCGGATATGGATCTGATTGTTAATACTTTAAGGAAAGATACCTCTCATTCAAAAGAAGAAGCATTGTTCGCAATTTATCGTCAATTGCGTTCAGGCGAAGCTCCTGATGTTGAAACGGCTCAGGGACTCATTGATAAATTATTTTTTAATGATAAAAGATATGATCTCGGTGATGTTGGTCGTCACAGAATGAATGATAAATTAAAACTTAATGTTGATGAACTTGTTACAATTCTTACTGTAGAAGATATTATTGAAATTATGAAGTACATTATTCGTCTTCGTAATGGTCATGTAAATGTAGATGATATTGATCATTTGGGCAACAGAAGAATCAGAACCGTAGGAGAACAATTAGGTCAGCAGTTTAACATTGGTATGGCCCGTATGGCTAGGACCATAAAGGAAAGAATGAATATGCGGGATACTGAAAACTTTACTCCGCAGGATCTGGTAAATGCCAGGACTATAAGTAGTGTAATTAATGCATTCTTCGGCACTAACCAGTTATCTCAGTTTATGGATCAGACAAATCCTTTAGCTGAGATGACACATAAAAGAAGAATGTCAGCCTTGGGCCCTGGCGGATTGACCAGAGAAAGAGCAGGGTTTGAAGTTCGAGACGTTCACTATACACATTATGGCCGTTTATGCCCTATCGAAACACCTGAAGGCCCTAATATCGGTCTTATTTCATCTTTAACAATTTACGCTAGAGTTAATAGATATGGCTTTTTGGAAACTCCATATAGAAAAGTTGTTAGAGGGAAAGTAACAGATGAGGTTGAATATTTAACCGCTGAGCAGGAAGATAAGTACACTATTGCGCAGGCAAATGCTCCATTGGAACACAACGGCAAATTCTCCAATGATAGAATTAAATCGAGAAATAAAGGTGAATTCCCGATAGCAACTCCAGAAAACATACAATATATGGATGTTGCTCCGGCACAAATTGTTAGTGCTGCTGCTGCCTTAATTCCGTTCCTTGAGCATGACGATGCCAATAGAGCACTCATGGGATCGAACATGCAGAGACAGGCTGTACCTCTCTTAAGTCCGGAGGCTCCAATAGTAGGAACAGGTATGGAGAAGAAACTTGCGACTGATTCAAAAGCCATTATAGTTGCTGAAGATGATGGAGTTGTCGATTATGTCGATGCAACAAAGATAGTCGTTAAATATGATATTAATCCAAATAGCGTTGAAGCTTTAACAAGTTTTAATGATACTAAAATAGTTGAGTATAATCTTATAAAGTTCAACGGTACAAACCAGGAAACCTGTGTTAATCAGAAACCCATTGTAAAAGAAGGGCAAAGAGTAACTGTCGGTGATGTTTTAGCTGATGGTTGTGCAACGGATCACGGTGAACTTGCTCTGGGCAGAAATGTTCTTGTAGCTTTTATGCCCTGGAGAGGCTACAACTTTGAAGATGCTATTATTATTGGTGAAAAAGTTGTAAGCGAAGACGTTTACACTTCAATTCATATAGAAGAATTTGAATTACAAGTTAGGGAAACAAAACGTGGAGAGGAAGAATTAACTCGTGAAATTCCTAATGTTAGTGAAGAAGCAGTTAAAAATCTTGATGATAACGGAATAGTTCGTGAAGGGGCGGAAGTTAAAGAAGGAGATATTTTAATCGGAAAGATCACTCCAAAAGGTGAAACTGATCCAACCCCTGAAGAAAAATTATTAAGAGCAATATTCGGAGATAAGGCCGGTGATGTTAAAGATGCTTCGTTAAAAGCCCCTCCCGGACTTAAAGGAACTGTAATTAAGACAAGGCTCTTCAGTAGAAAAAGAAGAGATAATGAATCGAAAAAACAGGAGAAAAAACTCCTCGATAATCTTGAGCATAATCATAAACAAAGATTAACTGATCATTATCAGAAACTGCTTGATAAATTAACAAAGCTTACTGAAGACGAAACCACAACAGGAATTCGTGATCTAGATGGTAGTGTGGTTTTGAGAAGTGGATCAACTATCAAAGATAATACTTTCTCTGGGATGGATGATATTACCAAACTTGATTATACACTAGAATGGTTTGAAGCGAAGAGAACGAATAATCATATTAAAGCTCTTTATACGAACTATTTTGATATGCTTGCAGAGATCGAAGAAGATTATAAGAGAGAGAAAATAAAGATCAACAGTGGAGATGAACTTCCTCCTGGAATCGTTCAATTGGCAAAAGTTTATGTGGCTAAGAAACGTAAACTTTCAGTAGGTGATAAAATGGCTGGCAGGCATGGTAACAAAGGTGTCGTCGCCAAAATAGTACCACAGGAAGATATGCCATTCTTACCGGATGGAACTCCTGTTGATATTATTCTTAATCCCCTGGGAGTACCATCTCGTATGAACCTTGGACAGTTATATGAAACTGCTCTTGGTTGGGCTGGAAAATTGCTGGGTGTTAAATTTTCAACCCCGATTTTTGATGGTGCTAAAATCGAAAATGTTGATGAATGGCTTGAAAAAGCTGATCTGGAAAGAGGTAGTAAAACAACATTGATTGATGGAAGAAGCGGAGAAAAATTCCATCAAAAAGTTACCTGCGGATACATTTATATGCTAAAGCTCAGTCATCTGGTTGATGATAAAATACATGCCAGATCGATTGGACCTTACTCCCTCATTACGCAGCAGCCATTAGGTGGAAAGGCTCAATTCGGTGGCCAGAGATTCGGAGAAATGGAAGTCTGGGCACTGGAAGGATATGGTGCTGCAAATATCCTGCAGGAAATTCTTACTGTAAAAAGCGATGATGTTGCAGGTAGAGCAAAAGTATATGAAGCAATTGTAAAAGGTGAAAATTTACAGGAACCAAATATTCCTGAATCGTTCAACGTATTAATTAAAGAGCTCCAGGGTCTGGGTCTCGATATAAAAATTAATTAACAGTTGAACATTTCACTTAGAAATTAGGAGATAAAAATTATGCCATATAGAATTCAAGAAAATGCAATGCGTGATATAAATAATATCACGATAGGGTTAGCTAGTCCAGATGACATACTTTCAAGATCTTATGGAGAAGTAACCAAACCGGAAACAATTAATTATCGGTCTTTCCGTCCTGAGAAAGATGGACTATTTTGTGAAAAGATTTTTGGTCCGACACGCGATTGGGAATGTTATTGCGGGAAATACAAAAGAATTCGTTATAAGGGTATTATCTGCGATAGGTGTGGTGTTGAAGTTACTCAAAAAAGTGTTAGACGCGAGAGGATGGGACATATAGCGCTCGCAGTGCCTGTTGTTCATATCTGGTTCTTCAGGGCTCAGCCATCCAAGATCGGTAATATTATTGGTGTCAGTCTAAAAGAATTAGAAAAGATAATTTACTACGAGTCTTATGTAGTCATAAATCCTGGACCAACTGGGTTAAGCAGGCTAGACTTAATTTCAGAAGATCAATATTTCGAAGTTTTGAATTCACTTCCTGCCGGTAATGAGAAATTGGATAATTCCGATTCTAATAAATTTGTTGCAAAAATAGGCGGCGATGCTGTAAAAGATATTCTTAAAAATACTGATGTTGAAAAACTTTCTAAGGAATTGAGAGATCAGCTGAAAGTTGAAACTTCCCAACAGAAAAAAGCTGACCTTCTTAAAAGATTAAGAGTGCTTGAAGCATTTAAAGAAAAATCCGGCAAGGTTCCAAATAAACCTGAATGGATGGTACTTAATTATATTCCAATCATTCCACCGGAGTTACGACCGCTGGTTCCTCTTGAAGGAGGAAGATTTGCTACCAGTGACCTCAATGATCTTTATAGAAGAGTTATAATCAGAAATAACAGATTAAAGAGATTAATTGACATTAAAGCTCCCGAGGTTATTCTTCGAAATGAAAAAAGAATGCTTCAGGAGTCCGTTGATGCTTTATTCGATAATTCAAGAAGAGGAAGCGCTGTAAGAAGCGATAACAACAGACCTTTGAAATCTTTAAGCGATATGCTTAAAGGGAAACAAGGACGTTTCCGTCAGAATCTTCTTGGAAAGAGAGTTGATTACTCCGGACGTTCCGTAATTGTTGTTGGTCCTGAATTAAAACTTCATCAGTGCGGGCTTCCAAAGGATATGGCTGTTGAATTGTTTAAACCTTTTATAATAAGAAAGTTAATTGAAAGAGGTCACAACAAGACAGTTAAGAGCGCGAGAAAAGTAGTTGACAGAAAGGACCCTGTTATCTGGGATATTCTTGCGAAAATAATTGATGGCCATCCTGTATTGTTGAACCGCGCTCCCACACTTCACAGACTTGGTATTCAGGCGTTTCAGCCTGTACTAATTGATGGGCGTGCTATTCAATTGCATCCAATGGTATGTACTGCGTTCAACGCTGATTTTGACGGAGACCAAATGGCCGTTCACGTCCCTCTTTCATATGAAGCACAGCTTGAAGCATCGCTGCTGATGTTAAGCAGTCATAATATACTTTCACCTCAAAATGGCAGCCCGATTGTTGTACCTACACAGGATATAGTTTTGGGTTGTTACTACTTGACCAAGTTTAAAGAGGGTGAAAAGGGAGAAGGAATGTTGTTCGCATCTCCTGAGGAGGTTATTATTGCTTATGATTCGAAAGTTGTTTCGCTTCATGCAAAAGTCAAAGTCAGAATAAATGGTGAGATCCTGGAAACAACAACCGGTAGAGTTATCTTTAATCAGATCGTTCCTAAAGAAATGGGATTCTTTAATCAACTTTTGATCAAGAAAACATTTGGCGGCTTTATTGGTCAGATGTTTATGAAGATGGGTAATAAAACTACAGCGAAATTTCTCGATGACCTTAAAGATCTTGGATTCAGATATTCAACTGCTGGCGGTTTATCAGTAAGCTATGCAGATATGATTATTCCTGATGAAAAAGAAAATCTTATTTCTAAAGCAAATAAGAAAGTTGAATCAATTCTTAATGAGCATGAACAAGGTGTTATTACTGATGCTGAACGTTATAATAAAATCATTGACGTTTGGACTCACACTACTAATGACGTTGCACGTGCCCTAATGGAAAAAATCAGAATTCATAATAATGGGTTTAATTCTCTCCATATGATGGTTGACTCTGGCGCACGAGGCTCACAGGAACAGGTAAGACAGCTTGCTGGAATGAGGGGCTTAATGATGAAACCTCAGAAAAGCTTATTAGGGCAGGCAGGTGAAATTATCGAGAACCCGATTGTTGCAAACTTTAAAGAGGGTCTGTCTGTGCTCGAATACTTTATTTCTACCCACGGGGCAAGAAAAGGTCTAGCAGATACCGCGTTAAAAACTGCGGATGCAGGATACTTAACCAGAAGGCTCGTCGATGTTTCGCAGGATGTAATCATAACGGAGGAAGATTGCGGAACAATTCTTGGAATTGAAGTAACTGCATTGAAAGATGTTGAACAAGAACGGGAACCACTTGGAGAAAGAATCGTGGGCAGAACAGCTCAGGAAGATGTGTTTGATCCTCGTACTGATGATCTAATTGTTGCTGCTGGTGATATGATAACTGAAGAGATTGCCGACAGAATTGAAGACTCAAGTATCGAATCAGTCTATATTCGAACTGTACTGACTTGTGAATCTAAACGTGGAGTTTGTGCAAAGTGTTATGGAAGAAATCTTACCAATGGCAAAATGGTTGAGATAGGCGAAGCCGTTGGTATTATTGCAGCCCAATCAATTGGTGAACCTGGTACTCAGCTCACCCTAAGAACCTTCCACCTGGGTGGTACTTCATCACGTATTGCGAGCCAATCCCAGGTTGAATCTACTGTAGATGGTGTTGTAAAATTCGAAAGAATATCATTTGTCGAAAAATCAGATTTCCTTGGTAAAGTTAAGGTAGTTACTGGAAGAAGAGGCGTTCTGGGAATTTATGACGATAATAATCGTCAGATCAAAAAATTCGATATTCCGTATGGTGCTGAAGTATTGGTTGAGAATGGAGCAACTGTTAAAAAGCGCCAGCCGCTTTACAATCACGACCCATATAATTCTGTAATTCTTTCAGATATAAATGGTATTGTGAAATTTGTGGATATGATAGACTCAGCTACAATTCAGCAGGTAACAGATGAACAAACCGGTCACGTTCAAAAAGTTGTTATTGAATCCAAGGACAAGACTTTAACCCCAAGCATTACTATTGAATCTGATAATGGAGAAAAGAAGATATTCAATATACCAACTCGTGCATACTTGTCGGTAGATGAAGGCGAAACTGTAACTGCAGGAACAATCTTAGCAAAAATTTCAAAATCTGCTACAAAAAGCAGGGATATCACTGGTGGTCTCCCCAGAGTTACTGAACTTTTTGAAGCAAGAAGTCCACAGGAACCGGCAATTGTTTCAGAAATTGAAGGTGTTGTAAAATTCGGGGTAAGAAAGAAAGGCTCAAGGGAAATTATTGTAATTGCCCCAGATAAATCCGATGAGAAAAAATATAATGTGCCATTAGGAAAACACATTCTGGTTCAGGAAGGTGATGAAATACCTGCCGGAGAAAAAATTACTGATGGACCAATTAATCCTCACGATATTCTTAAAATTAAAGGAACAAGTGCAGTGCAGGAATATCTTGTGAATGAAATTCAGGATGTATACAGATTGCAGGGTGTTAAAATTAACGATAAACATATAGAAGTTATTGTTAGACAAATGCTTCAGAAGATCAAAATAGTTTCACCCGGGGATACTAGATTCCTCGAAGAGGACATTGTTGATAGAGTTGAATTTATTTTGGAAAACCAGAATGTTACTTCAATGGTTTTCCTTGAAGATAAAGGTGATTCAAAACTTAAAGATGGTCAATTAATTGAAAAGAGTGAGTTGAGAGAAATTAATTCCGACCTTAAAAAGAAGAGTAAAAAGACTATTGTTGCGCGGGATGCAGAACCGGCAACTTTTGAGCATATTTTACTTGGTATTACTCAGGCGGCTTTATCAACAGAAAGCTTTATCTCAGCTGCATCATTCCAGGAAACTACTAAAGTGCTGGCAAACGCAGCAACCGAAGCAAAAGTAGACCATTTACTGGGGCTAAAGGAGAATGTTGTTATGGGGCACCTTATTCCCGCAGGAAGTGGATTGAAAAAATACAGAAATATTATACTTGCTGCAGAGGAAACAACCGAAGAAACACCTGCGGAAGAAGAGAAAATTCAAGCGTAATTTGAGCTTTTTTCAAATCCGGTTCCTTAAACAAGAACCGGATTTTTTTGCCGAATTCGAACAAAAATAAGCAAATTATTTTCGAGCCTTCTTGACTGGCTTTTTAAGAAAACCTATATTAGAAGTCTGAATTTTTTTTGATTTGACCAGTTTTAGGAGAATTGTGTGCCAACTATAAACCAGTTAGTAAGAAAAGGCCGGGTCAGCATTTTGGCGAAAAAGAAAGCACCGGCACTTGAAAATTGTCCACAAAAGAGAGGAGTATGCACAAGAGTTTATACTACTACTCCTAAGAAACCGAACTCGGCATTAAGAAAAGTAGCAAGAGTTCGGCTTACAAATAGTATGGAAGTTACAGCTTACATTCCTGGCGAAGGACACAACTTGCAGGAGCACTCGATTGTATTAATCAGAGGTGGAAGAGTAAAAGATCTTCCCGGAGTTCGTTATCATATCATTCGAGGTACACTTGATACAAGCGGTGTTGAAGATAGAAAAAAAGGAAGATCGAAATATGGAGCTAAAAAACCTAAAGCAGCAAAATAAGTTATGAGAAAGAAAAGAGCAGCTAAATCTTTATTAAAACCTGATCCGAAATTTAATGATGTGATGGTTTCAAGATTTATAAATACAATTATGTATGATGGCAAAAAAGCTAAGGCTAGAAATGTAGTCTATTCGGCTTTTGATATTATCGAAGAAAAAACAAAAAAACCAGGACTGGAAATTTTTAAGAAAGCTTTAACTAATACCCAGCCTGTAATTGAAGTCAGAAGCAGAAGAGTTGGGGGTGCAACTTATCAAGTACCCACCGAGGTAAGGAGCGAAAGAAGAACCGCCCTTGCTATGAGATGGATTAAAACTTACGCTAGACAAAGAGGCGAGAAATCAATGGCGATGAAACTTGCTTCTGAATTAATTGCTGCCTCAAATAATGATGGATCATCTGTAAAAAAGAAAGAAGATGTTCACAAAATGGCTGAAGCGAATAAAGCATTTGCACATTTTAAATGGTAAAAACAATAAGATAACGGTAAAGAGAAAAGGAAAATATGGCTAATAAGGTAAATATAGAGAGAGTGCGTAACATTGGAATCATGGCGCATATAGATGCGGGAAAGACTACAACTACCGAAAGAATATTATTCTATACAGGTAAATTGCATAGATTGGGTGAAGTTCACGATGGTGCTGCTACTATGGATTGGATGGAACAGGAGAAAGAACGTGGAATTACTATTACCAGCGCTGCTACAACCTGTTATTGGAATGACCATCAGATCAACATAATTGATACACCGGGACACGTTGATTTTACCGTTGAGGTTGAAAGATCTTTGAGAGTTCTGGATGGAGCTGTTGCTCTTTTTTGCGCTGTTGGGGGAGTGGAGCCTCAATCTGAAACTGTGTGGAGACAGGCTGACAAATATAAAGTTCCACGTGTCGCTTTTATTAATAAGATGGATAGAACAGGAGCTGATTTTTATCACGCGGTAGAAATGATGAAAGAACGTCTCGGTGCGAATGCTATTCCGATTAATCTCCCTATTGGTGAGGGGGATATGTTCACTGGTGTTATTGATCTTATTACATTTAAAGCAAGAATGTTTCATGAAGAAACTTTCGGAGCTACCTTTGATGATATCGAAATTCCTGATGATTTAATGGAAATTGCTAAAAAATACAGAACGGAAATGCTCGAAGCCGTTTCTGAAGTTGATGATACTCTGCTTGAAAAATATCTTGAAGGAAAAGAGATCACGGAAGATGAAGTTAAAACTGTTCTCAGACAGGCAACAATTGAACTAAAAATCGTTCCGGTACTTTGCGGCTCTGCTTTTAAGAATAAAGGTATACAGAGATTGCTTGATTCGGTTGTAGATTACTTACCTTCTCCGGTTGATTTTAAGGAGATTGAAGCACATCACGCTGGTATGAATGATTTAATAAAAAGAAAAATTGATGAGAAAGAGAAATTTACGGCGTTAGCATTTAAAATTATGACGGATCCATTTGTAGGTAAACTCACTTTTTTCAGAGTTTATTCCGGTACTTTGAAAGCAGGCTCGTATATTTATAATTCTGTAAGCGATAAAAAGGAAAGAATAAGCAGACTTCTGCAAATGCATGCAAATCATAGAGAAGAAATTAGTGAAGTTAGAGCTGGAGATATAGCAGCAGCCGTCGGCCTGAAGTTTACTAGAACAGGTGATACTCTTTGTACTGAAGATGATGCAGTAATGCTTGAAAAAATAGTATTTCCTGAGCCTGTTATTCAGATTGCTATTGAACCTAAGACAAAAGCTGATCAGGATAAACTTTCGGAATCGCTGGTTAAATTATCTGATGAAGACCCAACTTTTAGAATTAAAGTTGATGAAGAAACCGGCCAAACGTTGATTAGTGGAATGGGTGAACTTCACCTTGAGATTCTTGTTGATAGAATGAAACGTGAATTTAAGGTGGATGCAAATGTGGGTAAACCGCAGGTTGCTTATAGAGAGACTATAACTCAGTCGGTTCAATCAGAAGGAAAGTTTGTTAAGCAGTCTGGCGGACGCGGTAAATTTGGACACGTTTGGATCGAATTAAGTCCTAATGAGCCGGGCAAAGGCTATGAATTTATAAATGCAATTGTTGGTGGTGTTGTACCAAAAGAATATATCCCTGCTGTTTCTGCGGGAATCCAGGATGCATTAAAGAATGGTGTTGTTGCTGGTTTTCCGGTGGTTGATGTTAAGGCTAAACTTTATGATGGTTCTTATCACGACGTAGATTCGGATGAAGTATCATTTAAAGTTGCAGGGTCTATGGCTTTTAAGGCCGGAGCTAAAAAAGCGAAACCAATACTTCTTGAGCCAATAATGGATGTAGAAGTTGTAACTCCGGAGGAATATTTAGGCGATGTGATGGGTGATTTAAATTCACGTCGTGGAAAAATTGAAGGTTTTTCGGCAAGGAAAGATGCCCAGGTTATTAAGGCAATAGTTCCACTATCTGAAATGTTTGGATATGCAACTATTTTAAGATCAATGACCCAGGGGCGAGCTATTTATAGTATGCAGTTCTTACATTATTCTGAAGTTCCAAAATCTATTGCTGAAGAAATTGCTGAAAAATCAGGAAGTAAAACAACAACTGCCGCGTAAAAAAATTATTGTTAAATAAATTTTAAAGGAGAAAAAGATGGCTAAAGAAAAATTTGATAGAAGTAAGCCTCACGTTAACGTAGGAACAA
>CAYPNM010000064.1:0-14880 GCA_964412105.1 uncultured Ignavibacteriaceae bacterium | reverse complement strand
TCTTAACGAATTTTCAGAAATAAGGGATGTGACTCTAAATAAACTGGAAGTGCTTGCATGAGAGGATATTTTCAAATCGGCTTTACATTCGAGGTTAAAACACCAAAGCAGGACATTTTTATCTTGCGGAGAGACAGGGATTAACTTCGTTGATCCCAAGAGGGAGGATCGTCAAGCTAAAAATGTCCCAATCGCTTCGCGATTGTTACTTTTTCAATTTCCATCGCTTATAAAAACAAGTTTTTAACGCTCTGGAAATAAAAAAGTCCTGCAAAGCAGGACATTTTTAACTTGCGGAGAGACAGGGATTCGAACCCCGGAAGGACTTGCATCCTTAACGGTTTTCAAGACCGCCGCATTCAACCACTCTGCCATCTCTCCGTGGTTTAAATATTTGGAAGAACAAATATAATAATACTTGTATAATGCACCAAGAAATTCACCCATAAAATACATCTTTATAAGAGTTTTATAAGTATTTAATTGTAGTTTTTTATTTTTATTTTAGCATAAAAATTAAGCGAGCATTCAATTGAATAATTTAAATGAATTCAAACTATTTGCAAAACATTTATCAGAAATCAGTGGCGCTGTTATAAAAAGTTACTTCCGTACAGAGCTAAAGATCGATTCCAAATCTGATTCTTCTCCTGTAACAATAGCTGATAAAAAAGCTGAAGAATTAATGCGTGAAGCCATTATGAAGGAGTTTCCGGATCACGGCATTATTGGGGAGGAGTTTGGAATGCTTAATGAACATTCAGAATACCAGTGGGTGCTCGACCCTATCGATGGGACAAAGAGTTTTATTTGTGGTACAGTAACGTTTGGAACCTTAATAGCCTTATCACATAATGGAGAACCGGTACTTGGAGTAATTAATCAACCTGTATTAAAAGAATATCTGATCGGTGATAATAGCTCTGCACAGCTAAATGATATTAAGGTAAATGTAAGAAAAGTCGGGCAGCTCGCAAATGCAGTCCTTTTGACAACTGACCATCTTAACATTGGTAAATACTTCAGCCAAGAAAAATTTGATGAGCTGATAAAAAAGGTTAAGCTCTATAGGAACTGGGGCGATTGTTATGGTTATTATCTTGTTGCAACAGGATTTGCAGATATAATGATTGACCCAATAATGAATGTGTGGGATTCGATGGCGTTGATTCCTGTTATAAAAGGAGCCGGTGGAGTTATCACTGATTACAAAGGTAATAATCCCGTAAACAGTAACAGCATAATCGCTTCAACTCCGATCATTCACAATGAGGTAATTAAGAGTCTGAATTAATAACCAAAAATTAAAAATATAAGAAAAGTTAAAACTGCTACTACTAGGGCCATTAACCTTCTGTTTTTTACATAGAAAAAACTTATAATTCCCCCGATCCATAAAACAATAATTAATATTCCGCCAAGGCTGAATAATTGATTTATTTGAGGAATTGATTTTCCAAAGGCGGATAATTCATAGGTCCTCTTGACAGGAATTAGGAGCATTGCATAAAATACAAATGTGACGAAAGCAAAAAATGATAGTTTTATTATTTTTTCATTCTCATTAAAAAATTCCAGTCCTATCCTTGTACTTAATAATATTCCACCAAACAGGGCGATATAAAACCAGGCCATTATTTGGGACGAAACCCTTCCCAGGAATTTCATTGTAACACCGTCTTTTTGGGGAACAATAAAAGATTGACCTTGATATTTCAGAGTGACCCTGTAATCAACCAGGCTTTGTGCGGGATGTTTGGGGATATAGGCTGATAGAGCGCCTTTATCATTTTGCATTGGAACTTTTATCCAATCGTTCCCTGAATTTGAATCCTTGTATTCAAGTTCGGCTTGTAAGCTGTCAATATCACTGAAAAGCATAACAGCGTATGCACTGTCACTTCTGTAAACTCTGTCGAATTTATATCCGACCTTTTCATGACCGAACTCAACGGTTCCGGTAATAGGCTTTTCCGGGCTGATTGTTCTTAATAAGGACCCGAAAATTATTGTAATTACAAATGCCCCTGTCCACAAAATGATTTGCTGCTTCATATAAAATGATCATTGTATTTTGACATTGATACACAAAATTACAAAAATAATGTCTGAAAAAATTAGGGGAGGTATAAAATATAAAAAAGCAGGCGCACATTTGTGATTAAAATTTTACGCCTGCCTGATTTATAAAATAATATTTCTAAAGAGATGTTCCCACTTTAATTCTGAGATTGAACATAATTGTAACAATTCCGTATTTACCTTTATCATCCTTAGTATATACTACTGAGGGACCTAAAGCGAAAGCACTTGCTGCCCAGTTATCGGCAATTTTTTCGACCATAATATTCATTACATATTGCGGTTGCCTTACATCTGAACTTGGCATTGCATCAAAACTAAAATCAAAAGTGCTGCCTGCTAAAGACATTTCACGCCCCGTAAAACCTAAATGCCATTCATAAAGGTATCTGGCAATATAAAATTTTGCTCTTGTGGATCCCATTACTGATATCGGATACCTTAATTCCCAGCTATAGTAGGAGCCATGCAGAATTTTTGCATGCTGGTTTAATGAGTCAATATCATATTGCTGATACCGGGCAAGCTGTTTTGAAGTCGGTTCATTAAATACACTCTGATAGCTTATTTCAAAGAAATTACCTAATGGGAAAACATACCCTACTTGATATCCGTTTACAGCATATAGATTATTGGTATTATTCTTTGTTTTAATTTGTGTTAGGCCATCAAAGAAACTGAATACACCTAAACGGAAACCCAGTATATGAAAGTTGCCTTCAACAAAATTTGTTTCAAGCGGGCCGCTATATGGTGTACCTAATCCCATAGAAATTCCAATATCATTTTTTATTGGAATACCAAACCTTTCCCCTCCAAATAGCTGGACGAATGGATTAATATAGCTTAAAGTTGAAGATATTTGTATTAATGAAGGCGGCTGAAATATTTTATTTAATCTTGTTTTTTCAATAACTCTGGTAAATACACTTCCATAGTTGATATTTTCTTCGAGGTTAATTTTGAATGGGTACGTAATGATCTTTGCCCTGGTTTCCGGAGTGAAAGCCAGGAAAGGATAAAGCTGTCCCCTGATCGAAACAGTTTGATTATTTGGGTCTCGAAGATCAACTATAATTTCAGCCTTTGGATCCGGCGGATCTATAAATACTTCACTTTGAATTTTAACAAAAAGACTATCGTTAAGAGGCTCCATCTGGTAATACTGAACCTTTTCTCCTGGTTCGTTTTGTGCTTTGCTGGTATTTGTTGCGCAGAGTATAATGATAATAAGTATCGGGAAGAAGAAATATCTTTTAATCATATTTATTTCCTGGGTATTCTGTTTAACATTATTTTGAAAAATCTGTAAAGTAGAAAGTGTCACCGACCTGATTCCTGTGGTTTGCTTTTTGATCTACTACGGTAAAAAAGAAATTCGCCTTGTATCTTCCGTTTGCGTCCTGCAAATCTCCATATTTATCCAGCCAGTCATTAAACTTAGCCTGAGAGGAAGCTATTTTTAGTGAAACATTATATACAAGATTACCATTCTTATCTTTTAATGGACCGCTTACGGATATAGGACCTGAGTGGGTGACTTTTAATTGATCAGGACGGTTATCTACAATTGTTACTGTAAACACAGTTGTTCTTTGTAAATCCTGAACATAAATGTCATTGCCGTCCATTTTAGTAGTAACTTTTTCTATTCTGATTACCGGTATAGGCCTTGGTGTTGTTTTGATAGTTTCCTGCTGGCTTCCATATTTAATTACTATCGCATCCTGGCCACCCAGATCAAATTTCTTTTCCTGTCCCGGACTTATCACGGTGATTGGATTTTGCATTTTAGCCGGATCAAAAATCTCAACGGGGACATTCCCACCGTTCTTCGCAATGTTCCATGTATTTTGGTAAAAAACCTGTGAAATGGAAATAGGTGATTGGAGCTTTGTCTGCTCTATTGCTTTTGGAGTATTTGCAACTATTTCTTTCTTATCAGGAATTTTAATCTCCCGCAATTTTTTATTCAATGTAGTCAGCTTTTCTTTAAGCTCTTTATTCTCAACTATGGCATTAGGATCAATCTGTAGCTGAAATTTCTTTCCTTGTGTTACCAGTGAATCTATTAGAACAACCAAAGAGTCCCTGACACTTTTATTTACTGATTGATCTTTGGAAACGACTTCACGCAGATTAAGATCAGCCCCTTTTAATGCAAGAACTGTAATTACAAAAATATATAAAACCTGATAAATAATAAATTTGCTGTCTCGTTCTTTTTTTACCATAATGGCCTACTTTTTAACTACAATTGATTCAAGATGTTTTAATCCTGTGAGAGTCTTTTCATCACTTAATGATTTTGCAGCAGTAGTTAATGAATTTGCCATATTATTAAATGCTGTTATGTTTTCAGGATTTACTGCTGGAATTCTATTCATTTTATCGAGTAATTCATGAGCTGACCTAAAGTTCTGCAGTATTGATGAACTAAGCGAGGAAGTTTTTTCCAGCATCGAATTGTAGCTTTCAAGGTCTTTAGCGGATATTTTTGAATCTGGTCCCTGTCCATTTGTTCCACTTAATTTTGCCAAAATATTTTGTGAATTTTCAATCTGGATTCTTGAAAAATATCTTTCCTTTAAATCGCTTACTTGAGTTGCAATATTTTGAAATTCCACGCCAAGCTGATCGAGTACCGGCTCAAATAATTTTCCCAATGCCAGCACAATCAAAGCTTTAATTTCAAATGGGACTGAAAGCCCCAGAAAAATCTCTTCTCCCATTCTGATGCTTATTAGAAGCAGGGCAGCACCAAGAAGAGGAAGTGCTGTTGCAATACTGTCAATTACACTTGTATAGGAGGTTATTACCCGGTCAATGGTTTCTGAAGCTGGATTTCTAACAATTTCAACTTTCAATTTTTTATAAGCAAGGTAGGCGAAAAAAACAAAGAAGATATATACTATAAGCGGAAGCCACCAGAATCTATAAGGTTCAATTACTTCAGTTGCCTGCTGCCAGTTGGGGAACAGTGATTTTGCAATATTTACTGAAATGTTTCCAAGTATCGGAACCGATGAAACGTCCATAAAGAATGAAATTATCAGGGCGCAGACTGAAATAATAGCAGGCTTTACTATAAGAGAGAATCTAATTTTTCTTGTATTCTTTGAAACATAATGATCAACTAGTTCCTCAAGTCCGTTCTTTTCAAGTAACTGACCAATTCTTCTCTTTTCTTTATGTGAATTTTGATTTTTATCAATGTTTGGATCGTCATAAAGTCCCATTTCCTTTTCCAGATCAGCCCGATCTAAAAATCTGCTGGTATTATCATCTTCCTTCCGATTATATTGATCTATCTCTTCTGTATCTGCAGAGTCATAAAAAGAGCTGCCGGGTTTGCTTTTCTTAAAAGAATTAATCTCTTTTTTTTCATTTGGATCCAGCATCAACTACCTCTTTATTTGATTGTAAATAACTCGCCCTGTTTTTGGGAGAATATTGTAATTGCAATTTTTATACCAATTTATCAAAGCTAATTGTTGTTGAAAATTCATATTTTGATTAAAAATTAGATAATCTAAGCGCAGGATTGCCGGTTTGCTGTTAAAGATTTTTTTTCTTTCTTTATTCGTAGAATTTACCGGTAATATTTTTATTCTTTGACAATTTGATAAAAGGGGAGGATAATCTTTCAGCAAAAGATTGATGAAATAAATTAAGATTTACTGAATAATTTTCATAGTCTCTGTAAAAATTACATTAAATATTTTCAGGGCATTCCAAATCTGGTGTGTTATACAAGTTTGTTTTTTGTGAAGAATAATTAAATACAATCTATTGCTATTTTATTCAAAGCATAGAATACTTTATTAAAATAAAAGTGAAATCCGCTAATGTAATAAAAAGCAGATTTCACTATTAAATAATTGGCTAGTTATGTGCTACACTCCAAAGTTTTTCAGGAAAGGAATAGCTTTAGCCGCGAAGAATAGGATCAATCCTCCGATTAACCATAAGCCAAAAACAAGGATATAATATTTTTGAGTTGAAGTCGATTTGAACAATTTTGCTAATCCGATAGCTGAAACAATAAGTGACCATATATAAAATAAATCCAGCTTGCCCAATATCCATCCGATAATCGTTGATTTATCCGAACTCATAAAAGTGGCCAGGCTTGTATCCATAAAAAGCTTACCCATAAGCAGGGAAATTATTGTGATTACGATGATGCCGATCATGCCAATATATGATGAGAGCCCGCTGGCAACCAGAGCTTGAGTATACCCCCCCTCACCTTTAAGTGCAAATTTTGCCAGCAGAAAATATATACCTGCCACTATAAAGAAGACAATAAATACTCCAATAAATATTGCTATGATCGAAAATACCAGAGTTAATCCACCCATTTGATCCATTCTGCTTTCGATCATATCTCTCTGCTGATTTGCCTGATCCCTAGTAATTTGACCGCTTTCTACCTGTGCGTCCAGCCTTTTTTCTATGGCTTCCATTTGTTTTTGTTTTAGCTGATATGAAATTTCAGGATTACTGCGATACAAAATTTGTTGAGCCGAAATTAAAACACATAGCAGTAAAATCGGCAGAAACCAATCTATTACTTTTGGTGGGAATTTTGCAATTTTTTCAAATGTTGTAGAAGGTTCTGAAAACACCCCGATCATTTTATCAGAGTGGCTGAGTTCTTCTTCCTGTTGCTCAGGTGATGCTGTGGTGTCTTGATTCTCCATTTGCACTCCCTTTAAATTTTTGGAAAATAGTTATAAAAAAGTTAGAAATTGTTCTCTCAAAAGGCAATAAAAATGTGATAAAGGTCTGGAAATTTTATGGCAAACAGTCATAAGGTTGTTTAAATTTATATAATTAAATTGATTTTTTATCCAAAAGGCAAAGAATGAAAACAATAATTGAACCATTTAAAATCAAATCAGTTGAACCGATTCGTTTTACAAGTAAAAAGGAAAGGGAAAGAATTCTGGAAAAGGCGGGCTATAATCCATTTATGATTCACGCCGACGATGTCTTAATTGATCTTTTAACAGATAGTGGAACATCTGCTATGAGTGCTAAACAATGGTCGGGAATTATGGATGGCGATGAATCATATGCAGGTTCAAGAAGCTTTTACCGGTTTGAAAGTATGGTAAAAAAGATAACAGGTCTCAAATATATTATCCCAACACACCAGGGAAGAGCAGCCGAAAAAATTCTATTCTTTAATGCTGCTACAGCAGGGAAATATATTCCAAATAATACTCACTTCGACACTACCAGAGCTAATATTGAATTCACGGGTGCTGAGGCTGTCGACCTTTTAAATGAAACAGGGAAGATACCTGAAGCAAGAGCTGATTTTAAAGGCGATATGGATGTTGAAAAGCTCAAAGAATTTATAAAGGAAAAAGGAGCAGAAAATATCCCTTTATGTATGCTCACAGTTACAAATAACTCCGGCGGGGGACAGCCTGTTTCAATGAAAAATATTCGTGAAGTAAAAGCTGTTTGTAAAAAATATGGGATACCTCTTTTTCTTGACGCATGTCGTTTTGCAGAGAATGCCTACTTTATAAAGAAACGCGAAAAAGGATACAAAAATAAATCAGTTCTGGAAATCGCGCAGGAAATGTTTTCTTACGCTGATGGTGCAACAATGAGCGCTAAAAAAGATGCTCTTGTTAATATCGGTGGATTCCTGGCAATGAATGACTCTGATCTTGCTATGAAATGCAGAAATCTTTTGATTGTAACCGAAGGCTTTCCTACTTATGGCGGACTTGCCGGTCGCGACCTGGAAGCAGTTGCACAGGGATTGGAGGAGGTGCTTGATGAGCATTATCTGCAATACCGCATTCGAAGCGTTGAGTATCTTGGTGAAAAACTGATAGCAGCAGGAGTTCCTATTATTGAACCGCCGGGCGGGCATGCTATATATATCGATGCAAAAAGATTCCTGCCCCATGTTCCACAGGAACAATTTCCCGGCCAATCAATTGTGTGCGAATTATATATTGAGGGCGGAATAAGAGCTGTTGAAATCGGGAGTGTAATGTTCGGAAAATATGATAAATCAGGCAAGCTAATCCCTCCTCCGATGGAACTGGTGCGTTTGGCAATTCCAAGAAGAGTTTATACACAAAGTCACATAGACTATGTGCTGGAAGTAATTTACGAAGTATTTAAAAACAGGAAATCATTAAAAGGATATGAAATTACCTATGAGGCTCCAATGCTTCGTCACTTTACAGCTAAGTTTAAACCTAATAAATAATCAATGGATATAGAAAGAATTTATTCCTTCTCAAATAACAGGCAGATATGGAGGTTGCTGCCAACCAGTACCGGCAAGCTGATCATTGAAGAAAGAGATATTGAAAACAAGGAGGTCTTCTTTAACTGCATTGATATTTCAACAGGGGAAAGAATATTTTCTGATTTTCAGCTTGATGAAAAATTCTGGGTCGGAATTGAGGCCATTGATGAAGATGTGATCTATTTCCATAAGTTTATGAAACCTGATATGCCGGGACACCAGGGAATAATAGCTTTTGATATTAATTCTGAAAGTATCCTCTGGGAGAATTCTGAATATTCATTTCTTTTTATAGACGACAATAAGATTTACTGCTATAAATCAAATTTTGAAGGGAGAAATTTTTTCATTCTTGATAATAAGACAGGACAACTTATTGAGAATCTTGGAGGTGATGGCGCAGAGATAAATTTGTTGCGGGAAAAATCATTGAGTAAGCAAATGTTTCACGATTATATTTTCCCTCAAATGTATTTTCCTGAAGATGTTCTGCCTGAAAATATTTTGAAAATATTTAATGAAATTAAAAATGAAAAGGTAGTTGCCGGAAAAATTGAATATGCTTTTTTTAAGGATATTTTATTTTTCAACTACCACGAAGTATTAGATGATGGACAGTTAAAGAATACTTTTCGCGGTGTGGAAATTAGCAGCAATAAAAAGGTTTTTGAAGAAATTTTGATAAAAAAAACCAACGCATTTGTGCCCGATTCTTTCTTTTTTAAGCAAAATTTAATGTTTTTATTGCAAGAAAAAATCAGACTTGTCGTTTATAATCTAAAAAGCTAAATTATACAAATTATAAAGCGTACTGAAATTTATTAGTATGGGGGTACAAAAACTAAGTTAAAATAAAGAGGGGCATAAATGATTATAAGTGAAGAAGAAAAAGCGATTTTGCTTCACTCTGCCCGGGAAGCAATCAGAGGAATATTTGAAAACGAAGCCAAAATTCCTGCTGTCGATTTTAAATATTATCCCCAATTGACAAAAAGAGATGCGGGCGCTTTTGTTACACTTCTAAAAAAAGGCAAGCTCAGGGGATGTGTGGGCTATATCACTTCAATTAAAACGATTTTCGATACTGTTATTGATGCAGCAATAAATGCAGCCTTGAATGATCCACGGTTTCCTCCTCTCAGGGAGGAAGAGATTTCAATGGTTGATATTGAAGTCTCGATCCTGTCTCCGCCTGAAAGTTTTCGAGGTTATGACAATATCATAATTGGTAAACACGGCTTGCTGCTCGATGAAGAACATTACAGGTCAGTGCTCCTGCCGCAGGTGGCAGTTGAACACAAGTTTTCAGTTTCGGATTTCCTTTCAGCTCTTTGTGAAAAGGCGGGGCTGAATGGTAATACCTGGATGAATGAAAATCTGGATATTAAAATATTTACTGCCGAAGTATTTTCAGAATTGGGGAAAAGAATAAAAACTTATGAAAAAGCTTAGAAAGGCGGCTGTTGCCGGTCTTTTCTATCCAGCCGAACCAGGACAGTTGAGCGATCAAATTAAATTGCTTCTTTCAGTTTCAAGACCGGAAGGAAATTTCGGGAATATATCGGGGATTATCTCACCTCACGCAGGCTATATTTATTCGGGCAGAACGGCCGCATATGGATTTAATTTACTAAAGAATAAAAATTTTCGTAATGTTATAATTTTATCTCCCAGTCACAGGGAATACTTTCCCGGTGCTTGCATTTATGACGGTGATGGGTATACAACTCCTCTGGGAATTGTTGAAATAAATAAAGAGATGGCTCAAAAGATTATTGAAGGCAGCAAAACGATCTTTCCGGGTGAACAGGGACATAGACAGGAGCATGCAATTGAAGTGCAGGTGCCTTTTTTGCAGACAATTTTACAGGACTTCAAAATCATTCCTATAGTAATGGGAGATCAATCAAAAATTTTTATTGATGAACTTGCCAATCAGCTTGCAAAAGTAATCGATAAAGATACGGTAATTGTTGCGAGCTCCGATATGTCTCATTATTACTCGAAAGAAAAAGCTGATGAGCTGGATTCCATTGTTGAGAATGCCGTCAATAATTTTGAATATAATAAGCTTCAGGAATACCTTGACAGCAGAGTCTGCGAAGCATGCGGCGGGGGACCGATAGTGGCGATGATGAAGGCTTCCTCTTTGGCGAACAGGAAAAAATCAGTTGTATTAAACAGAAGCGATTCAGGTGATGTTACAGGTGATTTTAATCAGGTTGTAGGCTATCTTTCCGCTGTCATTTACGGAGAGTAATTGTTTTCCTTGAAATCCCAAATAGCCGTAATTGGAGCAGGCAGAGTCTCTTATTCATTGGTGGGTGCTCTAGTAAAATCAAGCCTTAATGTATCCCTGATTGTGAGCCGGAAAGTTATATCTGCAAAAACACTCGCCCGCCGGCTGAGAATTAAGAACTTTTCTTCAGATCTCCATTCCCTTACTCCTGATCTTAAAATCTTTTTCTTATCGGTACCTGACAATCAGATTTCAATTGTTGCAAAAGATATTTCAAAATTAAATCTGGATTTTGGGAATTCAATATTTATCCATCTATCCGGAGCGGAGGATATTTCAGTATTGAATGCTCTAAAAAGGAAAGGGGCATATACTGCATCATTTCATATAATGCAAACATTTCCCGATAAAAAGATTTTTAATCTGAAAAATTCATATGTAGCGATCGAAACAAGTAATAAAAAAGTTGAAAGTTTTCTATTTGGTGTGGCTAAAAAGCTCAAATTGAATCCATTTAGAATCAGTTCGCAAAATAAAATCTATTACCATCTTGCCGGTGTTTATTCTTCAAATTTCCTGGTAGCAAATCAATACTATACGAAAAAATTATTTGACAGGACTCATTCCGGTATAAATTACAAGAGCGTGTTTAATCCAATATCTGAAATGACTTTGAAAAATATCAAAGAAAAGGATGTACAAAACGCGGTCTCAGGACCTGTGGCAAGGGGGGATATTAAAACAGTTAAAAAGCATTTGAGCGCCTTAAAAAATGATAAAATTCTCAGGTCAAACTATATTTTACAGTCATTAACCCTTCTTGAGCTATTAAGGAAGAGGGATAAAAAAATAACTTTGCCGCAAAAAGAATTAAAAAATTATCTGCTGAAGATTTTGTGAGTTGTCCTGCCTGAATTCTAATTAATTCATTTAATTGAGTAAATGACAAATAGTGTATTTTTGCTATATTAGCAGCTTAAATTAAAAGTGAAATGGAGGAAGCCTTATCGAAAAGCAGAAAAAAAGCGGCAACGATCTTTTAGAAAAAATCGTTTCCCTGTCTAAAAGAAGAGGATTTATTTTTCAATCGAGCGAAATTTATGGCGGCCTGAACGGATGCTGGGATTACGGCCCGCTGGGGGTTGAACTCCTAAAAAACATCAAAGAAGATTGGTGGAAGTTTATGACATACCGTGAGGATATTGAAGGGCTTGATGCCTCGATTCTTATGCATCCGCGTGTATGGGAGGCTTCCGGTCACGTTGAAAATTTTACGGATCCAATGATTGACTGCAAACAGTGTAAGGCAAGGTTCAGACTTGATGTACTTGGCGACCAGATAAATGAGAAGAAAAAGAAAAAAGCGATAGAAACTCTGAAAGAAAATAATAAAGATAATCCAACTTTAATTTCTAAAGTTGATACTATACTTTCCGGCAGTGATGATGCAGAGAATTTTGAAAGACTGCTGATCGATGATGAAATCGGGAAACTTTTGCTGGCTGAATTAAACTGTCCTCAATGCGGTAATAAAGGCACTTTTACTCCGGCAAGAAAATTTAATTTAATGTTTAAGACCTTTGTTGGGCCTGTCGAAGATTCCGGTTCTGTAGTATACCTCCGTCCTGAAACTGCGCAGGGAATTTTTGTAAACTTCCTGAATGTTCTAAGTTCAGCAAGACAAAAACCTCCTTTCGGCATTGCTCAGATTGGAAAAGCTTTTAGAAATGAGATCAACACAAAGAATTTTCTTTTCCGGACAAGAGAATTCGAACAGATGGAAATGCAGTTTTTTGTGCCGCCTGCAGACGATAAAAAATGGTATGAATACTGGAAGGCTGAAAGGATCAAGTGGTATTGTTCACTGGGAATGACTAAAGACAAACTTCGTCATCATGATCACCCGCAGGATAAGCTTGCTCATTACGCGAAGCAAGCTACGGACATTGAATATGAGTTCCCGTTCGGATGGGGAGAAATTGAAGGAATTCACAACAGAACAAATTATGACCTGAGCCGCCACGAAGAGTATTCCGGAAAATCCCTTAAGTATTATGATGAGGAATCTAAAGAAAAATACCTGCCTTTTATAATTGAAACTTCTGCCGGTGCAAGCCGTTCATTCATGGCTTTTCTGATTGATGCATATTATGAAGAAGAAGTTAACAACGAGCAAAGATCAGTCTTAAGGTTTCACCCGAAACTTGCTCCGATAAAGGCTGCGATTTTTCCTCTGGTCAATAAAGACGGAATGCCTGAAATTTCGCGGGAGATTGAAAAAGATTTGAGGAGAAACTTTAAAGTATTCTATGACGATAAAGGAGCGGTAGGGAGAAGATATAGAAGGCAGGATGAAGCGGGCACGCCTTATTGCATCACAGTAGATACGCAGACTCTTGATGATAAAACTGTTACGGTTCGTGACCGTGATTCTATGGAACAGGTCAGGGTTTCGATAGATAAATTATCGGAATACCTTTTACTAAAAATTAATGGCTGACAAGTTGGCTTGAAACTAAATTATTTAAGGTCCAATTTCGTAAAGGAATTGGGCTTTCTTTTTATATGAAAAAACTTTTTCAAATAATTTTAACTGTATTCTTTGCCGTTTCACTTTTCACGTTTCACGTGTATGCCCAGAGTGCAAAATATGATTCACTTGTAACAAGCGGCATAAAGCAAATCTATGATATAAAGTTTCCTGAGGCTGAATCTACATTCAGGAAACTCATATCCGATTACCCCAATAAACCGGCAGGAAAGTTCTTCCTGGCGATGATTGACTGGTGGAAGATTCTGCTGGATCCGGATAATGAATCCTATGATGATATTTTCTACAAAAAGCTCGATGGTGTAATCGACCAGTGTGACCAGTTGCTAGATAAAAACCCGGATAATGTTGACGCTCTTTTTTTCAAAGGAGGCGCAATAGGTTTTAGAGGAAGATTGAGAGCCTTCAGAGAAAGCTGGCTTAAAGCTGCAGATGACGGCAAGAAAGCGTTGCCGATTGTTCAGCGTGCGGGCAAACTTGATCCGAAAAATGTTGATGTTCAGCTTGGTTATGGAATTTATAACTACTATGCCTCTGTTTTGCCTGATAAGTATCCGATGCTGAAACCTGTAATGTGGTTTCTGCCGCCAAGCGATAAGAATAAAGGCTTAATACAATTGGCCTATGTATCCAGGGATGGCAAGTATGCAAAATATGAAGCACAGTATTTTTTAATGAATATTTATTATTCTTTCGAAGACAAACCTTTTGAAGCTGAAAAGTATGCGCATTTACTTGTTTCTCAATTCCCGGACAATCCGAATTTTGAAAGATGGCTCGGAAGAATCTATGCAAAGGAGGGGAGATGGAACCGGGCTTCTGAGATATTTGCGAATGTCATAAAGAAATCAAATAAAGGATTAACAGGTTACACTTTGCCTGCTGCCAAAAGAGAAGCTCTTTATTATGTCGGATTTGAATATAAACAGGATGGTAAACTCGATTCTGCGAAAATATATTTTCAGCAGTGTGCCGATATTTCATACAAAATAGACAAGAACGGTGAATCCGGATTCCTTGTGAATACTACTTTATACCTTGGAAATATTTGCGATGCTCAGAAAAACCGCACTAAAGCAGTTGAGTATTATAAAAAAGTTCTGGATATGAAAGACTTTGGTAATGCCCAGAATCTGGCTAAGCAGTATTTAAAAAATCCTTATAGATAAAATTTGCTATTTGAAGGGGGAGATTTCAACCCCTCCTCTGACTATGCTGCTTGTCTAATAAGTACTTTTCAATTTTATAAGCTGCGCAAACGCATTTAAATCTGCGAAATCTGCGTGCTATTATTTAAAAGATTATTACTTTTTAAACAGCCGGTACACCAACCAAAAATATATAATGATATTTAGAAATTAGTTGAAATGCTTATCCTGTGAAGTGAACCAACCTGTCCCATTGAAGAGAAACCATAATCGAAATGATAGTCTGAAACGAGAACACCAAGCCCCAGATTAAATCCTGCGAGACCTGCAAACGACCCTAACTGTAAATCGGATCGTGTTTGATTATTAAAGCCTACTCTCAGTGTCATTACCTTACTCATTGCAATTTCTCCCCCGATGCTGAAAGCTTTAAACCTGTCCGAAAAATTATCCTGATTTTCATTCAGTCTTTTGAAGTCGAGATATAATTTTATCGGTATATGCTCCATTTTTTTTGAAACGCCTACAGCGATGTCCAGCGGCAGGCTCTCTTTTGTTGAATAATAAGAGCTCA
>CAYPNM010000063.1:5062-15240 GCA_964412105.1 uncultured Ignavibacteriaceae bacterium | reverse complement strand
TCCTTCCCCACCCCAACCTTTAAAAAACAAAAATCCCGTCCTCTGCCAAAAAGAACGGGATCTTATTTAACCTTATACCCTATACCATATCCCCTATTCCATTATATAATCCCCTTCTCCTTCAGAATCGTCTCACACGTAACCGCACCGATTTCCTGCAATTCGTAGCGAACCCTTGTATTCGGTTTAGTTATCTTCAGAATTCTTCCAAGATCAATAGGCGTTCCGATTACAACCGAATCACACTTCGTTTTGTTTATCGTCATTTGCAGATCTTTCATTTGCTTATCGCCGTAACCCATCGCCGGTAGTAATGTACCTATCTTCGGATATTTATTGAAAGTTTCTGTAATTGATTTTACCGTATATGGTCTTGGATCAATAATTTCAGACGCGCCGTAATTCCAGGCCGCGACCATTCCGGCACCGTACTGCATCTCTCCGTGTGTCAATGTAGGTCCGTCTTCAATAACAAGAACTTTTTTACCGCGGATAACTTCCGGTTTGTCGACAAAAATCGGTGAAGCGGCCTCAATGATTTTTGCTTTCGGATTTATACTGTGAATATTGTTTCTTACTTCACTTATTTTCTTTGGATCAGCCGAATCAATTTTATTTATTATAACAGCATCGGCCAGCCTTACGGAAGTGTTTCCCGGGTAATAATAAAGTTCATGACCTGCCCTGTGCGGATCGGCAACTGCAAAGGTAACGTCTGCTTGATAAAACGACATATCATTATTACCGCCGTCCCAGATAATTACATCTGCTTCTTTCTCGGCCTCTCTCAGTATTGCCTCGTAATCGACTCCGGCATAAATTACACTGCCCATAGCAATATGCGGTTCATACTCTTCCATTTCCTCAATCGTACAATTGTGTTTCTTTAAATCGGAAATCGAAGCAAACCTCTGCACTTTCTGTTTTGCGAGATCGCCGTAAGGCATCGGATGTCTTATCGAGACAACCTTTTTGCCCGCATCTCTCAGCAGTTTAACAACCCTGCGAGATGTCTGCGATTTCCCGCTTCCTGTTCTTACGGCAACGATTGCAACCAGCGGCTTACTGCTTTTCAACATTGTCTGTTCGGCACCAAGAAGTCTGAATGATGCGCCTGCCGCGTTTACAATAGAAGCCTTTGTCATTACATAATCAAATTTTACATCCGAATATGAAAATACTACTTCATCGATTTTCAACTTCTTTATCAATGATGTCAGTTCTTTTTCATCATAAATTTTAATTCCGTGCGGATATAGCTTGCCTGCTAAAACCGCCGGATAAATTCTTCCATGGATGTTTGGGATCTGCGTAGCTGTAAAAGCAGCTACATTATATTTATCGTTATCACGATAGTATACGTTAAAATTATGGAAATCCCTTCCTGCTGCTCCCATAATAAGTACATTTGTCTTGGACATGAATACCTCATGCATTTTTTTGTGTATGTTGTGTTATATTATTCTACAGTTACACTCTTCGCTAAATTTCTCGGCTGGTCCACATTAAGACCCTTCTTAACAGCAATGTAATAAGCAAGCAATTGCAATGGAATTACTGTCAGTATAGGCATTAACATTCTTATTGTATCAGGTATCTTTATGGAATAATCAACAAGACGATCAATGTTATCATCGTTTTCACTTGCTATTGCGATTATTCTTCCGCGCCTTGCTCTTATTTCCTCAATATTACTTATAATTTTGTCATAAGTTGAATCTTTTGGTGCAATAAAAACGGCTGGCATATTGTCGTCAATTAACGCAATCGGGCCGTGTTTCATTTCCGCAGCCGGGTATCCTTCAGCGTGAATGTATGAAATTTCTTTTAATTTTAGAGCGCCTTCCAGTGCAACCGGAAAATTATAACCGCGCCCAAGGTATAGAAAATTTTTAGCGTCCTTAAACTTTTCTGCAATCGCCTCAACCTGGTTATTTAATTTTAGTATCGTGGCAATTTTATCGGGAATAGCTTCAAGCTCTTCAAGAATTTTGACTCCGTCAACCTTGCTCATATCTCTTTTTCGGGCTATCAATAAAGTTATTAATGCCAGAGCAACAAGCTGTGAAGTGAATGCTTTTGTAGATGCAACGCCTATCTCTGGACCGGCGTGGCAGTAAACACCCCCCTGCGTCTCACGCGCAATTGAAGAGCCGACTACATTACAAATTCCAAGGCTCAATGCCCCGCGAATTTTTGATTCACGAAGTGAGGCCAGTGTGTCGGCTGTCTCTCCGCTTTGTGAAATAAATAAAATACCATCATCTTTATAAATGACCGGGTTCCTGTACCTGAATTCCGATGCATATTCCACTTCCGTCGGAATCCGTGCAAACTGTTCCAACATATATTCACCGACAAGTCCGGAATGCCAGGAAGTTCCGCAGGCTGAGATAATGATCCTCTTGGAATTTGCGAGTTGATCCTCAACACTACTCAAACCTCCAAGCCTTGAAGTACCTTCTTCATATAAAAGCCTGCCGCGCATTGAGTTCCTTACCGATTCAGGCTGCTCCATAATTTCTTTCAGCATAAAATGCGGATAACCGCCTTTATCGAGTTGGTCGATTGTCATGCTTATTTCGTGAACTTCTTTTTCAATTTCAGTCTCATCGGCTAGATCTTTAGTAATAAAATTATCTTTGGTTATTTCAACTGCCTCTCCGTCTTCAAGGTAAACAACCTGTTTTGTATGAGCGATAATTGCGGAAACATCCGAGGCTACAAAATTTTCTCCTTCTCCGATGCCGAGGACAAGCGGTGAGCCTTTTCTCGCTACTACCAGTTTGTCTGGCTCTTTTGAATAAACGATTGCGAGACCGTAGGTGCCTTCAACTTCGGCAAGTGCTGCACGAACGGCATTAAAAAGATTCAAACCTTTTTTAATGAAACTGTCTATTAAATGAGGAATTACTTCAGAATCGGTTTCAGTAATGAATTTATATCCGAACTTTTGTAAGCCTTTGCGGAGAGTTTGATAATTTTCAATAATTCCATTATGAATAACAAAAATGCTCTTATCAGTATTATAATGAGGATGAGCGTTAACTTCATTTGGGATACCGTGTGTTGCCCAGCGTGTATGGGCGATGCCAAGATTTGAACTCAGGTTGAGTTTCTCAATTTCCTTTTCAAGAATTGAAACCTTTCCCGGTTTTTTTATTACATCAGAATGACCGTCTTTAATTATTCCGATTCCTGCAGAATCATAGCCGCGGTATTCAAGTCTTTTCAGGCCATTAATAAGAATCGGAACACAGTTTTTATCCCCGATATATCCTACGATTCCGCACATAATTTCAATATGCTTTTAAATAATTAAAATAATTCTACTAAATTAGCTATTTTTTTTAACTTTAGGAACATTTATCTCAATAAAAGGCTAGGATTTTATCTGTTAAGCCTTTTTTTGAAATAATCTATGGTGATTCTAAGCCCTTCTTCTCTTCCGATCTTGGGCGACCAGCCAAGAATTTTACTGGCTTTTGAAATATCCGGTTGGCGTACCTTGGGATCATCTTCAGGCAATGGTTGGTAGGTAATTTTGCTTTTTGATCCTGTTAACCTGATAACCTCTTCCGCAAATTGCTTTATTGTTATTTCTGATGGATTACCGATGTTGATTGGATCAACTTCATTCGACAAAAGCAGCTTGAAAATCCCTTCTATAAGATCCGAAACGTAGCAAAAGCTTCTTGTTTGTGATCCGTCTCCAAAAACTGTCAGATCTTGCCCTCGTAAAGCCTGCCCGACAAAAGCCGGAAGTGCGCGGCCATCATCAAGTCTCATCCTCGGGCCATATGTGTTGAAAATCCTTACAATCCTTGTGTCCAGTTTATGATATCTGTGATATGCCATTGTTATCGCTTCAGCAAATCTTTTTGCTTCATCGTAAACTCCCCGCGGACCTATTGGATTTACATTTCCCCAGTAATCTTCATTCTGCGGATGAACGTCCGGATCGCCGTAAATCTCGGAGGTCGAAGCCAAAAGCATTCTTGCTTTCTTTTCCTTTGCGAGACCAAGAACCTTATGTGTACCAAGTGAACCCACTTTTAATGTTTGAATGGGCAGTTTCAAATAGTCAATCGGACTGGCGGGAGATGCAAAGTGCAGTATATAATCTACTTTGCCTGCAATAAAAATATAATTTGTTATATCATGTTTTATGAATTTGAAATTTTCATTCCCGGCTAAATGAGCAATATTATCTGCGTTGCCTGTGAGAAGATTATCTATACAAATTACTTTAAAATCTTCAGCGATAAATTTATCGCAGAGGTGGGAACCCAGAAAACCGGCTCCGCCTGTAATTACAACAGTTGATTTTGGCAATCATCCTCCTTTATTGTCAAACCTTCAATGTGATCTTTCTAAGTGATATCAAACTTACAAAAAATCCGAGTAGCGGACCGAGTACAAATAAGCCCGCCAGGAAATACCGTATCCTGAATTGAATAATTTCGTGAAACCGGAAATACTCATTAAAATAATCCAGAAGCACCCAGAATGTTCCTACAGCAATAATACTTGCAAACAGCCCTATCAAAACCCCGTTCAAAATTATTGGCATTTTAATTGTCGATAACTTGGACCCGACCAGTTTCATTGTTTCCAGTTCTTCATACTTCGATGTTGTTATTAATTTAACTGTGCTGTAAAGTAGATAAAGAGAAATAAAAAATAACACTGCGGTCACTATAAAAATGTATTTCTTTATTTGCTCTAAAAAATGAAGCATACTGTAAATGAACTCTTGCTGGAATGAGACATCATCTACACCGTTTATCTTTGAGAAGTCATTTATAATTTTTTTTAATGTATCCTGCTGAACAAAATCACCCTTTATATTTACCAGGAAAGATGCCGGTAGCGGATTATAATCCAGAAGCTTCCTGAAATCCTCACCGGTTTCTTTTATGAAATTTTCTGCCGCCTGCTTTTTATCAATATATATTACGGATTTAACGAAGTTTTTGTTTTCAATCTCTCTTTTGACTTTAGATGTTTCGGCATTGCCTATGCTGTCATTAAGAAAAACATTAATTGTAACACTTTCCTTTAGATTTTTTTGGAAAGTATTTGAAGCCTGTATTATTATCACACACGCGGCTATTAGCAAAACAGAAATGCTTGTTGAGATCAATGAAAGAAAGAAGGAGGATTTTGCCCTTCCTATTAACTTAAATGCTTCTTTTATCCAGAATATTATCATGCCTTTATATATTGTTAGTAATTTGATTCATCTCGCCAGCTGCTTATCCGCCATTTACCGGTAGAAGGATCTTTCCTTAGATTCATATTCACACTTCCGCTTATTCTTTCAACATCAGTTGGATTAAAAGTTATTGTTAAATTGAAACCTCTCACGATATTAGCAGTCAGAGAATCTTGGGCTGACAATATAACATTATTCCAGATCAAATCTAATCTCTGTGTGTTCCTGAACAATCCGTAGGTGGTTTTCATTTCCTCGTCTCTTCCCCACGTTACATCAAATCCAAGATCGTAATCTGTATATGTAAATGTAAAATCAGATGTAATTAACTGACCATAGATTGTGGTGTCCTGGAAAGTATAGGCATATTGAAAATTCTGGAAAACTCCATTAATAGTTTTTAAATCCGAAAGTGCTGAACCGGCTTGATCAATATTCTTATCCAGCGCAGGTGCAAAAGGATTTTTACATCCTGTAAAGACGATAACCGAAATAATAAAATATTTAATTATCCCTTTAATAGAGCCTCCCTTTTAGCTCACTCCAGCTCGGCAGGGTGCTGTTCTTATTATCCTGCCAGAAATATATCACCCAGACAGCCCTTGAATCGCGTACCATATCGAATGTTAATTCACCCTGATAATTTGAAGGCAGATCAGATGAGTTTGATGGTACGTTCAAATAGTATGAAGCGCTGTAAACAAGACTGTCGCCGTATGAACTTGATGTCACATTCGAAAAAGTTAATGTGATAGGCGAATTTACATCAACCTTTGTTATTAAATTATTAAAATACTGTTGTTCGTTCGAAAGTCCCCACTCTTGCGCCAAAGATGGAAATTGTGAGACTGCTGAAGCAGATGGAGAAAATATAAATTTCTTCGTCGTGAAGGTCGGATTTGCAAATGAGGCCATGTAATTTTCTGTATTTTTGTCCGCTAATGAACTTTGAAGATTTTGAATTAAAACGTCGGGAGTTACAGCCTGCTGGTAATTTGATCTTGGTTGACTTGGAGGCTGGGCATCTCTGACATTAAAAAGATCACAACCGGCAAAAAAAAAGGATAAAAATATTAGCCAAATTATTTTCATTTTTGTGCGATGATAATAATCCGTGGTGAATTAATCTCATCAAATTCTTCAGCTTTAAATCCGCCGAATACATTTCTGATTTTCATGCCTTCATTCTCGATTGCCGAAATCAGTTCTTCCCTGCTGAACATTCTTACGGATTCTTTATAGTGCGCTGTTGTTCCGTTCCCGTTTATATAAATATCTTTTATAACTCTCTTTTTTTCGATATGTCTTTTTTGAACGAGAGTACAATGATTAAAATTATCCCTGGATTCTTTTACCAGATTATTCTCAATAAAAGTCTTGTTAAAATAATCCAGTACAAAATATCCCGAAGGGCTTAGATATTTATTAACAGTTTCAAAGAGCTTTAGATTTTCAGCGTCACATTCAAAATATCCGAAGCTTGTGAAGAGATTTACGATCAGATCGAAACTTTTGCAAACCGAAAATTGCCTTAAATCCGTCTTTAAAAAATCGATATTAACATTATTCTTTTCGGCAGATTCTTTCGCAACCCTCAAAAGATTATCGCTTAAATCAACTGCGGTTACCTTAAAGCCCTTTTTAGCAAAAAGTACCGAATGCCTTCCGGCACCGCAGGCAAGATCAAGAACCGAAGCATTACTCTCAAGGTTAACATACTCAAGGATCAGATGAACCAGCTTTTTTGCGTCGGTCTCATTCCTGTGTTGATAGACGTCTAGGTATTCATCCGTATTAAACCAAACTTCAAACCATTCGCTCATTATAATTCAATTCTTCCTAGCACGGCTCTTCCTATTGTTGCCTCATCTGCAAATTCAAGATCACCGCCGATTGGTAATCCCCTGGCAATTCTTGAAGCCTTGATCCCTAAAGGTTTTATCAGCCTTGCAAGATAAAGCGCTGTTGTTTCACCCTCAGTATCAGGATTTAAAGCAAGAATAACTTCTTTAATGTCCTCATTCTCAAACCTTTTGAGCAATTCCTTAACTTTTAGTGAGTCCGGTCCGATTCCGCTTAATGGTGACAGTACACCCCCTAAAACATGGTAGAGACCGTTATATTCGTGAGTACGCTCTATAGCAATAACATCGCTGGCTTCCTCAACTATGCAGATTAAATTTTTATCACGCTTTTCACTTCTGCATATCTCACAAAGCTCCTCTTCAGAAAGATTAAAACAGCGTGAGCAGAATCTAAGCCTTGTCTTTAATTCTTCAATTGCCTTCACTAGATTTGAAACAGATTCGTTTTCACTTTTTAAGATATGTAAAGCAAGCCGTTGAGCGGTTTTTCTGCCGATTCCCGGTAGTTTACTCAATTCTTCAATCGCAGCAAGTAAAGGTTCAGCAATTTGCAAAGTTAAAGTCCTGGAATGTTTAGCCCGGGAGGAAGCATACCTTTGGTAACTTTTGCCATTTCTTCTTCAGCCATTTTGGCGGCGCTTTGCAGAGCCTTATTAACGGCGGCTACTACGAGGTCTTCCAATATTTCCTTTTCCTCAGCATTAATTACCTGTTTGTCGATCTCAACCGTAACAATCTCCTTATTTCCATTTGCGACCGCCTTGATCATTCCACCTCCAGCCTCCTCTGAAACTGTTTTATTCCCAAGTTCACCCTGTACCCTTTGCATTTCTGCCTGCATTTTCTGAACTTGCTTCATCATACCCTGCATTCCGCCTTTCATCAAATTCCTCCTGTTTTCAAAATATTTTCGCTCAAAAAGCGCATTTATTATAAATTTTGTGCAAATATAATATAATCGTTTGACTTTGTATAGCTAAATTTTATAATTTCTACCCTAAATTTTATACAGGGCAAATTTGATAAATAAATCTACTGTTACTAATAATAACTTAAAGAAAGAACTCCCGTTTGATGATCAAAACTACCAGTTCCTGGAATATCCTGATTATTTGACAAACGGTGGGGCAAAAAAAGTAAAGGTCAAAGATCTGGGTACAAAATTTGCCTCTATTAATTCCTTCTTTATGGATTATCTCAAAGAGTTTCATATTCCTGCAGCTTTTATAAAAGCTCAGGACCATAATTCACTGAAATTTATTAAGCACGAACGACTACCATTCATAGTAAAAATATTAAATCTGATCGATAAAAGAACGGCAAAAATTTTTTCAAAAAAGGAAGGACACTCTCTGAAACTGCCCATTTTTGAATATCATTATGGTACAGGTAAAGATTCCTTGGTTTCAGAAAGTCACCTGGTAACATTTGATCTGTGTTCAATTGAAGATATAAAGCTCATAAACCGGATCTGTTCAAAAGTGAATGCAGTTTTAAAATCTTTCTTTGAAAGACGTGGAGAAATTCTCGCGGAAGTTGACTGCTCATTCGGCAAAAATGAAAATAAGATTTACCTTGTAGACGACTTTACACCCAGAAGTCTGAAAATTATTTCTCTTAACGGCAATAATAAATCGATCAGTCCTTATAAATTCGATACCCCCGCAACTGTACGCAAATATACTGATCATTTATTTAACGTCATGAGCTCATAGAAATGCTAACTAAATACGGGCATTCTACTCTTGGAATTATTTCCTCCATAGTGATTATTTTAATCGTTCTAAGTTTTTTTATTGATAATGCCTTCTTGAAATACATTTTAATAATCATTCCTGCATTCTTCCTTATTTTTTCTCTCTATTTTTTCAGAGATCCTGATAGAACAACTCCATCAAATGAAAACGTCGTCTTCTCCCCCGCTGATGGAAGGATTATCGTGGTTAAGGAAGTTTTTAGTGAGAAGTATGTAAACGGTAAAGCGTTGCAAATATCAATTTTTATGTCTCCAATGAACGTCCACGTCAATAGAATCCCGGTTTCCGGAACGGTGCAATATTTAAAATATATCCCTGGCAAATACTTTGCTGCCTTTGAAGATAAAGCATCTGAAAATAATGAAAGATGTGAATATGGAATTATGAGTAAATTTGGGAAGGTCTTTTTTACTCAGGTCGCCGGAATTATTGCAAGACGTATTGTATATGAAATAAAAGAGGGTGATTCCGTCAAAGCAGGTCAAAGATTCGGTATGATTAAATTTGGCAGTAGATCAGATGTCGTTGTTCCGGCAGACTGGTTGGTAAAAGTTAAAAAAGAGGATCGCGTAAAAGCTGGCGAAACCGTGCTTTTTGAATATCCGGTTTAATAATGAAAAAACTCAGGACATCAGCATCAATAGTTCCGAATTTATTCACTTCGATGAATATGTTCTGCGGTTTTCTCTCAATTATAAATGCCAGCCAGGGAAGATTTATTTATTCAGCCTGGCTGATAATTATCGCCGCAATATTTGATTCACTGGATGGAATAATAGCCCGGCTGACAAACAGTACCAGCGCGTTGGGCGTTGAACTGGATTCACTTTCGGACGTTGTTAGTTTTGGTGCGGCTCCCGCATTCCTGATTTATTCAACAGAACTTTTTAAACTAAATGTAGTCGGTATAATATTTAGTTCATTGATTATGATAGCAGGCGGATTCAGGCTTGCAAGATTCAACGTTCAGCTCATCGGTTTTGATAAAACATTCTTCAAAGGACTTCCTATTCCAACTTCGGCAATGACTATTGCGACTTTTATAATAACTTTCTTCATTCCGGGCACCGGCTTTTCAGAAGCGGTAGCCGACACAATTATTCCTTTGGTAATTGTACTTTCATATTTAATGGTTAGCAGAATTAAATATGACACAATGCCTAAATTCTCGCTGGATGCTATAAAAAAACAACCATTCATTATTTTTTTCCTGGTAGCAGGAATCGCTGTTCTTATCATTACATCAGGAAGAGCTCTTTTCTACATATTTGTTTTATATATTCTATTTGGTATTTTTCGTCATATATTTTACTTTTTTTCAAAGAGAAACTGAACCCG
>CAYPNM010000063.1:0-4962 GCA_964412105.1 uncultured Ignavibacteriaceae bacterium | reverse complement strand
TATTTGGTATTTTTCGTCATATATTTTACTTTTTTTCAAAGAGAAACTGAACCCGGACCGTTAGCCCCTTTTAAAAAATCAATCTTAGGTAGTATAGTGTTTAAGGCAAAAGTACTAATAAAAAGAAGACCTTCAATTTTGGATCCGCAGGGCAAAGCGGTTGAGAAAGGAGCGGCTCATCTGGGAATAAAAAATATCCGTGATACACGCATCGGAAAGTATATTGAATTTATTGTTGATACAGACAACAAAACAGCCGCTGAAAAAGAAGTGAAAGAATATTGCAGCAGGCTTCTTTCAAATCCTATCATGGAAGATTTTGAATTCAGTCTTACAGAATGGACTCCTGCAGAGGATAAAGCCAATGCAGAGTGAGACAGCTCACCCGGTCTTGTCCGGAAAATCCGCCTCCGGCAGAAAACCAAAATTTGGAGTAGTTGTTTTCCCTGGCTCAAATTGTGACTATGATGCATATTACGTTCTCAGAAAGATTTTTGACTACGATGTCAATTTTTTATGGCATAAAGAAACTGACCTTAAAAATTCAGATGTTGTCATATTGCCCGGCGGTTTTTCATATGGCGATTATTTGAGAACGGGGGCAATTGCCCGGTTTTCCCCTATTATGAACTCTGTAATGAATTTTGCCGAAAAAGGCGGATATGTTATGGGAATTTGCAATGGATTCCAGATTTTGCTCGAAGCACAAATGCTGCCTGGAGTTTTGCTGCGAAATAATTCTCTACAATTTGTGTGTAAAGATGTTTATCTTTCAATTGAAAATCACGATTCTCCTTTCACTAAAGGAATTGAATCAGATAAAGTTCTTAAAATTCCTGTTGCTCACGGAGAAGGGAATTATTTTGCTGATGATGCTACCCTGAAATCTTTAATGGATAACAATCAGGTAGTTTTTAAATATGTTTCCCCGGATGGAATTGTAAATGATGAATACAATCCAAACGGTTCTGTATTAAATATTGCCGGAATTATAAACAAAAGAGGAAACATACTGGGGATGATGCCGCATCCCGAACGGGCTTCGGATCCGGTTCTTGGCAAAACCGATGGTGCGATGATCTTTAGTTCAATTGGCAATTTCTTTTAACTTAAAGGACATTAAGAATGTTTGGAGATATAGGTTTTACCGAAATACTGATAATTGTTCTTGTAATACTAATATTTTTTGGAGCCAGAAAGATACCTGAAATAGCACAGGGATTTGGAAAAGGGATAAGGGAATTTAAGAAAGCTGTTAAAGATTCTGGAGAAGATGAGAAAAAGGGACCTGAGGATAGCAATTCCGGCAAAAAATAGTGCACAATTGCAGTATTAGGAAATATTAGTTATTAGATATATGTTTCAATCAGTCGGAATAACGGCTGATTTTAAGGTGTTTATTACAGAAACTTTAAGATTAAAAAAATTGTTATTATAAATAGCATAATTATTTAAGAAAGGGTAAAGTCATGTTTGATAATATTGGCGGCGGTGAAATACTCATAATACTTTTGGTATTTCTGATCTTCTTCGGGGCCAAAAAAATTCCGGAACTCGCACAGGGACTGGGTAAAGGAATAAGAGAATTTAAGAAAGCTGTCAAAGATGTACAGGATGATATTTCGGTAAGTGCTAACGATAAAGATAAAAGCAGCAAAGAAATAAAATCCTAGAAATTTTTGGAAGAGGTTTATTTAAGAATATAAGCCCAAACCTGTCACGGCGGCAGGTTTGGGAAATTGAAATCCTATCCCCGCAAGTTTTTTTAATGAACATTCATTAAAGGTCTTTATTTGCTTCCTTACACCAACCACTCTGAAAAACTTGAAAAAATAAAAACCGGAGAACTTTCGCTTAATGAAAATGTTAACTCTTTCCTGAAAAGAATTGAAGAACAGAAAGATCTGAATGCCTTTAATTTTGTCTTCGGTAAAGAAGCTCTAAAAGAAGCTGACCGGATTGATGGAAAAATAAAAACCGGAAAGGCCGGAAAGCTTGCCGGTATGGTTATCGGCATAAAGGATGTTCTATCTATAAAAGATAAACCTGCAACCTGCTCGTCTAATATCTTAAAATATTTCAACTCTGTATATACAGCTACCGCAGTCCAGAAATTAATTGACGAAGATGCTATAATAATCGGCAAAACTAACTGCGATGAATTTGCAATGGGTTCATCGAACGAAAACTCTGCTTTTGGTCCCGCACTGAATCCTTTTGACAAAGCAAGAGTTCCCGGCGGCTCAAGCGGCGGATCGGCAGTAGCGGTTGCTGCAAATCTATGTGATACTGCATTGGGGACAGATACCGGCGGCTCGGTAAGGCAGCCCGCCTCCTTCTGCGGAGTTTATGGCTTTAAACCAACCTATGGAAGAATTTCAAGATATGGACTGACAGCATTTGCCTCCTCGTTCGATACCATTGGCGCGTTTGGTAGAAACACGAAAGATATTTCCCTGCTGGTAGAAATTATGTCGGGAAAAGATGAAAGAGACTCCACTTCGTCAAATAAAAATGTTCCGGAGATTGTTAATAAACTTAATGCATCTGATAGGAAATTCAGGATTGGTATTGCAATAGAATATTTCGGTGAAGGAATAAATGAGGAAGTTAAAAGAGAGAATGAAAAACTTATTGATGAATTAATGAAGCGGGGATTTAAAATTAATTATATTAACCTTCCCCATTTGGAATACGCGATCGCGACTTACTATATTCTGACTACTGCTGAGGCATCTTCAAATCTTTCGAGATACGATGGCACCAGGTACGGACATAGAACAAAAGAAAAACTTCCTCTTCAGGAGATGTACAAAGCATCACGTTCAGAAGGCTTCGGCAGCGAAGTTAAAAGAAGAATTATGCTCGGTACCTACGTCCTTTCTCATGGTTATTATGATGCATATTACATCAAAGCACAAAAGGTAAGAAGACAGATCAAAAATGATTTCGATGAAGCCTTCAAAAAAGTTGATCTGATTTTAACTCCGACAACGCCGACCACAGCATTTAAGCTGGGTGAAAAATCCAGCGACCCGCTCGAAATGTATTTGAATGACATCTTTACCACTTCCGCAAATCTTGCAGGGATACCGGGAATAAATATCCCCATTGGCAAAGATGCAAACGGACTGCCGATCGGCACCCAGCTTCTCGCGAACCAGTTTGATGAGCTTTCACTTCTGCAGATGAGCTATATTATTGAACAGGATATTTTGAAGTAGATTTTTATATCCTTATGGGCAAAATACAAAAACTATTGCCTCTTAGTTCCTTCCCAAATGCCTGGAAATAAACACAAAAACTGCATTTTCTCCTCAAAAAACCTATAAAATTAAATGCTAAATACTTATATTTACTAATTGAATTTTTCTAATAACAGAAAACCGGATAAAACAATGAGCATATTAGTAAATAATAAGACACGCCTGGTAGTTCAGGGAATTACCGGTGGAGAAGGATCATTTCATACAGAACAAATGATCGAATATGGCACTAAAGTAGTTGCCGGAGTTACTCCGGGAAAAGGCGGAACTGATTTTTCAGGAGTTCCGGTCTATGATACAGTTCAGGAAGCAGTGAAAGAACAAAAAGCAAATACATCAGTAATTTTTGTCCCACCCGCATTTGCAGCCGATGCAATTCTTGAAGCAGCCAATTCAGGAATAAAGGTAATTGTATGCATAACTGAAGGCATACCGGCCGCAGATATGCTGAGAGTATACAACTCAATTAAAGGGAAAGGAGTTGTGCTTGTCGGACCTAACTGTCCGGGTGTTATTTCTCCGGGTCAGGCAAAGGTTGGAATTATGCCCGGCTTCATTCATAGGAAAGGAAAAATCGGCGTAATATCTAGAAGCGGAACGTTAACCTACGAAGCAGTAAAGCAGTTAACGGATGTCGGACTTGGCCAGTCTACCTGTGTTGGAATTGGCGGCGATCCGATTATCGGCTCACGTTTTGTTGATATCCTGAAATTATTCAACGAAGATAAAAACACAGATGGCATTGTGATGATAGGAGAGATCGGAGGATCGGCAGAAGAGGAAGCCGCTGAATATGTAAGGAAGAATGTAAAAAAACCTGTGGTTGGATTTATTGCAGGAAGAACCGCACCTCCGGGAAGAAGAATGGGACACGCCGGTGCAATTATTTCAGGCGGTAAAGGCACAGCCATCGAAAAAATGAAGGCAATGAAACGCGCCGGAATAAAAGTAGTGGAAAGCCCTGCTGAAATGGGCTCAACAATGTTGAAAGCATTGAAGGGAGGAAAGAAAAAATCAACTCGAAAACCAGTGAAGAAAAATGCAAAGACTATCGTTAAAAAGAGAACTAAAGCCAGAGCAAAAACCGGAAAGCCGGTAAAAAAAGCAGCAAGGAGAAGATAATTCATTAATATTCAATCTATGGAGTAAATATTGAGCAACAGAACTTTAGCGATTATAAAACCGGACGCAGTTAAAAATAATTATATCGGACAGATTATTACTAAAATAACAGAAGCTGGCTTTAAGATTAAGGCCATTAAAATGACAAGATTAACATTGGATTCAGCAGGCGGGTTTTATGAAGTGCATAAAGGAAAACCTTTCTATGATGAACTGGTCACATTTATGTCTTCAGGTCCCTGCGTACCGATTGCGCTTGAAAAAGAAAATGCGGTGGCCGATTTCAGAAAATTGATCGGCGCAACCGATCCGGCTAAAGCTGAAGCAGGAACAATAAGAAAACTATATGCTTCAAGCCTTGGCGAAAATGCTGTTCACGGATCAGACTCTGATGAAAATGCCGGTATAGAAATAGCGCATTTCTTCTCGAGAAAAGAGCTTCTTGAAAATTACAGGTCATAAGATTCCATAAATTAATAACCAATGTTGAATGGTCGTCCTGCAAATGAAGGATGACCATTCTTTTTATATGACAAAATCCTTCAACATATTTTTATGGTTCCTTTTATTAACT
>CAYPNM010000062.1:0-15436 GCA_964412105.1 uncultured Ignavibacteriaceae bacterium | reverse complement strand
TTGCATACAGAATAGCCATGATTATGAATGTTTTTGTTATTTCATTTCGCACAGCGTGGAATCCTCATTCATTAAATCTCTTTTATTCTGAGGACTACAAATCTTCATTTGGGACTACATTAAGCAAACTGGTTGCTATAAGCTGCATAATTCTTCTCACAGTCTCCCTGTTCTCAAAATATTTATTTGAGATTAACGTTTCTGGATTGCATTTATTTAATCCGATTTATGAACCGGGAATAATAATTCTTCCTCTTGTTCTGATAGGATATATCTTCAGTGGTATTTCATCTTTCTATTCTGTTTACCCGAATATTTCAAATAAGAGCCATCATTTCCTTATATCTGATTTAATAGCTTTTATTATAAATATTATAGTGAATATAATATTTATTCCTAAATATGGGATAATCGGGGCAGCTTTCGCAACGGCGATAGCTTTTTTATTTGGAGCGGCTTATTTGTTCTTTATTTCAAGAGATCAAATAAAAATAGATTACGAAACAAAAAAGCTTTCAATTATCGTATTGAGTGCGCTTATATTTTTATTTGCAGGATTAAATATGAAAAGCATAATAGTTGATGTTGTAGTGGTAATTGGTTATTTAATGACACTTCGATATTTATTGAAGATGAATCTGGTTGGAATATTCAGATTAAATTCCTAATAATATTTATCAATTTTCTTGATTCTGTTTCCCAGTTCTTACAACATTCAATTTCCTTGCGGGAATTTTGTGAATGCTTTATAAGTAATTCGTAATCAGAATAATATTTCTCTATTGCCTTTATAATCTCTTCCAGGTTATCAGGATTAACCAGTACTCCAAAATCATTAACATTTAATTCTTTTTTAATCGGCTTAATAGCGGAATAAATGAAGGGCTTTCCACATGCCATGTATTCAAAAATTTTAATAGGTAATGAATTGTTGTAAATAAAATTCCTTTTCCTTAAATCCAAGCAAAGGTGGACATCTGATAAGTTATCTGAAATGTTGTCGTATGAAGTCCAGTCAATTCTCTCAATGTTTATATCCTTTCTCTCTTTTAGTAATAAATTAAATTTATTTTCTTCTTCAGCATATTGAAATTTTCCAAATATTTTTAATTTCATCTTAATTTCCTTATGTAACTTTGCAAATTTATCGGCAGCTTCGACTACCATTAAAATTCCTCTTTCAAAATTTATCAGACCGGCATAACAAAGTGTAAAAGCTGTCTGGCCCTTTGGCGGCATTGAATATTTGAAAAACTTCAAAACGGGATAATAGCCAATTATAGCTTTTGATGTAAAAGGTGCTAGTAATTTGTATCTTCTAAGCTTTAATTTTTCTCCGACAATAATAAAGTCGCAACGATTAACCAATAGAAAATTAGCTGCAAAAAGTATTATGTAACTCAGGTATCTATTTAGACCTTTTTTCTTAAATGCCACATTTTCCGGGTACCATTCAGTGATATCCGATACTATTTTACACTTATTATTCGTAGACTTTTTATATTTGTATGCAGGAATGATTGCGCTTGCTTCAAAGCAGATTATAAGATCAGGTTTGAATTCGTCTATTAAAAAGAACAGCTTATTTAATTTTGCTTTTCTTTTTAATGAATCATCTTTAAAACCTGTAATGGAAATATTATCTTTTTGTGTATTAATATTCTCGGTCGAACAGAAGATCATAGTATCATACCCATTTGAAGAGATACTCGATCCAAATTTCCAGTATATTCTCTCATCAAATGGCGGATGGCCGACTGTTAAAAGTGCTATTTTTTTTGTCATATAGAAATCTAATAAATATTAAAATTCTTTTTAATTTAATTTGAACACAAATCCGAGAATATTGATCGTAAGACCTGACAGGATAGGGGATGTGGTCTTATCCACACCATTGCCGCGTGAAATTAAAAGAAGCTTTCCGGATAGTTTTGTAGCTGTTCTTCTTAGAAAATATACTGAAGCTATTTATATTAGCAATCCTTACGTTGATGAGATCATTCTCAATGATGGGGAAAGTGGACCACTTTCGTTGGCAGGAAAGCTAAGAAGGTATAAATTTGATTATTCTTTAACTTTGCTGCCAACAGAGAAGCTCAATTGGATATTATTCTTATCAGGTATAAGAATTCGAATTGGTGTTGGTAATAAGTTTTACCAGTTTTTAACGAACACTAAAAGCGTCTACAGGAATAAATATAAACCATTAAAACATGAATCTGACTATTGCCTTGACGAATTAAGAAAACTTGGTATTGAAATAGAATCATCGGACAGTGAAATCCATTTGAGCAAAGAGGAAAAAATAAGTGCAGTAGAAACGAAGAAAGGTTTATGTCCCAAAGGAGAAGTTTTGATAGGTGTTAACTCTTCAAGTGGTAATTCCGCTCCCAATATGCCGATATCTGAATACATACATCTAGTTAATAAACTAAAAAGAAGTGATAATATAAAAGTTGCAGTTACAGACGTGATAATTCCGGAAGAATTAAAAAATCTAAAGGATACTATTTATCTTAATGAAGGATGCCCGCTGCGGGATTCTATAATTAATTTCAGCATGCTTGATCTGCTGATATCATCCAGTACAGGACCTATGCATATAGCAGCAGGTTTGAGGGTTCCGACATTATCATTGTTTTGCCCTTTACCAGCTTGTTCCCCTGAACTCTGGTCCCCAACAGGCAATAAATCTGAAATTATTCAGCCTGAAAAAGACTACTGTCAAAATCAATGTCCTAGCGATCCAAAGCTATGTCGCTTTCAAGGGGAAGGTGGAATCAATGCGGAAAAGGTTTATGAAAATGTGAAGAAAAGCCTTAATTTGAAATGAAAAAGATACTGCTTGCTCCCAATAGTTTTAAGGAATGCTCCAGCTCGATTAACGTTACCAAATATCTAAACAAGATATTAGCCATCCATAATAATTTAACCATAAAGGAACTCCCAATTTCTGATGGAGGAGACGGATTTTTGGATGTTTGCGTTAAGCACTTTAGCCTTGATATTTTAACTTTTGAAACAAAAAGACTTTACAGCAATGAGCTTTTTGCTGTGAGAGTAGGTTATTCACCCGAGCAGAAATTATTATATATTGAATCTGCTGAAGTTATAGGATTAAAAAGTATTCCTTTGGATATGAGGCATCCTTTAAGCCTAAATTCAAAAGGCTTAGGGGATTTGTTTAAATTGATAATTGAGAGTGGATTAAATGTGGATAATATAATACTAGGTGTAGGAGGTACAGGAACATCCGATCTCGGTTTGGGATTCTGTTCTGCATTTGGGCTAAAATTATATGATATTTTTGACAAAGAAGTAAATATTGTTCCTGAAAACTATTATTCCGTTAATAATTTAGAATGGGAAGAAGCCAAACTGCCTTTTCAGATTGAAGTTATAGCAGATGTGGATAATCCGTTACTTGGGGAAAACGGGGCAGTTAGATCATTTGCAGAACAAAAGGGCGCTAGAAAAAGTGAGATTGAAGCTTTAGAACTTGGTTTTGAAAAATTAATTAAGTTATTTTATAATAAAGGAATAACAAGGTTAAATGATGAACTGAACGGAGCGGGAGGCGGGTTAGCTGCAGGTTTGCAGATCTTCTTTAATGCTAAAATTACTAAATCAAGGAAATTTATCGCAGATATGTTTATGGAGGAAATAAAGCATTTTGCTCCTAATTATGTAATAACAGGCGAGGGAGCATTTGATAAGCAAAGTCTAATGGATAAGGGAGCAAAAGTAATTATTGATATTTGTGAAGCTCATCATATTCCCGTCTTTCTGGTTAGCGGGATAATTGATAAAAATTCATTGACTGGTTTTGGTAAAGGAGTAATCCCAATCGAGCTTCAAGCCTTTTTTAAGAGCAAGGATGAATCAATTGAAAACTTTGAAAAAGGGCTTGAATTTGCTGCAGAAAAGATAATAAATTACATATCGGGAGCTTAGTTTAACTCTAGGTCAATTTTTATTAAGTTTGCGTAATTAATTCATTCCAAAAATAAAATTCAGACTTAAATGAAACAATATTTAGATCTTGTGAAGTTAGTATTAGAAAACGGAGTAAGAAAGACGTCCCGCACAGGCGTCGACACTATTTCATATTTTGGAGCCTTTTATAGGGTGGATCTTTCTGAAGGATTTCCTCTACTGACGACAAAGCGAATGGAATGGAAATCTCTTCTGCACGAAGTACTATGGTACCTTTCAGGGGAGAATCACATCAGGAATTTAAGGGAAAAAACGAAAATCTGGGATGCTTGGGCTGACGAAAACGGTAATCTTGATACAGCTTATGGATACTACTGGAGACATTTTCCAAGTGCTCAGAAGGATAAAAGTGGAAACTGGGTTGTAACAGAAGTAGATCAGATAAAATATGTTATCGATGAAATTAAGAGAAATCCCAACAGCCGCAGACTTGTAGTGAATGCATGGGAGCCGGGAAATGCGATAAGCAGCAAACTTCCCCCATGCCATTATACTTTTACTTTTAATGTCAGCGACAGCAAACTTAACTGTCATCTTACTCAAAGATCCGGCGATATTGCTTTGGGGATTCCTTTTAATCTTGCTGCATATTCTTTATTAACCCAGATAATTGCACAAGAAACAGGTTTAGGATTAGGATACTTTGCTCATACAATAGTTGATGCTCATGTTTATTATGCTGAAAAAGGTTCTCCAATGGAAAAATTTGATCACAGTGAAGGTCTGAAGGAGCAACTAAAACGCGAGCCTATGCCATTGCCAAAATTAATTATAGCTAAGAAACCTATCGATCAACTGCAGTTTGAGGATTTTGAATTGGTCGATTACAACTACCACGATAAGATAAAATTTGAGGTAGCGGTTTGAAAATAATTATCATTTCGGCCGTTGCTAAAAATGGTGTAATTGGCAGATCAAACGGCGAAATGCCCTGGCACGTTAAAGAAGAATTCCAGCATTTTAAAAATACTACTTTTGGTTTCCCGATTATTATGGGAAGAAAAACTTTTGAGACTTTAGGGAAGCCACTAAAAGGAAGATTAAACATCATCCTTACAAATAAAAGAGGGACAAATTATCCATTTGAAGATGTAAAAATATTTAATAGCTTAAAGGAAGCATATTCTTATTGCGAAAAAGAGAAATATGAGAAGGCTTTTATTATCGGTGGAGGTGAGATTTACACGCAGGCTTTGGAAACAGCCGATGAAATGATAATTTCTTATATGAATTTTGAGGCAGAAGGAGATGTTTTTTTCCCAAAGATAGAACCGAATAAATGGAATGTTGAATCAAAAGAGAAAAGGAATGAGTTTGAAATTTACAGATACACAAGAAAATAGATGTCAGAAAAGAAAATAAAAATATTGCCTGAGAATATTGCCAATAAGATTGCAGCCGGAGAAGTAGTGCAGCGACCGGAGTCAGTGGTGAAAGAATTACTGGAGAATGCAATTGATGCAGATGCAAAAAATATTGATGTAATAATTAAAAGGGCCGGCAAAGCGCTGATACAGGTTTTCGATGACGGCACCGGAATGTCTGAAGAAGACGCAATTTTATCAATTCAGAAACATGCAACAAGCAAAATATTCAGCTATGAAGATCTCGAGTCAATTACAACGCTGGGATTCCGTGGTGAAGCATTGAGTTCAATAGCAGCAGTGAGTCAACTTGAAATTAGAACAGAAAAAAGAGAAGATGAACTTGGAACTCTGTTAAGATTTGATGATGCGCAAAATGTTATTAAAGAAAAGGGTTCGTTTCCCAAAGGTACTTCAGTCTCTGTTAAAAATCTTTTTTTTAATACTCCAGCAAGGAGGAATTTCTTAAAGACCGACGCAACTGAGTTAAAGCATATCATTGATACATTCAATAAAACAGCATTAAGTTATTCAGTGATTCATTTCAGATTTTTTAACGAAGACGAAATGATTTATGACTATCCAGCAGGTTCTCTTGAAGATAGAATAAAGAAAGTCTTTGCGGATAATATGCTGGACGCATTAATTCCCGTTGAGGAAAAAACAGAGTATTTAAGCATTACCGGCTACATAGGTAAGCCAAGTATGCTGAAGAAAAGCAAAGGGGAGCAATATATTTTTCTGAACAACCGTTACGTTATAAGCCGGCAGCTGAACCACGCTGTTTTTACGGCCTTTGAAAATATTCTCGAAAAGGGTGATTATCCTTTCTTTATTCTTTTCCTTCAAATTGATCCCCAGAAAATTGATGTGAATGTGCATCCTTCGAAGCTGGAAGTAAAATTCGATGATGAAAGGGATATTTATAATTTTGTTGTGGCGGTCATAAGAAAAACTCTCGGAACACATGATCTTGTGCCTGCTATGGCTTTCAATGATGTAACCGATGAAACAGAAAAGCTTAAGTTTGATCCTTTTAACAAGGTTAAAAGGGATGATTTTTCAGACAGGCCTTCATTTGGAAGAAATGATACCGGCGGGAGAAGGATTTCAGACTCTGATATTGATCGTATATTTAGTTCAATTCCTGACAATATTGTAACCAGAGCTGAAGGTGATTCAAGGGAATTACCATTCGATAAAAAAATAAATAGAGAAGTATTTCATGAGACTCCTGTGGAAAGAAAAGAAAGCACAGATGAGGAATTTCCGTTTATTATACAACTGCATAACAAGTATATTTTATCGCAGATTAAATCCGGCTTAATGATTATCGATCAGCACGTTGCACATGAAAGAATTTTATATGAAAAAGTATTAAAAAGGTTTGATGCAAATATGCCTTTTTCGCAGCAGCTTCTTTTCCCCCGAAGAATGGAACTCGATCCCGGCACTTACGGTATTGTCAAAGAGCTTTATCCATATCTGTCAAAGCTGGGGTTTGCAATTAAATTTTCTTCAAAGAATTTTATTACCATAGATGGTGTGCCAGAAGATGTTGTTGCGGGATCCGAGGAAAAAATTCTGATTGAATTAATCGATGAATATCTTGCAAATCAGCGTGAGGAAAAACTTGAGGAAAGAGATAATATAGCCAAATCGTATTCCTGTAAGGCGGCAATTAAGGCTGGGGATAAATTGACTGATCGTGAGATGAGACTACTAATTGATCAGTTATTTGCTACATCGATGCCATATGTCTGCCCACATGGAAGACCGATTCTTGTTAAGATTTCGCTTGATGAGTTTGACAGGAGATTCGGCAGAACCAGCTGAATATCTTATAAATAAATTGCCTAATTTTGTAGAAATATAAAGGAATAAAATGAACCAGGATTATAAAAGCGGAAAAGACAAATTTGAAGAAAAACTGCGGAATGCCAGTACAACAGGAATGACTTTTACGACTGTAAGCGGCGAGGAAGTAAAACCTCTTTATGGACCTGATGATATTGAAAATATTAATTACTTAAGCGAAATTGGTTTTCCGGGTGAGTATCCTTATACAAGAGGTATACATACGAACGGTTACCGTGGTAAAATCTGGACTATGCGTCAATTTGCCGGCTTCGGCTCTCCTGAAGATACAAATAAAAGATTTCATTATTTGCTTGATAATGGCCAAACAGGCTTATCTGTTGCCTTTGATTTGCCTACTCTTATGGGCTGGGATTCTGATGCTGCACTGAGCCAGGGTGAAGTAGGTATTTGTGGTGTGGCAGTTTCATCTCTTAAGGATATGCAGACACTTTTTGATAAAATCCCTCTTGGCAAGGTTTCAACTTCTATGACCATCAATTCGCCTGCGGCCATGATCTTTGCATTTTATTTAGCGGTTGCTCAGAAGCAGGGGATAAGTTTCGATAAACTAAGAGGAACTTTACAGAATGATATTTTAAAAGAATATATTGCGCAAAAGGAATATATCTTCCCACCAAATCCTTCTATGAGAATAATTGTTGATATGATCGAGTTCTGCAAAAATGAAGTTCCGCAATGGAATCCCGTTTCTGTCAGTGGTTACCACATACGTGAAGCCGGTTCGACTTCTGTGCAAGAATTAGCATACACGCTTGCGGATGGATTTGCTTACATAGAAGCTTGTATTGAAAGGGGGATGGATGTAGATGAATTTGCACCAAGGATTTCATATTTCTTTAATTCACATCTTGATTTTTTCGAGGAGATTGCCAAATTCCGAGCAGCGAGAAAGATCTATGCAAAGAGAATGAAGGAGAAATATGGCGCTAAGAATCCACGTTCATGGTGGTTAAGATTTCATACGCAAACCGCAGGTTGTACATTAACAGCCCAGCAGCCTGAGAACAATATAATAAGAACAGCATACCAGGCACTTGCAGGTGTTCTTGGTGGAACTCAATCTCTTCACACCAATTCAATGGACGAAACTCTGGCACTTCCAAGTGAAAAGGCCGTTAAGATCGCACTGCGCACGCAGCAATTAATTGCATATGAAACCGGGGTCATAAATACAATCGATCCGTTAGGGGGAAGTTATTTTGTAGAGGCCTTAACGGACAAAATGGAAAGGCAGGCTAATGAGATCTTTGATCAAATAGATTCATTGGGTGGAGTAATTCCTGCTATTGAGGCAGGATATTTCCAAAAAGAAATTGCGGATGCTGCCTATATTTATCAAAAAGCCGTCGAAAGAAAAGAGAAATTCATTGTTGGAGTCAATGAATTTGTTGAAGAGAATAAAAAACTCGAAATACCTATTTTGATGATATCACCTGAAGTTGAGAAAAAGCAAAAGAAAGAATTGGGTGAATTAAGACAAAGCAGGAATCAAAAAGCCATTGAAGAAAGTCTTTCCGAAATCAAACAGGCCTGCGAAGATGGAACAAACCTGATGCCTGTTTTGATTAAGGCTGCTAATAATTATGTTACACTGGGTGAAATGGTTGGTGAAATGAAAGAGGTTTTCGGAATTTATGAAGAAGCCGCTGTCTTCTAAATGTTATTTAGTTTTATAAAATTAATCCGAATTCCGCAATGGATCAAAAATCTTTTTGTTTTTGTTCCTTTGGTTTTTTCAAAACATCTCTTTGATAAAGACTACTTAATTTCCTCGCTTATTGCTTTCCTGATATTTTGTTTGATATCCAGTATTGTTTATGTAATAAATGATATTGCTGATGTAGAGAGTGATCGATTGCATCCTAAAAAGAAATCAAGACCTATCGCTGCAGGGAAGATCAATACAAAGCAGGCAATAAGCATTTCCGGTATTTTGTTCATCGTGGCAATTATATTGATGGGTAATTACAACCTGCGCTTTATTTCCTGTGTCGGGCTCTATTTTATCCTCAATATTTTGTATTCATTTGTTTTAAAAAATATCGTTCTTCTCGATATTTTTTCAATTGCAGCCGGCTTTATGATAAGAGTATTTGCCGGTGCGTTTGCAATTAGTGTTGAGATTTCGAGCTGGTTGATTTTGACTACAATGTTTATCTCGCTTTTTCTGGCTATTATGAAGCGACGTTCCGAGTTAAACCTTGTTGAGAATCACGATTTTGTGGCGACAAGAAAGGTGTTACAGCATTATTCTCTTAATTTTGCCGATCAAATGGCAACTATTGCGTCGGCAGGGGTTATAATATGTTACGCACTTTATACGGTAGCTCAAAGAACTATAACAATTTTTCATACAGATAACCTCATTTATACGACTCCTTTTGTAGTTTTCGGAATTTTCAGATATATGTATCTTGTCTATATGAATCAGAAGGGAGAAAATACGACAGAAGTAATGATCTCCGATCCGGCAATGATTGTAAATGTTATTTTATATATTATAACAACTACACTAATAATTTACTAATAACATATTTCCGACTATTATGTGTTATGATTAACGACCTTGTAATATTAATTGGCTTAATTATACTTAGCGGCTTTTTTGCTGGTGCGGAAATCGCTTTTGTTGTAGCCAATAAAATAAAAATAGAAATTAAAGCCAGGAAGAATAATCTGTCAGCCCGGAATGCAAACTATTTCATAAATAATCCAAACAATTTCTTTTCTACCATTCTGATCAGCAATAATGTCATAAATGTAGCTTTTGCATCATTGAGCACTGTTTTATTAGCATCACTTTTTGGATTTAACGAATACACCATCCTGCTAATTTCTACTTTCTTATTGTTAATCTTTGGTGAATTAATCCCAAAGTATTTTTCGCGTGAACTTGCTGACAGAGTTATATTGATCTCCGCTATCCCTGTCAGAGTAGTCTCTTTCGTGCTTTATCCTTTCGTGAAAGTGTTTTCCTCACTTTCATCACTTCTTACTCAGTCTTCAAATCTGAGTAAGGAAAATATCAGGCATATTTTCAGCAGGGAGGATATAGAAGATCTAGTGCAGGAAAGCCACGAAGCCGGTGTCGTAAATGAAAAGGAAAGCGATATAATCAGCAAAGTACTTGACCTTGCTGATCAGCGAGTTTATGAAGCAATGAGGCCGCGGACAGAAATTGTCGGCGTGGAGATACACGAAAATATTGACTATGCACTTAATGTTTTTATAGAATCAGGTTTTTCCAAACTTATCGTTTATGATGACAATCTCGATAATATAAAGGGAATATTATTAGCCTATGATTTGTTTAAAAATCCGACTGACCTTCACAGTATAATACGAGATGTAATTTTTGTACCTGAAACAAAAAAGAGCATTGATATGATGAACGAGTTTCTCGAAAAGGGTGTTTCTATTGCAGTAGTAATTGATGAGTTCGGCGGCACGGCCGGTATAGTTACAATGGAAGATCTTATAGAGGAACTTTTCGGCGAAATAAAAGATGAATATGATGTCGAAGAAAATATCTGCAGAAGGATAGCTGCTGATACCTATCTTATCAGTGGAAAAGTGGAAGTGGATTTTATAAATGAAAAGTATGATCTGGAAATTCCAACAGGAGATTATGAAACGATTGGTGGTTATATTTCAGCTAAAACGGGCAGAATCCCAGAACAGGGTGAAATTGTGATTATTGATAAATTTACATTCCTGATAGCCAGAGGGTCAAATACCAAGATCGATCTTGTGAAGCTTACAGTGATTAATGAGTGAAAGTAATTAGATGGATGATAGGTCCTAATTTTGGAGGCGACCTGGATCCATTTTAAGCGATAGAAAATTATATATAATTCCGAATTTAATTCAGGATCTAAAAACGGTAAAAAGATCCCGAAACAAGCCTGCCTATCGGCAGACAGGTTCGGGATGACAATTTATGGAATCAGCATACTACGCTTTTTAGTAAATACTCTCCTTAATGACTTCAACAAATTCATATATAATTCTTTTTGACGGCATCTGTAATTTCTGCAATTACTGGGTTGATTTTATTATCAAGAGAGATAAAGATAAAACGCTAAAATTTGCTACGCTTCAATCAGATGCGGGGAAGAAGATTGCTAATCAGTTTATGATAGAAAATAAAAATATTGATTCGATTATTTTCATAAAGGGGAGGAATTATTTTGCAAGATCTGATGCCGTTCTTGAAATTGCTAAAGAGTTAAAATCAGTCTGGAAGATATTGTATCTTCTTAAAGTTATACCGCGTCATTTGCGTAATTTCATTTATGATCTAATTGCTAAGTATCGATATGCAATTTTCGGCAAAAGAAATTCCTGCCGAGTACCAAGCAGCGAAGAAATAAGTAGATTTATCATTTAAGTAATTATTCGAATTTCATAATTATGTTTTGGATAGATTTTAAAGGATTTTTTTATTTTATTTGATAAAGATCAATTTAAATAATATTGATTAATATAAGGGAGGGGGAAATATTAAAATTCACTTCTAATTAAAAATCATTTTAACACATTATCGGGGGATAATATGAGCGATAAAAAAGCTGATTTAGCAGGTCCGGGTATTGGTAATTACAATGAACTGGAAAAAGTTCTGCCTAACGATTACACATCTCTTTTGAACAGAAAGGACACACAAAAAGCCATCCATTTGTTAAGGAGATATTTTGAAGACAATCTCTGCAAGGAATTAAACCTGATGATGGTCCAGGTTCCCCTTATTGTGGATGTAAATAGCGGAGTTAATGATTATCTTGACCGTGATGGATCAAGGTCTCCGATTCAATTTCACATAAAGAACGATTACGATAAGCATCCGATAGACGCGCAGGTTGTTCAGGCAGCTACTAAATGGAAAAGGGTTGCGCTGAAAGAATTCGATTTGAAGCCAGGAGAAGGACTATGTACAGATATGCGTGCGGTACGAAAAGATTATTTTCTTGATCACGATCACAGCATTTATGTGGATCAATGGGACTGGGAAAGAGTGATCAAGCCGGCTGACAGAAGTCTAAATTTTCTAAAAGATACTGTAAGAAAAATCTGGAAAGTATTTAAAGGTGCTGAAACATATATTCAGGATGCTTTCCCTCAGTTGAAAAATTCCAAGTATCCAAATCTGCCTGATGAAATAGTATTTATGCATGCGGAAGATATTTTAAGCAAATATCCTGATATGCCCAGAAAGCAGAGAGAAACTGCAATTCTGCAGGAATATCCCGCGATTTTCATTATCGGTATTGGCTGGACATTAAATGACGGTTATCCGCACGAAATGAGAGCAGCGGATTATGATGACTGGGTAACCGAAACCAGATCGGATGACGGTAGAAAGATGCATGGTTTAAATGGTGATATACTGGTATGGAACCATGTTACTAAAAGAAGACACGAATTAACTTCAATGGGAATCCGTGTTAATGCTGTTACACTGAAGCAGCAGCTTTTGTTAACAGGGCAAATGGATTTTCTGAATTATCCATATCATAAAGCTATTGTTAATGATGAAATTCCATTGAGCATCGGCGGTGGAATCGGGCAGTCACGTACTCTTATGTATTTGCTAAAGAAAGCTCATCTTGGTGAAGTAAGTGTAACCGTATGGCCGCAAATATTGAAGGAGATCTGTGAGAAGAAGAATATCTACGTTCTGAATTAGTTTGTAAAAAATCAGTTCGATATGATTTAGCCGCGACAATTCGTCGCGGTTTTTTTTATAATTTCCTGAATACAAAGGACTTACATACTTTTTCTGATTATCAAAAAAATCTGTTTATTTTTTGAAAATCATTACCTACCATTCATCATAAATCTGTAAAGTTTTCCTTTTTGGCTGCATAGATTTAGCCGAATTATAAAAAGGAGAATAATATGAATTTTAGTAAAAACCTTTTTTGCGTGGCATTTGTTCTAGCAGTGTTTGCTTTTCTGCCGCATGAAATATTATCTCAGCCTCAGCTCACATTTCCGCAACTAAGCCAGAAGGCTTCTGTAGCACAAACAATCGGACTTACGGAAATTTCGATTGATTATCACAGACCACTGGTCAAGGGAAGAAAGATATGGGGAGGACTTGTGCCTTATAACGAGGTCTGGCGAGCTGGTGCAAATGAAAATACGACAATCTTTTTTTCAGACAATGTTAAGATCAATGGAATGGATCTGCCGGCCGGCAAATATGGTCTGCATATGATTCCAACTGAAAATGAATGGACAATAATTTTCAGCAAGGATAACGCTGCGTGGGGAAGTTTCTTCTACAATTCTGACCACGATGCCCTCCGAATAAAGGTCAAGCCTCAAACAGTGGATTTTGTTGAAGCTTTGACATACAGTTTTACAAATCCGGTTGCTAATTCCGTTGAGGTAAATCTTCACTGGGAGAAATTAAATGTTTCATTCAAGGTGGATGTAGATGTTAAAAACGTTGTACTGGCAAGCATCCGAAAAGAATTAACGGGGCTGGCAGGATTTTACTGGCAGCCGTTTAACCAGGCCGCAGCTTATTGTTTACAGAATGATATTAACCTTGATGAGGGAATGAAATGGGCTGATAAATCGATTTCAATCACCAAGACTTTTTCTAATCTGAGAGTAAAAGCAGGCTTGCTGAATAAGCTTGGCAAGTCAGAAGAAGCCGGTAAATTATTAGATGATGCCTGGGATATTGCCACTGAAAATGAAATTAATTTACTGGGATATCAATATTTGAATATGCAAAATTATGATAAAGCGATTGAAACATTTAAGAGAAACATTGATAAGCATCCGGATTCCTGGAATGTATATGACAGTTTAGCAGAAGCTTATGCAAAAAGCGGTAATAAGGAACTGGCGCTTAAGAACTATGAAAAGGCATTAAAGATGACCGATGATCAAGCTCAGAAAGACAGAATTTCCAAAACAATACAAAGCCTTCAATAATCAAAAGCCTCCACAGACGGTGGACAGATAGATATTGAGAATATTTTCCTTCTGTCCACTAATATATATAACTTAAATAAATGGTTAGTTGTTAAGGTTCAATCCCTACGGGATTGTATGTATCTTGGGGCTATTTTTATTACAAACGTTTATTCCCTAACGGGAATAAGCTTCGCAATTAATTACAGAAAGCGTTTTAGATATAATATCTAATCATTTGTTCAATCCCTACGGGATTGTATGTATCTTGGGGCTATTTTTATTACAAACGTTTATTCCCTAACGGGAATAAGCTTCGCAATTAATTACAGGACGTATTTGAAATACTATTTTTTTGATTTATCAATCCCGGAGGGATTGAACGTTTGTAATAGAAATACTTCCCGTATCATTCACCAACTCCGTTAGGAGTTGTACTAAAAACTAATCTATATCTTCAAAGATAAACTTTTCATTATACATCACCTCAAACTTTTTCAACATCTCTACATATTCTTCTCTAAACGTCTTTTTCTTATGGTGTATCTCCTGGTTGGCAACATATTGAATGACATTATCTAATTGTGAACGAGAGTACGAAAACGCTCCATAACCCTCTTGCCAGCTAAACCTTCCTTTTACCCACTTTTGCTCATTTATAAAATTAGCTGTACATCTCTTAACTTCTTTAACAAGAACTGATAAAGCTTCGGCAGGATTCAATCCGACTAAAAAATGCATATGATTTGACACCCCGTTTATTGCTATAAGCTTGTGTCCCTTATTCTGGATTATACCGGTTATGTATTTGCAAAGTCTTTCCCTCTTCTCTTCGGGAATCAAACATTGCCTGCCCCTTACAACTATTACGATTTGCAAATAGATTTGTGTATAAGTATTTGCCATTCTAATCTTTTGGAATTCTAATTGAAATAAAGGAATATTAAAAAATTGCTAATAATTTCCCCCTCAATTTTTTAATAAAAAAGGATCGATTTGTTGATTTTGAAGATAAGGCTTAATAATAATTTTATCAACTCCGGGTGGAACTGCAGATGATATGAATGAATAAAGTTTTTGATACAGCCTGGCGGTGACTTTCTCGCCTATCTGCGGTACAAGCATCCAGACTAAGTCCTTTTGGACGTTGTCGGGACACTCAGCCGCCGTTAAATGTTAATTAGTTAATAAAGAATGCTATGGGCAATAGTTGCGCAATTGCTACTAAATAGTAGCCCAATAGCAGCGCAATAGGAGCGCAATAG
>CAYPNM010000061.1:4820-15448 GCA_964412105.1 uncultured Ignavibacteriaceae bacterium | reverse complement strand
TCCAACTTGCATTTCCTGTAAGGAAAACTTGCAGAATGTAAATTATTTATGCTTTCCTCAATAATATACTTTTTTATAATGTATGTTATAGGAATTCAAAAGAAGGAGTAGTTATGTACAATGTTTTGTTGGTATATCCAAAGTTTCCTGTTTCTTTTTGGGGTGGAGAATTCACCAGGGAGATGACAAGGAAAAAGGCCAATATGCCCCCTTTGGGTCTACTTACAGTAGCTGCGTTGTTTCCGCGCGACAAGTATCGTTTGCGCCTCATTGATATGAATGTCGAGCCGCTGGGGCCGCAGGACCTTAATGGGATTGATATGGTGTGTACCTCCACAATGGTGGTACAGCAGGAATCTTTGCAGGATGTGATCACACTGTGCGCTGACCGGAATGTGCCCATTGTGGCTGGTGGACCGCATCCTACCAGTTTTCATGATAGTATTCCCGGCGTCTCTCATTTTCTGCTTGGTGAGGTCGAAGGTTATTTCCAATATTTTCTGTCAGATTGGGAACGGGGTCAAGCAAAGCCTGTGTATCAGCCGGAATATTATTCGGACAATCCTATGACTTGGCGCACCTTGGAAAAAGTACCATTGCCGCGTTATGACCTTATTGATCCCAAAAATTATCAGACGATGTGTTTGCAGTTTTCCCGCGGGTGTCCGTTTGACTGTGAATTTTGCGACATTACTGTGCTATATGGACGGGTGCCGCGTACTAAAACTAACGCGCAGGTGATAGCCGAAATGGATTTACTCTATAAAGTAGGTTGGCGCGGGAATATATTTTTTGTTGATGATAATTTCATCGGTAATAAGAAGCGGGTACGCGAGGTGCTGCCGGAAATTATTGTTTGGCAGCAGGTTCACAGTTATCCGTTTGCCCTCAATACCGAAGCCTCACTCAATCTGGCAAAAATTGAAGGACTACCAGAGTTGATGGTGCAGGCTGGGTATGATATGGTGTTTACTGGTATTGAAAGCATAAGCCTTAGAGCGCTGAAGCAGACCAGCAAAGTGCAGAATATTGACAAGGATGATCCAGATTTCTTGCTGCATGCGGTCAAGAAATTGCAGTCAGTTGGTTTGGAGGTTACCGCCGGGTTCATCAATGGTTTGGATGGTGATAATGACGAAGATACCTTTGACCGGCAAATCGCCTTTATCCAACAAGCCGGCATAGCAACAGCCATGACCGGACTGCTGACAGTAATGAGAGCTACCAGGTTGTACCATCGTATGCAGGAAGAACAGCGTTTGCTCGGTGAGTCATCAGGTAATAATGTATCTATTTCTCTTAACTATATTCCGGAAATGCCGGCCAATATGTTGATTGCCGGCTATAAAAGAGTGATTGGTAGTTTGTATGACAAGCATTTAAAAAATTATTTTGACCGGGCCTTCACTATGATAAAACGTCTGCAACCACATCCGTATCTAAAGCGTGAACTGCACTGGACTGATCTGCGGGCTATATCTCTGTCGCTTCTGAAGCAGACATTCTCTGCACACGGCAAGAATTATTTGGTTTTCCTGCTGAAGGTAGTTTTGCGCCGCCCGCACCATCTTGCCACGGCTGTTTCTGCCGCTGTCAAAGGCTATCATTTTCGGAAAATCACTAGGAATATGCTTCAGGTCCACAGCTTTGATCTTTTCTTGGAGCAGGAAAAGGAAAAGCTTCTTGTTTTTTTGGATAATCTGGTCAATCCCACCCGGCACGACTTGCAGCAGTTTCTTGCAAACCTGCGGGAAGATATTGAAAAAAAACGCCGGCGTATTAACCAGCGCTTTCAGGCAGATATTGAGGTTAAGCTCAACAATTTTTATAACCACATTACCGACTATCTTCCTTGGCAGCTGGAGAAAGAAAAAATATACCAATAACTTCAATGATTAAATAATAAAGAAACGCACTCAAAATTGTGAGCGCGTTTCTATGGAAATATTATTATCAGCCATCTTTCTAAATTGACTTGCTCTTTGGAGAAAGAAAGCAAATAAATTATTTAGTTATATCTTTTGGCTGCGCAACAACCAATAAGCCCAGCAAACCAAGGTCGCTAAACAACAGGGGTGCAAGTACCGGTGCAAAAGCCAAAATTCTCTCGAGGCTCAGTGCTCCTGTACCGGCAAGATCGGCAGAAAGATGAAAGCCAAAACCCAGAACTCCGACAACTACAGCTGTTAACATTGTCCAGAAATAAACCAACTCATCTCCCTTAGTCCAGGTTTTTGCAAAACAAAGAGAGATCACCACTGAACTTGCAAAAAGCCCAAATATAATAGCGATCAATTTGTAAAAAGTATATCCATACTGAGCGTGATCAATTATGGATGTTAAAGTGCTCGCTGCAAATCCTAATCCAACCAACCACAAAAAATGCTTGTCTCTTGAAATAGGCGCTTTAAATACTCCTATTCCTTTAACTTCCAATAATCCAGGCTGGTTGTCTACTTCCTGAGTTATCGCGTATAAACCTAGTAATGAAATGCCGGCAAATGCCATCGGAGCCAATATAGGCGATCCAAACACAACCCAGGCCCACGTTAAATATCCACCCGGATTTAATACTGCATTTGCGTGAAATGCTGTTCCAATTATTCCAACAAGTACACCAATCATCATAAGCGTAATATGTAATATCGAACTCCATTTTTTTGGCTCAGATTGGAATGCTATGTAGATACAGCTAAGAGCACCAAAGGGGAAAAAGAAAACCGGTATCCATTCATAAACCGGAATAAATTGGTTTATTGAATGAGCCAGGACGACATCAATTCCTGTGAACATTAAATTAATGCCGACAAAAATCATCAATAACCTGTTTTTATCAGTTGGCAGTTTAATGTTAGCTATATGAAAAATCTGAACATCATTCATGGTCGCACCCCTTTTTTATGAGAGGCACGGAGAGTTTTGGCTTCATCTTTAAGCTTGTTTAATTCTTTTAGCAAAGGATAAATCCCATGCCATTGGACATAATCAGGACCCTGCATATATGCACCAAACTTTGCAGTTCTGCCATAATAGTGCCAGAGATCGAATGCTGTAAAGCTTATTTGATGTGCAAAGGGTTTTTTACCTAATATTCCATCTTTTACGAGACCGGTCATTATATCATTTGCTTCTTTTACTTTTGAATTGACAAATGATGTTACGCTATCAGCGCGAATGTAGAATTTATTGATAAACTGATCAGAATGACAATTAGCACAAATGGATTTCATTGCCTCTCTGCCTTCAATATAATTTGGTCTGTTGGCACTTACAGCAGCGAATAAAAATTTAGATAATCTTTGACCTACATCGTGCGTGGTACCCTGATTGCCAAACCCGCTCATATGACAGGTGGCACAGGTTGGTGCGGGCATATCGTTTACCGTCAGCCTGCCGGGCTTTTGATTCCAGTTCCATTTATCACCTTGAGTATGATACATAACGCCATGGGCGGACTCTTCATAAATTTCCGACTGTGGATGATCAGGGCCTAAATGGCACTGACCACATATCTCAGGTTTCCTGACCTGAGCCAGCGAAAACTCGTGACGCAGGTGGCATTTATTACAATTGCCGATGCTTCCATCTTTGTTTGGTTTCCCAATTGAGTGACACATCTGACAGGCTGCCGGAGTAACGTCAGGTCCTTCCATTTCAAAAAGAGAATTCCTTGTAGCTGTTATTATTCCATTTGGGCCACGGTTTGCTTCAGGGATATCTGCTAAAACTTTCTTTTGATCCGCTGAAAAATCATCTAATCCGGTAAGCGCGATCCAGGCCGGTGCGCCGTGTCTGCTGTGTTCAAATTGTTTAGTCTCAGCCGGATGACATTTGGCGCAATTCTTTGGGGTTGGTGTTGAAGTAATAAAAAAACCTTCATGATCTTTGCCTAATGGATTATCCTTTTTTACAACGTGGCAGTCTTCGCACTTAACTCCGGCTTTTGCCATTTCGCTTCTGGCAAATTGATTTACTATATCAGGTGTTACTCTTCTGTGACAGGATGCACACTTATCCGAACCCCCGTAGGAAACGGTTGTCGTACTAGAATTTGCTGAGCCTCCTCCTCCAGAAGGTAAATTTGTAAATAGGTAAACAATTAAGATAACGAATAGTGTTACCACAATACCTATAACTAATGTTTTGGGAATTTGTTTTTCCATTTTTGCTAACTCGATTATTTTTGATAATTAAAATTATGGAATATTATAATTGAATTTAAGCCAAGTTGAAATAATTGTATTTCAGTCGAATAATTAAAGGTGATCAGAATGTAATATGAACAAAGTGTTTAACCCTTTAACATTATCAGCATCATCTTTGATCTTTCTACTGCATTCAATGCATGAGGTATCTTTGCTGGAAGCTTTAGCATTTCCCCTGAAGAGACTGTGAAATTTTCTCCTCCTACTTTAATATTAATTTTCCCCTCAAGGCATTGGACAAGCGCATCGAACAATGATGTGTGCTCAGTTAGCTCTTGGCCTGAATCAAATGCAAATAGTGTTACATTTCCGGTTTCTTTCTTTAATAATATTTTACTTACGATTGAATCTTCCTGGTAATTTAATTGCGTAAGAAGATTATTTACTTCTGTTATTTTTTCAGACATTTATTACCTCAGTTTTTTTAATCTCTTTAATAGCGTTTACCGGACAAGCAGCAACCGGTACCGAATCTGAAAACATTTTAAAATCTCTCACCTTTAGCTTCACGGTACTGACTGCCAACAGGTCTTATTCTTCCCCATATTGAAAAGAAGAATAACAGAATTGCAATTACCTGGAATGCTGAAGTGACGCTTATAATAACATTTAACCATTCAATGTAAACAAATCCTGCTGCTGCCTGAGAAACAAATCTCAGCGCAGTGGATATTGTCATTATCCAATAAGTTATAAGTATAAGAGCCGGATTATATTTTTTATCATCTTTTTCAGCACGAGGGAAGAACCAAAGAGCAACGCCCATTATCATCATCATTACAGAACCAACAAGTATAATATGGGCGTGTGCCGAAACCAGTTCAGGGCCAAAAGGCGTATGAAAAACATTTTTAGCCAGCGACATATAGAGACCGGAAAGAATTCCGATAATCAAAAAAATAACACTGGTTTTTACGAAATACCTTACTGTAGAAAACACTATATCAACTCCGTTAAAAATTTTAATTATTGACCGAGCATTTGCCTTGCTTCATCACTCATCATATCTGGCGTCCAGCGTGGCTCCCATACAAGATTTACAAAAACCTCATATCCGGGTTCCAGTGCCTTAACCTGGTTTTCCACCCATCCAGTTATACTGCTATGCATAGGACATCCGGGCGTCGTTAAAGTCATTGTAATTGTAATCATCGCTTCTTCAATTATAATATCATATACCAATCCAAGATCAACTATATTTAATCCTATTTCCGGATCGATTACATATCTTAAAGTATTCATTACCTCTGCTTCAGTTGGCATTTTTAGCTCCTTTCGTTAAAAAGATTGAAGACATATTTTTTAGAAAAAGAAGTGAACTGAGGAACATTAGACCGGTGAAAGTATACATTAAATCTTTATTAGCATAAGCAATTGCTGCGACAGTTCCGGCTATTGCAGTATTCATCATTATAAATTCAAACCTTGCAACTTTCTCATTATACATATCCTTGAGTGAAGGAACGGGCTCCAGCCCAACTTTTGCGCTGAATTTATGAAACCAAACGAGGAAAGGAACTATCTTATACATTTGTCCAACTATAATAAGAGAAAAATATCCGAAAAGAATTAAGTAGCCGTATATTAATGCGAGCTTCGTAAAATAATCCGGCTTGAGAAGATTTTCGAGAACGAGAAACAAACCGAGCAAAGTCACAATAATCATTATTCCGAAAGAAAGCATTGTGTAAGTAAGCCCTACATCAAGATTTTTTCTTACGCGGTTTTTCATAATAAGGTATACCTGGTAAAAAAATACCAGGTTACCGGCTGCAATAAACAGAGCCCCAACCGGAAGCATAATTGTCCTTTCAGGCAAATGATACTCTATGATCAGAAGGATCAAGCCTGCATTTATAAATGCGAATGCCCACTTTGCCGGTTTTAAGGAGAAACCGTGAGATAGTGAAAACATCGGAATAAGTTTATAGCTAACGCCCGTTATCACCATGGATACCCAGCCTGCAAAAGCCAGATGAGCATGCAGCTTTAAATATTCCAGATGATTTGTTTTGAAGTAAGGATGGTAAAGATTTATTGCCATCATAATACCGGCAACAACCGTAAAAAAGAGATAAACCAGCGCAGCCGCTATATATGTGCCGGTGATATTCCATTCTTTAACTTTAGTCATCGATGCTGTCATGTTGAAAATGAATATCAGCATTGCAATGGACACGAGGGAAGCAAAAACAGCAAGCAGGTAAGTGTCGAACTGAAAAAAAGAAATAACCATCCCTGTAAGCCCGATTAGAAATATCCAAAACTGAGCTTCAGCTAGTTTTACACTGAAAAGTTTCACCTGAAGCACAACAGGGACAAGCTGAAACATTGCACCAAAGATTATCATCGTAATCCAGCCAAGTGTTGCTATATGAGTAAGACCTAAAAGTCTGGGCTGGAAATAAAAGCCTTGTATCGAGCCTGCGTTTATGAAGACTAAAAGAGTAAGTGTAACAAAACCCGCAATTGAAGCGATAAAGTATTTCCTGACCATTTTGTAGGGAGGAGACATTTCCCCTGCTATTTGTGTAGGTTCCATTGCACTTAATCTTTTTGGGATTTAGTAATAATTATTTTGTAATAGTTATCTTTAATCTTATTAGTAATCGCGTTGTATCCGCGTTCAACAAGTTTATCATAAAGCATTAATGGTTCGCGATGATGATGAACCACAAGAATTGTTTTATCATTTAATCTTGGGAGAGTTTCCAGGATTCTAATCATCGGCTCAGGAGGTTCAAGATCTCTCACGTCGAGTTCAAATACCTCTTCATTAAATTCAGGATTTTTGGTTTCGATGCCAGTACTTGAGACATTGAAATGATTATCTTTAAAGAAATAAATCTTCCATACACCATTACTATTGATTGTTTTATGCGCAAATCCCTTTTTGCCAAGCACTGAATAGAGCGGCACCGGCTCGAAATTATTTATAATCATTAGCACTTCGTTTTCACCAAGTATTTTGGCTCTTCCCATTATGTCCTTGAATGGATCGCGACCAGAGTCAATAATCGGACGCACATCGAGTTCGATAATATTCCCTGCTGGAAGTTCATCAGGAATTTCATGATTCTTAGTATTCATTTTTAAATTATTCATATAAATTTTATCCTCCTCAGGTTGTATAGATTGTGAGCCCTCACCGATTGCATCATTTAATCTTCTTAAAAGGTCAATTAGCGGCACACCTGCAACACGGGCTGCCTGTTCGATATTTACCCGTGACGCGAGTGACTTTCTTAAGAAAGGATTATTAAGTTTCTTAAAGTGAGAGCTGGTCTTAATCAATATATCAAGCGTTTGAGGGTACTGTTTCAGCATTTTCGATATTTTCAAATCCCTGGTTATCATTTTAGATTTTCTTGATGTTGACTTTCCATACTTCAGGACCTAATTCAATGTATTGCCATTCAAACTGCCCGGTGTTTTCAGCCTGCATTTGATAGTATAAAGGTTTAGGGTCGTGGTCATTTATTAATTGCATTATCTGGCCGGACATCAGGGAATCAAACATAGCGAATATTGCCGGGTGTTTTTCCCGTGGAATAATGTTTCGGACATCAAGAGACCTTAATTTTATTTCTGACATTGAAAAATCCCTATATTTTAATTTTTATTAATTGAAGCTATTGCCTGTGAGATTACGCCAGTATCCAATACGAGCCCTTCATTCTGATATTTTATTTCCCCTTTTTTATTAAGAAAGGAAATCAGGCTCGAATGAGTAAAACTGCTATCGGCATTTTTTGAATATTTGAAACCCAGCATCATAGCGAGCTGCATCACATCGTTTTCGCTACCATTCAATAAGGTCCATCTTCCTGAATCAAGGTTTTTAGCAGCGGCATATTTTTTCAGTTCAGATGGCTTGTCCCTTGAAGGATCAATTGTAACGAGAATAAACCTGTAATCATTTATTTTATCAGCTGGAATTGCGGATTCAATAGTTTTCATATCATTTACGATTACCGGGCAGGCTGACTGGCACGTGGCATATATCATTGCGAGAATGACTCTCTTATTCTCAAATTTGCCGAGAGTAATCTTCCTGTTATCCTGATCGCGCCACTGTGAATTTAATTGATAAATTGATTCGCTTGAATATTTACCGGCTTTTATGGTCTTGCAGCAGACATTACTGTCAGGGATTGTTACTCCATCAGGGGTGGTTCTTACATTTGAAATAGATAAATTATCTTTAAGTCCACTATTATCAGGCAACGATTTTTTGACAATACCAAAATAGCTTCCAAGGAAAAGCAAAGCTGCATAACAAATAAAAAGATATTTTTTCATGATTGACACCTCGTCAGTTAATTTTGAGTTAAATCCCTAGCACATCTGAAACCGAGATTCGGAAGAGTAGAACGTGCATTTAAGCTGCTTCTAAACCCATATCTTAAAAATGCTGGGTAGTTAGTGAGTTCTGTTGCGCCTGATGAACCTGCACCGCAAATAGCAACACCATTGATATTCATATCGCTAAAATCGTAAGTCCATTCCCTAACAAGCCCGAACATATCGTAAACTCCGAATGAGTTTCTTCCCGTTGACATTATACTGTTTATCTGATTTGGCATTCCACGGGAATACCATTTGATTAGTTTATCGTTAGTATTAATGATTGATTTGCTGCCGGGCAAGAAATTCCCGGAAGATGCCAGTTCCCATTCGGCCACAGTCAGCAATCTTTTATTAACCCACTTGCAATATGCGTTGGCAGCAAACCAGGAAACATTTACGACTGGAGATAGAGGATTAACTTTTTCACCGGGAATAAGATCATCCTGCCATTTTTTGAGATAATTTTTATCGGCAAAAATTCTCTTAACATTAGATCGGCGCCATTCCGGGTTTGCTTTAACAAATTTCAGAAATTGTTCATTGGTAACAGCATGAACATCGATATAAAATGATTTGACATACTGACTTGATTTTTCACCCGGCTTCTTAAAAAGGGGCGTATTAAAATTTCCTTTAATAAGTACCATATCGGATTCGGCGGATCTGTGCGTTTTCTTGTGATTTGAAGCAGCAAGAGTTACTGTGCAGGAATTCAATACAGCTGTTATTAAAGTTATACCAATAGCAAATCTGCAAACCCGATTAATGTATTTCTCAATCATTCCCATAGTATTGCTTTTGTAATTATTTATTCCTGACTTTAGTTACTTCTTCAGGTTTAACGATTTTCTTTGAGTTGCCGAAAGAGTTATAGACATATGTCAATACGGCGGCAATTTCATCGTCTGATAAATTTTGAGGCGGCATAATATTATTGAACGACTTTCCGTTAACTGTAACCGGGCCTTTTTTACCATGAAGGACTATTTCTATTGCTCTATCTTTATCGGCATTAAGGAAATCAGAACCAGCTAGGGGAGGGAAAATGCCGGGAAGACCTTGAGCATTAACCTGGTGGCAGGCAATGCATGTTCTTGAGAATACCTCGTGTCCTTTATCAATAATTGCCTGGATACCATTTCCATTGGATGCCGGAGTATTGTTATCAAGAGGTGTGATGCTGTTATTTTCGTCTATGGGACCACTGTGAGTTTCCTGCTGAGAGCCGGTAAAAAGTTCATCTGCCTGCTTTCCTGAGAAGATGTCGGTATTTTTTTCTCCCGATACTTTGAGCATTCCGAGTGCGCCTTTATTAAATGCGCGGAAGATAGAATGGTCAACCAGGAGATAAGTACCGGGAACTTTAGCTGTAAACTCCACAATCACCGCACCTCCAGCTGGTATTAAAACAGTTTGCACATTCCTTTGCGTAACATTGGCTCCGCCGTAATCATACACTTTATCAAATATCTGACCTATGATATGGAAGGATGAAACTTTATTAGGACCAATATTTCCGACAAATAATCTTATCCTGTCACCTACATTTGCCTGTAGAGCATTTGAATTTGTAAGAGCACCCACGGAACCGTTGAATACAACATAGGTCGGATTTTCAGCAAGAGCCTTATCCATTGAAAACTGCTGCAGACCAGGATCTCCGTAATTGCCAGTAGTATAAAATTCACTCTGCATAACATAGAATTCTTTATCAGCTGGCGGCAATCCGTCCTTTGGTTGTACCAGAATTAAACCATACATACCGTTTGCAATATGCATCGGCACAGGCTGGGTGGCGCAGTGGTAAACATATAAGCCTGCATGCATTGCTCTGAATGTAAAAACAGATGTATGTCCTGGTAATGTTTGAGAGGCAACTGCACCTCCACCAGGTCCGAGCACTGCATGCAGATCAATGCTGTGAGGCATAGTGCTTGTCGGGCTATTGTGAAGATGAAATTCTACAAGATCACCCTCTCTCACACGAATAAATTTTCCAGGGACCCTACCGCCGAATGTCCAGAACGGATATTGAACTCCGTCTGCTAGACGGCCTATAACCTGTTCAGCTTC
>CAYPNM010000061.1:0-4720 GCA_964412105.1 uncultured Ignavibacteriaceae bacterium | reverse complement strand
ACAGAAAACTAAAAATGGAGTGTTTTTTAATCCTTGACTTAAGTCAGAGAAAAGCCGATTAATCAGATATATTTATCTGATTATACAGGAATTATGGATAAATACGGCAGAATCAGGGTACGGGGCTGTAAATTTTATCTGGCGAGCTGCTTTAGCTTTTTGAGGTCTTTTACAAAAATCTTTTTCCCGGTAACAACTATAATATTATCATCCTGCAATTTCTTGAATGTGCGGGAGAGAGTTTCTGTAATTGTCCCAAGGTAAGTCGCTACATTTGCTTTAGACATGGTTAATCGAAGAAAAGGTTCTTTTAGCTTTACGGATCCGTTCTTTTCGGTTTCACTTAGTATATACCTGGCCAGTCTACTTGAAACTTCCTTAGTAGTAATTTCTTCCATTTTATTTGCCATATCTCTCATCCGCCTGGCAAAACCCGCAAGCATTCTTAAAGCAATAGAGGGATTCCTTCTTATAAGCTCAGTAAACTCTTCCTTTGGTATAAAAAGCAAAACACAGTCTTCAAGTGCAATAGCATTTGCGGGATAATTGCCTCCCACTTCGAAAAGGGGAACGTCGGCAAAAGACTGTAGAGGTTTCCTGAGATGAAGAATATATTCCTTAGCTTCAGATGAAATGCGGTAAACCTTAATGCTTCCCTTAAGTACAATATAGAACCCCCTGTAAGGATCATTTTCCAGAAATATGTGTTGGTTTTTTTTGAACTGTTCGATTCTACTTATTTTAGAAATCTCACTCAGGTGTGAATTATCCATCTCGGAGAAAAGAGGGACATTAAGTAATGTCTCTTTTTTAAAATTACCCTGAAGTTTCATATATATAAATTAGCCAATTATATCACGTTAATAAAGCACGATAAATTACATTGGCTTTGCAAACATCTTACGTGGAATGAATTTTTTTAGATTGCTTGGCCCTTGAATGAAGGATCAATAATCTAGATCATGTTTGCTGCTTTCCGCTCTGGTTAGAATTTCGGGTGATTCCTCGAACACAAGTATTTTCAATTTATCAGGTTCACTCATTAAGGTTTTAGCTATAATATACCCGGCAATCGACCAGGTCTGTCTGCTGCGTGCTTCTTTGCCCACAAGTCTGCTGTGCACCCCGTCGTAATATTCCGGATAGTTATCTCTCGAAAGCCTCCGCTCCATCATTTTTATTAATTTGCTTAAATGTTCCGTTGCGCCTGTTTTTATCGAAGCCGCAGCAAGATACCATATTAAAAACGGCCAGCTGCCTCCGTTATGATAAGACCACGGCTCGTTCTTTGGATCGTGCCCGGTAATAAGTTCCCAATCCCGCCCGGTAAGTGCGGGGTAACAAACCTTCATTGGCATTTCCCCTATAAGTTCATTTTCCCTGTTGAATAACAATTTTAAGATCGCATTTGATTGTCCCCTATCGGCCAGTGAATTAATGATCATCAACAGATTTCCCGCTGAAAAGAATCTGAAATCCATTCTGGAGGGACCGACGTCGCCTGCGAAATACCCGTCATCATCGGAAAGCCAGTTCAGCACCCATGAGGGGATTGATTCTGGAAATATATTAAATTGATTCAACGCATTCTCTTTATACTCTTCTATTTTGTATCGGTATATTTGATTCAGTTTCTCAAAGTTTAGCCAAAAATATTTTCTGATATGATAGACCAGATGGCCCAGTCTTTTATCTATGTTGTCAAAATAAATTTTATTCTCTTTGTTATCTGTGAGCAGTTCCTTCGCCGAAAGAAGTGCGGTGTAGAAAAGACCCTGTATTTCAAGCGGATAGCCGTAAACCCCCATACGCCTGTCTATCATGAACGATCCTTCGGGTACGAGCAATGTGGGGAACATATCGAACCTGTTGATCAGAGATAGTTCCAATATCATTTTTATCGCCTGCTGGCAGTCGTTGCTTTGTGCGAATTCCCAATCATCGGTCTTCTTCACGTAAGCCCTGAGAATATAAAGCCACCAGAAAACCGAATCTACTGGGGCAACTCTGGCAATAGCTTTCTCCCCGAAATCTGGAATGAGCGTTTCTCCCTCAGAACTACGATCGATCTTAAAACTGGCAGGCATGGTTCCCCTGGCAGGCAGAAAACAGTCCATCTCGCTTTCTTTGCTCTGAAGCTTCATAGTTATTTCAAGAAAATTTTTTACGATCTCATAATCCCCGTTCATAAGAAAGGCAAAAGCAGAAACTGCGAAATCCCTCATAAAGATCTGGTTGTAGTTCAATGATTTCGAAGACTTGTCTTTTGCCGCCAGAGTACCTATCGGTTTTCTCTTGTATTCGACAATGGAATTTTCCAACTGCTTCCATGCCTCTTCTAGCATACTATCCTGGTTCATATCTTTACTTGTTGTGATTGATTGAAGTTTTGAATTAGGCTAACCATGGAGGTCCATTTAATGACATCCTGGGTTTGAATTTAATCATCCGCCGGTTGCGAAGCCAGGATAAAGCGTCATCCCGCCATCGACGAATATTCCGGTACCGTTTATATAATCCGCCTGATCCGAAGCCAGCCACGCCGCTACCCTGCCTATATCGTCTGTCTCCCCTATTCTTCGGTATGGTATTAATTTCATTAAATTATCGTACGCTTCCGGAGTTTCCCAAACTTTGGTATTGATAGGGGTCCTGATCGCACCGGGACATATGCTGTTAACCCTGATCCTGTACGGCGCCACTTCCTGTGCTATTGTTTTCATCAGCATCATCACTCCCCCTTTGGAAGCGGCATAGTTTGCGTGTCCCGCCCATGGAATAACCTCATGCACAGAGCTGATATGAATTATTTTTCCCGCCGAGCAGGAGATCTCTTTTTTCACCCCTCTCCTTTTAAATTCTTTCACGGCTTCGCGCGCACAGAGGAATTGTCCGGTTAGGTTAACGCTAATAACTTTGTTCCACTGCTCTAGCGTCATCTCTTCAAATGCTGAATCTCTTTGTAATCCGGCATTGTTGATCAGTATATCAACCGTCCCGAATTGCTTTATGGTTTCTTCGAACATTTTAATAACTTCATCTTCATTGCTTACATCTGCTTTAAATGCAAAAGAATTCACACCTTCTTTTTTTAACTCATCAACCAGCTCGTTTGCGGAATCTGGATTAACGACATAATTGATAACAACGTCCGCTCCGGCTTTTGCAAGTTCCTTAGCTACACCTTTCCCAATGCCTGAGTTTGCACCCGTAACCAATGCTTTTTGGCCGGGCAATATTTTTGGTGTTCTGCTGTCGGGATTTTCAACTTTCGGCAGGGATTTTTTTGAATCATTCAACATCATAACCTCAATAAATTTATTGGTTTCTGTAATTAACTTAATTTAATAAATAATATTTTTATCTTGATCACAAGGTGGTATATAATTTAATGTTACGTTAGATAAATCACTAATAAAATACAAGGTTACAATAAAGTTGTCCGGCACTATTTTGCGTTTTTTATGTTTACTTCTTTATTTTTATCCGTTCAAAAAAGTTCATCATAAAGATGATGTTCTCAGATAAAGCTATTTTTTTTTTGCTATCATTAAGCTGCGAAATGAAATGGTCCCTCAACAAGCTCGGGAACCAAGCCGCAATAAATGAGTCGTGGATTAAAAAAAATGGGGCCTAAAATCGGAAAAATGGTCTGAAACCTACGTTATGTTGTAGGGTTTATTGGTCGAGGAAAATTGCCTTTTGTAGATTTTTGTTGTAATAATTTAATGGAAATAATATCTTGATTTTTAAATGTTGCTGCTAAAGTTCATATAATAATGGGGCTTGTGTGATCTCAATTTTAATATTATAAGATAAGGCCTACGAATAACATTGCTATAATCTGAAATAGATTAAGCAATGGAAATATTAAAATCTCAATTAAATAAAATTATCGAATAAAAATTTTTACAAACCAATAATCTGGAGTAGTTTAATTGGAAAATGAAAAACTTGAAAAAGTTTATGATATAATAAAAAAAGAATATGAAGGATTTTGGAGGAAGAAAAATGAAATAGAAGAAATTATATTTTATCATTTCATTTTTGTTGCGATAGCAGCTGATATGGCAATGGAACGCAAATATGTAGAGGAATTCTGGAATAATCGTAGTGCAGAAATACTAACCAATTGGGGAGATAAAAATTATAACGATATAATGGTAAAAAGACAGGAACGGATGGAAGTATATATGAAATTATATAAAGCCATATCGCAAACGAAATATATGAGAGAAGGAGATTTAGGTAATGAAGATTTGGAAATAATTGTTTCCTTTAGTAAACGGGTGCTTAATTATATTGAGGGATTATCAGAAATCGAAGTCTATTCGGAACCTGAAAGAGCTATAGGAATGGTAACTAAAATTTTGAGATTGTATGGACACTATCTGCTCATTGAGTATCCTGTCGAAGAAAAGACATAAAGTTAGAACAAAATATTGGAAAAATATTTTAACAAACTATGTTAAACGGGATCTCCCCTGCCCGTAGAACATTAATGGTTAGAAGCATGCCTGACGGCAGGCAGGCCCATCAACACCACCGTTGACGGGCTTTTTAATTTCTAATTTTTAATTTTCAATTGCCTTAAGAACTTCTCCAGCTTCTCTCTCTTCCATATGCCCTAAGCAGGAACAATTCATCTTTTTATTTTCATCCAGACGGTAGATTGCTTCATCCCAGTTGGAGGGCTTTTTAATGTAGAAAAAGTGAACAT
>CAYPNM010000060.1:0-15795 GCA_964412105.1 uncultured Ignavibacteriaceae bacterium | reverse complement strand
AGCGCAATAGTAGCGCAGGATAAAGCTTACCCTATTGCTGGAGAAACTACCAAACATCAAGAATATGTAGCTATTTGATTTTGAATATGATAATTTCTTAAAAATGAGTTATCCATTGTTTGCAGGATTAAGGCGAAGTGTATCTATTTAACTGAATATCTATGTTTTTCAATGTAACTTTTTGAATATTGACCGAGTATAAAAATAATTAAAAATTCACTTGAAGTTTAACTTAAAATTATTAACTTAATCCCATATATGATAATAATTTGAGCCTATGAAAATATTTGGATTACTATTTTTTTTAATATTTAGCTTATCATTATTTGCGCAGGATTATTCCCGGAAGTTTACTGAAGGTCTGAACCATGAAACCAGTCAGCTTTCGGAAAGTGATACTGTGCTGGTATGGGTATTTTTCACCGATAAAGGAAGATCGCTAAACAAATATTTTGAAAAACCTACCCTTGTAGTTAGTAAAGCCTCCCTCAAAAGACGCGCTCATGTAATTAAAAGTGGTCCGCTGATTGATCAATCCGATTTGCCTGTAAATAGAAATTACATTTCTAAAATAGAAAGTTACGGTGCAAGAATAAAGAATGTAACAAAGTGGTTTAATGGTGTTGCCTGTTATGTTGCAAAGAGCGACCTTTATTATATCTCTGAACTGAACTTCGTGAAAAAAATTGACTTTGTCGGCAGGTATGTAAATGGTGCTAAACCTATTATTAATGAAAATTATAACCCGCCATCAAACACATATTTACATAAATTTAATACTATACATACTTATGATTATGGGCAATCTCTTGCAGAACTGGAACAGATAAAAGTTCCAGAAGTGCATGATCTAGGTTATACAGGGAATGGAATAATTATTTGTGTTATGGATGCGGGGGTCAGTAATTTATCACACGAAGTTTTCGATAACATAAAAATAATGCGCCGATATGATTTTGTAAATCACGATACAGTAATTGCAAACCAACCCTTGCCAGATTCAGGTGATGGATCACATGGAACATGGACCTTGGCTTTGATTGGAGGATTTATGCAAGGGAAGTTAATAGGTCCCGCTTTTGATGCAACATATCTTTTAGCAAAAACTGAAAACACACAGAGTGAATCATCCATTGAAGAAGACAACTGGATAGCAGCAGCTGAATGGGCAGATAGTTTAGGCGCACAAGTTACTTCCACTTCTCTGGGATATCGATATGATTTTACCTCTGGTACCGGTTACACGGCAGCAGATATGAATGGACATACTGCCATTATTACTATCGGTGCTGAGATGGCTGCTGAGAAAGGTATTGTAGTTGTAAATTCTGTCGGTAATGATGCAGGTTTAGGTGGGCCAAATACTTTGAATGCACCAGCAGATGGGGATAGTGTTATTGCTGTTGGCGCTGTTGATACTAATGGAATACGAGCATCGTTTAGTAGTTATGGTCCGACTGCAGATGGTAGGATTAAACCCGATGTTATGGCTGATGGAGTTAATAATTACATTCCGGTTGCTACTCCGAATACTTTAACCGGTTATACTTATGGAAGCGGTACTTCATTTTCTTGTCCTCTAGTTGCTGGTGTCGCTGCATTAATTTTACAAGTCCACTCAAGTTGGAAGCCAAAGCAGGTTATAGAAGCACTCAGGAACACAGCTTCGAACCATTCAAGTCCTGATAGTTTGTATGGATGGGGTATAATTAATGCACTAGCTGCCATTAATTATAATCCAACCTCTACTGATACTAGTAATGTAAGTAGAAACAATAATACACCAACAAATTTTGAACTTGCACAAAATTTCCCAAATCCGTTTAATCCTTCCACAACAATAAAATATCAAGTAAAGGAGGGAGGATTCGTAACTCTTAATGTTTATAATCTGCTTGGAAATTTAGTTGCCACATTGGTGAATGAAAATCAGACGGCTGGGACTTATTATGTTAATTTTAATATTAATTCTGCAAGGGTACCTCTTCCAAGCGGTGTTTATTTTTACAGGCTTCAGGTAGGAGATTTTGTCGCTACTAAAAAAATGGTAGTTATGAAATAATCATTTCAATTTTTTTATACCGTCTTCGCTATATTTTTCAAGATAGTATTTTTTAATTCGTTCAAAGGGAAATTTATCTCTATAGAAAAAGTATTGTAAACCCAGGCCATCAAATCCAGCCATAAAAATTCTTGACTCCATTGCGGGATCTTTCACTCCAAGCTTTCTGAAAATCTTTTCAGTCATTTTTATAAATATCTGGGCAAATTCAAAATTAATAGATTGGGATGTTGTAAATAATTCCGGTTGAAGTGTGATTGCAAAATAAAGCCGCCAGTATTCCTCCTGATATTTAACGTAATCAAACATCGTATGAATTAAGAATTCAAGCTTTTTGTATGGATTTTTTATGCTATTTAATACTTTTTCAAGCTCGCTTCCAGTGCTTATTGCCTCCTCGAAAATTGCTTCCACTATCTTTTGCTTGCTTTCAAAATAATTGTATGCGAGACCTTTTGAAATCCCGGCAGCCTTAGCTATATCGCTTATTGATGTACCGTGAAATCCTTTATTAGCAAAGAGCTTGAGTGAGCTGTCGATTATAAGTTTTCGTGTTCTGTTCCTAATCTCTTCGTTTTGGGCTTTTGTACGGGGCATATTTTCTATTGAATAATTGTTCAGTCATAAAATTATCTTTAATATTTATATAATTCAAGAAGTGATTTTATTTTATAATAACTTGACAAAAATAATATATCTGGGTATTTTTGACTGAACGTTTAGTCAATACATAAATGAGGGATAATGAAAAACCTGATTTTAATAGTTGTTGTCCTGATTGGGGGCGGGCAATTATTTGCGCAAAGTGCCGAAGAAATTGTTAAAAAAGCAGAGGATGCAGTTAAAGGCAAAACATCACATGCTGAAATAGAAATGATAATCAAAACACCCGATTACACCCGTGATCTTGAAATGGAAAGTTGGTGGATAGGCAATAAAAAAGCTCTGATAGTTACAAAAGCGCCAATAAAAGAGAGAGGAAATAAAACACTAAAAATCGGCAATGAAATGTGGGAATATTTGAAGAATACTGAAACAACTATTAAAATACCACCTTCCATGATGTTGCAATCCTGGAACGGTTCAGATTTCACCAATGATGATCTTGTCAGGGAATCAAATCTTAGTAAAGATTATAATCAAAAAATAATAGCGGAAGAAAAAATAAGCGGTCAGGACACCTGGAAAGTTCAATTGATTCCAAAACCCGATGCGCCAGTCGTTTGGGGAAAAATTTACTATTGGGTAATAAAGAAAAATTATCTGCCTTCTGTAGTACAATATTTTGATGAAAAAGGAGTTATGGTTCGCTACCTTGTCTATTCAGATATTAAAAATTTTCACGGGAGAGAAGTTCCTTCAAAATGGGTAATGCACAACAATAAAAAAGTAGGCCATAGTACTACTATAATAATTCATGATATTGAATACGACATAAATATTCCTGACAGATTATTTTCTTTTCAAGAACTTGAGCGAGGAAACTAAGAGTGAGACTTCTACTAAAACTCGCCTGGCGAAATATCTGGAGAAATAAGAGGAGATCAATTCTTACACTTGCTGCTGTAACATTTGCAGTGCTCATGGCAATTGGCATGAGAGGAATTCAGCTAGGTACTTATGCTTTAAACATAAAAACTGCCGTTGAACTTTTTTCAGGTTATTTGCAGGTACAGACAAAAGGATATAATGAAACACCGAAACTATCATTATGTTTTAGAGAAGATAAAAATATTAAATCAGCAATTGAAAGTACGAAAGGAATACAAAGCTATTCGTCAAGAGTTTATGCAGATGGATTAATCAGCTTTAAAGATAACTCCCGTGGCGTTGCTATTTTTGGAATTCAACCGGATAAAGAAAAAGAAGTAACAACATTTGTTGAAAATATTGACACAGGGAAGTTCTTTACTTCAGATTCGTCTGATGAAATAGTTGTTGGTTCCCAATTGTTAAAGAACCTGAATGCAAAAATCGGTGATGAGGTTGTCCTACTAGCTCAGGGGTTTGACGGTTCGCTTGGGAACCAGAAATTCAAAATTGTTGGAACTGTAAGACTAGGTGTACAGGAAATGGAAGCGACAGTTGTATTTATGGGTTTGAAATCTGCTCAATCATTGCTTGCCCTAGGTAATAAGGTAAACGTAATCGCGATAAAGGCAAATGACCTTAATAATCTCAATGAAATAAAAAATAGCCTAAATACTAAACTTCCAAATAAAAATTTAACTGTACTTCCATGGAATCAAGTTAATCCAGAGCTGCAGCAGGCAATTCAACTTGACAATATCAGCGGGATATTGTTTCTGGGAATATTAATTGTAATCGTTGCATTCGGTATTCTGAATACTGTTTTAATGTCGGTTACTGAAAGATTCAGGGAATTTGGAGTAATTCTATCGATAGGAATGCCTCAGAAAAAGCTGACTTATCTCGTTTATATTGAAACATTGTTCATAGCTTTGATAGGTTTGCTTTTCGGGAATTTATTGGGCTATTTTGTCAATTATTATCTCATATTGCATCCTATAGTTTTTGGGGGTGAACTGAAGAAACTTTATGAGCTCTACCACTTTCTGCCGGAATTAAGATCGTCCCTTCAAATTTCTATATTTATTTATGTGTCTTTTTCGATAATAGGAATTTCGATCCTTTCCTGTTTATATCCTGCTTACAGAGTATATAAACTTGAACCTTTAAAAGGAATAAGGCAAACGTAAAATGAAATCCAAAGTCAGGTACAGATAATGTTAATAAAATTAGCATGGAGAAACATTTGGCGAAACAGGCGAAGATCGTTGATTGTTTTAACATCAGTTGTAGTTGGCCTTGTTGCAATTATTATTAGTGACGGGCTGTCAAACGGAATGATAGGCCAGATGCTTTTTAATCAAATAAATTTGAATATCTCACATATACAGATACACAAAAAAGGATTTAACGGAAACAAATTAGTAAAAAACTATATCCCGGATTATAATAAAGTAGATGAAGTTCTTAAAAGGGATCCTTCAATTAAGGCATACAGCAAAAGAGTATTTGTTACGGGAATTCTTAGCAGTGCGAATAATTCTTCCGGAGTAATGATTTATGGAATTGATCCAGCAGAGGAAGCAAAAGTTTCTATTATAAAGAACTCGATAATTGAAGGGACTTATCTAACTAATAATAAACGTGATATCATTATCGGGAAAAAACTTGCAGAGAAACTTGAAGTCGGAGTTGGCGATAAGGTCGTGGCAATGGCAAATACACTAAAAGGAGATATAGGATCTGATGTTTTCAGAATAGTTGGGATTTTTAGAACTGCAAGCTCCGAATTTGACAAAACATCAATTTACATTGTTGCAGCCGCAGCGCAAAATATGCTAAACATAGGTAATAAATATTATGAGTATGCAATAATTACAAATAACTATGAAGATGTGGATAAAATTCAGAAGAGTCTCGAAAATAAACTTGGAAAAGATTATGAAGTTTTAAGCTACAGGGACTTGCTTCCAATGCTGATTTATCAGATAGAAATTTATAAAGAAACTATGTGGATACTTAATTTAATCATTGGCCTGGCTTTGATTTTTGGAATAATCAATTCAATGCTTATGTCAGTGTTTGAAAGAGTCAGGGAGTTCGGAATTCTTATGTCAATAGGTATGAAAAACTCCAAAATTTATTTAATGATTGTTATCGAAGCATTTATTATTGGAATTATCGGCACCATTGCCGGCCTAGTGATTGGACTGCTGCTTGAAATTCCTCTTACTCATACCGGAATTGATCTGAGCATTTTCTCAACCGGGCTTGAGGCATTTGGAATAGGGACAATAATTTACCCAATAATTTCTGCAGGCAATATTATTCTGTCATCTTTATTTATGCCATTCATAGCAATACTTGGGGCACTCTATCCGGCATATAAAGCAATTAAACTTGAGCCTATTTATGCGATTTACTTTGTATAAGAATTTAGATGGAATCCCAAATGGAAATATTAAGAACTGAGAAACTTGAAAAAACCTACCAGGATAATGGTGTGCCTGTTCATGCTATTAAAGGAATTGATCTTACAATAGACAAAGGAGAATTTCTTGTGATAGCAGGGCCATCGGGATCTGGTAAAACAACTCTTTTAAATTTACTTGGTGCACTTGATAAACCAACGGAAGGTAAAGTCTTTTTTGAGGATGAAGATCTCACAAAAAAGGATAAAAATCAGCTTTCATGGATAAGACTTCACAAACTTGGCTTTATTTTTCAGGCATATAATTTAATACCGGTTTTGTCCGCACTCGAGAATATTGAATTCAGTATGATGCTGCTTGGGATTCCCGAAAAAGAAAGGGAAAACAAAGCATTGGTACTTATGGATGAACTTGGAATAAAAGAGCTAGCCCAAAAAAGGCCTAACGAAATGAGCGGGGGACAACAACAGAGAGTTGCTGTGGCAAGAGCGATAGTTAATAATCCTTCTGTTGTACTTGCTGATGAACCGACAGCAAATCTTGATTCTATTACTGCGGGCCATCTTTTGGATCTTATGGAACAAATGAACAAGAATAAGAACATAACTTTTATTTTTTCTTCTCATGATAAGCAGGTGATGGATAGAGCAAGAAGATTATTAATTCTGAAAGACGGTATGATTGAATGACTAAAATATTACTGGCAGGCGCGACTGGTTATCTAGGTGGATATATATTAAAAGAAATAGAAAAAAGTGAATATCAAAACCGCATTGTTGTACGGAATAAAAGTAAACTAAAAAGCTTTCCTAAGTTGAAGTCTGAAATCGTCCTAGCGGAAGTAACAAAACCAGATACATTAAGAGATATTTGTGAAGGAATAGACGTAGTTATTTCAACTGTTGGAATTACAAAACAAAAAGAAGGGCTAACATATCTGGATGTCGATTATCAGTCAAATAAAAATTTATTGAATGAGGCTTTAAAACGCGGCGTTAAAAAATTTGTTTATGTTTCTGTATTAAATGGTGAAAGGCTTAAGAATTTAAAAATTTGTGAAGCAAAGGAAAGATTTGTCAATGAATTGAAAAGCTCAGCGATCGATTATTGCATAATTAGACCCAATGGTTTTTTTTCTGATATGGCCGAGTTTTATAATATGGCTAAAAAGGGAAGAATTTATTTGTTTGGTGATGGTGAGCATAAAGCAAACCCAATCCACGGTGAAGACCTGGCAAAAATTATTATGAAAAATGTTGAAACTGGAGTAAACGAAATAAAAATTGGCGGACCTGATACATTAACCCAAAATCAAATAGCTGAAATTGCATTTAAGGTTCTGGGTAAAAAAATCAAAATAGCATATATGCCGGATTGTATCAGAAAAAGTATTTTAAGTCTTGTTAGAACTTTTATGAGCAGTAAAATCTATGGCCCTATAGAATTCTTTTTATCTGTTATAGCAATGGATATGGTTGCACCTGAATATGGTAATCATACCTTAAAAGCATATTTTGAAAATCTTTAGATAAAATGAGTAATAAATTATTACTTGCATTATTTGTAATGTTTATAGCAAACATTAATGCACAGATTGAGACAAGTTTTTCCGGCTACCTTGTTGATATGCCGGTTTATGCGTACAGTCTGGAGAAAAAACCGTCTTTTATTCCTCAAGAAGATCAGTTATTAAATCTTGCAAGGCTAAGGTTAAGGCCCCAGTTTTTTTTATGGTCGGATGCGAGAATTAATCTTGAATATGAACTAGATGCCCTGCTGGCAGATAATGTAAATAGTAGTAATCTAAATCAGATTACCTCAAACAGGCAACTTATTAACATGAAGTGGGATATTTCTTCCGGGAGCAAATATTATTTAATTCACTATATCGATAGGCTTTATTTCAGGCAGGGCTTTGACTGGGGAAATATTATAGTAGGAAGGCAAAGAATAAGCTGGGGTACGGGCAGAGTTTGGAATCCTACCGATCTTTTTAACCCAATAAATCCTGCAAATTTTAGCAAGATTGAAAAGGATGGCGCTGATGCAGTATCGGCGACCTATTCATTCGGCAATTTTACGGATTTAAATATTGTCTATAATCCCCAGGATAAATTTAAAACAAATAATGCTGCTTTCAGATTCCGAACCAATTACGCAACGTATGATCTTGCATTGATTGGAGGCTATTTCGATAGAAGATATGTTGCCGGATTTGATTTTGCAGGGAATTTATTTGTAGCAGGGGTTCGAGGCGAGGGAATTATCTCGATGGACAAAAATGATTTAGGCAAGAAATATGCAAAGCTCGTTTTCGGCGTAGATAACCAATTTACTTCAAAATTTTATGCAATGATTGAATATCAGTATAATGGTCAGGGTGTTACCAACAAATTTTCCTACGATTTAACAGGATTGGCTAAAGGAGAAATAATCAATCTTAACAGAAATTACTTATTTTTAAGCAGCAATTATCTTTTTACCCCTCTTTTTACAGGAACAATTTCCAACAATCTAGATATAAACGATGGCAGTGGATTTGTTTTAATTTCGGGATCTTATTCATTGACGGAAAATTCAACCTTAACTTTTGGTAATTTAATTACTTATGGAAGTGAGTACAGTGAATATTGGTATTATCAAAACACTTTTTATTTACAGTTTCAAGCATTTTTTTGAAAGAGTTATATAGATAAAAATAATTGCATTGCCTTTTTAAGTCTTATTTATATATGTTGCGAGTGTGGAATCAGGGTTTTTTTAACCCTCATGCTTTGATAAATGTGATTATGGAAAAGACACTATTTATTCCTCAAAAAGGAGGTAAGAATGAACAAGCAAAAAATAAATATCTCCGATCTTCAGAATGACTGGACACTATTTATCAATCAGATAATGCAGGGTGATGAAGTTATAATAACGAAAGTCAATAAGCCCATAGCAATAGTTTCTCCTTTCAAATTCCAAAAACCTGCGCAATCTCATCACAAAGAAAAACCGAAGAAAGATGAGTTCAGCGAGGAAATGGTGGAGCGTAGTTCAACCACGAGTGAATGGTGGCTTGGTTGATAAAAGTGTAAAATGTGAACAATAATTGTAGATAATAATTCAAACGAGTTAAGTGTGACCTTCATTTAAAAACCACGAATTTTAATTTGCTTATTGGTTCCTTTCTTAACTATATAAACAGCGATCAGTATTACTAATGACGCAATAATCAAATTAGCGTCAAGATTTTCGCCAAGAATAAGCCATCCCAAATAAAGAGCAATTACCGGATTTATATATGCGTAGGTTGACACAAATGAAATCGGAAGGTGATCAATTACATAAATGTAAGCTCCATAGGCAATGAAAGCTCCGAAAACAAGCAGATATAGAAAAGCTAAAAATGAATCGCGCGTAAAATAAAAACGAGGATACTCACCAAGCAATCCGGAAATAATTATTAAAGCAAATCCGGCAAAACACATCTGTACAGCCGCATTCATTAACGGATGCACTTTTACTTTTATGTGTTTTGAATAAATAGTTCCGGTTGACCACCCGAGAACACCGATCATCAAAGCCGCTATTCCGGATAAATATGAGGAATTAAGAAGTATTTTGAGATCAACTCCAAGTATAAAGCCAACACCGGCAAGTCCTAAAATCAAACCTGAGATAATCTGAATATTCAGACTTGATCCATTAGGTAAAAATGATTCAATGCCCACTATCCAGAAAGGCATAGTAGTTATTAGTAGAGCCGTTAAACCGCTAGGCAGCCATTGTTCCGAAAATGCAACAAGTCCGTTGCCAACCCCAAGAAGCAGCAAACCTACAACGGCGATATGCTTTAAATCTTCTCTCCGAGGTAGTTGGAAGCCCCGGAGTTTAAGAAAAAATAAAAAGATAGGACCGGCAATTATCCACCTTAAACCGGCAAATAAAAGAGGCGGCATATCCTTAACACCAACCCTTATTGCAAGGTAGGTCGTTCCCCAAATTATACAAATAGCAGTCCAGGCAATGTAGGCTTTTAAATTTTCTTTTTTCATTTTTGTAAAATTAAAATATTAAGATAGTAAAAATAAATCTGAAATCTTTATTTTATTTAGTATATAATTTTTAGTTTATTTGTTCACAAAGTTAATTCCTACAATTTTAATTTGAATTTGATTTACTACTATTGATATGAAAAACATAGATTTTGAAAAACTTATATCGGTTTTACCTAAATATCCAGGTGTACTGGGCAAAGAAGAATACTTCAATTCCGCCGTATTAATTCCCCTTGTTCTCATAAATAAAGGATATAATTTTCTTTTCGAAAAAAGGGCAGCTTCAATTAGGCAGGGTGGTGAAATTTGTTTCCCTGGAGGTGAAATCGACTTCAATAATGATAAATCATTTGAGGAAACTGCGATCAGGGAGACTGTAGAAGAGTTGGGAATTACTAAAGATAATATTGAGAAAGTCGGTTTTCTTGACACTTTTGTTGGGCCAATGGGCGTTACAGTGGACTCTTTGGTTGCCAAGCTTACAGCAGCTGATTTTGGAAAGTTAAATTTTGACAAAAATGAAGTTGAAAAAGTCTTTACTGCTCCTGTTTCGTTCTTTATGGAAAACCCGCCCAGAGTTTATGAGATGCGTCAGGAATTACAAGCTTTCTATTTTAACGACAAGGGAGAAAGAATAGATCTGTTGCCTGTCAAACAACTAGGCCTGCCAGAGAGATATTCAAAACCAAGGCAGGGTAAAAAACATAAAGTGTATGTCTTTAACTATGATGGTGAAATTATCTGGGGAATTACTGCCGCGCTTATTATGGAATTTATTAGTAAAATTAAAAAGATTTTATAATACCATAATTACATCTTTATTATTGTTTAGTTCTTGATAAATTATATCTCGTGCTGCTTCTGATGGAACTGTGATTTTAAAATTCAAACTGAAGTAATTTTCGTTTTTACTCACATTTGAGGGGGTAACCTCATAATTAAGTTTAAGTGAAGCACGTTCAATCGCTGAAATAAGCTTATCGACATCCTTTCCAATCACTTTATATATCCAGTCACAAGGATAATTTAATTCTGGTCTATCGCAGTTGCTGTCCAAAATCATAGTATATTCATTTTATTATGTTTGTAATTATGGCAGAGTATAAGGCTAAGTATTAGTATATTTAAAACATTAATTTTTAATTATACTGTGGTTTGTAAGTTACAAATATTCTAAATAAAATTTAATTATTAAAAAGATAAATGTGGGAGTTGAAAAAATGACAGGAATAGTCGATGTAATTGCCAGAGAAATCCTAGATTCAAGAGGTAATCCAACATTGGAAGTTGAAGTTTTATTGGAAAGTGGTGTAGTAGGACGAGCCGCCGTACCAAGCGGCGCATCAACAGGTGAGCACGAAGCTGTTGAATTGAGGGATGGGGATAAGAACCGTTATGGTGGAAAAGGTGTGTTGAAAGCAGTTGACAATGTAAATGAGAAAATTGCTAATGAAATTTTGGATATGGATGCTGCAGAACAAACCGAGATAGATAATTTTTTAATTGCAATGGACGGTACCCCCAATAAATCAGTTCTTGGTGCTAACGCTATTTTGGGTGTATCACTAGCATGCGCCAAGGCTTCTTCAGAGACACTCGGATTGCCTCTTTATCGTTACATAGGCGGCACAAACGCAAAAACCCTTCCCGTACCAATGATGAATATATTGAATGGTGGTAAACACGCGGATAATAATGTTGACTTTCAAGAATTTATGATTATGCCTGTTGGAGCTTCAAATTTTGCCGAAGCTTTGAGAATGGGTTCTGAAACGTTTCATTCTTTAAAATCGGTGTTGCATAAAAAAGGATATAACACTGCTGTTGGTGATGAAGGTGGTTTTGCTCCAAATTTAAAAACGAATGATGAAGCGCTTGAAGTTGTTCTTGAGGCAATTAACAAAGCCGGTTTCAAACCTGGAAGTGAAATTGCCCTGGCTATAGATCCTGCAGCAAGCGAATTCTATATAAAAGAGAAAAACGCTTATCATCTCTTTAAGTCAAAACCTAACGAAATCATTCCAATCGAAAAAATGGTTGATTACTGGGCTAACTGGATAAAGCAGTATCCTATAATTTCGCTTGAAGATGGTCTGGCAGAAGATGACTGGAATGGCTGGAAATTATTAACTGAAAAACTGGGTAATAAAGTTCAACTTGTTGGGGATGATATTTTTGTAACAAATACGGAAAGACTGTCTAAAGGTATTGAGATGGGCGTTGCTAATTCCATTTTAATTAAGGTTAACCAGATTGGGACATTAACAGAGACCCTTGATGCGATCGAAATGGCTAAAAAAGCAGGCTATACAAATGTAATTAGTCACCGTTCAGGTGAAACTGAGGATACTACAATTGCTGATATCGCAGTTGCAACAAATGCAGGTCAAATAAAAACCGGCTCGCTTTCAAGAACTGACAGAATAGCAAAATACAATCAATTACTAAGAATAGAAGAGGACCTTATGGATAATGCAGTATATCCAGGAGTTTCTGCAGTTAATTATAAAGCGTAAAATTTATTAACACTGTCCGTTACAACTTATAAAAAATTTTTTCGGGGAAGATAAATGCCATCCAGCAACCTTCAGAAATGTGAAAATTTAATTAAGAAACATAATATCGAAGTAATTGATCTTAAATGCATTGACCTTACAGGCCGCCTACATCATATTTCGCTGCCGGTTTACCCTGGCATTCTTCAAAAAATGATAAAACAGGGGGTCGGTTTTGATGGTTCAAGTTATGGATTTATAAAAGTTGAAAACAGCGATATGATACTTGTCCCAGATCTGGAAACAGCTGTTATTGATCCTTTCCGTGAAACTCCAACGCTGAGTTTTTATTCGCACATTGTTTTAGCTGATGGAAAGCATACTTCTTATACACAGGATAGTAGAATGCTGGCTAAGAAAGCAGAGTCTGTTCTCAAGGCTTTTACGGGTGCAGATAAAAGTTGGTGGGGGCCGGAATTTGAATTTTATATTTTTTCAAATGTTGAATATGATACGCGAACCTCTACATCATATTATAAAGTAGAACATGCCGAGGAGTTTTATAAAAAAGCATATCATGCGGTAAATCCTTTTGATGTATATGATGACTTCCGTGATGAAGCATGCAAAATCATGAAAAAATTTGGAATTAATGTAAAGTATCATCATCACGAGGTGGGTGAGAGAGGACAGCAGGAAATCGAAACTTACTTTTCAGATTTATTAACTACAGCAGATAATATAATTTCGACAAAATATGTGCTTTTTAATTATGCTCGCCGAAAGGATCTTTTTATTACTTTTATGCCAAAGCCGATGTATCACCAGGCGGGTAACGGTTTGCATCTACATCTTTACCTAACTAAAAAGGGGAAAAATCTTTTTTATAAAAAAGGGGAATATGGAAACATAAACGAGTTTGGAAGATATTTTATAGGTGGAATGTTAAAGCACGCTCCCGCTCTATCTGCGTTTACAAATCCCAGTACGAACTCTTATAAAAGACTAGTTCCAGGGTTTGAAGCACCTGTTGCGTTAACCTATGGACAGGGCAATCGTGCATCCGCAATCAGAATTCCTAAATACGTTTCTAATTCTGAAGAGACACGATTTGAATATCGTCCCCCTGATGGGACTGCAAATCCTTATTTGTGCCAGATTGCTATGTTGCTGGCCGGAATAGATGGAGTAGTTAAAAAAATTGATCCGATGAAAGAAGGTTTTGGTCCATACGATAAGAACTTTCTTGAAGATGAACACGTTCACAATATCCATTTTCTTCCAAGAAATTTGACAGAAGCTCTCGATGCACTTGCAAGTGATAACGATTTTCTAAAAAGAGGGAATATTTTTACTGATGTTTTGTTAAACCAGTGGGTGAATATAAAACAGGCTGAGATTATGTCGATCGGCACAATGCCTCATCCGTTTGAATATAAAATGTATTTTACATTATAGAATAAGGCTAATGTTTTAAAAGTAATTATAATATTTAAGTAACAAATTAATAACAAAATTAACTTACTAAAGTTCGTTTTTGCTAAAATATTCAAACCAAATCTATATGCTAAACAGGCAGGCTGCTTATAATAAGCTCATAAATTATTGAAAATATTAACTCACTAAAGTATATATCACCTACTATTTAAACTGCTTATCCAATATTTACTAAGGCCATCGGGAAAGGACATACTCCATTCAGGATTGTCAAAGTTGATCGATTTTATGCACACTCCATTGTAGGTATAGTCCGAATAACGTAAACAACGAACTTTTTGTTTTAAATTATCGAACTCGTATAACGACAAAGTATAATAGTAATCATCATACTTTTTCATTTCTTTAGGATGATCATTTTCAATTGTCATTCTAATTTTTGATAAATTCTTATTATACGGAAATATAACTTTTTTTATCCAAACTTGGATTAATTTTCCGTGATTACTTATCCTATTTTTATTGTATAAGTATAGAAATGCATCATCATCGCTAAGATAATCCCAATCGATATTATCCTTAAGTATTCTATAAAACTCAACATCATATTTTAGATCCATAGCGAGCGCGTCATTTCTATTCAAGTATGTATTTGCATTAACAAATGCATTAAATGCCTCAGTTCTTTCATTGATTGCTGCATAAGTTAAAGCAAGATTATAATAATGCCAACCCAAGTAATTCGTTTTATCAATAACATTTGGCCATTTCCTGTTTTTAGCTTTATTAATATCATACAGGTAAACATCAATTGCTTGCCTGTAATATTTTAGATTTAAATAACTATATGCAATTTGAGAATGATTCTTGCTTATAGTATACCATTTAATGGCTTTATCATAATCACCCACATCAGCATAACAGCCGGCATAAGAATCTGCGTAAATAGAGGGCTCATTTTCCCAACTTTTAACTTTATTGAAATAATAAATAGCTGTTCTACAATCCATCTTCAAATTAAATAATAATCCTAATCTTACTAATATCTTGTTATTACTCAGTCCTAATTTTAATGCCTTTTTGTAATTATCAATAGCTGAGTCAGCCTTATAAGGAAAATATTCATCAGCAATTTTGCAATATAAAACAGATGAGTCTTTTGCTCCTTGTGAAAGAGCTTTCAAGTAATTATTAATTTTTGCATTACTATTAATAAAATGGTCTCCCAAAAAATCAAAAATCCCCTGATAGGCGTTTTTATTCTTTAAGGAATTATAAAGCCTAATTAATATTGCCTGAGTGCTATCAGATTTGCCAATCGTTTCATAATAGGAGGCTACATTCAGCCCTATGTCAATGTTATCCTGATTATACTTAAAGGCAATAAAATCTGCAGCAGTAGCTGCCCCTTTATCACCATAATGTCGAAAAATATTTGCCATTTTTTGATAAACTATTGATCTGGCATTGAAAGAATCCGTGGTTATAAAATCGAGAGCCTTGTAAAAATATGAAGTGGAAAAATTCAAGATCTTTTTTTTATCATTCGATGGGAGATTATTTTTATACATCAATTCAAATGATACTTCCCCAATCCCAGTATAAATTGCATATAAGGGAATCATTTTGGGAGAAAGATCAATTATCTTATCTATGGATTTTTCTATGTGATCAAAATTATTAAGGTCAAAATTACTTAGGTCCTCTTTAACTTTTGATAAATAATTTTTAAGGGAATCACTACCATACAGCTCAAGGTATTTAGCTTCTGTTTCTACACACTCCTTAAAATTATT
>CAYPNM010000059.1:0-16297 GCA_964412105.1 uncultured Ignavibacteriaceae bacterium | reverse complement strand
CCCATTTTATTTATAAAATTATTATATTAAATTTTGCTGTGGACTGATAATCCAGCCATTAAATTATATATTTTTAATTCAGCAAATCATTTTTGCCCGATTTTATAATCCTGGCAGGATAGCAAGCTATAATAAACCTAAATCATGATAAATTATGATTGGCGAAACAATTCTGCATTATAAAATATTAGAGAAACTCGGTGAAGGTGGAATGGGAGTGGTATATAAAGCTCACGATACCACACTCAATCGAAATGTAGCTCTCAAATTCTTACCACAGTATCTGACTTCCGATTCCAATGAAAAAGAAAGATTCTACCACGAAGCGCGCGCCGCTGCTTCATTGATGCATCAGAACATCGCTGTGATTTATGAAATCGGCGAACACAACGGCCAGGTATTTATTGCAATGGAATATGTGGAAGGACAAACTCTAAAAAAAATTATACTGGAAAAGAACGATACGCTGACAATAAATAAAGTCCTTGATATAGCAATTCAAATATGTGAAGGCCTTGCCGCAGCACACGAAAAGGGGATAGTTCATCGTGACATCAAGTCTGAAAATATTATGCTCACATCAAAAGGCCGGATAAAGTTAATGGATTTCGGCCTGGCAAAAATAAGCGGCGCAACAAAATTAACAATGGATGGCTCAACAGTGGGAACGGCAGCATATATGTCGCCTGAACAGGCTCTGGGAGAAGAAATTGATAACAGATCAGATATTTTTTCTTTTGGAATTGTGCTCTATGAACTATTTACTACTCACCTGCCTTTTGATGCGGAACATCAGGCAGCGTTGGTTTATTCTATAATAAATGAAGACCCGCAACCCGTTGCTCGTTTTAATAAAAAAGTTTCACCTGAAATTGAAAGAATAGTATTTAAAGCGCTTACAAAAGATAAAAATGAACGCTACCAGCATATTGATGATTTACTGGCCGACCTTAGAAAAGAACGAAAAAATCTGGAATATTCGGAAGCCGGTTATATAAAAACATCCTCTGTACAACAAATAGTCCAAAACCAATCGAATATACTAAAAACAGGTAATAAATCAGGAACTTTTACTAATAAATGGAAAGTAATTATCAGTGCTTCTGTAACAGTTCTGATTACACTAATAGCGATCAGCTACCTTTTTATCTTTAACAAAGGATCAACTGACAATACTGCTTCAACCTTCAAAAAATCAATCGCTGTTTTGCCATTTGAAAACTTAAGCCCGGATAAAAACAATGCCTACTTTGCAAGTGGTACGGAGGATATGATTTTAACCAAGCTTGCAGGCATCGGTGGACTAAAAGTTATCTCACGAACTTCAACAGACAGGTATAAAAGCCGGCCGGAGGATTTAAAAACAATAGCAAAACAACTGGGTGTATCCACCGTGCTGGAAGGCAGCGTACAAAAATCAGATAACGAAGTGCTAATTAATGTCCAGTTAATAGATGCAAAAACAGACAGTCATATCTGGGCAAAAGCATATACACGAACACTGGACAATGTATTCTCTGTTGAAGGTGAGGTGGCAGGAAAAATTGCACAGGCTTTGCAAATTAAACTTATTCCAAACGAGAAGAAAATTCTTAGTATTACACCGACAGATAATCCAAAGGCATACAATCTTTTTCTCCAGGCAAAATATGAAATGTATAATTTCAGCAATACAGGAAAACTGCCGGTCGATGCCATAAAACTTTATCACGAAGCTATAGCAATTGATTCAACATTTGCACTCGCATATGCTTACTTATCAGAGGCCGAACAATTATGGTCAAAATTAAAAAATAATGATTCCTTATTCAGCGAATCAATTGCTGATGCAAATCATTCAATACAAATTAATCCTGGTTTAGCGGACGGTTATCTGGAATTAGGTAATATATACAGGACGAAGTGGCAATTTGAGAAAGCAAAAACCGAATATGACAAAGCCTTGCAATTATCACCGCAAAATCCGGTTATATTAGATAATGTAGCTGTTGTCGACGGTATTCGGGAAGGGCTTTGGGATGATGCTCTCAATTATATTAATAAAGCAGTCGAGTTAGATCCTCAAAATAGTGAAATTGTTTTAGATTATGCTGCAATTGAATTTAGCCTAAGAAATTATTCAGAATCACTGAAGCTATGTGACAGAGCATTTCAAATCGAACCTGATAATTCTCAAATTTTATTATCGAAAGCATTTTTCCTAAATACTATCGGTCGTACAGAACAAGCTGGCAGCGTACTGGACCTTTGCAGGAAAAAACATATTTCTGGAATGATTTTAATCTCTTATTATTCTTTACGTTTTTGGAATAACTATTATTCACACAATTTTAAACAAGCTTTTAACTATGCTGATTCTATGAGAACTCTGGCTGATAAATTTTATAAAAAAAGCGGAGCGGTTGGTATAAAATCTTACGTTGCCAATGGTATGACATTTTGTGGTGTAGCTGATAATTATTTAGGCAATAATAACGATAAATTGAATAATTTTCATAAAGCAGCCGTAATATTAAACAGCTTTAAAAATGTAGGAAGTAATTTCGATAAAATTGAACATCTTGTTTTTCTAGCAATGCCGCAGGCCTATTTAGGGCACAAGGATAAAGCAATTTCCACTATGAAGAAGGTACTTGAACTGGAACCGTCCGCCTACTGTTACACCTGTCATTATTTCCATTTAATGTTGATGGCACAGATTTATTCTTTATTTGGAGATGCGGTTCAAGCTGTCCCTCTCCTTCAAGAAGTCTTTAATGCAAGAGGTACTGCCCGTGCTATAACAGGATTCATTCTAAAAAATGATCCAGCTTTTAATCAAATACGCTCCAATCCAGCGTTCCGGGAATTATTAAGCAAGTATTCAAAAGATTACTAATGATAAGCTAAATTATCTGTTTTTGATCATTCCAACATTCTGATATATCAAAAAGTAAATTTTAAAATTCAATTAATATTTGGATTTGCATTCCTTTCACTTTCAGGTATCGGAAGATATTCCCAGGTACCTGCAGTAAGATGCCATTTATTAAATCGTCTTTCATCGACAAGGCGGTTGCCTGAAGCAAATAGCTCTTTGTCTCTCTCAGTATAAATTACATTTAGATCAACAGAAGAAAGCGATGAAATTCCGTAATAATTCCTGACCTCATTAACTAATGCAAGCGCGTCTCCTGAACCGTAACCTCGGAGGATTAATTCTGCTTTCATTAAATTATTTTCCTGCCACGTTATAATTTTTTGAGGAGAATTTATCAAAGGATAAACCGTCTGGTAATAATAATAGGTACTATCATACCCTAGAACAGAATCTATTTTAATTCTGGTGGCTTCAGTGGAGTCAATATTTATATAACCCTTAAATCTGGAATCTGCTGTAAACTGATGACCTCCATTACCTGCGACATCCCACCAGAAATTATCCGAGCCTGGGCCATGCTTGGCCAGAAGGGGGCCATCATTTTCAACCAGTCCTTTTGCCGCATAAGTTGATGCATCAGTATAATCACCTCTATATAAATATGCCCTTGCAATCACTGAATTGACGCTTCTGATAGTTAATGGATCAGAAATATAATTGAGAGACTTTTTAAATTTCTTTATTGCAAGATCATACATCTGTTCTGAACCTATAAATGGCCCGTTATTTATTGGAGAACCCCCTTGTGTGGGATTCAAACCGTAGAAAGTCGCATACATATAACGTGCATATCCACCATAGAAATAACCTGTAAACAATGCATTATTCCCGATAGTTGTATCTGTAATAGTTATTGAATTTGTTCTTCTTACCAAATCATCCGCATAATATCTGCATTGTCCTACTTCTTTGTACGCTTCTTCAATATTGACATCATTTAAGTCGAAATTTCCTAAATCAAAATTTTGAAATTCAATGTGAACTGCTCCGGGTACATCTTTATGATCGAAAAAGAAAGCATCTGATAATAATGCCGAGTAAACATCGGTCAAGGTAAATGCATCTGCGAACTTTGCCTCAACTCCGGTTATCAGGAAAGGTAACTGATCCTGTGAATTTAATTGGGAATTTTCTACTATATCATTTGATTGATCTATATTAGTGACATAATCTTTACAAGAAACAAATGTTAATGATATCAGGATTGATAAAATAATTGTACTTTTTTTCATAATTATTTCCTCGCTATATATCTACTCTAATCCAAAAATTATAGACCCTTGGATGTTGCAGGGAAAAGAAATCAACCCCTCTTGATAATGATCTGCTTCCCCAGGAATTAATTTCAACATCAGAGCCCGAATAATTTGTAAGAGTTAATACATTTAATACCGAGATACCCACTGTAATATCCTTTATATAATTATATCCTGTTCCGTGTAAAATATCCCTAAAACTGTAGCTTAAGCTCAACTCTCTGAGCTTAAAATAGCCGGCGTCTTCGATGTAATTGGCGTAGTAATTGGGATCCATTTTAGCAAATTTATTTGCAGCATCAATATATTGCGAGGTGCCCGGTGTTAGTCTTGCTAATTCAGCCTTTAGAGCATTATATGCCGGTACGTTCCCTGCGCTTGCTGCACGTAATTTTGTATAATTAAGCATTTTACGGTTCAATGCCCAAACAGTGAGAGCATATAAATTAAAATTTTTAAGGAATTTAAAGTTTACGGAGAAAGAACCTGTAGTATTTGGAATAGGATTTCCCAGATCAACATTGCCGGAAGTGGTATTAACTGTTTTATATGTTCCATCAGGATTAAATTTTGCACCAAGCACTTTCGGAGCATAAAATTCATGTTTCGGTAAGCCTACTTTGATTACATTAACATTAAAATATGGATCATAAATAGGCTCTGCTCCGCCCAAACTGGTTACTTCATTATTTTGATAATTCCAGATGAGTCTTATATCAAGTCCGTATTTTTTTGATCGAATCAGGTTTGCCTGAATAAGAGTTTCAAAACCCCAATTTTTCAATGCACCAATATTAAACGGAACTGCACTATCAGTTAGTCCTGTGGATGGTGACTCCTGCTTATAAACGATTGAATTTGTTGCACTCTGTCTATAGTAAGTAAAATCTAATGAATAGTTTTTAAGAAATTCAGCTTCAAATCCTGTCTCAAATTCTTTTATTCGTTCCGGTTTAATTGAAGCATTCCCAATGCTGTAAATTGTCGCTCCAATGCCATAACCACTATTGGAACCCTGCCATAATAATGGAATTGATGCCAGCGGGTCAGGCAGTTGGCCATTTTCTCCAAAGGCAGCACGAAACTTAAAGAGATTAAAAATTTTCGAAGGGAACCAGTTGTACTTATCAAGACGTAAAGCAAAGCTTACCTTCGGGTATAAAATACTTGGAGCCTCCGTACCTATTGTACTGGCATAGTCTTCACGTAAACCCAGAGTTAAAAAATACTTATCAAGATAGGACAAATCGTGCTCTATAAAAATTCCTGCTTCCCTTGTGTTTAGAAAATTTTCGCCGTAACTAAAAACATATGAACCGGCTCCAATATTTGTAATTAATGTTGAAGGAAAATTTGTAGATGCAAATTGTGAATACTTATTTGTTCTATCAAAAAGTTGAGCACCAAGGATTGAAGTTGCCTTTAATCCTTTTATAATCTTATAAGAATAGCGTCCGTTAAATTCATAATTAAATTGTTTGTTCCCGGTATTAAAAATTCCTCTGCCTCCTCCGGGAGTTGGCAACAAATTGTGTGGCATTGTTAAATCTTCACGGATATTATTGTTATTTATACCGCCGGTAAAATGAAATTCTAATTTATCAATGGGGGTATATGTAATTTGAACTCCACCCGTAAAAGATTCAATATGATCTGAATCCTTTATTTGATAAATTAATGAACTATCAGATGCCGGGTAAGCAACTGGATAATATAATACATTATAGAAAAATCCATTGCCAGAGTAATCATTTGGAGGTTTGGTTATATCTAAATAATCATATCCGGCTGAAATCCCAAGCGTCAAATTTTGAATGGAATATGAATCCAAATTTATCCTGAATGCTTTTCGATCAAAATCATTATTTGCGATTATGCCTTGTTCATAACGATCATCAAATGAACCGTAATACCTCAATAAATTTGAACCCCCTGAAATATTTAATGTGTTTTGCCTGATTGGTCCGTCTCTAAAAACCGCATTAGCACTATTTGCAGACAAATAATTACTGGTTTTGTATTTATGTGATTGAGTATTTATACCATAAACATATTTATAATTGACAGAAAGTTTATAAGATGAAGATAAAGCATTAATTCCGCTTTTTGTTGTAATAAGCACTACACCGTTGGAGCCGCTGGTACCGTACATTGCCGCTGCTGCGGGTCCTTTTAATACCTCAATTTTTGAAATATCTTCTGGATCAAGAGTAGCAAGCATGCTTATTCCCTGACCTCCGGTTGGGGAACCATCTCCCCACCCCTGATATTCATCATTATTAACTCTTATTCCATCTATATAAATTACCGGCTGTTCATCTCCATTCAAACCGCCGCCTCCACGGACAAAAAACCTGTATCCGGCACCCGGGTTTCCTGAAGGAGAAGTAACCTGTACACCAGATATTTGACCTTCAACTAATTGGGACATTGATTGAAATGAGGAAGTCTTTGTTAGATTTGCTGCATTTACTCTCGATACAGAAACCTCGGCCCTTGATTTTGATGTTTTAGAAGCCAACCCTGTAACCACAACTTCTTCGCTTTTAAAGATATCTTCCTTCAGTGAAAAATTTTCTTCAATATTTTCACCATTTAATTTTATCAATACAGTTTGAGATCTATAACCGACAAAAGAAGCCTTAAGATTGACACTCTGCCCATTAGATTCTTCTGCTGGTATAAAGAAATCATATTTGCCATTATTATCAGTTGCAGCACCTAAATTCAAAGCAGGAATAAATATGTTAGCGCCTGGCAAAGGCTCACCATTTGCTTCTGAAACAATCCCTTTGATTCTTGTTCTCTTTTGTGCACGAATGGTAACCGGGAAAGCAAAAATCAGCAGAATTAGGAAAGAAAATAAAAATTCTCTCATAAATTATTACCTATTTGTTTTAAGAAAGGTAGATGGCCTACCGGTGGGTTTTGTAAATGTTAACTATTTTAATTTTAAAATACAAGCATCCGCCTATAATTTCTTTCAATCTTTAACTCAGTATGATTCTCAATCTTTCTAAAGATTCATAATTAGTATCTTGGACATAACTCAGAAGCAATCCATTTTATTACGCATACTCAGGATAATAATACAAAGTACTGCTCTCTTTAATCTAGTAATTGAAAATTGAGACAATGCTGCCTGATTGACTTTATTAAAAAAGAAAAGTAGATTAAAGAGTTAATGCAAAGCTACCAAATAATGAGAGGAAATATTATCTTTTCCCCCTTTTGGCCTGTCCTCTCATTTTATGTTAAATCGCTTTTTACAAAAATGGCTTCTTACCTATTACTCAATAATTAACCATATGTGGTTTGGACGGAAGTCATTTTTGTTATGGATGCTGTTGATGATGCTTTTAACTATTGGGCAATAACATCAAGGAGATTGACCTGCTTCCAGAGAAATAGCGTAAAATTTGATCAAAATATCGATAATTCCAAAGGGCAATTAAATTTAAAAACTTATTGAATTATGGGAAAATATATAGTAATATATAGTCCTTCCAAAAAACAGTTGTAAAAACCATTTAAAGGGATACAGATGTTCAACATACATGTTCAAAATGGCAACGAAATTATTATTTCAGGCAGATTAGATGCTGCACAGATTGAAAAAGTAGATCAGATCCTCGATAACATTCAAGAGGATTGTACAGTTAATTTTCAGGGCCTCGAATATATATCTAGTGCTGGACTTGGATCCCTGTTAAAAACCCATTCCAGATTAAAAGGAAGTGGACACAAAGTTATACTTAAAAATCTGAATAAACATATCAGGGAGGTATTTAAATATTCAAGATTGGACCAAATTTTTACTATCGAATGAAAGTTTCCGAAAATATTTACCAACTTTTTCCTTTCCGGGTTGTATTTACCTATGAATACCGATGATTACAAACTGGTTAAAGAGTGCCTGAAGGGTGATAGAAAGTCTTTTGAAGAAATTGTAGAAAAATATTATGCAATCATATTCAGGCTTTCTTTTAGAATAACCAGGGATCACGATAACGCTGAGGAGATTACACAGTCAGCTTTTGTTAAAGCTTATGAAAACCTGAATTCCTATGATTATAAGTATAAGTTTTTTAGCTGGCTTTATAGAATTACTGTTAATGAAGCGATAAATTTTTCAAAAAGGGAAAATAGAAGTTCGGAAATTAGTGAGCAAATCATTGCAAATGAAGGAGATCCGGACAAAATATATGAGGAAATGGAGCTCAAAAAAAAAATTCACGATGCTATAATGCAGCTGGACATTTTATATAGGCTCCCGATTGTTCTTAAACATCTATTTGATTATTCCTATAAAGAATTGAGTTATGTGCTTGATATCCCGGAAAAAACAGTTAAATCAAGACTATTTACAGGAAGACAATTACTAAAAGAAATCTTAACGAATAACAGAGTTTAATATGCAAACAATAGATAAAAAACACATAGAATTGATCAATAAAGAGATTGATCATATGACCACCCCCGATGAAAGTGCTGAACTGGAAAAATTCCTGCAGGCTAATAAAGCTGCCAGGGATTATTTTAATGATTTACAACTGACAAATGATTACTTGGATAGACTGCCTGATCATGAACCCTCAGAAAACCTCAAAAAGCAAATCATTAATTCAATAAATTTCAATAGATATTCACCAAAAAGTAAAAAGCATTATCCCTGGGATTTCTTATTTTCACCTAAACTCAAGATTGCTTACACTTTTGCATTCGGTCTGATAATCGGAATTATCATATATGCCCTATTGGTTAATAATTCAAACAGCTTAAATATTAATGACGTATATGGGACAATTGGAATTAATAATGATGGTACAAGCACTATCTCTGAACTGCCGTTGAATTTATCAGATATTTCCGGAAATATTGAAATAAAAGGAATCAATAAGGATTTTTGGTTTGACCTGGATCTTACTTCGAGAGAAGGCTTTGATGTAGTTATTTCCTACCCCGCTGCTGTTAAATTCCAGAAGGTGAGAATGGGCGTCGCTAAAAACATTGAATTATCCAAAGAACAAAACTCTATTAAAACAACCAATTCCTCCGGATCCCAGAAATACAGCTTATTATTTACACGAAACAGTCCTGACCCGGTAACTGTAAAAATTAAAATCCTCAGATCGGGAAATACATTATTTGAACATAAGTTGACAATAAAACAATAAGGATCATTATTGGCTCTTTTTACAGGCAATATTTTGAAATTATTTTAATATAAAGCAAAATTTTTACCAACTTTTTCCTATTAGGATTGTACTTGAATTAAATGCCTAAGAAATAACGAACTTTTTAATAATTAATAATTGGGAGGTGTATAATGACAGATAATAATAGAAAGCAGGTTAATAAGAGAACAAAGGTATTGATGGGTGCTTCTGCTATTGTTGTTATTCTGGCAGTATATTTTGGAATATTTTATCCCTGGCCTGCAAATAATACTGATATGTCAGGTACAATCGGCGGAGTTGAAAAAGCCAATAAATATCAGGCAGAACAAATAACATCCAAAGATGTAGTCGTTTCTGATGATCAGGTTGCCAAACTGCTCCAGAATGATAAAATCCAGAAGCTGGTTAACGATCCTAATTTCAGACTGGCAATGAATGATGAAAGCTTTAGAAATGCATTAAGTAGTGCAGCTTTTAGAAATGCGATTTCCAGTGACGCTTTCAGAAACATCATCTCAAATGATGCTCTGAGAAATGCTCTTTCAAATGATGCAATGAGAAATGCTCTTTCTAATGATGCTATGAGAAACATGGTAACAAGCGACGCATTTAAAAATGCCGTTAATAATGCCGGCTTTAGAAATGCAATTTCCAGCGATGCAATGAGAAATGCTCTTTCTAATGATGCTATGAGAAATGCTCTTGGAAGCGATGCTTTCAAAACAGCTATTTCTAATGATGCTCTGAGAAATGCGCTGGGCAACGAAGCATTTAGAAATGTTGTTAGTACTGATGCTTTCAGAAACGCAATTTCCAGTGACGCTTTGAGAAATGCTCTTTCAAATGATGCTTTGAGAAATGAACTGGCCGGAAATAATTTCAGGCAGGCTTTGAACAGTGACGCATTTAGAAATTTGATGTCAACAGATGCCTTTAAGAATGCAGTTAACAGCCAGGCATTTAGAAATATTTTAACTAGCGATGCTTTCAGGAACGCTCTTTCAAATGATGCTTTAAGAAATGCTCTCTCAAGCGATGCTATGAGAAATGTCGTTAGCAGTTCAGCTATGAGAAATGCTCTTTCAAATGATGCTTTTAGAAATGCAATTTCAAGCGACGCTTTTAGAAATGCGCTGGAAAGTGATGCTTTCAGAAATGCAATTAGCAACGATGCTTTAAGAAATGCTCTTTCAAATGATGCTTTTAGAAATGCAATTTCAAACGACGCTTTAAGAAATGCTCTTTCAAGTGATGCTTTTAAAAATGCATTGTCAAATGAAGGATTTAGAAATGCTCTAAGTAGTGCAGCTTTTAGAAATGCTCTTTCAAGTGAAGGATTTAGAAATGCATTATCAAATGATGCTCTGAGAAACGCACTTGGTAATGATGCTTTTAGAAATGCAATTGAAAGCGACACTCATAGAAATAGCACGAACATGGACAAGTAAAGTTTCCTTTAAATAACTTCCTTATCAAGGAGAGATTACAATCCCGTAATCTCTCCTTTTAATATTTTAAAACAAAGGATGGATTATGGCATTTAATTCGAGGGCCTTTCTTAAAAACATTCCCATCATAATTTATGCTTTTGTAATAATATCCGCTCTCTCCCCTGTTAAAATTTCTGCACAGCTTAAAGAAATAGACACTAAAAATATGAGATTAATATATGATGGTGGGGCAAGTAAATATCTCGTAAATTATGTAATTCAGTGTTATGAGAATGCATTTAATACGGATTCAAAACTATATAATTATCACACCGATGAAAAAACTACATTATTGATGTATGATTTAAGTGACTTTGGTAACGCAGGTACAGGTGTTGTTCCGAAAAATCATATTTCCCTTTTAATTGCTCCGCTGGATTATCAATACGAAACAGCTCCGGCAAATGAAAGAATAAACACAACCTTCAATCATGAGCTTGTACATCTCATAACTCTTGATCAATCAACTTCCATGGATAGATTTTTCCGAACAATTTTTGGAGGAAAGGTTAAAGAGAATTCTGACAATCCTGTTACAATACTTTACTATTATCTGACTGCTCCAAGGGAGGCTACTCCGCGATGGTGGAAGGAAGGCATTGCTGTTTTTCTGGAAACCTGGTTGGCCGGAGGCATCGGAAGAGCTCAGGGCGGGTATGATGAAATGGTTTTCAGAACTATGGTCCTTGAAAAAAAGCCGATCTATGATATGCTGGCTTTCGAATCTGAAGGTACTCAGACGGATTTCCAGGTCGGAGCTAACTCATATCTTTATGGAACAAGATTTATGAGCTATCTTGCTCTTAAATACGGACCCGAAAAATTAATTGAATGGACTTCACGGCACGAAGGAAGCAGCGCTTATTTTGCTTCGGCGTTCAATGATGTTTATCATCTTTCTTTATCAAATACGTGGGATGAATGGATAAAATTTGAAAATGAATTCCAAAGAAAAAATATTGACACATTAAGAATATATCCTATTACTCCTTACCGACCTATAAGTAAACCTCTTGGCGGAATGTCGCGAGAATTTTATGATTCAACCAATCACAAAATTTATGCCGCGATTGATTTCCCGGGCCAGGTTGCGCAGATTGCCGAGATTGATACTAGAACCGGAGATATTACTAGACTTCATGATATAAAAGGAGCGGCATTGTATTATGTAAGTTCATTATCATACGATCCATCTTCAGGTACTTTATTTTATACAAATGATAACAACGATTGGCGCAGTATATATTCTCTTAACATCAAGACCGGAGAATCAAAAGAACTTTTACACGAACAGAGAATTGGCGATCTTGCGTTTGATCAGGCGGATAAATCCTTATGGGGAATCAGACACGATAACGGATTTTCAACTTTGGTAAGGATACCATACCCCTATACTGAATGGAACGAGATTCATTTGTGGCCTTACGGACAGGATATGTATAATATCGATATATCAAAAGATGGCAAAACTATTTCAGGTGCCCTTGCGGAGATAAGTGGTCAGCAGTTATTAATTAAAATGAGCATTGATAGTCTAATGAATGGTAAGGCTTCATATGACACACTGTTTGATTTCGAAAATTCTACACCTTCAAATTTCATATTTTCTGAAGACGGAAAATATCTATATGGTTCTTCTTATTATAACGGTGTCTCCAACATTTATAGGTATAACCTTAAAACAAATGACATAAGCATTTTGAGTAATACCGAAACCGGTCTATTCAGGCCTCTCCCGGTTTCGAATGATTCTCTTCTTGCATTAAAATTCACTACGGATGGATTTTTGCCGGTAATGATTCCGAATAATCCGTTAACAAATGTAAAACCAATAAGTTTTCTAGGCACCGAGATTGTCGACAAATATCCAATTGTAAAAAAATGGATTGCACCGCCACCATCTGTTATTAATACAGACACAGTAATTACCGGAATGGAAGATTATAGCGTATTCAGGCATTTTGGTATCAACTCGTTTTATCCTGTCGTGCAGGGCTATAAGGACTATTTTGCGTATGGCATGCGATTTAATCTGTCTGATCTGATTGGTTTTCAAGCTGCTGATCTGACAGCCTCATATAGCCCGTATAATCACCTTCCAAAGGATGAAAGGTTGCACCTTGATTTTAACTATTCATATCTTAACTGGAAATTTGAGTACACATTAAACAGGGCTGATTTTTACGATCTCTTTGGACCGACAAAATCTAGTCGTAAGGGATATTCTCTCGGCTTGAGTTACCACAAAAATCTTATTTACGATACCCCGAGAATGATGGATTATACTCTTTTCGCCAATTATTACGGAAATCTGCAGACTTTGCCATCATATCAAAATGTATTAGCTACATACAACAAATTGTACAACTTTGGTGGATCATTTAGTTACAAACACGAAGAAGCATCTCTTGGTGCTGTTGATTACGAAAAAGGGTACATCTGGAAGATCAGCGAAAGTAATAACGTCGTAATAAAGGATGTTTATCCTCATATTCATAATGATCTGGACCTTGGTTTTTCACTCCCTATAAATCATTCATCCATTTGGTTTAGAACCTCTGCCGGTTATGCTTATTCGCACGGAGACAGAAATGATCCCTTTAGCAACTTCTATTTCGGAGGATTTGGAAATAATTATATTGATGCCCAGACCGAAAAAAGGTACAGAGAATATTACAGTTTCCCGGGAGTGGAACTCAACGCAATAGGCGGAACAACCTATGGAAAATTAATGTTTGAATGGAATCTGCCACCCTTAAGATTTGGCAATTTTGGATTTACTTCATTATTTGTAAATTACGCCCGTGTATCTCTTTTCTCTACGGCGTTAGTAACAAATTTTGATTCAAAACAATTTCGCCGTTCTGTTTACGATGTTGGGGCTCAGGTTGATTTCAGAATGATTTTGCTCTTCAATCTCAAAATGACTTTTTCTGTTGGTTATGCAGCCGCAGTGGAAAGAGACCAGAGAATGACAGACGAACTTATGTTTTCACTTAAAATACTGTAAACTTAAATGGCGAGAATTGCTATAAGCATTTTGCCGGTTATCGTATTTCTGGTATTGCTTATATATATGGATAGTTTTAAACTGGTTAAGATTTCTTTGGTTGTACAGACAATCATTGCGGGAATAATCGCTGCGGTTGTGAGCTATTTTATTAATACTTATCTATTGAAGACCGAGCCTGTTAAGCTTACTACTTATACCATGTACATCTCTCCGGTTATTGAAGAATCACTTAAAGCCTCATTCATAATATATTTACTTGCAAAAGGCAAAGTAGGTTTTATGATTGATGCGGCAATTTATGGCTTTGCAATAGGCACCGGGTTTGCCATAGTTGAAAATATCTATTATCTAAATGCTTTGAACGAATCGAATTTAATTATCTGGTTTATTAGAGGCTGCGGAACTGCGGTAATGCACGGAGGCACTATAGCCATTTTTGCGATAATCACCAAAAATATAATGGATCGTAAAAATGAATTTAAATTGTACCAAATAATTCCTGGATTTTTATTTGTAATACTTTATAATCTTTTTCCGGGACTTATATTTGCATATGGTCTTCATTCATTTTTTAATCATTTTGTTCTGGATCCCATCATTATAACTCTTTTGCAATTGATCCTTCTTCCAATGATCATTGCGTTTGTATTTAACAGAAGCGAACATACATTAAAGGAATGGATGGAAACAGGTATGGATACGGATGTTGAGCTTCTTGAACAAATAAATGAAGGAAAACTATCTTCAACACATGTGGGAGTATATCTTTCCTCACTCGAAAAAAATTTTACCGGACCCGTAATCGCGGATATGCTCTGCTATGTTAAAAACAACATTGAATTATCCATTCAGGCTAAAGGGGCACTTCTTATGAAACAAGCTGGAGTTCCGGTTGTTATCGACGGGGAAACAAAGGATAAATTAAAAGAAATTAAATACCTCGAAAAAAGCATTGGGCCAATAGGAAAACGTGCTATTACACCAATGCTGCCAAATTCTACTAGGGATTTATGGCAGATATATATGCTTAAATAGACCTAAATTTCACAATTATTTGATAAAATGCGCTTTTTTTGTAAATTTAGGGCAATTCAGGTATAAAAACTGTTTTTTACCTGGTGATTTTTGATTAATTTCTAATTATTATCATTATATTCCTTTAGAATAGAAGGAATATAAATTTTCTGGGACGCCTTACTTCCTATCGTTATTATATAGTTTAAATGAATTTTTTAGAGGTTAAGTGTGAATGATTTAATAGGTCAGACTCTTTTGCACTATAAAGTATTGGACAAACTTGGCCAGGGTGGCATGGGTGTTGTTTATAAGGCAGAAGATTCTAAGCTTAAACGTGAAGTAGCAATTAAATTCCTTCCTTACAATATTTCCTCGGATGCAGAAGAAAGACAAAGATTCGAAATCGAGGCGCAGGCAGCAGCGGCTCTTAATCATCCTAACATTGCAACAATTTATTCCATTGAGGAAACAGGCAAGGATGTATTTATTGCAATGGAATTTATAAACGGGATTGAACTAAAAGAAAAAATAAAAAAAGAAAGACCGAATCTGGATGAAGCTCGGAATATAATTGAACAAATAGCTAGTGGCTTGAGCGCGGCTCACCAAAAAGGAATAATTCATCGAGATATTAAAAGTGCAAACATAATGATAACGAAATCCGGCCTGATAAAGATAATGGATTTCGGTCTTGCTAAAATCGGTGGCACATCTCAAATAACTAGATTTGGTACAACACTTGGTACTACGGCTTATATGTCTCCCGAGCAGGCTCGTGGAGAAAAAGTTGACACAAGGACAGACATTTGGTCTATGGGCGTGATCTTTTATGAGATGCTGACTGGCGATCTTCCTTTTAAAGGAGAATTCGATCAGGCAATTATTTATTCTATTCTCAATGTTGAACCGGAACCGATAATTTCAATCAGTAAAGATTTGCCTGTAAAGTTTCAGCATTTGATTGAAAAGTTGCTCACAAAGGATCGTGATAAAAGATATCAAAAGATTGAAGAATTCTTGGCTGATTTAAAAGAAACTAAAGATATAAAAGCTCAATCGCACGACACTAAAGAAAATAATAAATCTATAGCTGTACTTCCTTTTGAGAACATGAGTTCAGACAAAGAAATCGAATATTTCTCTGATGGCTTGACAGAAGAAATAATTGGTAATCTCACTGGCTTAAAAGGCATGACAGTAATTCCACGAACATCTTCGATGCAATTTAAGGGGACAAATAAAGACATAAACAGAATTGGGAAGGAACTTGGAGCAAGATACATTACAACTGGAAGTGTAAGAAAATTTCAGGATAGCCTCAGAATCTCTGCTCAAAGAATAGACTTAAACAACAACAAACAGCTCTGGGCAAAAACTTTCAAGGGTAAAGTAGAAGATATTTTTGATATATCCGAAAATGT